>JAEYWD010000099.1 GCA_023429135.1 Bacteroidota bacterium | reverse complement strand
GATTTTAAAATTCACGAGGCCAATGTTGAAGCGGAAACTGCATGGACCGACGGAGTTCTGGTTATCAGAAGAGAGCCGTTCGAAACCCTGGCTGTGAAACTGGAACGTAAATACGATCTCGATTTTGTTTTTATTGACTCTACACTTAAAGATCTTCGGATTTCCGGGACAATTAAAGATGTTTCTATTGAGCAGGTTCTTGACGGACTGAAATTAACAGCTCCAATAACCTATAAGCTAAAGGATAAAACGGTAATGATTTACGAGAATAAAGCCTCAAGAGTAAACTACGAACAACTGCGAAAGGATTAGAAATTTATAACTGCAAACAGAAAAACGAAAACTAAACTACCAGAAATGAAAAACTTATCACCCACTTAAGCAAAGTAATAAAAATAATTGCCGGAAACTTGCAATTCCCGGCAACTGATTAATTTTTAGTCTGAACGTGCTACGAACATGCTCAGACAAAGTTTTATCCACTAAAACCATTCAAATTTATGAAAAGAAAACTATGTGAAATCCTTTTGCCTCAAAAAAAGGTAAAAAAAATCATTTTAATTATGAGGCTATCAACTATTTTACTACTATTTGGAATGCTGTCGGCTTCTGCTTCAGTATATTCACAAAACAAAAAATTCTCACTTAATCTGGAGAATGTCTCCATAAGAACTTTATTCCAGGAAATTGAAAAACAAAGCGAATTTAGTTTTTTGTATAATGATGGCTTTGAAGATCTTGACCGGAATGTAAGCATTGATATCCATAATAAAAAATTAGAGGATATTATGGATCAGGTTTTTGCCAATACAAATCTTTCCTATCGTATTCTCGAAAATAACCTGATTGTACTGGCTCCTAAAGTTGCTTTGCAGGAATTTAAAGTTTCGGGAGTAGTTATCGATGCTACCTCTTCGGAACCCATTATAGGTGTTAACGTGCAGGTTGAAGGAACAACAATTGGTGTAGCCACCGATTTAAACGGTAATTATTCATTAACAGTTCCTGATAAAAACGCCGTACTTATTTTTTCTTTTATAGGTTATAACACTGAAAGAGTTGCTATTGGCGGGCAAAATGTAATCAACGTTAAACTTATTGAGGATATAAAAAGTCTTGAAGAAGTTGTGGTTATTGGTTATGGTACCCAGAACAAGAGAGATATTTCAACAGCAATTGCATCAGTAAGTTCCGAGGACCTAAGAGATAAACCCGTTTCTAATTTTGCTCAGGCAATTTCTGGTAAAATGGCAGGTGTAAGAATTTCGAACACAAACGCTGCTCCGGGAGGAGGATCGGTAATTAATATCCGTGGCGTGGGTTCAATTAATGCCAGCACATCACCGCTTTTTGTAATAGATGGTTTCCCCTTGAAAGATGGATTTGATAAAAACGAAAATCCTCTTAATTCAATAAATCCTGCTGATATTGAATCTATTGAAGTGCTAAAAGATGCATCGTCAAGTGCGATTTACGGAACGCAGGCTGCAAATGGAGTGGTTCTTATCACAACCAAAAGAGGTAAAACGGGAAAACCCACTATCAATGTGAATGTGAGTACTGGTATGCAGCAAATGATCCATAAAATTGAAACTCTTGGCCGGGAAGATTTCTTAAAATATATGGACGACGCCCGTGCAAATGCTTATATTATTGAAGATCCAAACTTCGGAACCAATAATACTAACCTTCCTTTATGGCAATGGACTGATGCTCCCGAGCTCCGGATTTCGAACTGGGCAAAGTATTCGCAGCATGCTTCGGCAATGGCTCAGCCCGGATCAAAGCATTACCGCTGGATTACAGTAAGTGATACCTGTTACAATTCTCCCTACGACACCAATTGGCAGGATGTTATTACCCGTGTTGGAAAAGTAAACGATGTTCAGCTATCGGCAACAGGTGGTACCGAAAATGTTTCATACATGGTTTCTGGAGGCTATTTCGACCAGGAAGGTATTGTTCCCACTTCCGGTTATAACCGTATCTCTTTCCGCGCCAACGTGGATGTAAATGTAAATAAATGGTTAAAAATGGGTTTAAACCTTGCTCCTTCTATTGAAAACCTTGATGTTCTTTCGAACACAGAAGGTGGAAATACTTCAAATCCTTTTTATAATGCGGTGGCTATGATTCCTATCTGGGCTCCTAGGGATAGTAAAGGAGATCCAATTTATTACGGTACTGTACTCGATGGTCCATGGGACTGGAACTTTTCTAACTTCGTAAATCCGTTGGCTCAGTTCAGAAAGCAGGACAACAGAAGAACAGCTAAAAATCTTGGTTCTATATTTGCCGAAGTGAAACTGTTAAAAAACTTAACGTTCAGATCCGAGTTTCATAATGAATTCCGCTATTGGGAACAGAATTATTTTATTCCCAGCAATGTTCCTACTTCGGCCCAGACTTTTTCGAGAACCGAAGGTACAAACCAAACGAGTACCCGCTTGTACTGGAACTCCCAGAATTTTATTACCTACCAGAATAAATTTGGCAAACATTCTTTAACAGCTATGGTGGGGTATTCGGCCGAAGAAACCAGTTACCGCAGTAACCTGGTTAAGAAGTATGACTTCCCTTCCGATCAGATACCAACTTTAAACCAGGCTACCACTGTTGTAAATGCTCAGGCTGATGCTCGTTCCAACCGTTCGAGCGAGAACATGATTGGTTCTTTTGCCCGTTTAATTTATAATTTTGGGTCCAAATATTATCTTACTTCCAGCGTACGTCGCGATGGTTCATCTAAGTTTGGTAAAGACAACAAGTGGGGGATTTTCCCATCGGTATCTCTCGCATGGAGAATTTCGGACGAAAACTTTTTTGCTCCTTTCAAAAATTATATTTCCGACTGGAAGATCCGTGGTGGCTGGGGTAAGATTGGAAACTCCGGTATAGGGAATTACAACGCCTTAAATACACTTACTGCTTCTTCCTATATTTTTGGAGCAACATCCACAGTTACTTCGGCTTACGAAACCGGTAAAGTTTCTAATCCAAAACTTGGATGGGAAACAACTACCGATTACAATGTGGGTACCGATTTACAGTTCCTTAAAAACAGGATTACCCTGAGCGTAGATTATTTCTATCGTAAAACAACCGATATGCTTTTCAATATGCCATTACCAACCATCACCGGTTTTGGTTCCTACATGGCAAATATTGGAGCAATGCGTAACCGAGGTTTCGAATGGGTTATTAACTCCAGAAATATTGTTGGCGAATTTAACTGGACAACCGATTTCAACATATACTATTATCGTAACCGTGTTCTGGATATTGGTAAAGACAAGCGCCCGATCATTCAGGACGATTGCTACACCACCGAAGGAAAACCATTGGCTGGTATCTGGGGCATGGTAGATTTAGGTCCTTTTAAGGATTGGGAAGATGTGAAAACATCGCCGATTTTTGGCGCCAATTCTCCATTGTGGAGAAATCGTTCTAACCCGGGTATGCCTAAAGTTGCCGATGTTAATGGCGACGGAATTTTGGATAGCAGCGATAAAACTATCATCGGTTCGGCGTTTCCCGATTTTGTTTGGGGTATGACCAATACATTTGAGTATAAAGGTCTCGATTTAACTGTTCAGGTTAACGGAACTCAGGGAGGCGACATTTCCATGATGGAATATCAGGGTGTTTTTGGCCGTGGAGCTGGTCTTCAGAATACTACTGCCGAATATTACAATAACTACTGGCGTCCCGACAGAACTGATGCCAAATACGCAGCTCCCACACGTAAGAACTATGAAGGCTCCGACCTTTCTGGAACATTATTATACAAAGGAACTTATGTGAATATCCAAAATGTTACCCTCGGTTACGCACTTCCAAAAAGTTGGATAAACAAGATTAATGTAAATAATGCACGCATCTATCTGAATATTCAGAACGCCCTTTTCATTACTAAGTTCCCTGGCTTTAATCCTGAAACAAACTTCAAAGGGAATTCTACTTTATCGCAAGGTATCGACCGTGGTTCATATCCGCTTGCACGAACCATCAGTTTTGGCGTTAACCTGGCATTATAATAAGAAAAATTAAAAGGATAAAAGATGAAAAAAATATATGTTTTAATAATTTCAGTAGCCCTCATGCTCTCTTGCTCCGAGGACTTTTTAAATACTCAACCGGAGGATACTCTTTCTACTGGTACCTTTTATTCGAATATCAACGAAATGAAAACAGGTATTGCAGGTTGTTATAAAAAGCTGCAAAATATCTACAATCGTGGCGACATGCCACTTATTCTGGAGTTGATGTCCGATGATGGTAAAGATTTCGGATGGAACAGTGTTTGGCACATTTTTACAAAAACCAACACAAATTCGCAAGGCAACATTTGGAACAATTCCTTTAAAATGATTGTGAATTGCAATAATATGATTTCCATAATCGACAAGTACAAAGCAAAAGATGCTGCCGAAGAAACTACCGTGAAAGCATTTCGGGGCGAAGTAAGTTTCCTGAGAGCGCTAGCTTATTTTAACCTTGTACGTATTTACGGAGATGTACCCAAGTTTACTGAGCCTTTCGACGATCCCAACAAAGCTTTCGGTATTGGCCGGACCGCCGTTAACGATATTTACACCTCGGTAATTATTCCCGATCTGGAATATGCTTATGCCAATTGTTTCAAGAAGGGCGATAATGCTTTGAAAGGTGAAGAAGCCCGTGCCACTAAGGGTGCAGCTCTTACAATTCTTGGTAAAGTTTATCTTACCATGAAAGATTATGCAAAGGCAGCCGAAACTTTAAAATTGTTGGTAGTTGATAAAACTGCTGGCACGTATTCGCTTTTAACCGATTATAAATCAATTTTTCAACCAGCCAATAAGTTCAACTCCGAATCTATATTCGAAGTAAATTACAACTTAGCTGCCGGTCAGCCGAGCGATTGGTTCAAGTGGATGGGCGTTGATATAGGTAAACGTTTAGCGGCCAATGCCAGCAATCAGCTTCTGGTTGAACATAACCTGATGCGCGATTTTGTGAACAGCCAAGATTTCGTGAGATACACTGCTACCATCGATTCAGGGAAGTGCCCAGGAGATACTCCTCCCATTCAGGCATGGGCCAGCAAACTGTGTCCTCCTGCGGCTTCGGTGAAAACTTATGCTAATACAGGTACTGATTACAACTATATGGTTACGCGTTTCGCCGATGCTTTACTGATGTACGCTGAAGCATTATTTATGACTGGCGACAAAGACAATGCAATCAAATATTTTAATCAGGTTAGAACCCGTACTTTGGGCGCTACTGCTGCTCTTACAGCAAATGATCTTAGTATTGATGTAATTCTCCATGAAAGACGCATGGAACTAGCTTTTGAAGGTCATCGCTATTTCGACCTGGTGAGAACCGGTAAAGCCATTGAAATTATAAGCAAGGACCTGATGACCAAGGTGGATTACGATGATAAGATCTATACTCTTTCACCTATTCCTGAATATCAGTTAATACTTCCAATTCCGGTGGGCGAAATTGAAAAAGATCCAACTTTGACTCAAAATGCAGGCTATTAATAAATTGATGAACATAATTTGATTACTATGAAAAAAAATATAAAATATTTATTAGTTCTGTTAATTATCTTTCCATTCCTGATTACCTCCTGTTTGAAGGAGGACGATATTTCAGCACCTTCAGTAAATGCTGTTAAGATGTATATGGTAGGAAAGGACGGTAAAGACTCACTTGTTACTGAGGCTGTAAAAGGGAAAGCCGTAAAATTTGTAGTTGAAACCGATGCTGATATTTGCTCTGTTTGGCCCGGCGGTCTTCGTGTTATCATGAAAAAGAAAGACAATGTCACAGATTCATTGGATATGTTTAATCATCCGGTTCTAAAGCCAAATTCAAATGGTGTTGGAAGTGATTGCTATATCGATTATGGTCTGGTTGGTGCCAGAGGTTATAAAACTTCCCAAACTCCGCTTGGATGGTCGTGTACCTATACTTATGCCAATGCCGGAGAGTTCGATTTAACTGTTGTTGCCACCAATCATGGTTACGAAGATGCAGACTTTAAACAGACTGTTCATAATGGCGGAAAAGTTGTAGTACGCTAATTTTTGATTTAGGGAGAGGCTGTGTAAAAAGTGCCGGACACTGAGCCTGTCGAAGTGTAATCTTACTGATTTACAATGAGGTTCGACAGGCTCAACTTCCGGTTACGGACTAATTACACAGCCTCTTTTGTGTTTTATTCTTACTTAAATTTCGGGAAAATAGTTTTAGTAGAAGTTATTCTTCAGTATGATTGGACCAAACTTCCGCATATTTGGGAGTAATTATTATCTTTATTAATGGACTTTTGTATTACTTAACTAAACCATCTAAGATGTTATGAGAAATATTTTGATAGCTTTATTTCTTCTCCAGTTTGCTCTTGTGAACAGTCAGGAGACGAAACCCGAAAACTACTGGAATTCAAAAACCCAGTTGGTTCCCTGGCGATATCCTATTGCTTCGGTGCTTACTAAAACCCAGTATATTGATGCGGACAAAGATGGTGATCCCGATATTATCCGTCAGTTTGTGCACGACTCCATTCCTGTAATATGGATTGACGACGACGATGATATGAAAACTGGTGACCTTGAAGGCGATACCGATAATGACTGCCTGCTTATCGACCGCAACCGCGATGGAAAGTTTGCCGGCCCTTACGATTTCAGCATCGACTGGGGTGATGAAGATGGCGATGGTATTCCCGAGATCCAGCTTATTGCCCAGAATGGCGGTCTGAAAAACCGTAACTTCTTCGATTGGGAAGCCGATTTCATGTATTTTATCGACCTTGAGAAAGATAACATCAAGCACTTTGTGAACTGGAACGACATCCGCATGCAAGCCTGGGAACATATTGGTCATTCGAATTTTTTCGAGGATTATCACGGCAACACTTTGTTCCTGAAGATGCATGCATCGACTTTCCGCATTGACGATATGCGCTATAGCTGGGAAAACCCTTTTATATTTTACGATACCGATAAGGATGGGCTCT
>JAEYWD010000047.1 GCA_023429135.1 Bacteroidota bacterium | reverse complement strand
GCCGCCAAAAAATAATTCTATTTGATTAACCCAGGGCGCCGCTTCGCTTTGCCCTGGGCTGTATTATCCAAGGCCTTCAGCCTTAAAAAACATAAATCAAATCTACATTTCTGTGCAACATAGCCTCGACAGACGACAGACCACGGCCAATACAGCATTGGCAAATCGCCGTTCCTTTTTCAATCTAAAAACTGGCTGTTGTCTTCGGTCCCGATGGCTATCGGGAGAGGGCTGTGACAAAACTATTTCTTTTTATTCGTTAAGTAAATTCAATAAACTGAAAAGGCTGACGAAAATAATCCCGCCAGCCCTGCAGTATTTATAAATAGTAAATGATTATCCGATAATCATTTTCAGCACTATTAAAGCAGCTATTATTCCTCCAACAATTAAAAAGAATGTTAACATACCACTTTTTCCTGATTTAGTTTCAGTATTTTCCATTTTGTAATTTTTTAAATTTTTGAATATATGGAAGCATCCGACAACTGCTGTAAATTTACCAACAGAGAAGGAAATGCTTCAGTTAATTTGAAATGTATCTGGTTGTAGGATCAACCGGACTGTAAAATGGGAATAACGATCTAAATCAGAAGAACCCTGTTAATAAGATAGCAGGGTGAAAGATTAAATATGCGGACACATTGTGAATATATCGACCGAAGTTGGCGGTAAGCCGGGATAATTTTCGGAATAATAAAAACCGAACCTGCGAATATAAGGCAAATCAGAACCTGTAACGAAAAGGTTTTTTCGGTTCTGTTTCTTTCAACCCAAAACGAAACATCTGATGCTGCAACAAAATAAGTGTTACCCGGAATCTTCTGTTCGTTTCTATCCTTTACCGGGAGAGTGATACATGTAAAAGAGATATAGATATGACTTAAAAGAAATAAGAGCCATATCAGTCCTTTTAACATGTGAATATCACGAATCATTTTCATATGGCACAAAAATAGAAAAAGACTTGATTGATTTTCAGAATTTCATCTGCTTATTTTTTAAAGGTCAGTTGGAGAGGTTGTGTGAAAAGTGTCGGATACTGAGACTTCGGGAGTGAGCCTGCCTTGACGCAGACAGGCTCAGTCGAACGCTTGTCGAAGTGAGGTCACTGAGCCTGTCGAAGTGAGGTTTCGACAAGCTTAACCTCCGGCTATAGACTAATTACAAATTCTATCGTCATGGATGGTTCATTTCTTTATTCAATCTGATGAACAGAATAACCTTTGCACATTCTATTCCTCCGACATATTGATAAGCATTTCCCTATATACCGTTAAAAGTCGAGACTTGTAAACCATTCCTTTAAACATTCCGTCCTCAACAACAGGTAAACTCCAGGCACCGGAAATATCGAATTTCTTAAATACCGATTCGGCCGTTTCTTTTCCATGCAGTGTATAAGGCACAGGTGTTATAAAACTTTTGACTTCCAGCTTATCGTATAGTTCTGTTTGAAAAATCAGCTCGCGTATATTATCCAGCAATATCACTCCCTGAAATTTATTGTTCTCATCAATTACCGGAAAGACATTCCGTTTGGTTCGGGCTATGTGATTAATAAGCTCTTTCAGGGTAATATCGGGGGATATTTTTATAAAATCGGTTTCAATTACCTGGTTTACCTGCAAAAGTCTCAGCAAAGCCTTGTCCTTGTGATGCGTTATCAGGGAGCCCTCCTGTGCAAGTTTTGTTGTGTAAACCGAATGAGGGTCAAAGAACGATTTTGTAAGATATGCAACCGTAGCCGTTATTATCAGGGGTACGAAAAGAGAATATCCGCCCGTAACTTCGGCAATTAAAAATATAGAGGTAAGGGGGGCATGCATTACCCCGGACATAATTCCGGCCATACCCACCAGCGCAAAGTTACGTTCCGAAAGGTGGGTCCATTCGGTATTGTTGATAGCTCTTGAAAAAATAAAGCCTGTTACTCCGCCCATAAAAAGTGATGGACCAAAAACCCCTCCGATTCCTCCTGCTCCAGTAGTTGCAGCACCTGCCAATACCTTAGTAAACAGCACCAGCAGCATAAACAAAAGAAACAGCCACTTATCATCCTTAAAAGTATAGAAGAGACTGTTGTTGGCAACGTCTTCGGGCACCCCTCCCAGGATGTGCTGCAAGGTTATAACTCCTTCGCCGAACAAAGGAGGAAAAAGAAAAATAAGAACTCCCAGAACAATGCCCCCTATCAGAATTTTGCGATAATCACTGGTTAATTTTCCAAAAAGTTTTTCATAGTACCTCAGGCTATGTGAAAAATAAAGAGAAAGCAAACCACAAATCACGCCCAGAGCCAAATAGAAAGGTATTTTGGTCTTAACAAAAGGTTCGTATAACGTGAAGGATAACGCTGCTGAATCGCCCATCATCATATAAGAAATGCTTGCTCCGGTAACCGACGAAATAAGCAATGGAATGATTGACCACATATTCAGATCAATCATCAGAACTTCAAGCGCAAAAATTGTAGCTGCTATGGGCGCCTTAAAAATACCGGCTATCGCAGCAGCACTACCACATGCTATCAAAAGTGTACGGTATTTGTAATTCATCTTAAAACTACCGGCAATATTTGCTCCAATTGCCGATCCGGTATAAACCATTGGCGCTTCCAGTCCGACAGAACCACCAAAGCCAACCGTAAGGGTACTGGCAACTACCGAAGAGTATGTATTGTGAAGTTTAATTTTACTTCTGTTGCGCGAAATGGCATACAACACTTTAGTAATACCATGACTGATATTATCCTTAATCACATATTTTATAAACAGAACTGTAAGTAATATACCTATTCCTGGTATAGCAAGATTCACAAAGTTTGGAATATCTTTGTCGAAAGCCGAAAATACAAGAACTCCCGTAAGATGTACAATATTTTTCAGGAAAACAGCACTTAAGCCGCCTATAACTCCTGTAAGCAAACATAAAATGTAGATAAAGCCCCGTGGATTATCATTACGAAATTCAAGAATACGTATCATAATCACCTTTGTATAGCGACCAAAGAGTTTGGTCAGTGTGATTAACAATACTTTAACCCTAACCGATAGTAAAGATATCACGTCTATCATCTTATAAAGCAGTTGAAATACAAAAGTAAGGAAAAGTTTTGGGAGATAGATAAGTTAAATAATCAGCAATCACTGACATTTATACTTATTATAAATTAACAATCGCCACTCCCGTAACAATGTCTCAACTGTTAATATTAAAGCAGATTGAACCAATAATTCTTAGTATTTTGTCTGCACGAACATTTTTAAAAGCCAATGATGAAAATATTTTTGACAATGCTTGTATTTATGCCGGTTCTGGTATTTTCGCAAACCTTGGACACGGTTGAAGTTTATGAAGGCAATGGTGCTTTTGAACACAGGATAATTGACTTAAGTTACCGGAATTTTACAGAGGTACCTGCCCGCGCTGTAAATAACGAAATGGAAGTTTTGATTCTCGATAACAACAATATCACGGTTTTACCCGACTGGTTAGCTAATCTCCCCAAACTAAGGTCACTTTCCGTGAGAAATAATAATTTGAAGGACGTAAGTATATTAATGTATTGCACAAATCTGGAGGAATTATACCTTTCGGGAAATAAAAATCTGGCTGATCTTCCCAGCTTTACACGCAATACAAAACTACGCGTGGTTGATGTGGTGGATACTAAAATTAACAACCTTCCCGTGAGGATAAGGGGAATGGAAAACATTGGATATTTTAAGTATTCAACCCAAAAGAAATAAAAAAGGGATCATGCAGACATTGATAATAATTGGTGGAGTTGGGATTTTTAATATTTTAGCTCAATAGTTTAGTAAATTGCTAATACGAAAACCTAAACCAATGTATAAACCTATTATTTATTTATTTTTTCTATTCCTGGCACATAATCTTTATGCGCAATCACCCGAATACGTTCAGCTAACTGCCGATGCTTATAAGTTATATGAGGATAAAAAGTATGACCAGTCGTGGGAATATTATAGCCGGGCTTTTGAAATCGACTCAACTTATGCCAACGATCTTTATAACGGAGCCTGTTCGGCAGCTTTAGCAGGAAAAACAGAGCTCGCTATAAAAACATTGCGTAAAGCAATTCAAAATGGATACATCAACAAAGGTCACATGTTAACCGATACCGACCTGAACTCATTACGCGGTTTGCCGGAGTGGTCACAGATTCTTGAGGAAATTGAAACTAGCAAGAAACAATACAGAACCGACGACAGTATCCTGAAAGAACTGAAAGGTTATATTGAACGGAACCAGACCGACTCCTTGCGCAAGCTTTGCAGTGATTCGTTCAAAATTAAAGTTTCTGACACAGAGCTAAAATCCAGAGCGAATATTTTATTTGATCTGATAAACAGGAACTCAGCTAAAAATTTCAAAGCCCTGGAACAGAACAGTAATTCTTCGTCCAATATGCAAATTATCAATGGTCGGATGAAAGAAACACGTGAATTTACTTACAAATACATGCCTCCTTTCTATAGGAATTATGTCAATAATTTGTTTCTGAAAAATATTGGCTACTCAATTGTCATAGAAATTACAAAGATCAAAAACGACTGGTTTCTCAATAATCTTGAAGTTGACAGCAATTACCAGAGTCGCAATTATGATCCTGTAACTTGTTTAAAAGATGTTATTACCGGAGGTGACACCTGTTTTGCCCAGTACCGAATTATTACGCCAGATAAAAGTTTAATTGGGAACTTGCAAATCGTTTCCAATAAACAAGATTATTTCCAGTTTAAAAATCCGAAATTCATGAAAATGGAGGAATTTGTGAAACCGGTAATGGACAATTCAAGGGTATTCAGCATTTCATTCTACAGAAAAACTGTTGACAAAAATTTTTTTTGGGGCTTTGAGTCATTTAAAGTATTTGAACTTATTTTCTTCGACGATGGATCAAACCAATGTCTTATTTCAAACGGCGAAAAGTATGCTTTTTATAAATTGGCAGATATTACTCCTTTGAAAGAATTGATTTATAAGGAAATTAAGAGTGTGAAGTAAATATTGTCGACACAGCGGCACCCGGACCGCAACGGGCTTGATTTTATAGCTGCTTTTTGTGTGACTTTGTTATTATATATTGCAAAATAAAATTCAAAAACGATCTATGCCAAAGAAAAGCGCAGGCCTGCTTCTTTACCGTTTCACCGGTGAGCTGGAATTTTTTCTGGTTCATCCCGGAGGACCCTTTTGGGCAAAAAAGGATGAAGGAGCATGGTCCATTCCCAAAGGCGAATTTGAAGAAAATGAGAACCCGCTCGATGCAGCTATCCGTGAATTCAGAGAAGAGACCGGTTTTGATATTTCCGGCAGTTTTATCCCTTTAACTCCGGTAAAGCTCTCCGGAGGCAAGCAGATTTATGCTTTTGCCCTGGAATATAATATTGAAGCATCGCAACTGAAAAGCAACACCTTTACAATGGAATGGCCGCCAAAATCAGGAAAACAGCAAGAATTTCCCGAGGTTGACAGAGGCGAATGGTTTAATGCAGAAATCAGCAAAATAAAGTTGAATAAGGGACAGGTGACGATATTGGAAGAGGCGGTGGGGAAAATATTGAAAAGGAATTAAAACAGCGGACACTTTTGATATTAGTTGATTTACCACTCTGGTTAAGACACTCTAAAATAGAGTATAGGGTATTACATCATGCGGGAATCATTACTAACAGGAACGGTTATAAATATTCATTTGAATAACACCCAAAACTAATTTCTTACTTGCATGCTGATTTAATCATTTATCCCTTTAAATATTTTCGATATAGAATCCATACAACATGATCAACATAACTAATCCCGCATCATATGAAGAAACTACCATTGATATTATTTGTATGTTTATTGGGCGCGAATTTAACTGCTCAGATTTCAATAACCGGAATTGTCAGGGATTCTTTAAATAATCCTATTTCCTTTGCTTCAGTCTATTTGTCCAATACCACCATTGGAACCACCGCCGATAATTCAGGTGCATACAAATTAAAAATTCCTAAGGATGGGCAATATGAACTAATAATTACCTGCATTGGATATAAATCCTATTCAAAATCAATTCATGCAGAAGGCAAGAACATTGTTATAAATGCAATATTGCAAACCAACACCCAAACGTTAAATGAAATTACAGTCACAGCCAAGGATAAATACAGGAAACAGAACTATTCCTGGTTTATAAAAGTTTTCTTTGGTGAAACCCCAAACTCAAAAAGTTGCAGCATCCTAAATCCGGAAGACATTCGTCTTCACTATAATAGGGAAAGTAAAAAATTAACAGGTTATTCAGTTAAACCCCTGGTAATTGAAAATAGAGCATTGGGCTATAAAATCATTTACGACCTAAAAAACTTTGAACATTATCCAAATAAGGGAATTTCCAGATATTATGGCTGTCCATTCTTTTCCCTGATGAATGGTTCGGAGTCCGAGCAGGAATCGTGGTCCCAAGCAAGGTTGATAACGTATTATGGCTCTCAGATGCATTTTATGAGGACACTCTATAACGATAAAATAAATATGGAGAAATTTGAAATGTATGAAGAAAATATTGATAAGGCGACCAACGAAAACATAAACACCAAGCCATTAAATGTAAAGGATTTGAAATCATTCGAAGGACCCGACCATATTGTTATTTATTCGTTAAAACCGGTTGTTATTTATTATGATAACCCGGAACTCAAAACCGAACTAAACAGAGCACAAAGCTATAGATATAAAAGCGTTATAACTTTCAATAATTCTTTAAAAGTGTTTGAAAATGGCTATTTTGAACATGGTTATAATATAAGCTGGGATGGCAAAATGAGTAAGGAAAGAATGGCAGATATGCTTCCCTTCGATTTCCAACCAGATCTTTAGGGATTGTCTAACCTCCAGGGCAAACCGAAAGAGAATGTTAACCCGGCCGATACTAGCACGAATAAAAATGTCCCTTTTGAGAAAGTTTATTTGCATATGGACAGGACTCAATACATGGCAGGTGAAAATATCTGGTTTAAGGCTTATTTAACAGACGCTGTTAACCGAAAACTATCAGAAAACAGTAATAATCTTTATGTTGAACTGATTTCGCCCGATTCGGGAATAATTGATCGAAAAACTCTCAGGCTGGAAACAGGCCTGGGAAACGGCGATTTTCACCTTCCTGATTCAGTTCCTTCGGGAAATTACCAGATCAGAGCTTATACCAATTATATGCGAAACTTTGGGGATATGTTCTTCTTTAGGAAAATTATCCAAATAGAAAACCAGACCGAGATAATTGATGCTAAAGAGAATACGACCGGAATCCAGATCTCTCCGGACATTCAGTTTTTTCCTGAAGGAGGATCGCTTATTAAAGATGTATGCTCTACTGTGGGGTTTAAAGCAGTAAATCCGGATGGATTTGGCTGTAACATCAAAGGAAAGATAATTTCGTCGGACGGAGATACAGTTGCACGATTTAACAGTGCTGATTTTGGTATGGGCTGCATTTCCTTTACACCTAAAAAACAACTAACATATACAGCCGAAGGGGTTTGTGATACCGGAGTCCCTTTTAAAGTTCCAATAGGAAATGTGCAAGCTAAAGGATTTGCCCTGGCAGTAACGGATTTTGATAATAGTTTTTTTAGGGTAACGATTAATACCAACAAGGAAACTCTGGAAGAAAATTCATTAAAGGAGTTGTTCATTCAGGCCACTTCTCATCATTCTTTGTGTGTGACAGCTCAAGCCATTATGGACTCAACTTCGGTATCCGTTCTGTTTCCCAAAAAAGATTTCCCCAATGGTATCGCATGCATTACATTAAAAGATAATACAGGAATAATTTATAGCGAGCGGCTTTTTTATGTCCACAAGAAGAATAAGATACGTATTAATGTATTTTCTGATAAAAAGTATTATTCTCCCAGAGAAAAAGTTAATCTGAAAATATCGGTCAGGGATACTTCCAACAATCCGGTGACAGCAAGCGTATCGGTTGCTGTTGTTGATGGACAGCAGATAACAGGGTATGAAACAAAGCCGGATATTGCTTCCTATTTATTATTGCAATCCGAAATCAAAGGAAATATCGAACAACCTTATTCCTATTTCGATACTACCAACCGAAACAGATTTAAGGCGATGGACAATCTATTACTGACACAGGGCTGGCGCAATTATATCTGGAAACAGCTTGCCAATACAAATATAAACATGAACTATCCAGCAGAGAAGGGGTTGACGATTTCGGGGCGACTAAGAAATAGTTTTGGTAATAAACCCTTACATGATGCTATTATATCGATGGCTATTTTTGATAGTAAAACTCCGATATATAGATTCACTAATACCGATAGTACTGGTAAATATAGTTTTAATGCGTTAAATTTTGCGGGGAAAAAAACAATGGTGGTAAGTGCATCAGATAAAAGATGTCCCCAGGGGAATCATCTCTGTTGATTCCATGTATTATTCTTACCCGGCTTTAACTGGTTTTTACAGTCAGACTTCAAAGTTCAGTACTTTTGAAGAAACTGAAGGTGAGGAATTCAGCCGGAAAAAATACAGGGTAACAGATACAATCAGGTTAAAGGAAGTTTTGGTTAAGGCAGTAAAACCTAAAATAAGAAACAAAGACACATATTTTCGGATATATGGTGAACCAGACAAATCAATTACTATTACTCCGGAAATTTCATACGATTATAGAAGTATTCTGGACTATTTGAGTGGGCGACTTACCATGCCTCCGGCAATGAGTTATACTGAGCACCAGCCTGGTCCCCTTTATTTAGTAGACGGTATTCCTTTTACTGTGAAAACTTTACCAACCATCCCATTATCCATGGTGGATAAAATTGAAATTCTGAAAAGCCCGACTAAACTGGCTATCTATGGAGCAAGAGGAGCTTATGGCGTAATTGTTATTGTATTAAAAGATGGTAGTGCTTCAAAAAGCTATATTGCACCTGTGTTGTCCAGTATTAATAGAAATATTTCAGGATATTACCAGGCCCGCACCTTTTACGCTCCCCGTTACGATATTCCTTCACCAGCAAATTCCAGACCCGATTTCAGATCCACCATTTTTTGGGAACCCAACCTGATTACTGACAGTGAGGGTAATGCCTCCTGTTCCTTTTTCAATGCTGATAATATAAGTACAATAAGAGTATCGGCAGAGGGTATTACTGAAGCAGGAAATCCTTTAGTGGGGAAAACGGTTTTTGAGGTAAAATAAGTTTAACTTTAAACTGATTCCCATTACCTGTTGATCATCGATAGTTTATTTTTAGGAGGAAAATTATCACAACGCAGAATGGTTCAATGCCGATATCCGCAGAATAAAGCTGAACAAGGGACAGGCGCAGATATTGAAAGAGGCGGTAATAAAGATCAAAAATTAAGAATCACGGTTTATCAGATATTCTGATACCTTTATAAGTTTCATATTTTCCACAACCAAGTCCACCATTTATAAAGGTTGAGAAAATACTGTCTTTCCATAGTCGCAGATCATAATGATAACTATGATAATTACCTGCTGAATCCGGAAAAACATCTCTACCTAATATGTTTAAGGTTGAATCGGTTAGTCCATAGTTTACAGAAATTATGGTATCCCGTTGAAATAAACAGGAACTGCATGATCCGTAACAGGAGATCTTTTCAGTTACCTTATACTTACCTACATATTTATCTCTAAAATCATTGGGTTGATTTCCATCTTTCTCACATGAATTAAATATTAATTCAGAACAAATAAACCATAACGCAAGAATAATCTTTTGTTTCATAGTTTTTTATTTTACAAAGGAATGGTCCCTTTATTACTTCAAATTTTTCTTAAAAGTAAACATCCAATCGTAAATAGTCAAGTTAAATGGATCGTAATCAGCTTTTTCGGTACCCATCCCCGAGCTGTCGTAAGTCCGGGTCCAGGAATCGTGCGCCACACCCGGATAAATGGTAAGCTTCGCCTTAACCACCGGCGATAAAGCATTGATGGCATTCACCATATTAATGGACTGACTTACCAGCACAGTAAGATCAGCATCGCCATGAAAAGCCCACAATGGCATATTTTTATACGATTTGGCTTTTGAGGTATTTCCTCCGCCGCAAACAGGCACCACAGCCGCAACATAACCTGTATCGGCATAAGCTTCCACATAACTATAGGTTCCGTATCCTCCCATGCTCAGCCCTGTAAGGTAAATCCTGCCGGTATTGATGCGGTAGTTTTGAACAATCATCGCAATAAGCTTATGAATCTTCGCGGGATTCCAGCCCGAGTCGTGACATTGAGGCGATACCACGATCATTGGATATTTGGGCCCCCACTTTTTTGCGTTGATTAATTTTGGAGGACCATTGGCCAGCACTTTTTTAAGAACATTGGCATCTGTCATACTATTACCTTTTTCGCCCGAACCATGCAAAAACACAAGTAAAGGATACACAGCATCATTTTTTTCGTAGCCTGAAGGAGTATAAAGGTAGTATCCATAAGGATTTACAGAAGAATTATAAACAACTGCCGAATGAATCCCACCAGTATCTTTGGGTAAATTCTGCAGTTCTTTATAATCGGGAGCCGTTTCGTTTTTGGAGCAGGAAGCAAACAGACTTGTTAAAACTGTACCAAAAATGAATACACTATTCCGTATCAGAGTTTTCATGGCTGGATTGGGTTAATTACACGCCATGATACGGAAATTATACAGTTGGGTTTCTTACTTTAGTCGATGAGATATAAAAGAGCGTATATAAAAGCATTAATCATCTGAAGCAAGCCTGTTCAGCAGGTCTTTTTCAAGCTTTCCAAACCATCGTCCCCCACTTGATGTTAGCAGAATCAGTCCAAGTTTTTTTTCAGGCATAAATACATATCCGCTTGCAAATCCGTCCAAATCTCCACCATGACCGTAATGTACTCCTTTCCTATCGGCATTTTGAGCTAAACCAAAGCCATAATGGGCGTTTTTTACCGAGTCCTTGCTCGTTAAAATAAGGGGGCTGCAGCTTTTGCCTCTTTTCAGGAAATTATTATATTCTTCGATCTGCTTCATCATCAGTACTGATAAATCCATTATGCTTGAACAAATACCACCGGCAGGTGCCAACTTTCCCATTCTGAAAGGTTGTGTTTCAATTTCCCTGTTGTCTTTTCTGTATGGCGTTGCCATTACCGCTTTGTGCTCCTGGTCGGGATAAATAAAAGTATTTTTCAAATTATACTTACCTGTAATATACTTTTTCAGAAGATCGCGATAATACATTCCTGTAACCTGCTCGCATATATAGCCTGCTACTGCATAACCCAGATTTGAATAGCCGAATTTGGTGCCAGGTTCAAATTCGGGTTTAATTTCATTTAAATCTTTAACCAGATTTTGTGCCTGATATTCAATTACCATCGGATCGCCGTCAACTCTGGGGTCACTGGGAGCCCTGTTCGGAATTCCCGACTTATGGATTAACAAATGATTCAATGTAATCCTGCTTAACCTTTGCCGGGCTTCAGAGGTCAATTCAGGCAAATACCTCGTTATTGGACTGTCCGTATTAAGCTTACCCTCTTTAATGAGATTATTTACAATTATGCCTGTAAATTTTTTAGTGTCTGAACCAATCTGGTAAATTGTATTTTCGTTTACTTCAGTTTTGCTCCCTCTCGAAATTACGCCTACACCCCCGCAATACACCAGCTTTCCGTTTCGGATAATACCGAAAGAAACGGCGGGAATATTGTTGGCTTTCATGGTGCTGTCTATCCGGTTCCGGCTCCAGACATTTTCGCGGGTAATTTTTTCGTTTTTAGCCTGCCCTGTTGCAATATTGAAAGATGACAGCAGATACAGTGCTGTCCACAGTGTTAAATTTAATTTTACCATACTTGCGATATTAAGTTTAGCTGGCAAAATTCACTAGAATGAAAATGAAAATCGACCGGATAAATTATTCGAACTATTTTTTTACCCGCAAAGCATGCGAATAACTTTTAAGACCTGCTTTCCTGGTGCATTCTCCGGTATTCTGTAGGAGTAAGGCCGGTAAACTTTTTAAAGCTCGTATTAAAAGATGATTTAGTATTAAATCCAACATGATAAAGAACCTTCAGGATAGTTAACTTTTTACCGTTATTCATTTTTAGCATATCTTTTGCTTTATCTACCCTGTATTGGGCTATAAAATCGTAGAAATTCCGGTTTAACTGCTGATTGATTAGTAACGACAAATCCCTTACATTCATTTCCAGTTGATCGGCAAGGTTTTGAATGGTTAAATCGGGGTTTAAAAAAGGTTCGTGTTTCAGCATATATTCTCTTACTCGGTTAATTTGCCATGAGTATTCAAAATTTTCAACTGGAGGAATATTTTCAGAAATATTGAGTACGGAAGAAGTCTGTAACGGAGAGACCAGTTGTAGTTGCGAGTCAATCCCTGTAAATATCCGCGGCGCGTACATGGCTTTGAGTGTTATCCAGCAAATAAAGCCAAGAAGTGCAACGGTAATACTCAAGCGATATAAGGTAATTTCATTACCTAAATCCCAATATTTGTAATAATTTTTGACTGTAGAGACCACAAAGAGAATGCTTAGGATAATATTCATCTGCATCAACCATTTGTAGTTGAACTTATCGGAAATGGAATAGTTTTGCAGAAGTATTTTCCTATACTTCTGCAAAATAACAAAAATGGCAATTATGTAAAATACAGATTGAAGATGAGCAAGGACAATGGAGAAGGTTCCTTCGAAGCGATGCTTATGGTCTACAAAAAGGGTAATTTTATCATCGTAACCAGCAAGGTAAAATCGGGGCATAAGAACCAAAGCGCTTGCCGCAAAAGGAAGTAAATGAAGAAGATGTTTGGGTTTTAACTTAAAATCGGAATAAAGAACCGATATTACAAAAATAAACAATAAAGGTTTTTGAAAAAAAGCGCCAATTTCAATGCGCAGCATTTCAATAGTTGGATGAACGTTGATGTAGTTATGATAAAAGAACGACCCTGTATCGATACCATTTATTATTAAGAAGAAGGTAAGAGCAAGGTTGCCTGTTTTATTTTTTGTTTTAACGGTTAGCAGAAAAACTGCCAGAAGAAGAGATACGAATAGCAGAATTACAGACGTTATCTGCAACAAAAGGTCGGGATTCATAGGTTTACTGTTTTATATCATTTTCAGGCAAATTAATCATTATGCAGAAAATGAACATTTTTAAAAAGGCTTTTGTTGAGAGATAATGCGATCAAAATCATTTAATTCAGGAAATCCAAACTGTCACTTTTAGTAACAACCATACGGCGAGACCTATCATTGCAAAAAACAAAGCAACTTTAGCTCTTTTAACATCCTTATCTTTTAGCATAACATAATAAATTATTCCATAAACCGGAATTACAAACGATAAAGCCATATAAAGCCATGCAGGAATACCGTCGCGCTTGCGGAGGTCAGCACGCTTTACTGCTTTTTTGCGATTAGGTTTTGTCATCGTTTAATGGTTTTGAATGCATTAACATAATCAGGTATCAGTAGAATATGTTAACTTTTTGTTTCCCAAATTACGAATTGACATTTGATTAATTCTCATACAATATGTTTTTTTGTAAAAGGAGATTTTTTAGTTTCCAATATCATCTTATGAAAGTCATCCTTATCCGCCATTTTAAAGTCGATCATCCGTGGAAACGCCGTTGTTACTATAAAGAGTTTCTGGAAGACATTGCTGCTTATAATATCAAACCTGTAATTGAGCCAAAAGAGCTTGAATTTCCTATCGAAAAAGTTTATATCAGCACGCTGCCTAGAACCGAAGCTACGGCAAAGTTTCTGAAAGGCAACAAAACCATTATCAAGACGGCCCTGATTGATGAAGTTGACTTCAGCGGACGTTCCCGGATTAAGTTTCGCCTGTCGAATACTTTTTGGTATTTACTTGCAGCTACAAAGTGGCAATTCAATTCACGACGCATCAACGAAACCATTAAACACACCCGAAAGCGAGCTGCCGAATTTCTAAAGCTTCTGGAAAAAAACAATGAAGATTGTATCGTTGTCAGTCATGGAATGTTCCTGTTAGTATTAATGAACTTAATGACCAACAAAGGATACTCCGGGGGAGTTAAAACCAACCGGTTGGCAAATGGGCAGGTGATTGAGATGGAAAAAGTATGTTGAATTTGTACAACACATTTTTTTCCGTCAGTTATGAAGCAATAATTTGTCTTACTGTTGCTTATTTTTACTTTCATGCTCCAGCAACCATCTTTTCCGTTCCAATCCGCCGGCATAACCGGTTAAATTGCCATCGCTGCCAATAACCCGGTGACAGGGAATTACAATGCACACACGGTTATGTCCATTTGCAGAGGCTACAGCGCGGACTGCCCTGGGAGCATTCATTTTAATTGCCTGTTCCATATACGAAACAGTAGTACCAAAAGGCACCTGAAGCAATAAATTCCATACAGCATTTTGAAAATCGGAACCCGGAGTATGGAGTTTTACATCAAACGTTTTGCGTGTCCCTTCAAAATATTCCTGCAACTCCCGCTTAAGCTGAACGATATGCTCATTTTCTCCGGCAACAATCTTTGCATTCAACCGTCGCTGCAAATCGCGAAACTCAGTTTCGAGCATCCGGCGGTCGGTAAACTCCAAAAGACAAATCCCCTGACTTGTACTACAGGCATACATAGGGCCTAATGGCGAATTAAACCGCGCCATCAGAATCAGATCCATTTCCATACTCCTATTTGGAGCACGACCGGTAAGTTTCTTGAAAGTGTAACCAAATCCGCTTAAGGAGTTATAACCGGAGCCATAAGCAGAACCAGTAACATCCTCTCCATTTTGAATTTCCCTGAAAGCACTGTTGATGCGTATCATCCGTTGATATGCCTGGAAAGTGATTCCATAGTTCTGCTTGAACCATCGCCGCACTTTTTCGGGCTGGATGCCTATTTTAAACAAATGGTAATCCGAAACTTTTTCATCGGGATTTTCTTTGACTACCGTCATGGCCTTCGTAACCGCTTCGGGCATGTCGAAGGAGTTTTCGGCTGGCTGGCATATTTTGCAGGGACGATACCCAAAACGTAATGCATCTTTCATATCTCGAAAAAACTCAACATTCTGGGGCTTCGGTTTTCGTGCCCGGCATGTGGAGATGCAAAACACCCCGGTTGTCTTCACTCCCACATAAAAAATACCTACAAAGCCAGGATCCCTCTCCACGAGTGCCCTGTAATATTTCTGAATTTCGGATGGATTTTCTACCTGCATAACTTTTTTTGTACAAAGTAAAGGTAAGCTCAAATAACCGGCAACCGAAAACCGGACAAGTATTTTTTAGTCGATGGCCAATAGTCGATAGTCGATGGCTAATACAGTCGACAGACCACAGACGTCGGTCCACTGCCAAAGGCCAATGCAAATACAAGTCGATGGTCGATAGTCCATGGTCGATGGCTAATACAGTTGATACAAGTTGATAGTCAATAGTCGATAGTCAATAGCTAATACAGTCGACAGACCACGGACGACGGTCCACAGCAAAGGAGTCGATAGTTGATAGTCCGTAGTCCATGGCCAATACAGGAAAACAGTTGGCGGACCTCGCTAAAAACACCCAACCGGCTGTTATAGCCCCCTCTCAGGGGGTTGGGGGTACAACATTTAACCTGCAACCTGCAACTCATCTACCTTCCCCCCACCAGCATTCCTTTAGGAACTTCAGCAAGGTCTTTGATCTTCTTTAATGCCATTGGAAAAGCTGTTTCGAAATATTTAACATACTCCTCAGTAGTTTCTATTTCGACCCTTAATTGGGTGATGCCGTCTTCTTCGTGCAGATAATAATTCTCCGTGGCTCCTTCCCAATTCATATCCTCATCACTGGTGGACTGTTCCGCTCCTTGTTTTATAACATTCTGATGTTTAAACGACATCAGCTCATTGGGTATTTTTCGCTGAATAACACTGTTCATTCCATCGCCATCGGGCGATAAAAACATTATTTTACTTCCTTCGTTCCAGTCGGTAACAGCATAAGACCCTTCCTGGAATACCGAGAGCCATTTCTTCGACGACTCTTTTCCCCACATTATGTTCCAAACAACTTCCCGGGGTGCGGCAATATGAACTGAAAATTTTAATGTCTTCATCAGATAAAATTTTTAAGATGTTAATCATCTTTGAGTTTTACCAGACATCGCACATCGTTATCAAAATATTCTTCAAGACAATATCCATCGGGATCGATGCGGACATCTTCGAGCAGATCCTGGAAAGTACGCCCAATCGCAGGAATATCTTCCATAAAATTCCTGATTACCCTTCCGGCGTATTTTCCTTTTCGGATTACAAATTTTTCAAGTTGCTGTTCCTGTACTTCAGGCTGATTCCCGAACCCAACAGCAGCTTTATAATGTATATCGCCATGGTTAGGCCGGGATATCCCATAATATCTCCGATCCGGTGCTGGCGGGTACATGGCATGCAATGTTTGATGCGCCTCCAGTACTCCCTCCGGAAACGATTTTGCATTCACGCAAAATACAATAGTGTCGTTGTCTTTTATTATTGTTTCCATAACCTATTTGTTATTATGGAACAAATTTAACCTTGGTTTAGTTGCCACAGGTAGTATAAAAGCGACAATGCGAATGGTGAAAAATGAAATTCAGCCGGCCCGCTACAAATAAACGCACCAGGTTTTAATTTCATCACCGGTTTTCTCAACTATTAGTAACCCGGGATTGTTGTCGTTTAAATTGTCGATAAGTTCACCTTTACAATTCCAGAATGCGCTTTTTCCACCCGAAGGCCGACCCCAGGCTTCCACGCAGAAATTCGACATAAGCACACTCATTGAATATTTCCCGGCATAACCGCTTAAATCGTTATAAGCTCCGGGAAGTCCACCCGGTGAGAAGAAAATGGAGGGAACATAAATAGTTGCATTCATTTTCGATGCATTTTCTGCATGCTGAGGATGATCGATATCTGCACAAATCGCCAGCTTAATGCGTTCTCCATACTCCTCAATCAAAGGGTTGTAACTACATGATGGCGAATAAAAATTCTTTTCATCGCCATGCAGAAACTGTTTTGTGTAAATTTCAGTTTTCCCATTGGGAAAGAGAACAAATGAGCCAATATGCATTTCCTCACCTGCAATAACAGGCGCCCCGGCAACAATTATCATGTTATGCTTTGCTGCAAGCTCTTTAAGTCCGTCGAGACGTTTATCACCTTTCTGAAATGCCAGTTCGTGTGCTCTGTCGCGCTCATAACCGGTTATCGAAAGTTCAGGAAAAGCAATGAAATCTACTTTGTGTTTGGCAGCGATATCGATGAAACGATAGTGGTCGGCAAGATTTTTTTCGATATCGAAGCGATGTGGTTTGGTTTGTGCTGAAGCCAGGATCATGGTTGAAGTTTTGGCAAAGGTAAGAATTAGCTTCGGGTCAAAAAATCAAGTGAATGTTATTTTTTATAGAGTAAGGAATGAATTTGTTAACAATACAGAGTAACGTTGCTAAACACCAGATAAATAAGGTTAAAATAAGCTTGTATGTTTCTACTAAGTTAATCGTGTTTCGAAACCAAACATCATGGCAGATAACTTAAGGTTTCAAACTGCCATTTGTCACTTTTTTACTCACTACCGTTCGTGAGAACGGCTGCGCCTAAGTTGTGACCAAAAAAAACCAAAAAAGTTATTTTATAAACACTATTGTCCGGTTAAAAAATTATTAAGAATGAATTGAGCAGATTTACCTTCGGTGAGATCGCTATGTAAAGTTCTCATTGCATTCGAAATGACAATTAAGTACTTAGAGTTGGAGAGGAGGCTTAGCG
>JAEYWD010000044.1 GCA_023429135.1 Bacteroidota bacterium | reverse complement strand
GGTCACGGCGGTTACCCCAGGCATCGAAACTCATTTCCTGTTCTATGGAGCCACTTTGGCTGGTAATTACATTCAAAGAACCTAGATGGTCGGTGTGCACATAGTGCATTACCGGATTGGTGTCTGTACTTTTCTTTTCAAATATAGCAACTATATCATTATAAGCAACAACATAATGCATGTGGCGTGTTACCCCGTTTTTAATTTCACGTTCGTAAGCATCGCTGTAATATTTTGTGGAGCTTGCACCATTTATCAGGGTGGTCATCATTTTTCGCTGGTAATCGGGGCCATAGGTTATGCTGGCACTATTGGCTGCTTCGGTTATTTGCGATACCTTGTCGAAGGTGGTGTAGGTAATGTTTTGTGCATCAGTACTTACCAACATCTGCAGATTGGAAACCTGTGTTAATGCATTTGGCTGCGACCCTCCATAAGTATAGTTACCCACGCCGGTTTTACTTTGGATATTCCCGGCTGCCGAATATTGTATTTCCTGAGTGGTGGTTCCGTTAACCTGGATAAGGTTTAACCGGTTTAATGCATCGTAGCCAAACGACTCGGTTAATCCGCGGCGGTTATCCTTGCGCCAGTCCATTAACCCTTTGCCATTATAATGGTACTCGAGGTTCTGGATGCTGCCGTTTCCTGTATTAATGCTGGTAAGGTACCCAATAGTATGGTATCCCCTGTTGGTAACCAAGCCGTTACCAAAGGAGGTCTGTGTAATCTGGTCCTTTTCATTTACCGAATTCAGGTTCCAGATGAGTGCGTTGTTGTCGCCTCTTCTCACTTCTTTTAGATATCCATTCTGGTAATTATAGTTTACACTGAGGCCTGAGTTTGCATACGAAACCTGGCTTAGCTGTCCAATGGGGTTGTAGCCATAATTCGTAATAATTTCCGCACCATTGATATTTTCGGTTTTACCGGTAACTCTGCCTAAACCGTCGTATGCAAGGGTGTAGTTCACATTGTTTGACGAACTTACATTATCGAGCCACCCATTGGTTTTGTAGGTGTAGTTTATGTTGAAAGTTCCACCGGTTTGGGAAGTTAACTGGCCAATATTGTTATAATCCAGATAAGTAGTCCGTTGCTGTGGATCGGTTTGTGAGATAAGTTCACCATAAACGTTGTACCCGTATCTGTAGGTTCCGGCATCGGGGTCGGTGAGTTGGGTCTGGCGGCCAAACTGGTCGTAAGTCATGCTAATGGTTTTACCGGGGGCGCTTATTGTCTTCACCAAACCAGAGCTATAATAGCTGTATCCAATGGTTCCACCCTGGTCGGTTGCCGAAACCAGACTTCCGGTGGCATCGGCGGTGCGGGTGTATGTTTGTGCGGCAATATTGTCGGTAATGGTAGCGCTTAAGCCGTTATAGCTATAGGTTGTATTAACACCGGGAGCGGTTTCGGAGGTAATTCTTCCCAGGTTATCGTACGCCATTGTTTTGTAATTAAAACTTGTAGCCCCGGTGAAATAAGGCAGGGTAACCTGGTCGACCTGCCCCTTAGCGTCGTAATGGACATCGGAATAAACCTGTGTGCCATTCAGACTTGTTTTTTGGGAACGAAGTTCACGGCCAAGCTTATCGTAATAAACATATACGGGAGGATTACCCGGTGTTTCGGTTTTGGAGTAGTATAAAGCATATTGCGGCCCGGAGCCGGTAACCCAGTAGAGGGTTACTTTTGAGATATTACCATCGGGGGCGGTGGTTTGGGTTAAGCGGCCAAAACCATCGTATGTGTGTGAGGTGGTAATATTGTTATGGTCCTTCACTTCAATGGGCACTCCAAAACGTTCATCGTATGTTGTTTGAGTGAAATGTTGGTAGGCATTCGATTTTTTTGTAAGAAACCTCCCGTAAACATCATACTCCATGTTTTCTGACCTTCCACCCGTACCGTTGTTGGAAACCTTCATATTAGTAACATTTCCAGAAAAATTATACTGGTAGTCTGTAATTACCTTTTGTGCATCGCCAGGTTCTGCTATTGATCTGTTTAAAATACCGTTATTGTAGGTAAATTCAGTGATACTTACATATGGTGTTTCTCCCGATCTGGAAGTAGTTGTTTTACTATTGGAGATCCTGTTCAAGCAATATCCTCCGGAATTAATCCAGGTATTTTCAATTTTGCCAAAAACAACGCCCCCGGTATTTGATTCAATTAGTACTGGGTTTCCGTAGTCATCGTAGTTATATCTTTCGTAATAATTTGCATACAGCGCCTGTGTATTTAAATCGTAACTCCTGCTGGTGGAGCTTTTTCTGTAAATAAACAGTCGTTTGCTGCCAAAATCTCTGATCTCCATAGTGTCAATTTGTTCTGAAATCAGGGTATTACCGGAGTATGTCCGGGAACTCTCAGGCAACATAATGTAATTGGCCGTATTCAAATAATTATTGCTTACTGTTTTTATGTTGGATGTAGTGTTAAGGGAGGTTACACCGGAAAATCCGAGGAATCCCCGACCTAATGCGTGCTTTTTAGCTCCCTGGTAGGTGTACCTTGTAGTTACCAACTGGCCATATCCGGCTTCAGAGGTAATTGATTCAACTACCTTCAGTGGCGATTGGAAATCCGTAACCGGATACATGGCCCCAGCTCCTTTTGTATAAACAGATGGATCAACAATTGATTTATATGCAAAACTTGTTTTTCTGTTAAATCCATCCAGAATAGTGGTAACTTTAAAGCGATTATCATTCTCGTTAAAACAGATCATTCTGCTTTCATTGTAATAATCAGGTAATCCGTCGCCATTAAAATCATTATACGAGTCGGCCGACCCGGATAAACTTGCAGATGAAGTTAACCGATAAATATTACTGATATAGGTACCTGAATTTATAAATAATCTTGCCTCGGTTGAAGAAGTAATATCCAGTATATCATCTTTACCATCCCCGTTAAAGTCTTTTACAACCGGCTTAATTAAGTTAATACTTAAAATATCGTCCCAGGGATTCACATTTTCAAAGGTATTGCCATTACTTAAGTAAAAATAAGGAACGAGTCCACTCTTTAGAATATCTGCTTTGCCATCACCGTTGAAATCGCCAAAACTGATTATTCCACCAGAAGAAGAAACCTGGCTTCCCCTTGATTTCTGTACCAGTACATTGCCTATAACCTCATTTATGGAATACCCAGTGGAGTTAAGTATCAACACATCTGACTGCCCCTCTCCGGTAAAATCTGCAACCACAATATCTTCATCACCCGGGACCTCGTTACGCAAGACTATGGGTAGGCTATTAGGCCTTAATAAGTAGTAATTATAAAAACCTTCCCAATCTATGGCTCTGTAGAATAGCTCTTTTTTCCCGTCATTATCAAAATCACCAGCAAATTCTTCGCTTGCATTATTTCCGGCCCAAACTGAATTTACAAGCGAGAATGTAGTTCCTGTTGATCTATAGAATTTAAAACCTGTGGATTTGGGATCAATTGATTCATCACCAACCCATTTATATTTAAGGATTATATCGGACAAGCCATCGCCGTCAAAGTCTGTCACAATAATACCTCTGGGTTCACCCAGGAGAGTGGTTGTCCCTGTAATTGTTCCACCATTTGTAAAAGTTTTCCCATCGGCATTTGCCAGATAATAGGTCATGTTGTTATTTCCCTTTACTGAAGTATAAAATACCAGGTCCGTTTGTCCATCACCATTAAAATCGCCATAGTATTTATCACCAGGTATTGAAATTAAAGTGCTGGGATTATCGGTAATTGCATTTACTGTGGGTCCCCAGCAGATTGCAGTAGAATTAAGCGGAGTCATATCAGCTCCGTATTCTTTTATTTCAGAAAGCTCGGAATGTATATTAAAACTATAAAGAAATTCATATGTCTTTACAACGGTATTGTTATTGTATGCTTTAATATTTCTTAACAATACCGACGATTGGAACTTAGTACCTGCAATATAGGAAGTCTCTTTATCCAATCTTGTTTCGTAGTAAAATCTTAATGAATTGTAAGGCTGGTAGCCTACTTGCTCATTTCCTGTATAATTTATTCTATCAATTCTTGATTCACCGGTTACATTATTCTCAGTATAAACAAAGGTCATATAATTCCCATTTCTATCCTTCACTTTGTTTATATACCAAATAATTACATCAGTTTTTCCCTGGGCTTCAATTTTTGAATCGGCTGTATTGCCATATTCAATTTCCAGACCCTCCTTAGTATATACAATAAATCTATCAGGAAAACCATTTACAGAGCCTAATGATATTACTTTAACAAATGTTTCGTTTTCAGTCCTGTATTCTGTTCAGTCCCCTCCGTAAGTGCCGGATATTGCAATAAGGCGGTTTCCGTCCAAACTAAGCTTATCACTGGTGTTGAGTTTTACAGGTGAGCTTGTTCCATCGGTAAATATGTTATTCCCCGTTCTGATAATAGCTGACAACCCTGAAATATTCCAGCCAATACCCAATAGACCGTAATCGGCCATACTGTTATATACTATGGAGATGTTAGGTTGTACCCCTCCGGTTCCCGGCGAAACAAAAACAGGTATAGAATAAGTAGCAGCCCCATTGGCGCTAACTGATGCACCTCCGGCAATGGTTCCAACAGGCAGGTTTGTATCAATTTGCCTTGCAGCAGGGTCAATTGGAGGTTGATATACTACATTGCTCTGACTTTTAGCTTGATAAAAGACAGCTAATAATATAATGAATGATATAATATGTTTCATGTGTTTAGAAAATTTTAGTTGATTAGTTTTATTCCTTAATAATCTTCCATTCCGTCATTTTATCTCCCACAAAAACCTTGAGAAGGTAAGTGCCGTTGGGGTATTTACTCATGTCGATTACAGAAGTTGAGCTGCCGGGTACAATATTTACCAGTTGAGAACCACTCAGGTTGTATATCTGGATAGAGGTTTTTACTTCATCTTTTATCCCGGTAATCTCAACTTTAAGGAATCCACGGGTGGGATTGGGATAAATGTTTATTTTACCACCTTCAATTTCGTCTTTTTGTGGTTCCAGGTAGTTTTCACTAAACGATTCTGATCCAACGGAATCTCTTACATTAATAAAGCTTCCCGATTTAAGGGTAATCGGTGCCCGCGAGCTTCTGTTTCCCGACCCATCATAATTGTACCGGATGCTTACAGGGGCGTAAAGCTCGGAAATTTCACTTGAGGTCGATTCCCGGTTATATATGGCCTGAACTTCAGAGCTTGTAAGCTTTCGACTATAAAATAAGACCTGGTCGATGGCTCCATAGAACCATAACCTGTCCCAGCCTACATTATAATCTTTTCCGATGGTATTGTTGTATCCTGAAACAGGCCCTGGAATGCTTATGGTTTTCGAACCGACGAAGTTTCCGTTTAAGTAGAGCTCCATCACATTATTGCCATAGTTGCACAATATGTGATACCAATTACCGGGCATAATAGAGTTATTTGGTGTATATACAGTCTCTGTGACAGAGCTGTAAATATAGAATTGCATGGTATTGGGATTAGATGTATAATTAGGTTCCAGATATGTTGTCGCAATCTGAAATTGTCCTCTCAAATCGACAACTATTTGTGCATTATATGTATCAGGCGATGTGTTATTTCCACCGGGTTTTATCCAGTAACTTATTGCAAATGCCGAAGCATTGGGCAAAAGTGCATCCGGTAAGTAAATAAGGTTGCTGCGACCGTTAAAAAAGTAAGCGGCGTTGGCTTTTCCTAGCCGATCGGTTGTTAAAGTGGCACCGGAAACAGTGCCGTTTTTACTATTTCCGCTAACATCGTTGGCATTTCCATTAAATGGATAATAGGCAACCACATTGTCAGTTGGCTGGGCAAACACACCCAAGGGTAAAACCATGGGTAAAATTGTTAATAATAGTTTGTAAAGACTTTTCATAGAATTGTATGTTAGTAATTAGATTATTGGAACAGGCGTTTAGTTAATAGGCATGACAGCGCGTCGACAGACCACGGTCAACGGTCCACAGCCAATGGTCTGAGGACTGTGGACAAACCAATTTCTTAAGAGCCTAATTCAATTAGATTATAGAGGAGGTGTTCCGTATCGGGCAGCCCATAATTGCTTAAGGGCCCTTACGAACACCTCCCGGTATTGGCTACTTTGCAGCCGAAGTTTTCGATTTTGAATTCATCGTCCCTCCGCTCACCACTTTAAAGCCCCACTCGTTGAGCTTTTCTTCCTGGCCACGGTTGATACCCATCAGAACATCGCGGGCGCTGGTTATTAGGCTGTAAATGGTTCCGGGTGTTTTCGAATTCTGCCCTTCGGCTATTCCCAGATCTTGTAAAGCCTGCTGGTTGAGGGCTTCGGCCTCGTCGTGAAGGCGTTTTGCTTCGGCACGCTTCTCTTTGGCGCTTAATAATTTTGCACTGAAGGTTGTCATGTCAATTGCATTCAGCGGACTGTTGGCGCCTTTTTTTGTATGGTTGTTTTCTACTTTCTGGGCCATACTTAACAAATCATCGGGACTGCCCGAGGGGATTTCGATTTTTACAGTTACTTTACTCATTTTTGACAAAATTTAAGGGTTAATACTTGAGAAATTATTTATTACAGGAAATCATTTACGATTTAAGAAGAATGACATACTTTGTTTTCCAGGTTCTATACACGAAGCTCCCAGTTTCATACTCCGGGCACAAAGTATGAAGCTGGAATCACAAAGTGTGGAACCTGGAACTCCCAGTTTCATACTTTGTGATCAAACCTTCTTACTCTGTGTTCCCGGTTCCAAACAAGAAGCTGCCAGTTTGATACCCGGAGGACAAAGTTCGATACTTTGACCAGCCAGTTTGAAACTGGCAGCTCCAGGTAAGGCACCTGAAGGTTGAAGTATGAACCTGGATGGATCCGGACTGAAAAGATATTCTGAAACTTTCTGCTTTTCTGAAATAAACAGAAGTGTTCGCTGGTAATCGCTCCTGAACTGATGGAGCATCTTAAATTGTCGTAAAGCATACCTAAATATTTCAAAGCGCTATACTGGTATCTCCTAAAAGTTTCACACTAACGTCGCCCTCACAAATTCAAATTAAGGGAAAAGCAGTAATTGCTGATTAATGATCCGAAAGTAGAAAAAGAAAATCAGATATCCAAATTGAATTAATTAACATGTTATTGATAATGAAGATTATATAACTGTTTTTAGCTATGGTTTTGGACAGGATTTCGGGGCTTTTCTATTGAGTTTTGAAGTAACTGTATTGATTTATATGGCACTTTCAAACATTTTGACGAAATTTTAGAAAAAAAACTCAGTTAACTTTTTTCGGTTTATTCCTCAATCAAATTTTGGCCATGGATGTTCATGTTTCTGCCTGTTTATGCATCATTTATTTGCAAATTCTGTTTAGTTCTACTTTGACACATTACCTTTTTGCCACTAATGCACTAATGAAAAATTTTTTTCACCGAAAACTTGTTTTCGGTTATTCGTGAATATTATACATTAACATTCTCTCCATATAACTGCATCCTCCTTTGATAATTTACACGAAAACCCACGCAGTTTGCGTGGCTCAATTTGTGCATTAGTGGCTAATTAAATATTTACAAACTAATCTGTCAAAGTAGAATTAGTTGATTTACAAAATCAACAGTGTTTCAAGCGGATTTGCAAAGTCCTCTTAGCACTCCGATTTTAAATACTGCGGTTATCTTAGGCATTCCAAGCGGCATTGCAACTTAGTGAATTGGTCTTATGAACGACAGCGAGTAATTACCGCTTAACGCAGATAGGACGGATTACAAATCCGCGCCAACAGATAAATATTTGTGTTTCTGCCTGTGACTGACCAATGGCTGTTCAGCTATGGACCATCGAGGCTATGTTGTATATTATTGTTGATAATAATAGAATCACAATTGCGGCGATGTTAAGAATAAAGCCCTTTTTAACATGTTTTCACGCCGCCAAAAAATAATTCTATTTGATTAACCCAGGGCGCCGCTTCGCTTTGCCCTGGGCTGTATTATCC
>JAEYWD010000042.1 GCA_023429135.1 Bacteroidota bacterium | reverse complement strand
GCCGCCAAAAAATAATTCTATTTGATTAACCCAGGGCGCCGCTTCGCTTTGCCCTGGGCTGTATTATCCAAGGCCTTCAGCCTTAAAAAACATAAATCAAATCTACATTTCTGTGCAACATAGCCTCTATAGACTATTGACCATCGACTAATTATCTTTATTCCATTCCTGCACTCACATATCTCAAAAACTCATTCTTAACAGCTTCGTCATTAAAACTGCCACTATAAAAAGATGTGACGGTACTGCTATTCACATCCTTAACTCCACGAGATGCTACACAAAGATGGTCCGCCTCGATCAGTACCGCCACATTTTTTGTTTTCAGTGAATTTACTAGCTCTTTTCCTATCTGAATAGTCAGTCTTTCCTGCACCTGAGGCCGTTGTGCATAATATTGTGCAATACGGTTCAGTTTTGATAAACCTACCACGTGATTCTCAGGAATATAAGCTATGTGTGCTTTACCGATGATGGGAACCAAATGGTGTTCGCAGTAGGAATAGATTGTTATATTTTTTTCAACCAGCATCTGCCCGTAACGGTATTTGTTTGGAAATAATTTCATATCAGGCTTGTTGGCCGGATTAAGACCTCGGAATACCTCCTTCACATACATCTTTGCAACTCGATTCGGGGTGTCTTTCAGACTTTCATCACGTAAATCCATACCAAGAATGTTCAAAATCTGTTTAAAATGATAGCTGATACCGGCAATTTTATCCTGATCGGAAGTTTCAAATGCATCCGAACGCATCGGGGTGTCTGATGAAGCTGAGAAATGATCGTCATAGTCAATTTCATCCTCTTCAACCATTTTTAACATGGTAATATTATGTTTTTCAGTATCTTCTTTGTGCAGGTCTTGCCCATTTACAACTTTTAGCAATGTGTTTTCCATGATTGTTTATTTTTTCATAGAACACAGCTTTAGTTACAATTGTTTAATTTTTTTTAAAATTATTTAAACATTAACTTTTCTTTCAAGTAAAACAAGGCATTCCACATGATAGGTGTGAGGAAAAAAATCAAAGGGTGTTATTGAAAATACTTCGTACGAGTTGGATGTTAATTTATCAAGATCGCGTTTTAAAGTTCCTGCGCTGCAAGAGAGATAAGCTATTTTTGATGGTTTAAGGTTATTGATTATCCAGTCGGTAACCATTAGTTCCATACCGGTGCGGGGAGGATTGGTGTACAATATAAAAGATGAGTCGGAATGGGTTTCAAGCTTTGTCAACCTCCAGTCCTCCAATTGGGGTAACCTTCTTTCGCAGGTTCCCTGTAATACCAAGGCTCCAGGAACATTTATTCTGGCACAGGTGACAGCTTCGCCGCCGGTTTCAATTCCTATGGCACTATTTTGCTTATCGCACCACAGCTTCAAACTAACACCGCGCCCGCAATAAAGATCTACAACAGGCGACGGCCAGCTTTCGCTGAAGAAGCGCTCTGCAATATCCAGCGATTCGTGATATAAACTGCTGATAAGCTGATGGAATGAGGTATTTCCATATATCAATCCTTGGTCATCAAATGAAAAATTTTTGCCAAAAACCTGATGCCAGCCTGATTTGTCAAATAATCTTCTTCCTGCAGAAGGATGAAGATGTATAGCTAATCCTTCAATGCCTATAGTTTTCAGTTTTTCCTGAACATCAGGAGTAAGCCAGTCGATACCGGGGATGATTTTGGTTTTCAGAATTAAGGTAACCTGTGCATGCGCATGATAATAAAAAGCCATTGGGAATTTATCCGCCGCTGGAAGTATTTCTTTTAACAAAGAAATGGTTTGGAGCACCTTGAAGCTGTGAACAGGACATTTCGGAATATCAATAAAATCATCGCGGCGAAGCATCCCAAGTTCCCATTTACCATTGAAATAACGGGTGTTCAGACAAACTTTTCCCCTGTAATTCCAGCGTTGTTCTTCAGGTAGGGTGCGTATGGAGGAAAATCTATCCTCCCAGGGCGACAGCATTTTTTTCAGCCACCGCTCTTTCTGATCCAGACTGGCCTCAAACGACATATTCCTGTGTGCACAACCTGGACAAGCTTCAATACATCCTTCCGTCAATAGCATTGTTACTTTTTTGCAAAGATGTGAAAATTTAGCTTTTGCTGGTCTATTGGAGTTCTTTGATCCAAAATATTTAGATGCCCGGACCGTCACCTTTTAAATAATGATTAATTGTTATGCTATACAGCTTACTTTCTATTTATAAAGAATTTATACAGCCTTAACCTTTTCGCGTCTCAGGAGTTTTGTTTATATAAAAATTTAACACTAACTATTCATGGAAAATCTTAATGGCCATTTTTTCTATCCTGATCAGGAAATTGTAGATCAGGCGATTGTTAAGGATTATGAAACGCTCTACCGCGAATCAATTAAAAAACCGGAGGAATTCTGGGCCTCTCAGGCTAAAAAACTCCAATGGTACAAAGAATGGGATACCGTGCTCGACAAAAGCAACGCTCCATTTTATAAATGGTTTACAGGTGGAAAAACCAACATCATTCTAAATGCAATAGACCGGCATCTGAAAACTCCTAACAGAAATAAGCTGGCCATTATGTGGGAAGGCGAACCCGGCGATGTGCGCACCTTTTCTTATCATGCTCTTAATCGGGAGGTGAGTCAGTTTGCCAACATATTGAAAAGTATGGGTGTGCGGAAAGGCGATATTGTCACCATATACATGCCTCAAATACCGGAGCTTGTTTTTGCCATGCTGGCCTGTGCTAAAATTGGTGCAGCTCACAGCGTTGTTTATGGTGGATTTAGTTATGAAGCTTTAGCTGAAAGAATTAATGATGCCGAAAGCAAAGTAGTATTGACTGCCGATGGTGGTTACCGCCGGGGAAAAGCTACCCGGCTCAAGGATATTGTAAATCAGGCATTGGAAAACTGTCCTACTGTTCAGTCGTGTGTTACCGTTAAACGTACCGGCGAAGATATGTATATGGAAAACGACCGCGATTATTGGTATCACGATCTTAAAGCTCTTCCTATTGCAAGCTCTTCATGCGAAACTGAAGTTATGGATGCCGAAGACATGCTCTATCTGCTTTATACCTCAGGTTCCACAGGAAAACCAAAGGGATTGGTGCATACACATGGCGGATACAGTGTTTATACCTCTGTTACCCACCAAATGGTATTCGACATAAAACCGGAAGATCGTTTCTGGTGTGCAGCCGATCCGGGCTGGGTTACCGGGCATAGTTATATTGTTTATGGTCCATTAATTAACGGATCAACTATTTTGCTTTACGAAGGTGCTCCCAACCATCCTTATCCCGACCGCTGGTGGAAAATGATACAGCGTTTCGGAATAAACATTTTGTATACTTCGCCAACTGCTATCAGAGGATTAATGCGATATGGCGATTCCTGGCCAGCCCGTCACGATATTAGTAGCTTAAGACTTTTGGGATCTGTTGGCGAGCCTATTAACCCTGAAGCCTGGAATTGGTATCATCGGGTAATAGGTCGTGGAAAATGCCCGATTATGGACACCTGGTGGCAAACCGAAACAGGAGGCTTTATGATTACTCCTTTACCTATAACTCCCTTAAAACCTGGGAGTGCAACGAAACCTTTCTTTGGAATTGAAGCAGCGGTAGTGGACGAAAAAATGGACGAAGTTAAGGTTGGTGAAGAAGGGGCTTTGGTAATCAAAACACCTTGGCCTGGCATGGCGCGTACTATTTATAAGGATCCCGAAAGGTTTGCAAAGACTTATTGGGAAAAGTATAAGGAAAAGGGCTGGTATCATCCCGGAGATGCTGCAAGGGTTGACGAGGATGGATATTTCTGGATCATTGGCCGTAGCGACGATGTAATTAAAGTAAGTGGTTACCGGTTGGGGACAGCCGAAGTTGAAAGCGCCATGGTAAGCCATCGCGCAGTGGTTGAGTCGGCTGCTATTCCAATTCCTCACGAATTAAAAGGGAATGCCATTTACGTGTATGCAATACTCCACCCCGGAAACACAGGGTCGTACGAGCTGGAAAAAGAACTGAAAGATCATGTGAGTTCACATCTTGGTCCCATAGCCCGCCCTGAGAAGATTATTTTTGTGGACAAACTTCCTAAAACCCGGAGTGGGAAAATTATGCGGAGAGTTTTAAAAGCACAGGCATTGGGGCAAGAGGTAGGCGATTTAAGTACTCTGGAAGAATAAATTCTGCCATTGAATAATTCTTTTTTCCGATTCATCGGCGAATTTTACCGGTTCGCCGATATTTCTTTTTATACGGTATAGTAACAGCATAATTTAGCATCATAAAATTATGGAGCTATGATACCGAATTTTACCATATACTCTGATAAGGTTAAACTTACTGCAAATTACTATATTGAATATCTTGGGTTTAACCTTTTGTACAAAGTCGAAGATGCTGAAAATCCTTATGTTTGGCTTGAATTTAACAATCAGTTTTTACTTATTTGGCCCTGGAACAATAAATTAGGAATTGCCCGGCCCGCTGTTTTCGAAGTCGCCGATATTTTTGAATGGTTTTTCGAAATGCAACAGAGAACAAGAATAAATGTCCCGCTCTTTAAGAAAGATGGTAAGTACAATTTCTCGATTCTCGACTGCGAAGACAATGTCATTCTTTTTATTGAACAAACTTCGTCAGTCGTTGAATATTCTGACGAATTGAATACCATGGATTTAGCTCTTGAGGCCAAAAATAGTTAAGAATTTGCTGAAAAAATTTGTTCCACAGTATTTCATTATGCTTTAATTTTGCAGTTTTTAAATATTGGTTCATGGAACATTATCTCAATGCCTCTTATAATCTCGAAGACCCCTCACTTGTATCTGTAATCGACGAATTACCAATCTGGGCAGCGCCTTTTGGTTTGCAACTGCTCGATAGTATTCGCATGAAACCATGTATGCGGGTTTTAGACATTGGGTTCGGTCTTGGGTTTCCGGTATTGGAGTTGGCTATGAGACTTGGATCTGGTTCACAGATATATGGCCTCGATCCGTGGCGAGCCGGTATTAAGCGGGCCCGTGAAAAAGTTGATAAAATGGGACTTTCCAATGTCCATCTTATAGAGGGTGTTGCCGAAAATTTGCCTATCGATTCTCAGGTTTTCGATCTGATAGTTTCCAATAACGGTATTAATAATGTTCAGGATATAAAAGAAACTTTCAAGGAGTGTTTCAGGGTAATGAAACCCGATGCGCAAATGGTATTTACCATGAATCTTGATGATACATTTTTTGAATTCTACGATATTTTTAAGAAAGTACTAAAAAAACAAGGGTTGGAGAATGAAATAGAAATGCTTCAGCAGCATATTTATGAAAAACGAAAGCCTTTGAACGATATTAAATTGTTACTCGCTAATGCCGGATTTGAAATTGCCGATATCAAATATGGAAATTTCAGCTACAGGTTTGTTGATGGAACTGCAATGCTGAACCACTTCTTTATAAAGCTATCATTTCTCGATTCCTGGAAAAAAATTACCGGGGTTCATACACCTAAAATTTTTCAAACCCTGGAAAAAGAAATTAACAAAGTTGCAGCGAAAACCGGTAGCTTTCAAATGTCGGTTCCCTTTGCAACCGTTGATTGCCGTAAGAAATAGAGAATAATATAATTATTTAACCATCAGATAATTTTGTAAGTATAGCTACGAATTAAGGTTAACCTTTTCTTATTAATTCCGTATTCAGTTATGTTTTCCTGACAACAGAGGGGTATCCTGAATAAAAAAATACGGAGCATGATGGAGGATAAGAGAAGGGTTACATGGGTTAATTATAAAAATACTTTCCGAAAAATTCATATTATAACAATAACAGCACTGATTCTTGGAATGTGCTTGGATTTCATCAGTCAGAAATATTTCTATTATACATATTATGTTGATTTTTTTACCATACTGTTATGGACATCAACTCTTATACTGTTACTCACTAAAAAGTGTAAACCTGCAGTTTGCTTTGGTTTTGCAGCATATGGATTATGTTTTAACATTCTTGTTTCTATTGTCCAAAGTCCGGATGCAACAAATATTCTGATTCACTTTAACCGCAATACAGTCTTTCTGGCTTTAATAATGACACTTACAGCTTATTTCGTTAATAAATACCATGCTTTTATCATTGCTGGTATTTATGTACTCTTTCTTGTGTTTTATTCCATCCTCAAAACACCGCATCTGCTGGAAAGCTCATTTACAGTTATGTTTGCTGTTGTTGCCTACTCTTTTATCATATTCTTCTTTGTCCGCCTTCAGGAGCGAACTTTAGATGAGCTGAATGACATAAATAATCAGGTAATGCAGCAGAATGAAGAACTTACTCAGCAGCAGGAAGAAATTAAATCGCAGCGAGATGAGCTCTCAAGGCAGAAATTACTTATCGAAAGCCGGAACATTGAAATCCTCGATGGAATAAAATTTGCCAAAAGTATTCAGGAGTCAGTTTTGTCGAAAGAATCGGATATTTCAAAATATTTCACTCAATCCTTTGTTATTTCGCGGCCTAAGACAGTTATATCGGGCGACTTTTTCTGGGTGAAGGAATGGAAAGGTAAACTCTATCTTTCTCTTGTCGATTGCACCGGTCATGGTGTTCCGGGTGCTTTGGTAAGTATGATGGCAAACATGTATCTTGGTCGCGCTTTTATTGAACTTGAAAATCCGTCGCCCGACAAAATTTTAAATTACATAAGCAACGCAATTTCTCAGGAACTCAGGCTTGTTGATAATTTTCATTCAAGAATTGGAATGGACATTGCCTGTGTTTGTTTCGATTTCGAAAAAATGGAGATGGAATATGCGGCTGCATTTAGTCCGCTTTATATGATTCGTAGAGACAATCTGACCCAGTTTGAACCTACCAAGTTAATGATTGGCTTTGTTAAGGATGAAAAACTTGAGTATAAAAATGAAATGATCCATATGAAAAAAGGCGATCGTTTTTATCTGTTTAGTGATGGTATAACTGATCAGTTTGGAGGGAGTCTGGATAAAAAATTTGGATATAAGCGCTTTCGGAATGCTCTTGTTGATACTAACCACAAATCTCTGGAAATGCAAAAGGAATTGTTTCATAAAAAATGGTTAAATTGGAAGTCCGATCACCGGCAAACAGATGATGTTTTGCTGATTGGAGTTGAGATTTAACTATTTAGCTATGGATTATATAATCAGATGCATTGAACCAGGCGATGATGCCAGTCTTGCAAAAATCATAAGAAATTCTCTGGAAGAATTCAAAGCAAATAAAAAAGGTACTGTTTATTATGATGAGAGTACTGATCATCTGAGCGATTTATTTAAAACTCCTCGCAGTCGGTACTTTGTAGCTGTTGCTGAAAATAGAATATTAGGAGGTGCTGGTATTTTCCCTACAGAAGGTCTGCCTGAAGGGATGAGTGAACTTGTTAAAATGTACCTGCTTCCTGAAGCACGTGGACATGGAATAGGCAGTGTTTTAATCAGTACCTGCATCGAATTTGCAAAAAGTATCGGAATCCGAACCATTTACATAGAAACCCTTCCTGAATTATCAACAGCAGTAAGAGTTTACGAGCATCTTGGATTTCATTATCTGGAAAAACCCATGGGTGATTCCAAACATTCAGGATGCAGTTTATGGATGATTAAACATCTTTGATTTTATCTTCTGACTTTCAAATTGTTATAATTTAATTTGCGATATTTTCATCAAAACATGTTATCAAATTATGTTTTTTGGCATGCATTTTGTTTAATAAAAGTCATGTTCTTTGAATTGAAATTTAAAATTTAACCCCATTTGTATATAGGGGTTAATTTGTTTTTGGTTTCTAAAATGAATGTGAAATTAAAATTAAATAGAGGTTAATCCTCAATTTCTACTAATTCACTACCGCTAATATGAAAAATACTAAAAAGTAGAATTGAGTTTTTTATTTTAATATATGTTTAACCAAATTTTAATTTTTATGAAAACAGTTAAATTTTTAGTTGTAGCCGTAGTTAGCGGTTTAATGTTAGTTTCGTCGGTTAACGCTACTGAAGGTAGTAAGCCAGGTAAAGCAGGAGTAAGCTCCAGTGATGAAATCAGAAACCAGATTGTAAATGCACTCTCTGATGTTGCAGCAGTGAACCAGGAAGTTGTAATCCGTTTTTCGGTGACCGAAAAAAATGGTTTTGAACTTTTAAAGGTTGAAGGTTCAGATAAAAAAGTAGTTGATGTAGTAAAATCGGAATTGACAGGCGAAAAGATATTTGCTCCCGCAGATATGAAAGGTATTTATTCTTTAAAGGTTCGTTTTTCCGATACTGATGCTGTTGCTTTCAGCGATCCTGCAACTTTATTACGCAGCGAACTTGCTTCGGTACTTTCAGATGTTGTTGTTACTGAGCCTGCTTCAGTAAAGGTTGCCTTTTCGGTATCCAATAGCAATGTAGTTGTAAAAAAAGTTGAAGGTAACAACAAAGCTTTAGTTTCGGATGTGGAAAAAGCATTAGCTACAAAGAAAATTGTTGCTCCAACCGAAATTGCAGGTAACTATCAGGTAGTTGTTAAATTTTAATTAAACCATTTTAAAACTCGGACAATATGAGTTTTTTAAAAAATACCACAAAACCCACATACCTAGCTTTGGCCCAAAAGGAAGGCTGGTACCGTGGGTTATCCCAACAAATTCTTTAGTCCCCTCAGAATTCAATCCCAATCCTTACTTTTTGCTTAAAAGTTGCATTTCTTTTTAAAATAGTTTCTGATTTTATGTTTCGAAGCTGTTTTGATGTTATTTTTGCTGCGATTTTTTTGATCTGACTTTTATGAAAAAGCTTACTCTTCTCGTTCTTATATTCCTTAAACTTAGTTTTGTTTCAGCTCAGGAAATAAAATACATTCATAAATCCGATATAAACGATAGCGTGGCATATGCTAAAACTTACAGTATTAACGACAGCCTGTCGTATTACTATGTTAAACCAAAGCCATTTTTGTATATAAAGCACTCTTTACAGGATCTTTATCTCACACCTAAAGTAATCTTTAAAAAGGAAAGTATTGTTCCCGCTTTGGGAGTTACAGCATCAACTGCATTACTTATTGCTTACGACGAAAAAATTTTCCAGGCAGTAAGACAGTTTAGCGATTATATAAACCTCTCCCCAAAAAATGACGCCAAAAATATTTCGCCCGTTGAAGGGTTGCCATTTTTTGTTCCTACCGATTTAAGTTCTGGTCTCTACTATATTGGAGATGGAATAACCGAGATAGCCGTAAATAGCGGTTTTTATATTTATAGCTTAATCACCAAAGATCCCCGTGCCCGTCAAACTGCTTCTCAATTAAGCGAAGGAATGATAGTGACTGGAATCTATGTTCAGATTTTTAAACACTTAACAGGTAGGACCACAGCAAATGCGAGCGGCGGAAAGGATATTTGGAGACCTTTTCCAAGCTGGAAGGAGTATTACAGTTCTGTTCCAAAATATGATGCATTTTATTCTGGTCATCTTACAACGGCCATGATGACAACCACTGTTATTGCCTTGAATTATCCTGAGAAAAAGTTTGTGAAGCCTTTATGCTATACTTTAATGGGTTTATGCGGGTTTCAAATGATTAATAACGGTGTTCACTGGGCTGGAGATTATCCTATGGCAATTGCAATGGGGTACGTAATTGGTAAAATTGCTGTTAACCGTGGTCGTTATCAGATTATAGATAATACAAAGAATGAAATTATCGAAAATTCAGGAATAGTGAAACCGGAATATAACTTTAAACCGGCTTATCTTGGCTATGGAGCCTCTGGGTTCCGTTTTACAGTTAATTTTTAAGAAAACTTCTTCGCCATCTGTTGTCTGAAGACCGTGGACTGCTTGTAATCTGTATTAGCTATGGACTATGGACTAATTACTATCGACCTCATCATTTACTGTCGTCTGAGGTCTGCCGACTGCAAACTGCGGATTATTTGACCATTTTCAAACTCATCACATCTTTATCCAGCCAGTTCCATTTTAAGGGCATAATTACCTGGTACAGCCACAAACCGGTAAATGTTCCGATGAGCGATCCTGCAAGGATATCGGTTAAAAAATGCTGCGAAAGGTACACTCTCGAATAGGCTATAAGTGCTGCCAGAACAAAGAAAAGAAGTTTCAGAATATTGTTTCGAACCAGAAGTGCAAAGCAAATCATAATGGCAAATGCGGTGGTAGTGTGTCCAGATGGAAAACTCTTCATACTCAACTGTTCCACTCCTGGAACAAGATGAAGTTGAGCTATATCTTCAAAATACCTGGTAGGCCGCTCTACATTCATGAAGAAAGTCCGCTTGAGTAGCTGGGTAAAAAGTCCCGAAACAGCATACGTAGCTAAAAGGTAAAATGCATAGCGAAAACGGATAAAAGCAAAAATTATCATTATAAATGGAATGACTATTCCATCGCCTAAAATAGTCATGTATTTAAAAAAGAAATCGCCAAAATTTGAGTAATACGAGTTTAGATACAGATGAACTGAAGCTTTGCTGTATTGAAGAATGAAAAAAAGGCTTACAAGGGAAGTTATAATGTAAGGAATAAAGAACCAGCGGTTATTTTTTATAGTCGAAAACATAATTTCAATTTTTCTCAAAAATATACAAATTGTTTAAATAGCAGGGAAGCTGATATTTTTTCGTTACTGTAAAAATTGATACTTTTGAAGCTTTTATATTAATTATGTTATAAAGATAAATTATGGCCGAATTAAAAAATAACTGGGAACGCAGATGGCATCCGGTTTTACGGGAATGGGTGATTATCGCTGCCACTACTAACGAACGCCCGTGGTCGGGAGCTCGCGTTAGCCAGTCGGAAGAAACAGAACCCGATTTTGATCCAAAATGTTATTTATGTCCGGGAGTTACGAGAGCCTCAGGAAATCAAAATCCTAATTATACCAAGCCTTACGCATTCACGAACGATTTTGCATCCTTTTCGTTCGATGCCCCTGCTGTGCATCGCATCGGTCATTTTGAGCATGTAGAGCCCGTTTTTGGGACCTGTCGTGTAATTTGCTTTACTCCAAAGCATAATATAACCCTGGCAGAAATGCCGCTCTCCGAAATTGAGGATGTCTATGAATTGTGGCGCACCGAATACGAGACCTTGGCATCCAATCCGATTATCAAAAATGTATTGATTTTCGAAAATAAAGGAAAAGCCATCGGGGTTTCTAATCCTCATCCGCATGGTCAGATTTATGCCACCGGCTATGTTCCCAAAATTCTTGAACGGGAGGTTGAGTCTACTGCAATTTACCGCAAGGAAAAAGGTGGTTGTTTATTTTGCGACATGATAAAGTACGAAAAGGGTGAAAATCGAATTGTTCACGAAAACGATCATTTTGTGGCTTTTATACCTTTCTTTGCAAGGTTTGTTTACGAAACGTATATTGTACCCAAACGCCACGTAGCTCGCATTACCGAATTTACAAATGAAGAGTTGAAGTCGCTGGCGCGGATGCATAAAGATATGATCGTGAAGTTCGATAATCTTTTTGAGATGTCGTTTCCCAACATTACCATGATGCACAACGCCCCAACTGAAAATACTCCTGAGAATAACGATTTCCATTTTCACATCGAATTTTACCCGCCACTGCGTTCGCCCGACAAACTCAAATATCTGGCGGGTTTTGAGTCGGGAGGAGGAAACATCATCAATCCGGTTATGCCCGAAGAAGCTGCCGAACGGTTAAGGGCTGCTTCCACGGTTCATTATAAGGACAGATAAAAACAACGGCGGAATTGATGTTCCGCCGTTTGTTTTTATTATTCGGTGTTCTTCCGAAATATTATTTAAATCCATTTGTGAGTTAAATTCTATACAATTAACTTTGCGAAATTTTTATACTTACCCATATGGCTCATTATATAAACGAGGTTTCTCGAACCTTCAGCGAATATCTTCTCATTCCCGATCTTACAAAAAAGAACTGCATACCGGGCAATGTATTGTTAAAAACACCAATTGTGAAGTTTAAAAATGGCGAAAAGTCGGCAATTGAGTTAAACATACCTTTTGTTTCGGCAATAATGCAGTCGGTATCCGATCATAACCTGGCAATTGCTCTTGCCCGTAATGGTGGATTATCGTTTGTTTTTGGTTCTCAGAGTATTGATTCTCAGGCCGAAATGGTCAGGAAAGTGAAAAAATATAAAGCAGGATTTGTAATCAGCGACGCAAATCTTACTCCGAATAATACGCTTGAAGATGTTATCAGGCTCAAAGCCCGCACCGGGCATTCAACTATTGGTATTACCCACGATGGTACTTCTAACGGAAAACTTCTTGGTATAGTTACCAGTCGTGACTACCGTGTGGATACTGATAATATGACAAAAAAAATCAGTGAATTTATGACTCCTTATGCCAACCTGATTGTTGGTAAAATTGGTATTACCCTGAGCCAGGCCAATGATATCATCTGGGATCACAAACTCAATACGCTTCCTATTATTGATGAAAACCAGAGCCTTCAATATTTCGTATTCCGTAAGGACTACGACGATCATAAAGAGAATCCCTATGAAGTACTCGATATAAATAAAAAGCTGATGGTAGGGGCGGGGATTAATACCCGTGACTATGAAGAGAGGGTGCCTGCCCTGGTGGAGGCCGGAGCTGATATCTTATGTATTGATTCCTCCGACGGATTCTCGGAATGGCAGTATGAGACTATTAAATATGTGAAGGAAAAATATAACGGAAAAGTGAAGATCGGTGCCGGAAATATTGTTGACAAGGATGGATTTCAATATTTGGTAGATGCGGGTGCCGATTTTATTAAGGTTGGCATTGGCGGGGGCTCCATTTGTATTACCCGCGAGCAGAAAGGTATAGGCCGCGGACAGGCAACTGCAATTATCGAAGTTGCCAAAGCCCGAAACGAATATTTCGAAAGAACTGGAGTTTACGTCCCCATTTGCAGCGACGGTGGTATTGTGCAGGATTATCATATGGTACTGGCCTTGGCCATGGGTGCCGACTTTCTGATGATGGGCCGCTATTTTGCCCGTTTTGACGAAAGTCCTACTAAAAAGCTCAAGATTGGCAATAATTATGTAAAGGAATACTGGGGCGAAGGTTCAAACCGTGCCCGTAACTGGCAGCGTTACGATTCGGGTGGAAGCGACAGTCTTAAATTTGAAGAAGGAGTGGACAGTTATGTTCCTTATGCTGGTAAATTAAAAGACAATCTGGAGATTACTATTGGCAAAATAAAGTCAACGATGTGCAGTTGTGGGTCTGTTTCTTTACCCGAACTTCAATCCAAAGCCAAAATTACGCTGGTATCGTCCACATCTATTGTTGAAGGTGGCGCACACGATGTAATTCTTAAAGATACAGCTATTTAGATTTTTTCTAAAACCATCTCCTGTTATTCGTGAAAACTTCTTACATTTGTATGTAAATATGCAAATAATTAAATATGTTATGAAGAAGTTGTTGACATATATAAATAATAGAAAACCTTTGAGATACAGTCTTGGAATTGGTATTGGGGCTGGCATTGGATTTTTGTATTATTACTTTATTGGCTGTACATCGGGTACCTGTCCGTTAACCAGTAAACCTTTAAATAGTATGCTAATTGGTGCAGTAATGGGCTTTATCTGGGTATTTTCTCCCGAAAAACAGGTAAAGCAGGAATAATTAAGGCAATAAGGCAACGAAATATTTTTTTACCCGTATCAGCAATTATTTAACGCAAGATTTGATATGGGAAAAAAATTGTTGGTATTGCTGGTAGCTGTTACTATGGTAATGGCTTCGTGTAAAAAGGATTCGGATACTGTGGATAAGCTTAGTGCTAATATCGGAGGAAAAAGCTGGGTTGCAAGCCTTCGAGTAACAAATTTAACAGGAGACGTTTTTACAATAACAGGTACGTCGTTATCAGGCGAAATGCTGGTTTTAACCATTTTTGGGAATACCCAGGACACTTACCAATTTAGCATAAATGAACAAAAGTGTGCGCTGGTTTACAAAAAAGCCGGAATTAATTCTTCTCCCAGCGATGTTTATACAGGCATTTCGGGCAAAGTTATTCTGACCAAGGTTGATTTGGTTAACAAAAAGATTTCCGGCACTTTTGATTTTACTTGTTCCGGTTTGGCAATAATACCAATATCAATCAGTGGTGGCTCATTCAACGACCTTGATTTTACTGTCACACCTATTTAATTAAAGGCATAAAAATCTTAAAAAGAGATAAGGTTCTGAACTTTATCTCTTTTTTTATGCAAAAAACTGAACTAGTTTAAAAGGTTTTTTCTACATTAGGAAATGAGTTTTAAACATTTTCGTGTACGCACACGAGATTCATTATGAAGGATTTAATAATTTAACCTATTAATTAATTTAACTATATGAAACAATTCGTTTGGATTTTAAAGGAGCAATGCAGGATTAATAAGTTAATGGCTGTGGCGTTGATGCTTGTATTTACGCTTACAGCAACGGCGCAGAAAAATAAGAAAGGATGGATAGAGCTTTTTAATGGTAAAGATCTATCCGGTTGGACCCAAAAGGGAGGAACGGCCAATTATACAATTGAAAACGGCGTGATAGTGGGGACAACCGTTTCTAATTCTCCCAACAGCTTCCTGTGTACTGAAAAAATTTACGGTGATTTTATTCTCGAACTGGAGTTATTGGTTGACACATCCATGAATTCCGGTATTCAAATCAGAAGTAATAGTTTGCCCGATTATCAGAATGGGAGGGTACATGGTTACCAGGTCGAAATTGATCCTTCAAAACGTGCCTGGAGTGGTGGCATTTATGACGAAGGCCGCAGAGGATGGTTATACACCATGGAAAGCAACCCCGAAGGAAAGAAAGCATTTAAAAACAACCAGTGGAATAAATATCGTGTTGAAGCCATAGGTTCTAACATTAAAACCTGGGTAAACGATATTCCTACTGCCGATATTATTGATGACCTTACAGCAACTGGTTTTATTGCCCTTCAGGTGCACAGTATTCCTGCCGCAAAGCAACCTGGTACCCAGGTTAAATGGAGAAATATCCGCATCATTACCGAGAATCTTGCCGCGAACCGTAAGAAAGATAAAACTGAAATTGCTCAGTTAAACTATATTCCTAATACCCTTACAGCTTATGAAAAGAAAAACGGCTGGCAGTTATTGTTCGACGGTGTTTCATCCAAAGGTTGGAGAGGTGCCAACAAGGATAAATTTCCTGAAAGCGGCTGGGAAATTAATGATGGTGTGCTGTCCATTCATCCCGGCGATGGCGGCGGCGATATTGTAACAGTTGATGAGTATGGTGATTTTGAGCTGACTTTTGAATTCAGACTTACTGAAGGTGCTAATAGCGGTTTGAAATATTATGTAGTGGAGCAAGGAGGGCCGCTGGGCTTGGAATACCAGGTTCTCGACGATGCCAAACACCCCGATGCAAAAATGGGACGTGATGGTAATCGCACGGTTTCTTCTCTTTATGATCTTATTCCAGCAGCTAAAAATAAACGTCCCAATGCTATCGGCAACTGGAATCAGGCTCGCATAGTTTCTAAAAAGAATCATGTGGAGCATTGGTTGAATGGCTTCAAAGTATTGGAATACGAAAGAGGAAGTAAGGAATTCCGCGACATAGTTGCTATGAGCAAATTCAAGGATAAACCTAATTTTGGCGAAGCTCCCAAAGGCCGAATCCTGTTACAGGATCATAACGACCTGGTTTCTTTCAGAAACATAAAAATTAGAAATCTTTAACTACTAAGATAAACACAAACAAAAATGGAAAACAGAAGAAATTTTATTAAAAAAGTCGCTGCAGGTACGGCTGGCGTTACAGTTGGAGGCGTAGCCTATGGCTTTTCAGCTAAAAGTTATGGAAGTATTATAGGTGCCAACGAAAAGGTAAGAGTTGGTATCGTGGGGTTCTCTGACCGGTTTCGTGCCACACTTTTGCCATGTTTTATGGATCATGCCAAAGAACTTAATTTTGAAATGGTAGCGTTGAGCGATCTCTGGAGCGTTCGCCGTGAGGAAGGAAAAGCGCACATCAAAACTAAAGCCGGATGGGACGTTGCTTTGTGCAGAAACAACGATGAATTGTACGAAAGAAAAGATGTTGATGCTGTTATCATCAGTACCGCCGACTTCCAGCATGCACTTCACCTGGTTGAAGCTGCCAAAAACAAAAAACACGCCTACTGCGAAAAACCATTTGCCGAATCCATGGACGATGCCAAGGTTGCCCTGAAAGCGGCAAAAGAAGCCGGAATTGTTGTTCAGATTGGTTCGCAGCGCAGAAGTGGTGCTAACTATATTGCTGCCAACGAATATATCAAATCAGGTAAATTTGGTGACATCGTAATGGTCGAAATGTGCTGGAACGTAAATCAGCCAGGCCGCTGGAGAAGACCAGGCCTTGTCTCTACTATTAAGGAGAGCGACACCGACTGGAAGCGCTTTTTGATGAACCGCCCTGCAGAAAACTGGGATCCACGTAAATACCTCGAATATCGTTTATTCTGGCCTTATTCCTCGGGTATACCGGGACAATGGATGAGTCACCAGATCGATACTGTGCATTGGTTCACCGGACTATCTTATCCGCGTAGCGTAGCAGCAAACGGCGGTATTTATCAGTGGCCCGACGGGCGTACAAATGCCGATACGTTAACTGCGGTGTTCGATTATGGTCCGCTCAACGACAGCAAAAAAGGTTTCCAGGTGGTTTATTCATCACGTTTCAGCAACTCGGCTGGTGGTACCAAGGAACTTTATTATTCCAACGGCGGTATGTTAAATCTCGATACCAATATGATTTCCTCTGAAGGTGGTTTAACTGAAAGAGAAGCACAGGCCATGAACATGAAAGCAAATAAGCTTGAAGCATTCAGTTTACCCGCAGTGTCAGTTGAAACTGCTGCCAATACCAGCGGCGACAGCTTAACTTCCGGTCATATGCGCAACTTCATGGAATGTGTGCGTGCTAATAACGTAAAAACCCATGCTCCGGTTGAAGCAGGATACAATCATTCTATTGCTTGTATCATGGCTAATGCGGCTTATCGTACGGGTATGAGAACCACATTCGACGAAAAAACCCAGCAGGTAATGGCCGGCGGCAAGGTTTTCAAATACTAAGTATTATTTGAAATATTGAGGCTGTGTGAAAAGTGCCGGACACTGAGCCTGTCGAAGTGTAATCTCTATGATTTACAAAGAGGTTTCGACAAGCTCAACCTCCGGTTGTAAACTAATTACACAGCCGATTTTTTATTTTGAATTTTTATAATACTAAATCCTTTTATTATGAGAAAATCAAATCTGGTTCTTATACTGCTGATGTGTATTTCTCCTCTTTTTGCCCAGAATAATAAGGTCAGCAGCAAAGGCGTAAGCTTTGTTACCCTTGATAAGGACCGCAAAGTGGAAGTTTATGTGGATGGAAAACTTTTCACCTCCTATATTTATCCTACTACTCTGGAAAAGCCGGTATTATGGCCAATAGCAACCTCAAAAGGTTCACTTATAACCCGAGGTTTCCCTCTCGATCCCAAGCCGGGCGAAAGAGTTGATCACCCGCATCATGTGGGATTATGGTTCAATTACGGCGATGTAAATGGTCTCGATTTCTGGAATAATTCATATGCTATAGGGGAAAAAGACAAACCGAAATTCGGATCGATTGTCCATAATAAAGTAATAAAGGCATCCAACGGAGCTAAGGAAGGTGTTCTAACTGTACAGTGCAACTGGGTTGATAATAATAAGAATGTTTTACTTACTGAAGAAACTTCATTTGTTTTTTCGGGCGACAGCCAAACCCGGCGAATTATTCGCATTACGAAACTGACGGCCAATACTGATGTGAAATTTGGTGATAATAAGGAAGGGATGTATGCTATTCGCGTTGATAGGGCCTTTGAACAGCCCAGCACCAAACCGGAAGTATTTACCGATGCATCGGGCAAACCTACAAAGGTTCCGGTTTTAAATAACGAAGGCGTTAACGGTGCTTACCGAAGCAGCGATGGGAAAGAAAAAGATGATGTTTGGGGAACCAGAGGTAAATGGGTTGCTTTATCGGCGGTGAAGGACAACGATTCAATATCGGTTTGTATCCTCGATCATTCTGAAAACTTTGGTTACCCGGCTCACTGGCATGCCCGCGGATACGGGTTATTCTCGGTAAATAATATTGGAAGCAAGGTGTATAATCCGGCTGATTCCGAAGGCATTCTGAACCTGAAAAGAGGCGAATCGGTAACTTTTAAACATCTGGTTTTGATAAAATCAAATGGTTTTGCTTCTGATAAATATTTGAATCAGGAATTTGAAGCTTTCAGCAGGAAATAGGTTATTAGGCTATAGGTAAAAACAAAGAATATAAGAGGAGATGTAGTTTTAAAACTACATCTTTCCTCCATATATATAATTTTCAAGGTCTTTAATTGTTTCTCCCTGTTGATGAATAAGCGAGTTAACCACGTCGCCAATTGAAATCAAACCAACAATATTGTTTTTATCCAACACCGGTAGGTGTCTGATTCTTTTGGCTGTCATCACTTCCATACAGTCGTTTATGCTTGTATCGGACGAAACCGTATAAAGTGCTTTTGTCATAAAGTCGCCCACCTTGGCTTCTTTCGAGGTATAACCATGTAGCACGATTTTGCGGGCATAGTCTCTTTCAGTAAACATACCCACCAATTCCCCGTTCTCAACCACCATAACGGCACCAATATCTTTTTGAGCCATTGTTTCGAGTGCTTCAAAAACAGAATTCTCAGGCTGAACATAAAAGTAGTCCGATCCTTTCCTTTTTAGTATATCACGTACTTTGTCCATGGGTAAAAATTTTAATTAGTTTCAAAAGGCTTTTCAAGTTACAACGTTTATAACAAATTTTATTCATTGAAGTTTAAAAAGGGGGGAATAATATTGAGTCGATAGCAGTTGGCCGATGGTCCATGGCCAATACCAAAGCAAGTCGATAGTCAATAGTCCAGGGTCCATAGCGAAATGCAGAATACAGGTCGATAGTATTTTGGCTGTTTTCTATCGACTATCGTCTATGGACTCCTCTTACCTGTTTTTTCCTATCTTTGTGAATTATGGAAGAGACACTCACCCTTCACAGAATACGACAGGATTTCTGCCTGAAAATGAAGGAGACAAACCAAATGATTTTGTTTGCTCCGACAGGTTCCGGGAAATCTACTCTCACACCACAATTTTTAATTGATGATGTTTTACCTGCGTCGAAAAATGTAATTGTATTACAGCCACGCAGAATTGCTGCCCGTATGCTGGCTAATTTTATTGCTGGTGAAAGGGGGGGAGTCACCGGCCAGGAAGTTGGGTATCAGGTAAGACTTGAAAGCAAGCAATCGGCACATACACGGATTTTATTTGTTACCGAGGGAATTTTATTAAACCGTTTGCTTAATCACGATCCTTTAACTGATATCGGTGCCCTCGTTTTCGATGAGTTTCATGAACGGCATCTGGAGACGGATTTAAGTCTGGCCCTGGCAATTAAACTGCAGAAGGAAAAGCGGCCGGATCTGAAAATTATAGTGATGTCGGCTACCCTCGATATTGTTAAAGTAAGCAGCATGCTTACAAATGCTGTTACACTGAAAGCTGAGGGTCGGCAATATCCGGTGATCATAAAGTATCAGCAGCCAAAACCACATGAAGCCATCTGGGAATCGGCTGCCAATAGTCTGGAGTCGGTTTTACCCGATTTTACCGAAGGCAGTGCGCTTGTATTTATGCCGGGAGTTTATGAAATCAAAAAAACAATCGATGTCCTTCGTAGCCGGACGCGACTGATGCATCTGGAAGTTTATCCGTTGTACAGTTCCTTGCCAGGTTCGGAACAGGACAGGGCAGTTCAGTCGGGAGGACGGAAAATTATAGTTACCACCAATGTTGCCGAAACATCCATCACCATTCCTGGAGTAACATTGGTAATAGATAGTGGGTTGGCCCGCATTTCACGATTCGATCCCAAGAGAGGCATCAACACACTGTTCTCCGAACCTGTGAGCAAATCGTCGGCCGATCAGCGAACCGGAAGGGCGGGACGTGTTGCTCCGGGAGTATCGGTAAGACTTTGGTCCGAATTTAGCCACGAACACCGGGCGGAGAGCAATGTTCCTGAAATTCACCGGTTGGATTTGTCGGAAACGATTTTAGGATTGCTGGCAGCAGGGGAGGACCCGGAGTGTTTTCCCTGGATTGAAGCCCCCGGGAAATCGGCTTTGGACAATGCTTTTAAATTGCTGCATCAACTTGCGGCAATAGACTGCAAGCGGCTTACCGTCCTGGGGCATAAAATGGTGCGCTTAAAAGTTCATCCACGGTTTGCACGGATGCTCGTTGAAGCTGAAAAAGAAGAATGTCTCGCCTCTGCGGCTCTGTTGGTTGCAATTGCACAATCAGCGGGTTTTGTAAATCCGTTGAACGACCCTGTATTTAAACAAGAACGGCTCGATTTGTTTGGTCACTGCGGTTCCGATTTAATTTTTGAGTTGAATGCCTGGCTTTGGGCAGGAGCGCATCAGTTTGAGTCGGCCGAATGCAGCCGTTTGGGAATTAATTCTGCGAAAGCACGCGATATTGGCAAACTTGCCATTCAGATACTTGAAAAAGCGTCAGTAAAAAAACACGGTTTACCCGAAGACAGTATCGACCATACTGAAACTTTCAAATTGCGTAAGTGCATATTTTCAGGGTTTAGCGATTATCTTGCCATACGCCATCGTCTTAATTCTCCAACCTGCCAGATGATGGAAGGACGAAGCGGCCAGTTGCACCGCGACAGTTCTGTTCAGGATGCGCGGTTTATGGTGGTGAACGACATAGAAGAAACCAAATCACCCACAGGAACCCAGACCTTTTTGCGAAAAGTGACAGAGATTGAGCCGGAATGGCTTTCGGAAGAGTTTCTCTCGGATATAGAAAAATCAGTTTCTTATTCTTTTAATAAAGAGACAAACCGTGTGGTTAAAACTGTTGAGTCATCTAAAAACCAACTGGTTTTAAAAAGAGAACAAGCGGAGATAACGGATGACGATATTGCTGCCCAGGTGATTGCAAAAGCCATTCACGCTGGAGAAATACCTTTTCCGCAATGGGACGAGGAAGTTGAACATTTTGTACGTCGCATTAACTTTGCCGCTAAACATGCTCCACATTATGGAATTCCTGCAATATTTGAAGAGGAAAGGGATTTTATCATTCAGCAATGCGTTTACAAATGCCGCAGCCTGAAAGAAATTCAGAAGTGTAACCTCTGGCCCGCTTTGAAATCGTGGCTAAGCTACGAACAAGCCGAAGCTGTAAATGTGGTTGCTCCTGAATTTGTAATGCTGCCGCATCGGAAAAAACCTGTAAAGCTTCGGTATGACGAAAAGGGAGATGTAATTCTTTCGGAAACCATTCAGGCATTATACGATTGTCCGTTACCCATTACGGTGGCCGAAGGAAAAGTACCGGTTGTGTTTGAGTTATTAGCCCCGAGTCGACGTCCTGTACAGATAACCCGCGATCTGGAATACTTCTGGAAGAACTCCTACCACGACATTAAAAAGGAGCTGAAAGGCCGCTATCCCAAGCACGAATGGCGATAACCTTAATAATTTGTTTCCTGACCGGCATACAGGCGGATAATCTGGTTGACATCCGAAACACTGTCGTAGAATTCGGTGAGATGATTCACTATATTTTTGCGGTTTTGAGGGGTCAGCAGGGGCGAGGTGTTGAATATCTTTATGATATCGTTTTTATGCTTTCGCAGAATATCAATAGCTTCAATAATATTGTCCTTTGAAATATCCTTACCCATGAAATTCCTTTCGGGCTTTACACCTTTTTTGAAAGGTACCGTGGGACTTTTATAAGGAATGGCAATAACACCGCACATGTCGAAATCGAAAGGAACAGGCAGGATCTTATAATCGGGTTTAAGTGCAAATAGTTCGAGGTTGTGAGCCAGAGAAACCGACCAGTCCTGATTGATCATCATATACTGAAACATTGTCATGAGGGCATATTGTTTCTGGTCCAGGTGTTTTGGCCAGATATATTTTGTATTGATGCAGGTTCCTTTCAGCCTTTTTTCGAGACTGCCCGGATTCTCGATAAAAAAAGTATAAGTATCGACATCAGGGAAAGTCTTACTTAAATCCATATACTTTATTTTCGCCAGCCGGGTTTTAAAGCTGAAATCGGTAATTACATTGTAAGCCTTGTAAATGAGGTATTCCTGCACAACATACTGATCAAAAGCCGAATCGTTATTCTGACAATGCGTAACAATTTTTATTTTATTCAGGTTTTCGAATTCAGTTCCCTTTGTTTCTTCTTTGTTGAAGTGAATTCTAAGCGGAGGGAAATCGCATATATTGGGAAACTTGCGGAAATGTCCCCGCTTGGAAAGTTCTATATTAAGCTTTTTTACCAGCTTTTTGTTGTCGAAAATTTTCAGAACAGCATTATATCGGGTGGCTTCCGATACACCACCGGCCAGCAGCGAATCGAAATAAAGTTCAAGTTGAAGATCAAGCGGGGTTTCGGAGCAAAACAAACCTTCGCAGGGTTTAGCTGTGTCCTGGGAATAAATAACTTTAGGTTGAAAATAAAACAGGAAAAGCAAAAGAAACAAATTCCGGGACATACAGACAAATGTTAAAATTGGGTTCAATGAGCTAACAATCTTTGCGATTTAAATTTAGCAAAATTTTAGTAAATCAGTTCTTTGCAAAATAAATTCGTTGATTGAATTTCTTGAACTAATGTAAGTCGACTCACAATCATTCGATTTCGCCTAAGCTGTGACCAAAAGGGGTAACCAAAAAGTCTTGAAGGGAGGTATTCAATGGTGTTAGCACTGATCTTTCTCTTTGCCTCCTGCGGCGATACCGGTATATTGACACTCCTAAAAACTTACCCGGGATCCGTTATTTTTCCCAATTGTTGATAAGTTTTTTGAATAGATTTAATTATTGAAAAACAGCTTGTTACTATTTTTTTGAATTTTGGGGGTCAAAATCGCGCTTTCGCCCGTTAAACTTGAAAATTGTTTTTTCTATACTCCTTTTTTATGAAAAAACATAGCTATTTTTAGCTATCTTCCTGTAATTTAGACATTTTCCAAATAGACATTTTTATTTTTTAATAACTTTTTGTTTTTCTATTTTCGGGTATCAAAAGTTTTCGAAGCTATTTTGTTTTGTGTTGCCTGAGTTTAGATGTTGTTGGAAAGAACCGGATAGCAGAAAATTATTGCTGATACTAATTACTACAAAGGTTAACTGCAAAACCATGAACCTGCCTTTGACATTATTTGCGGAAACACGTTTTAGGGCCCCATGGCTTTTGATACTAGGAAGCATCCCACCTATCCCGGTTAGCGTCGCTGTGGTTGGCTCCATGAGCTGCATTGTTTCCGATGCTGTTAAGGTATTTTCGGCAACCATTCGCTGGTTTTCGGCTGTTGTTCCCGGAGTTTGGCAATGCGTTCATACGCTTCCGGAGGGCATCCTCATTCATTCCGATGCTGTCGGGTTAATTCCGGCGACCGTCGCACCTGTTTCGCCACAAGTTCGCGTAATTTCGGAAAGCGTTCACACATTTCCGGGAACCGTCCCTCCGATTCCGGAAGCTGTACCGGTAGTTCCGGAGACTGTACGCATTCTTCCGGATACTATCCCATCGTCTCCGGCGCCTGTTCGCATAATTTCTGAAGATGTTCCATCGATTCCCAATGTTGTACGCCCGATTTCGGGAAGTGACCGCATAGTTCCTGATGTTGTCCCAACGATTCCGGAAGCTGAACGCACAATTTCGGACACTGTTACAACGGTCGCGGAAGCCCGCCCGTTAATTCCGGCTAATGTTCCAACCCTTTCGGAGGGTGTACAATTGAAACCTTTCTTCTCAAAAATAACATTCGCTATTAACCTTTAAAAACAAGTGATTATGAGAAAAATTATGAACAACAAGCTTTTGATGTACTGGGCCGTGATCGAAATACTGGCCAAATACAAACCGGTATGGACCCCCATCAAAGGTTTCGTGAAAGTCCACGACCTCTTTAAAGCAGCAGTTGAAGCCATCCAGAAAACTTCGGGTACATCGGGTATCAAGACCGAAGAGATCACCGCCGGGAAAAATGCAGCCACTAAAGCCTACATAGCCGACCTGTTCAATGCCATGTCGATTGTTTCGGTATTTGTTGCCAATAACAACGATGCCGCCATGAAAAGCAAGGTGGACTATGCCGAAAGTGAGTTGAAAGACATGCGTCCCGGCGAATTGCTGGCCGAGAGCCTGGAGGTGATTGCAATTATAAAGTCCAACCAGGAAGCCTTAACCGACCTTGGGCTGCAAGCTGACGATGTAACCGCCATCGAAAATTTTATCGACAACTTCGAGGTCATTACCTCGGCCACACGCACCACCATTACCGCACGCAAAACTGCCGGGGCACAGCTCCGTCCTCAGTTTGCCGCTGCAAGCTACGAACTCAAGGAAAAACTCGACAGGCTCATGGAGCAGTTCCGTAAGACCCAGCCCACATTTTACCAGGAATACTGGAACGCCCGCGAAAAGGTGGATTATGGGGTTAGGCATGAGAAGAAGAAGGAAAATGGAAATGAAGGAAAAGGATGAAATTGAAAGAAGTATTTAATTAAAACTAAAGTAGAGCTGAATTAATTAATCAATTCAACTCCAGAGAAGGACTAATAGAAATAAATAATATTTATATTATATGATACAAAATTTAACAGTTAAAGCAACCGCTTTTTTTTTCATGGCTATTTTAGCCGATTTCGGCAATGTGAATGGCCAAATATTATTTGTACCATCGGCCACTGGTACAACTCCAGGTTTAGGAATATCTTCAACATCTGGAAATGTTGGAATAGGTACATCTGCTCCCAATGATAAGTTGACAATTTACAACGGTACAGCCTTTGTTCGACGTGATGATAATGGCGATGCCATGATTGGAGCCGTTCACTCTACAAGATCTGGTGCAGGATATGCCAGAGCTTTATTTGGTATTTACAATGGATCAACAGGATATCCATATTCAGAGTACCGTATAATGGATAATACAAGCAGTACCGGTTTGGTAAGTTGGTCCACAGGGATTTGCCATTCCGATAACAACAAATTTTTCATTTCATACGGCACTTCATCTGTATCTCCAGGTTATGGTTCGCATTACTTTGCTATCAGCACTGAAGGAAATGTTGGTATAGGAGTTACAAATCCTACTCAAAAACTAGATGTTGCGGGAACAGTTAAAGCAACAAAATTTGTTGGAGATGGATCGGGTCTCACAGGAATAGCGGGAGGAAGCTCACAATGGATTACTTCAGGCTCTAATATTTATTACTCTACAGGAAGTATAGGTATTGGAACAGCAAATCCAGGTAGTTATATGCTGAATGTCAAAGGGCGTGTTCGTGTTGATGAATTAGTTGTCAACACCACCGGCGCCGACTTTGTCTTCGAACCCACCTACAAGCTTCGCCCCCTCTCTGAACTCGAAACTTTTATAAAAGCGAATAAACACCTTCCCGATATTGCCCCTGCCAAAGAGATGCAGGAGAATGGCGTAAGCGCCGGGGAGATGCAGACAAAGTTGTTGCAGAAGGTGGAGGAGTTGACGTTGTATGTGATTGAGAAAGATAAACAAATAGAAATTCAGAATAAAAAGATTGCGGAACAGCAGCTGCTTCTTATGGATATGATAAAACGACTTGAAATAATAGAGAAAAAATAAAAGATATGAGATTAAAGATTTTACTATTTATTTTGGCCAATTGTGGCATTTTACAGTTCATAGATGCTCAATTAGCTGAGGGTTTAACGGTTTTTGATACAAGAAATGTAAACGAGCCACCAAGCTCTTTTAACCGACAAGTTAGATTTGATTTCAAGTACAGATATACAGTTCAAAGTCCCGGGACAAGCTATTTTGGGACAACCATGACCATTGCCCAATGGGTTCCCGATGGCTCGGGAGATAAGAACCATCAATTACATTTCAATGATGGAGGTATATTTTATAGAACTGGTGTAAATAATAGTCCTTCATGGGAAAGCTGGAGATCGTTGGTTTTGACAGATGCTAACGGTAAAGTGGGAATTGGCGCATCCAATAGCTTAAATGATGCATTACAAATTGGTGATTTTAACAATACCCAAAATTTGAAAATCAACATACCTGGCGTGTACAATTTTGAACAGGTAAGGCTTGGCCAATATGGTAACGGTTCTAATGGACTTGAATTAATTAACCATGTGAGTTTGAATAATTCCTATGGTGTTAGGCTATATACTAATGTTGATGAAGGGGTTTCCGGATTACAAATACAAACTGCGGCTCCTACAGATTCGTATAGTAAACTTGCATACACCACGCGAATGGTTATTGATTGGGCTGGGAGAGTAGGAATAGGTACCAAGTCTCCCGGTAACTATTTACTCAATGTCGCAGGACCCATTCGTGCTAGCGAAATCGTTGTCAACACTGATGGAGCCGACTTTGTCTTCGAGCCCACCTACAAGCTTCGCTCCCTCTCCGAACTCGAAACTTTTATACGCACAAACAAACACCTCCCCGATATTGCTCCTGCAAAAGAGATGCAGCAAAACGGCGTAAGCGCCGGGGAGATGCAGACAAAGTTGTTGCAGAAGGTGGAGGAGTTGACGTTGTATGTGATTGAATTGAAGAAGGAGAATGAGCAGAAAGATAAACTCATGGCTGACCAACAGCAATTAGTTTTAGAGATGAAGAAGGAAATTGAACAGATTAAGAAAGTAAAGTAAAATTTAAATACCAATGAAAATTATAACTCATATTACAGCTTTAATCATTAGTGTGGTTTTGAGCCATTCTTTAATGGCTCAAACTGCTACATCATTAACTTACACGCCATGGCAGACATTAGATTTAAATAGTTTAGATCAGGATTGGTCATTTAAAACTACTAGCTTTTTAGCTACAAGTATTAATTCTTTTCCAATGAATAACAATGCTAATGCGGTTATGACCATTAATATGTATCCCGGAGGTTTTAATCATCAAATTGGATTTAATGGAGATGGAGATATATATGAAAGATATATGAATGGGACATGGTTCAAAATGTTTTCCGAAAAAAATCTAAATAGGGGTGATGCAGATTTCATAGCAAAACAAATTACAGCCAAAGAACTATTCATTAACAGTGATGAGAGCTATCCAAACGGTTGGGGGATATCTCATTTGTATTGGAAAGGACATACATTATTTCTTGGTTCTCCAAAAGGATGGCACAGACATAATCAATTTATTTTACGACCAGGTGGGAGTAGCTCCCCTGGTCAAATTTGTGAAAACTATTTTAGCCTTGACAAAGCATTGGGAGTTGATAATTATGAGACGTGTATAAGCTTTGCGACCGATGGTTCAGCTAACTTTATCAAAAATGGCAATGTTCTAATTGGCAAAACCACCCAAACCAACTCTACCTATAAACTCGACGTCGCCGGCAAAATCCGTGCCGACGAAATTGTTGTCAATACCACTGGTGCCGACTTTGTCTTCGAACCCACCTACAAGCTTCGCTCCCTCTCCGAACTTGAAACATTTGTACGTACAAACAAACACCTGCCCGATATTGCATCCGCCAAAGAGATGCAGGAAAACGGTGTTAGTGCTGGGGAAATGCAGGCCAAGCTGCTGCAGAAGGTGGAGGAGTTGACGTTGTATGTGATTGAGCTTGAGAAGAGAATTAAAGATTTGGAAACAAAAACAAATACTAAATGAGAAAAATAATTTTAAGTTTAATATTTTGCTCAATGTTTATTGGTTTAAGAAGTCAATCTTACGTTGAATCAAACCAACCTGACGCAATACCTGCCGGGATTGTACCTCAAGCTGGACCTGGAGATGGAAATTCCACCAACTGGACTTATCCATATGGAACAAAATTAACCGTAAATATCGGTAACTATAGAAATTTTGAAATCTGTACCTCTACTTACCCAAATGGAGA
>JAEYWD010000115.1 GCA_023429135.1 Bacteroidota bacterium | reverse complement strand
TCATTATGTCGTAAGTGTTTAAACTTGAGATATTTACAACTTTAGAACCCTTTAAATTTCGAGACGACAAATATATGTTTTTATTTGGTTCGTTCAATATGTATAAGGATTTTTTATCCAGTATTTGCAAATTTTTATTCAACTGAACGAATTGTTTTGTTTTTGGGGCTTCGAAGCTGAAATCTTCAAGAACAACAATATTGTTTTCTTTAGCCTTGAACGAGAGAGCAGATAACCTAGCCAGTTGCTTTACTTTCTTGTTTAACTTGAAAGAATAGTCGTGAGGACGTGGACCGAATACGCGGCCACCACCAACAAACAATGGCGAATTGATACTACCTGCACGGGCACCACCGGTACCTTTCTGACGTTTCAGCTTTTTGGTACTTGCCATAATCTCTGATCTCTCTTTCGATTTATGAGTACCTTGGCGCTGATTAGCCAGGTATTGCTTTACATCAAGATAAATAGCATGATTGTTTGGTTCTACTCCAAAAATCGTTTCATCGAGGGTAACCTTTCTTCCGGTCTCTTTCCCTTCTATGTTATATACTGCTACTTCCATTAGAATTCAATTATTAAATATGAACCAACTGAACCTGGTACAGCACCTTTGAGGAGCATCAGGTTATTTTCAGGGATCACACGCATTACCTGAAGATTGAGTGTTTTAACACGTACTCCACCTAATCTTCCGGCCATACGCTGACCAGGGAATACTCGTGATGGGAATGAAGAAGCTCCATTTGAACCCGGGGCTCTTAATCTGTCGTGCTGACCGTGAGTCTGACCACCAACACCATTGAAGTTGTGACGGCGAACAACACCTTGGAATCCCTTACCTTTGGACATTCCGATAACATCTACAAAGAACTGATCCTTAAAAGAGTCAACTGTTAAAACATCACCGGTTTTGTACATATTTACATCACCGTGTATTTCTACTACTTTTCTTTTAGGAGAAATATTAGCCTTTTTAAAATGACCCAGTAAAGCTTTGTTGCAATTCTTTTCCTTTTTATCGTCGAATGCTACTTGTACTGCGTTATAACCATCGGTATCCTTTGTTTTTACCTGGGTAACAACACATGGGCCAGCTTCAATCACCGTGCAGGCTACGTTTTTTCCTTCGTCAGTGAATATTGAAGTCATTCCGACTTTTTTCCCAATTAGACCTGGCATAGCTATATTAATTTATCTTAATTTATCAAACTTTTATTTCTACTTCTACTCCACTAGGAAGCTCCAATTTCATCAGCGCATCTATAGTCTTAGGAGTCGAACTGTAGATATCGAGCAAACGTTTAAAAGAACTTAGCTCAAATTGTTCACGCGATTTCTTATTAACGAATGTCGCACGGTTAACCGTAAAAATTCTTTTGTGAGTAGGTAGTGGAATTGGTCCACTAACAACAGCTCCGGTAGATTTAACCGTTTTTACAATTTTCTCAGCTGATTTGTCTACCAGGTTATGATCGAACGATTTCAGCTTTATTCTAATCTTTTGGCTCATTTGTATTTATTTTATTGAACTTCTGCTTTTCCTTTTACTTTGGCAATAATTTCTTTGGAGATACTGTCGGGAACCACTTCGTAATGTGATAGTTCCATAGTGGAAGTAGCGCGACCAGAGGATATGGTACGTAAAACTGTAACATAACCAAATTGTTCCGAGAGAGGTACTTTAGCCTTTACAACTCTTGCTCCAGCTTTCGATTCCATTCCTTCGATACGACCACGACGTTTGTTGAAGTCTCCAATAATGTCACCCATATATTCTTCAGGAGTTACAACTTCAACAGCCATAATGGGTTCCAGAATCATTGGTTTCGCATGAGCACATGCGGCACGGAATGCCTGTTTTGCTGCAATTTCGAATGACAATGCATCAGAGTCAACAGCATGGTAAGAACCATCAAGCAAGCATACTTTTAAACTATCTACAGTAAATCCGGCAAGTACACCATTCTGCATGGCTTCCTTGAAACCTTTTTCAACTGCAGGGATATATTCTTTAGGTACATTACCGCCTTTGATCATATCGACAAACTGTAATCCAGTGTGTCCTTCATCTACAGGTGATATACGTACAACGATATCGGCAAATTTACCACGACCGCCAGACTGTTTCTTGAATACTTCGCGGTGTTCGTAAGTAGCAGAGATTGCTTCCTTATAATTAACCTGGGGAGCACCCTGGTTACAATCTACCTTGAATTCGCGTTTTAAACGGTCAACGATAATTTCGAGGTGAAGTTCTCCCATACCTGAGATTACTGTCTGACCAGTTTCCTGATCGGTTCTCACCTGGAAAGTAGGATCTTCTTCTGCTAATTTTGCAAGAGCAACACCAAGTTTATCAACGTCGGCCTGAGTTTTTGGCTCAACAGCCACACCAATTACCGGAGCCGGGAAAACCATAGCTTCGAGTACGATTGGCTTTTCAGGATCACAGAAGGTATCACCTGTACGTAAATCCTTAAGACCTACAGCGGCACAAATATCGCCAGCTTCGCAACGTTCAATCGGGTTTTGTTTGTTTGCATGCATCTGGAAAAGGCGTGAAACACGTTCCTTTCTTCCGCTGCGTGTATTTAAAATATAGGATCCGCTTTCCAGTACACCTGAGTAGATACGAATAAATACTAAACGTCCTACATAAGGGTCGGTTGCAATTTTAAATGCAAGTGCCGAAAGAGGCTCTTTAATTTCAGGTTTACGCTCTATTTCCTCATCGGTATCAGGATTAGTTCCTTTAACAGTTCCTTTGTCAAGCGGACTTGGAAGGTAAGCCATTACCGAGTCCAGTAATTTCTGAACACCTTTATTTTTGAATGCTGATCCACAAATTACAGGAACAATAGACATGCTCACTGTTGATTTACGAATAGCAGCTTTCATCTGTTCTTCGGTAATAGAATTAGGATCTTCGAAGTATTTTTCGAGCAGAGCATCATCGCTTTCAGCAACTGCTTCTACAAGTTTCCCGCGCCATTCCTCAGCTTCTTCAAGCATATCGGCAGGAACATCAATTACATCGAATTTTTTCCCCTGATCTTCATCATTCCAAACATAAGCTTTGAATTCGATAAGGTCAATAAGTCCTTTGAATTTCTCTTCAGCACCAATTGGAATACAAATAGGTACAGGATTCGAACCTAATTTTTCTTTGATTTCGTTAATGACTCCATAAAAATCGGCACCTGAGCGGTCCATTTTATTAACGAAAGCTATTCGGGCAACATTATATTTATTAGCCTGACGCCAAACTGTTTCCGATTGAGGTTCTACACCACCAACGGCACAGAAAAGGGCAACAGCGCCATCCAAAATACGTAATGATCTTTCTACTTCAACGGTAAAATCAACGTGACCTGGGGTATCGATGATATTTACTTTATATTCTTCGCCATTATAATTCCATGCTGCTGTTGTTGCAGCCGAGGTAATAGTGATTCCTCTCTCCTGCTCCTGTACCATCCAGTCCATAGTGGCCGAACCATCATGAACCTCTCCAATTTTATAATTGATACCGGTATAAAATAATATCCTTTCGGTGGTGGTGGTTTTACCAGCATCGATGTGGGCCATTATACCGATATTCCTTGTTTTACTTAAATCTCTGCTCATTTTTATCTACAACAACTTCTAACTACAACCCTAACTAACTATTCAACTTTTTCTACACATTAAAATCTGAAATGAGCAAAAGCCTTATTTGCTTCGGCCATTTTATGCATATCTTCTTTACGCTTGAATGCGCCACCTTCTTCGTTATATGCAGCCATAATTTCAGCAGCGAGTTTTTCGCTCATGGATTTTCCACCTCTTTTACGGGCATAAAGAATCAGGTTTTTCATGCTTAATGCAATCTTCCTGTCAGCACGAACTTCAATAGGTACCTGGAAGGTTGCACCACCAACACGGCGGCTCTTAACTTCAACCTGAGGAGTGATGTTTTCCAAAGCTTTCTTCCAGATTTCAAGTGGAGCTTTGTCTGCATCTTTCATGCGCTGTGCAACGGTATCCATAGCATCGTAGAAAACATTAAATGCTGTGCTTTTTTTACCGCTGTACATAAGGTTATTGATAAACCTGGTTACCAGAACATCGCTAAATTTAGGATCTGGTAATATGATTCTTTTTTTGGGTTTTGATTTACGCATTCTTAATACCTTTTATATATGTATTATTTTTTCTTTCCTGCTGCTGCTGGAGCTGCTTTTCCTGCTTTAGGACGTTTTGCACCATATTTTGAACGGCCTTGTTTACGACCATCAACACCTGCTGCATCCAACGAACCACGAACAAGGTGGTATCTTACACCAGGAAGGTCTTTTACCCTACCACCACGGATTAACACAATGGAGTGTTCCTGAAGGTTGTGACCTTCGCCCGGAATGTAGGCATTTACTTCCTTAGAGTTTGTTAACCTAACCCTGGCAACTTTACGCATAGCCGAGTTTGGTTTTTTAGGAGTAGTGGTGTAAACGCGTACACATACTCCGCGTCTTTGTGGACAAGCATCTAGTGCCGGAGCTTTACTTTTATCGATAAGTTTCGCTCTTCCTTTTCTTACTAACTGCTGAATCGTAGGCATATATATCCTTCAATAATTTTAATATACTTTCAAAAATGGTTCGCAAAGGTATTCTTTTTTTTTTAATTCCAATATAGTTTCATTTTTTTTTGAAACTATTTTTTTTGATTCTGAATTGGTTTCGTATTACCACGTTCAGGCCAACCGGAATCTTAAAAAAGGACGACAAATTTATACATTTTTGAAATAATTGAAAATGTTTTGGTTAAGTTTTATAAAGATTTTATAAAGTATACCATATATATTATAGTACATAATAATGGTTAGTTTACCCTTTATCCTGGCTCCCAAAAAACCTGATTTTTGACAGTTTAAGGTTTTTTAACGAATCATTAAATCAAAGTAATACATTTAGTTAAGATGTAAAATATAAAATCAGGTTGAACCTGTCTCCGACATTGGTCTTACATAATTTATCCAACTCTTGCTTCTTTCAAAAAAAGTTATACTTTTGGTGTTCTGCTACATTTTACACAATAGTTTTTATAAACTACCTTAAACAACTTTTTTATGAAGACATATTCGACCGAACAAATTAAAAACTTTGCTCTGCTGGGAAATGCGGGCTCTGGGAAAACCACCTTGGCTGAGGCTATGCTTTTTGAAGGAAAAGTAATTGAACGCCGCGGCGAGGTGGAAAGCAAAAACACTGTATCGGACTTTACCGATATCGAACACGAGAACCTGAACTCTGTATTTGCATCGGTACTTTATACCGAGTTTAACGAGAAAAAACTAAACTTTATTGACTGTCCGGGCGCAGATGACTTTGTGAACGGTACAATAGCAGCCCTATCGGTTGCCGATACAACATTAATGGTGCTGAATGCACAAAACGGTGTGGAAGTAGGAACTGAAATTCACTACCGCCATTTGATGAAGGCTAAAAGAGGTATGGTACTGGTTGTAAACCAACTCGATCATGACAAAGCCAATTTCGACAAAACAATAGAACTTGCCAAAGAAAGACTCGACAAAAACCTTGTGCTGGTTCAATACCCATTGAACGAAGGAACAGGTTTTAACACCATAATAGATGTATTAATACAAAAGCAATTAAAATTCGACGGAGCAAAAGTTGAAATAACCGATATTCCCGCCGACCAGAAAGCCAAAGCTGAAGAAATTCGTAACCAGTTATTGGAGAAAGCCGCCGAGAATGACGAAAAACTTATGGAAACTTTCTTCGAAAACGGTACGCTTACCGATGATGAAATCCGGAAAGGAATTACCCTTGGTTTGATTAACCAGGGCATTGTTCCGGTAATGTGTATTTCGGCAAAGAAAAATTACGGAGTTGCACGCTTAATGGAATTTCTCACCCGTGTTCTCCCCTCGCCCAACGAAATGCCAGGCATGGCCGACGATAGCGGAAAGCTTATTAATTATAGTGCCTCCGGACCGGTTTCCATGTTCGTTTTTAAATCGAGCGTTGAACAGCATATTGGCGAAATAAACTATTTTAAAGTAATTACAGGAGAAGTAACCGAAGGTATGGATATTGTAAATATGACCACTTCGGCCAAGGAACGTGTTTCTCAGATTTTTGCTCCCGCCGGAAAAAACCGCGCTAAATTACCCAAAATGGTAGCGGGCGATATTGGAGCAACGGTGAAGTTAAAAGGCACAAAAACCAGCCAAACTCTAGGGGCGCCAAATAATACTTTGAAATATCCTGCTATTTCATTTCCTGAACCCAAGTTCAGAACTGCAATCCGTCCCTTATCAGAAAACGACGAAGAAAAACTTGGTGAAGCTCTTGGTAGATTAAGCCTCGAGGACCCAACCATTGTAGTAGAATACTCCAAAGAATTAAAACAGACCATTATTCATGGCCAGGGCGAATATCACCTGAATATCATGAAATGGCACCTCGATAATATATTTAAAATTCCAACCGAATTTCTTACCCCAAAAATTCCATACAGGGAAACCATTACCAAAATTGCCCAGGCAGAATACCGTCACAAAAAACAATCGGGCGGTGCAGGCCAGTTTGGTGAAGTACATATAGTGATTGAGCCTTATGTGGAAGGCGTTCCTGACCCTACTATGTATAAAGTAAATGGAAAAGAAATTAAGGTAAGTGTTCGCGACAAAGAAGAGCACAAATTACCCTGGGGCGGCAAACTCGTATTTTACAACTGTATTGTTGGCGGTAGCATAGATGCCCGTTTCCTTCCTGCCATTCTCAAAGGTATTATGGAAAAAATGGAAGAAGGTCCATTAACCGGTTCTTATGCCCGCGACATTCGCGTGGCAGTTTATGACGGTAAAATGCACCCGGTAGATTCAAACGAAATCTCGTTTAAACTTGCCGGAAGAAATGCTTTCAGAGAAGGTTTTAAAAATGCGGGACCAAAAATTCTTGAACCCATTTATAATGTAGATGTTTGGGTTCCTGCAGATCGTATGGGCGATGTAATGGGCGACCTTCAGACCAGAAGGGCCCTTGTACAGGGGATGGCAAGTGAACATGGATTTGAAAAAATTTCGGCTAAGGTACCGCTTGCAGAAATGAACCGTTACTCCACATCTCTTAGTTCGTTAACACAAGGCCGCGCCATGTATTCAATGAAATTCTCAGAATATGCACCTGTACCAGGTGAACTTCAGAATGAACTGCTCAAAGCTTACGAAGCTTCGCAACAGAAAGAAGAATAGAATATATAATAAAAAAACCGGACGAACAATCCGGTTTTTTTATTTACTGTGTATCGAAAGAAACTTTGTCAAATCTGGAATTTCCATTCGTCCAATATGCCTTTTAACCACTTCTTTCTTATTATCAACTATAATAAATGTAGGGAAAGCGTGGACATTATATACATTCTCCAACTCTATGCCACATGAATCGTGGTTATTAAATACGGGTATATACAAACTTCTTATAACGTCAGGTATTGAATCATTAAGGAATTTCACCTTTTCCATAACTCGACAGGCACCACAGAATGTGGCAGTAAAATATATTAACACTTTATTATCTTGCTGCTTCGCTTTTATTACCGCCTCTTCAAATGATATTTGATCAAATAATGATTTAAAACTGACGCCTGCATTTTCTTTATCAACTTCTAATTTTTTTTTAACTAATTGACCATCTACCACAATCATTTCCTGGCCCATAACAGCCATTCCAAAAAAGATAGAATATAAAATCCAGCAGAGGAGATGTTTTATCATTTTAGGAATACAGTAAACCTATTTCAAAAAACCAGTTGCCAAATCAAATACCTTAACAAAACACTCGTTTACCTGATCGGATAGTACGGTGGAATCCGGAAACGGGTCCTCATGCTTATACTCATACGGAAAGTCGAGATTATGCACCTTGACAGGAATATTCCTGGCAACACCCTGAAGGGTATTAATTACCTCATAAGCTGGCATTACTGAGTCTTTTTCCAATGTTATGGCCATTATCTGTGAGGCAAGAGCTCTGAACTTTTCTTCCCTGTTTACCCGCATGGTTTTATAATTGAGCATACTTAAAAAATCAAGGCCTTCGGGATGCTCAGGGCTAAGATAGTGGGCCAGCCGTGAATCGTGCTTTAAATGACTGTCGAGATGCTCTATCACAAAAGAGTATAAGGCAACATTGGCTTCGCTGTCGAGGATAAATTTAGATACAGGCGACATGCGATTAAACACCGAACCTCCGCAAAACATGCATAATTTTGTATTCGTAAAATACCCTCGCGGATTATTCATCAGGAGAATTTGCGAAAGCAAGCTTCCGATGGAATAAGCAAAAATATCGATGGAGGCTTTTGCATTTATTTCAGGATGATCCCCGGAACGAATTTGATCGACAAGTTGAATAACATCGTAAAAAGTCTGCAAGCCTGACCAGAAAAATCGTTGCGGTTTTGATTGGAGTCGACTGCTGATGGCAACGTTTGATAAAGTTGAGCTGATGATATTCGGAAAAGTCTTTTTTCGCTGTTCGCTCACCAGATACATTAACCTCCGGTCACTCCATTCATGCGGAGCCCTGTTCATGTGAAATGCTATCGGAAAAAGAACAATGGTTTTTCCGGTCAAATCCAGTAATCGTTTTGCCCAGGGAAGGTATTTATGCCAGTGTTTTTCGTTAAACCCATGAAACATCAGGATAATTTCATTCGCCTTATCTTTTTTTGTCGGTTTGAAAATATGGTATTTGAATTTATTATTTTCCAGCACTTCCGAGTCGTGAACATCGAGAATCCCGTTTATTACACCAGTATTATTCTGATAGCTGTATGGCTCGGAGATATTTAACCGATGAAACTGACATTGATAATGATCTTCACCCGGCAAAATCTTATGATTCAGGGATTCAAATTCACAGTTTACCAGCAACGTATTATCGTCTATCCTGATTTGCTGTTTATCATAACAAACCAGTTCCTTCAGGTAATTATGCATCTCTTTATACTTCATAAGGCGGCTTTTGAGAGTTAATGCAAATATAAGTACAGAAACGTTTTGCTAAAGCATTATATTATAAAAGCTGAAGGCAGTTAACAAAAAAAGCCTGCTCCGGTTTATGGGGCAGGCTTTCTAAATTCTTAAATATTACTACTCTACAGGCGTAATTTTGAAGGAATACGAATATTTTTTAGGGAATATTCTGTAACGTTCGTAAGGCATGGCGCCCCAACTATTATCGCCACCAACACCCATTTGAATGAGATCAAGATTTACATACACCTTATCCCTCTTATCGAGATCAGCAGGATGAATATTCAGTTTTTTGAGACCCGGATCCAAATCCTCAATAGCATACGGTAAAGCACTTACACTAAGATAAGGCATACCAGTAAACTTCAAACCTTTTCCCGATCCGTTGGTCAATGTTAACCAGCGAACATCGGTTTTATTACCATTTTCCTGAGGACGAACATAAGGAACAAATTCATCGGCCACTTTATTTGTATATAACCCAACGAAAGATGCTGTATTACGATCCTGATAATTTTCGAATGGCCCACGTCCAAAATATTTGAGATTATCGAAATCGGCAGGCATACCCAGGATCATACCAACTCTGGGAAGTTCAGGAATTTCCTTTTTACCGGGAGAAAAGGCGTTTTTCACAACAACTTCTCCTTTTCCGTTTATCACATATTCACTTCTGTAAGAAGATTCCACATCGGGTAAATTGAAATTAAACACAACTTTTATTTCGCCTTCGTTTATCTTAACTAACGAATCGCTTGCAACAACACGGTTCTTTCCGGCATCTTTCCAAACTTTAAAACGGTTTTGCATGTTAAAACCAAAATCGTTATCGGTTGGCGCACGCCAGAAATTAACCTGGAGTCCCTCTTTAATCATTTCGGAGCCTTTAAAATTAAAACCAGAAAGATTTCCTGCCTTACGAGAAAGGGTTACCGTAAAGCCGGTACCAGTAACCACATAACTATCCGGGTTGCTCTTAACAGTGATTTTTGGCATTGCTTTTTGCTCTGCAACCGTAGCAGAGGCAAATAATGGAAGTTTATATTGCTCGGTTGCTACAACATGTCCTGCAGGAACCAACTCCGTTGCTTTTACCGATTCGGCATAAAATTGAATAAAATACTCCGTCTCTGGCTGTGGAACAATCTTTATTTCGTCCAGGCGCACAACGGCCGAATTGCGAGGAGCTACGTTAAGAACCGGCAACTCGCCCTTCTGAATTGAACTACCATTTGCAAACACTTCCCAGCGAATTTTATATTGATTCAGATTGGTAAAGTCGAACATATTTTTCACCTCGAAACGGTAGTTCTCGAGATTCAAGGGTTTAACTTTAATATACTGATAAACCTTCTTTACTTCCCATATACCCGGATGAATAGTTCTGTCGGGCCAAACAAGACCATTTGCACAAAAGTTGAGATCGGTGTAAGTTCCCTCGGGCTCGAAATCGCCCCCATAACCAAAGTACTTCAAGCCTTTGCTATTAGTCTTATAAAAACCCTGATCGACCCAGTCCCAGATAAAACCGCCCTGATGCTTAGGATGCGACTCTACAAAATCCCAAAGGTCCTGGAAATTTCCAGTACTGTTACCCATAGCATGTGCATATTCGCACCAGATAAAAGGTCTGTCGGGATCTTTTTTCAAATACCGGTCAATATGACCCAATCCGGCATACATATCGCCCTGAATATCGGTATGACGTTCGGTAATTTTGGTATCCTTTTCTGCTCTTTCGTAGTGAACAGGGCGGCTATTATCTCTTTCCTTAATCCATTTATAAGTTGCCAGAAAGTTTGAACCTGTACCTGCCTCGTTTCCTAACGACCAAACAATTACCGAAGGATGATTTTTATCTCTTTCTACCATGTTTTCGGTACGTTCCAAATGCATCTGCAAATAATCGGGATGATTACCCAAGGTTTTGTCGGGCGAATAACCATACCCATGCGATTCGATATTAGCCTCATCGTAAAGATAAATACCATATTTATCGCATAGTTTATACCACATAGGATCGTTGGGATAGTGGCTTGTACGTACTGCATTAAAATTGAATTGTTTCAGAAGTTCAATATCCTTCAACATCGATTCCACAGAAATAACATGACCGGTTACCGGATCGGACTCGTGACGGTTAACACCTTTAAACAAAATAGGCTTCCCGTTAAACAATAGTTGCCCGTTTTTAATTTCGCTTGTACGGAAACCCACATTGCAACCAGTTGCAACAATAAGATTGCCTTTAGGATCCTGAAGTTGTAGGGTTAGGTTGTATAGATTGGGAATCTCGGCCGACCACTGCTTCACATTATTAACCACCTGCGAGAAATTTACATTTGCTTCTCCGGTTTTAGCTATGCTCAGTTTCTTCGATTCGGTTAAGACTTTTTCACCAGTTTCAGCATCATATAAGGACACTAAAAGATTCAGATTATCTTCAGCTTTCTCAGTGGCGCTTTTCAATTTAACATCGAGGTTAAAAGTGCCGTTTACATATTGAGCGTCCAACCCAGCTTTTGCAAAGAAATCGGCAATACGAACCTTAGGAGTTGCATAAAGATAAACATCGCGTTCTATTCCCGACAGGCGGAAAAAGTCCTGATCTTCGAGGTAGCTTCCGTCGCACCAGCGATAAACCTCAACGGCTATAGAGTTTTCGCCATTTTTAAGATATTTGGTAATATTGAATTCAGCGGGAGTTTTACTGTCTTCGCTATAACCAACTTTTTCGCCATTAACCCATAAATACATGGCTGAATTAACACCACCAAAATATACATAAACATCCATTCCTTTCCAGTTGGCAGGAACCATAAAGGTACGTTTATATGAACCGACCGGATTGTATTTATGATCGATAAATGGCTGATTCATAGGAAAGGGATAACTCATATTTACATAGTGAGCGTAATCATACCCATGCATTTGCCAATCGCTTGGCACAGGAATATCTTTCCATTTACTTACGTCGAAACTGTTCTTATAAAAATCGACAGGACGCTTTTCGGGTTGATCCACCCAGTTGAACTTCCAGGTACCGTTAAGCGATTGGTACCAGGGCGATTTAGAATACTCATCGGCAATAGCAGCTTTTTCGTTATCGTAAACCATGAAGCTGGCCCTTGCAGGTTCTTTGTTAATTGCATTGATTTTAGGGTTTTCCCATTCGGCAGGCTGTCCGAACATCCGAACAGAGAAGGCAAAAACAAAGAGAATGATAAAAGTGCTTTTTTTCATCAAGTGTTTATTTAGTTAATATGATTTTCAAATTTAGCCTTTTTAAAAATAAAAAAAGCAAGTACGAACAATTTTGCCCGTACTTGCCTGAATGTAATCCAGAATTAGTAACCTGGGTTTTGTATCAGTTTATCATTCCTATTCATTTCATCTCTATGAATAGGCAGGAAATAACACTTATCCTTCCACTGCCGTGCCTCAACAGCCGAAAGATCCAACTTGTTATAGGTATATTTATAGATATTTTCATCATGCTTATAAATAGCCTGACCTATTTGTCCGGGTTTTAAAGTAGCTTCAACTCTGATACCATGCATACCAATAATTCCTGGAACGGTGGGTGCAATCATCCAGCGACGAACATCCCAATAACGTTGCTCTTCAAAAGCCATTTCAATGCGCCGTTCATGACGATAAGCTTCTCTCAAAACATTCTGGTCGTTGGAGGTAATTTCGGGAAGCATAGCTCTGGTACGAATCTTATTGAGCCAGGTTTTAGCCTCACTCAGGTCAGCTCCACCTAATTCTATGCAAGCCTCAATATAGTTCATAACAACTTCTGTATATCTCAGAAATACCCAAGGTACTTGAGCTTTTTCGTTTTGAGGATCAATATTAACATCAATGAATTTTTTAAGATAGTATCCAGTATATGTTCCATTCCATTTTTCTCCTTTACCTGTGCGGGTGTCCATTCCCTGCCAATACTTATCTACAGTAGTTTGAGAAGGATCTGTCTGATAATATCCGGTCTGAATCTGTCCGTATGGATCGTAAACACCATAATCGCTAGGCCGAGGGCGGTGCTGCATCCCATCATACATAATGGAAGCATAAAAACGGGCCTCTCTGTTCTTGTATATTCCTGAACTATGCGCAGAATTATTCCAATCAAATTTGGAACCATCGGCCATTTCATAATCATCCACTAACTCTTGTATTGGAACATTACCACCCCATGTATGATATCCACATGGACCATTGAAACGAGCAGGCCAGTTGCCGCTTTCGTCCTTGGTGTTTATAAAATACCGGGCAAATATGGTTTCAACATTCTCCTTTAAGAAGAAATTTTGAAATTCCTTGGCTCTATCTTCAACAGTTGTAGAAGAAAATGTAGCAAAACCACGACTAGAAGAATTGTCAATTAAAGTTTTGGCGGCATTTTTAGCAGCAATCCAACGCTCTGTTCTTGATCCATTTTTATAAAAGAGCAAATCCTTATTTGAATAACCGGATAAAACTGAAGATTTCGCAGTTGCCGTTGCTTCATCATGAAGATCGCTTGCGGCATCAAGAAGAACTCTCGACTTTAGAGCCAGGCAAGCTTCATAGGTAGCACGTCCTTTCTGTGTATTGGCAAATTTGAAGTTTTCGAGTAAAACAGATGCCTTATCAATATCACTCACAACAGAATCGACACATTGGGTATAGGTATTTCTGGGAAGAGTATAATCAGACTGACCAAGTTGGCTAACTTTGGAAATAATAGGTACCCCACCAAAACCACGGGTAAGTCTATGTAAAAAATAAGCTCTTAGAAAATACGCTTCACCCTTTAACTGTTGCTTTTTGGCAGCATCAAATTCAGCTTTATCAATATTTTCGATAAAGTCGTTACAGTTACGGATGTTCCTGTAAAGACGTCCCCATTGATGTCCACTGGAGCGATCTTCACTGAACCAACCTAAATCTGTTTCATTATAAGCAGCCTCATTCGACATTTTCTGTCCATAATTGTGAATAAAAAGAGATTCATCAGTTACTGACGACTGCATTGTTTCAGCAAACCCGGCATCCTGAAAGCAGAAATAGATATCAAACATATATGCTTCCGCAAGATTAACATCTTTCCAAATGGCATCAGACGTAATTTGAGTTAATGGTTGAGTATTCAGAAAATCATCGTTACATGAAGATCCGAATAAGGCAATTAATCCTGTTGCAAGGATAAGTATATTCTTTTTTATGTATTTCATCTGTACAATTTTTGAAGTTTAACATCACATGAGCAATCCTTTATCAGATATTCACTGACCAAGGAAATTACATAAGAGATTTTAAAAAGTGAGTGAAAAACCAACATTACAAACCCGAGCTTGAGGATAATACTGTCCATTATCCGAAGTACTTTCAGGATCCACATCCTTTGCAGGAGTAATTGTAAACAGGTTTAATCCGTTTAAATACAGTCTTGCATTTGCAAAACCGATCTTTGAAATCAGATTCTTCGGAAGGGTATAACCTAATTCAAGATTTTTCAATCTCACGTAATCGGTTTTTTGCATCCAGTAAGTATTATTTCCGGCATTGCCGCCACCCCAATAATCACCACCACGGTCGAAAGCACGAGGACTGTCGCTATCGGGATTATTTATGCTCCAATGATCTTCAGCGAAACGTTGTGTATAATTTCCAATAGTTCCTGATTCGGTAAAAAACCGGCTCCAGGAACCTGCAGCACCCTGAAATAATACGGTAAGATCAAAACCCTTGTACTGCATAGCGATATTAAGTCCTCCATTAAAAGTTGGTTGACGGTTTTTATCATATCGTTTCTGATCGTCGGCAGTAATTTTACCATTACCATCCACATCCTTGAATTTCATATCACCAGGCCGCAGACCATCGTCGTTAGTAATTTCATATTTGGGTCTATTGGGATCATTAATTTCGTCCCAACTTTTAAATATGCCATCATAAACATAGTATAGCCTTGTGTCCATAGGATGACCTGTTGATTTCTGCCATTCAGGAGCGCCAGGTGCTTCGTCCCAATATTTGATTTTATTTTTAGCATATCCACCGTTGACCCCAATTGAATAGCTGAAATCAGTTCCAGCTTTGTCATACCATTCGAGCTTGAAATCAAATCCACGATTATCCACCTTGCCAATATTTTCAGCAGGAAGGGTTAATCCGGTTGTTTGAGGAACTGATGCATTGCGTCGCCATAAAATATTGGTACGTTTGTTATAGAAACCTTCAAGTTCGAAATTTAACTTACTGAAAATTCTTCCCTCAATACCAACATTGTAATTGTTTGCAATTTCCCACGTGACATTCATGTTAGGGAATTGAGCAATACGCAATCCTTTAACATCCTTGTTATCGATAATATACCCCCATTCGTACTTATACATGGACATATACTGGTATTCCTGCAATGCATCGTTGAACCATATCTGGTCGTTTCCTAATTGTCCCCAGGAAGCTCTGATCTTGAAATAATCCATAAAAGTGATATTGTTTTTCCAAAAATCTTCATTGGAAATTCTATATCCTAACAAAATCCCCGGGAAGAACCCGAATCTTTTATCTTCAGGAAACATATAGGATCCGTCATAACGCCACACAAATTCAGCAAGGTATGTTTCTTTAAAATTGTAGGAAACACGACCGAAATAATTCATACGTGCGCGCTCCCATGCGTTACCACTGTTTGTTTTTTCCAGATCGCCTCCAGCACTGAGTGTCTGAACGGCATTGGACAAATAATATTTGCGAAATGCATCAAAGTATTCGTTTTCGGAAGTTTCCTTTTCAGCACCGGCAATAAAAGCAATTGTATGATCACCAACAGTACGATCGTAACTTAATATTCCACTTAAAGTTAAATTCGATTGATCTTCCGAACCCATAGTAAGTTGAGGCTTATCTATATTCGGTCCACGAAGACCCTTGTTCAGTTTTGGTGTTACACCATCAGCTTCATAAGTTTTTCCATCCCAAGTATATAAATACCATGGAGTAATAAATTTCTTCTGATGTTTGATATACTTGTCAAAAGAAACTGACCCTGTAAATTTCAAACCTTCAACCCAGGGTTGAGTTAACACAAGTTTACCATTTGTTTGTAGGTAATACCTTTTATCCTTATCGTAACCAGTAGCATCGGTAGTAGTAACAACCGGATTATCGCCATATTCCTGATCAGGGCCAGGAAGGCCGTTTGGCCAGTATGCAGGGTCGGTAGGTCTGCCCCTTGCAACGAACCTGAAAATATCTCCAGCTCCTCTCATAGGGAAACTTCTGTTTTCCTGACGTGCAACCAGATCGATGCTGGTTTTAACATACTTATTTACCTCAGCATCAAGGTTAATTCGACCATTAAACTGTTCATAACCAGTGGCGGATTTTTTATAATATGCATCTTCTTTTTTATAACCCAAAGTGGTAAAATATTTTACTTTATCGGATCCTCCATCAAGTTGTAAAGAGTGATGACTCTGTGGCGACCAGGTTTTAAAAACCTCACCATACCAATCGGTATTAGGATGCCCCCATGGATCCGAACCATCTCTGTATTTCTGTATGTCATCAGCACTATAACTAGGTTTATAAGCCTGGTTTACGTCGTAACCCGGATTTTTCGCCGGATTTTTCATTACCGAGTTATAATTTAACTCATTTATCATGGTAGCCCATTGAGCAGCATCGGCCATTTTAGGATAAGTTGTAGGTTGAGCCCAGCCTTGATTAAACGAATAGTTAACTGTAGGCTTGCCCGATCTTCCCCTTTTGGTTGTAATAAGAATAACACCATTAGCAGCACGTGCACCATAAATAGCAGCAGAGGCATCCTTTAATACCGACATATTTTCAATATCAGCAGGATCAAGTCTTTCTAACCCACCTGTACGTGCAGCAACACCATCAATTACAACCAAAGGGTCGTTATTACCTAAAGTATTAGAACCGCGGATCCTGATTTTCGAACCATCATATCCAGGCTCCCCTGTAGATTGCATTGTAACAACACCAGGCATGCGACCAGCTATTGAATTAGAAAGGTTGATAGCCGGAGATTTTAAAAGCTCTTTCCCCTTAACCGTTGAAACGGAGCCTGTAACTACTTCTCTTTTCTGAATTCCATATCCAACAACAACAACTTCCTCCAGATTTTTAATATCCGGAACCAATTGGATATCAATAACCGATTGACTTCCCAGCAAGACTTTCTCTGTGGTATAGCCAATATAAGAAAAAACAAGAACCGAATTTTGAGAAGGAACATCTAAGGTATACTTTCCATCCATATCGGTATTTACCCCAATGGTTGTACCTTCAACTGTAACATTTACCCCAGGAAGGGCTTCCTTTGTTGCAGCATCACTTACGGTTCCTGTAACTTTAATTGCTTGAACAGGGGCTGATACGGGAACAATAACAACAAGATTATTTTCTAAAACGCGATATGAAGAAGAAGTTTTATTGAATACTTTATCCAGCACATCGGTTACATTTTCCTCATCTACATTTAAGGTAACCAGCTTATTGAGATCGCTAATTCCATCATGATAGAGAAACCGGAATTCGCTTACTTTTTCAATTTCGGCAAATACCTGTTTAATGGTTGCATTTTTGGCTTTAAGGCTAATGCGAGTTTGCGAATTAACATTTGCACTAATCTGCATGAGACCTGCCATTAACAGTAAAAAGGTGATTTTCATAGTCAGTAGAATTTTTTTTACTCCATTTTTAGAGACAAAAAAATAGTTGCTCTGTATTTTTTTCATAATTTTACAGGGTTATAAGTTTCACAATAAATACCCTTTATTGGGTTTTGTAACAAGACAGGGAATGTGAGGGCATTTCCTGTTTTTTTGTTTTAATAGGACGTTTTTACACCATAGGCATTTAGTAATTTTAGTTAATAATTGTAGTTATTCCTTTATTATAATTGAGTCTTTTAGAATTTTATATTTAAAAGGCAAACTTATACTTAATGCTTTAAGAGCTTGTTCTATATTCTCTTTTTCAAAGGTTCCGGTATACCGGACAGACTGAAGATTGGGGTCATTAATTGAAATATTAACACCAAACCAACGCTCCATTTTAATTACTAAGGAAGAAAACTGTTCGTCAGCAAATTCAAGACGACCATCTTTCCAGGAAGTCTCAAACTTGGTATTTACATTGTTTGATAGCACAACTGTGGCGTTGGTACGAGAGGCTATTTCCTTCAATTGGTGCATATCGTCGGACCGTGCTTCCATATTTTTACTAACCGACTCGGTTACAATTAACCTGGAATGATTTCCAAGATAGCTCGCTTTTTGATTTGGCAAAAGAATTACAAAATCATTGGCGTCGGCCGACTTACCTTCAATTCTTACTTTTCCACGAACCAGTGTTGTTTCGGTAATTTTCTCCTCAGGATAGGATTTAACATTAAAAGCTGTACCCAGTACTTTAATATTCAAATCGGCAGTATGAACCTGGAACAGTCGGTTTCCAACATGTGTGACATCAAAATAAGCTTCGCCCTGAAGATATACATCCACTTTTTTGCTATTAAGTTTATTGGGATATCTCAATTTACTGGAAGCATTTAACCAGATGCTGGTTCCGTCGCTAAGTTTAACTTGAGCTTTTTCTCCTGTTTTGGTAGAGATTTCGTTATAAGCAATTTCTTCTTCTGGTTGCAGGTAAAAATAAGATGTAATACCCATTCCTAAAAGAAGGATGAACAGAGCAGCATATCTTAAAACAGATTTAAGAGGAACTAATACCGCTGATTTTTTATTATATTGAATTTCGGATTTGTTAATTTCATTTATGATGCTCCTATACTCTTCGGCAATATCAACATTTTCGACTGAAGTAGCAGATAAACCAGAAATTGACCATGATCTTAAAAGCTGCTCGAATTCTGCCTTTCTTGCTGAATCCTTAATAATTTCCAGAATAAGCTTTTCTCTTTCCTTATCGGATAATTCAGAATCAAAATATTTAAAAAAACTATCTTCCATTAAATTTAATTATACAGCATAAACAACTGTATAAATCTTTACCCTTAGTTGAAAAACGTTTTTTTATAAATAATTTTTAAGATCTTCTTTAAGTCTCCTTAAAGCCAATGAAATATGAGCCTCAACGGTTTTTGGAGAAATATTAAGAATAGTAGCTATTTCGCTGTATTTTTTCTTTTTGAAGCGGCTAAGCTGAAATACTCTCCGACATTGTTCAGGAAGGTTATTAATAGCAGTCTCAACTTTTTTTCTTAGCAAATCATAATCGATATTTGCATAAATATTATCGTTAAACAGTTGTTCCCAAAGATCCAGTTCGGCAAGTCCTGCAGTTTCCTGATATTGAAGAATGATTTTTTTATGTTTAAGAAAATTGAGGCATTTATTCCTGGAAATAGTTATCAAATAAGCTTCAAGGTTTGAATCGGGACGTAATTCACTTTTTGTTTCCCACAGTTTAATAAACGTTTCATTCACAATATCCTTGGCAATATCGTTACTTCTGACAAGGTCGTACGAAAAATGATATAACCTGGGATAAAATTCAAAATATATTTTCTGAAAAATATCCTTATTCCCTTGAATTAATTCAGTTAGCCAATTGCTATTCCGATCTGGCATTTATAGTTTTTGGAAGAAATGACCTGTGCAATATAAACAAAACAAGTATAAAAAATACAATTATTCCATTTTTTGCGATTATGGAGATAAAGGTACAATTTTCAAACAATCTGTTTATTTATCAATAAACTTAGAAATTGTCTCCAGTAATTCTTCTTTCCGGAAGGGTTTATGAATAAAAGCATTACATCCAGCATCAAGAGCCTTATCCTTTTCGCCCGCAAAGGCATAAGCTGTCACAGCGATAATTGGAATATCAGTATTCAATTTACGAACTCCGACTGTAGTTTCAAAACCATTCATTAAGGGCATTTTTAAATCCATAAGAATAATATCGGGAGCAGGATTTTTTGCCAGATAGTTCAAAACTTCCGTTCCATTTATAACTTTAATAACCTCAGCTTCTGTTGGAACCAATAATTCCTTTACGTAATAAAAATTCACTGCTTCATCTTCTGCAACAAGTATCGTTTTGTTTTTCCAATGATAAAGCAAAGAAATCTCCTGATCCGATTTTCGCATATTCCCCGCACCTGCGATAGAATTTACGCGTTGACAAACGGGTTTATATGGCCATGTAAAAGAAAAAATGCTTCCTTTTCCAATTTCCGAGGTAACCCATATACTACCTCCGTTCATTTCAATATACGCCTTACATATTGCCAGTCCTAACCCGGTCCCTACCTGTAAAGTTCCGCTTCCGTTTTCGGCTTGTCGAAAACGGTCAAACACAACCTCCTGATCTTCTTTTGAAATTCCACATCCTGAATCTTTGATAGCGAATAACAGGTATTCGTTACCTGGTTCAACCGTAACTTCGATTTGTCCCAAATGAGTAAACTTTATGGCATTATTAATAAGGTTAGTAAGTATCTGACGTAATTTAACCCCATCGGTAATGCATTCATCAAAGCTGCCCTGATCGTTTATCAGGATATCGAAACCAAGATTTTTCCCTGAAGTTATCGGTCTGAAAAACGAATAAATCTCCTTTATCATTGAAGTAAGATGCACCTTTTCTTCCAGAAATTTTATCTGGCCTGTTTCAATTTTCGAAATATCAATAATGTCGTTTATAATATTGAGTAATTGCAGTCCCGAATTTTTAATTATCTGAAGAAACTGTTTTTTCTTTTCATTGTCCAGGTCCTCTTCCTCGAGTAAATCGGCAAATCCAATAATGCCATTCATGGGTGTTCGAATTTCGTGACTCATATTGGCAAGAAAAGCAGATTTCAACCTGTCGCTTTCCTCAGCTTTCTCTTTGGATTTAACCAACTCGCTCATCAATTTAATGTACTCCTGATTTTGAATCTCAATTTCCTTATTTTTTCGAAGTATCTCTTCCTGGTACTTTTTAATTTCGGTAATATCGGTTGTAACTGTCAGAAAGAACTTATGATTATTCCAGTCTATTTTCCTCGAATAAACATTTAACGGCACCAAATTACCATTATCGCGTTTAAATTCCAGCTCGTAATTAATTTCGTCATTTCCGCCATTTTTCAACTTATTTATCAGAATTTCGCTTAGCACATCTTTACTATTAAAAGATCCATCCTGTTTTTTTTGAAGTTCAATTGCCCGCTGGTTGGCGTATAGGAACTTCCCTTTTTCATCGTGAACAACAAAGGATGCAGGAGCCATTTCCAGTAGTTCGGCCAGCAACTTTTTATCTTCTTCAATTTTACGGCGGTCGGTTATAAGAGTCCATTCGCGATATACCCGCTCAATTATCCAGCTTACGTTTCCGAAGGTATCGGGAGATTTAATAAAATAATCCATAGCTCCTGCCTTAATCAGTTCCACCGCCAATGCTTCGTTTCCATAGCTGGTCATAATTACTATGGGTATTTTTTGCGAATATCTGGCAATTAATTCACGAGCATCGCCATCGGGCAGTTTAAAGTCGGAAAGAATTACATCGGGAGCAAAATCGGGAATTATAGCAAATGCACTATTTAAAGACGATACAAACTCAAGGATGTAGTTTTCTGAATATTTAAAAGAACGCTGAATCAGAACAAGATGATCGTCTTCATCATCCACCACCAGAACTTTGTAACGAATGCTCATTGGCTAAGCTTTTTTTAAAATGGGTTTCTGTTCCAACAAATCCAATAAAATCCCAAAACACTCATCAATTCAGTAAACTTTTCGAAGTCGACAGGTTTAATTAAATAGCTATTGGCATGGCACTTGCAAGCTCTGGCCATATCTCTCTCCGCGTCAGATGTTGTAAGAACAACTACCGGTATGCCAGTCATTTCAGGATCGTTTTTTATACGGCATAATATTTCGAGTCCATCCACTTTTGGCAATCTCAGATCAAGTAAAACCAAATGAGGCTTCACATTCCCTTTCCCAATACGGTCCAGATATTCCATAGCAAGTTCTCCATCCTCCAGATGAATAATAGTGTTTGCTACGAGAAAATTCTTCAGGTTGCGAATAACCAGTGTGGCGTGATCAGGATTATCCTCGATCAGTAAAATAGTTAGTGGTTCTCCATTCATTGTTTTTTAGTTTTCATTTTTTCTCGGCATTTTTATTGGCAACGAAAAGCTGAATTTTGTGCCTTTCCCTATTCCATCCGAATCCACCCAGATATCTCCCCCATGCACCTCAATTATTCTTTTAACCAATGCCAAACCTATGCCGGTTCCAGAAGTTTTATTATCCAATTTATTAAATAGGCCGAAGACGGTTGAATGATATTTTTTATCTATTCCAATACCATTATCCCTGATATTGAATATAAATTTAGTATCTTCTTTAATAAAATCTATTTTTATTTGAGGTTTTTCATGTTTAAGAGAAAATTTCACTGCGTTTTCAATAAGGTTTAACCAAACTTCTACCATCCTCTGCTTATCCACATAAACTTCCGGAAGTTCATTATCAACTTCAACTTTAACATCATTTTCGGTTAATGTACCTGAAAGTAACTCCAGAGCCTCACTAACTATTGAATACATGGACATTTTAACAGGAGGATTGATTTTCCTGCCCACCCGCGACAGCGTGAGCAGATCGTTCAGAAGATCGGTCATTTTATCGGTAGCCGACTTAATACGCTGAATATCATCGGCAATATTCTCCTGATGATTATGCTTCAGGTCCTGCTCCAGCATTCCGATAAACCCTCTTATAGTAACCAGGGGACTCTTAAGGTCGTGCGAAACGGTGTAAGTAAAGCGCTCCAATTCATCGTTTTTGTCGCGTAACTCTTTTTCATGCTTCTTTTGAACCGAAACATCCTCAAAAACAGTAGCAAATCTGTTGGGACCGATAGCAACAGCCGATATTTTAAAATACTTCTCTAATGGTTCAAAATAAGTTTCAAACTTATACTTCGTACCATTAATTGCAACTGAAGAAAATTCTTCCAGATAAGGAGGTTTGGAAGTACCATATAAAACCGAAGCCAACTCATTCCGGATATTTTTTACATCTATTCCTGTATGAACCTGATAACTTGGATTCACTTCTACAATGCAGTAGTCAACAGGTTTTTTCTCCTCATCAAACACGAGCTCGTGCAAAGCAACGCCTTCGGCCATTTCGTGAAAAAGAGTTTTAAATCGGATCTCACTCTCCTGTAAAGCATACTGAGCTGCCATTCGCTCCGAAATATCGAATGCAATGCCGATAACACTGGTAACCTCTCCTTCAGCATTCAGCACAGGATTATACAGTATTTCAAAATAAATATTGAGAACATTTATTATATCCGTTACGACTTTACCAGTAAGAGCATCTTTAACCTGCTGACAGATATTTGGAAAATCTTTATAGACATCAAACGCTGATAGTCCGACTACCTGACCAGGTTTCAATCCCAGTTTTTCAAGTCCTTTACCATCTGAAAACCTGAAGATACCTTCTTTGTCGATCTGAAACAAAACCATTGGCGCATTGGCGATAATAACGCCCAATTTTTCCTGACTTTCCTTTAAAGCAACCTCGGCAAGTTTTCGTTGAGTAATATCCCGACTCATTCCCTGAAAAAAAAGAAGTTCTCCCGCCTCATTAAAAACAGGATTAGAAACAATTTCAGTCCATATCAGATTTCTATTGGTGTCATATAAACTAGCTTCAAACGCGAGGCTTTTCTTTCTTTCTTCAAAAGGCATTGATTTTCGTCTTAATACCATGTCCTGAAGATATTCGGAAGATTCTTTTGTAAGCAACGACCAGATTGGCTTTCCCAGAAAATCGGTGGTTTTAAAACCTGTAAGCTGCGTAAAAGAGGGACTAAGATAAATGTAAGTCATATCGGGCGACAACTGCCAAACAACGTCGGTCATATACTCAGTCAAAATACGATATTTGGCTTCACTTTCCAATAGGGCTTCTTCTGCACGCCTTCTCTCAGTAATATCCCGATTAATTCCAACCACGCCAATAATTTGATTTTGGGAATCGTACAGAGGAACTTTAGTAATCTCCAGAAATTTATCGGAATTTTCCTTAAAATGTTTATGCACCGAATTAATGACTGGCTTATGATTTCTCATGAGCTCCCGCTCTTCTTTATGAAACACCCTGGCCATTTCCTGGGGGAAAAATTCAAAATCAGTTTTGCCAATAATATCATTGGGCGAGTCGACACCCATAAAAGCGGCAGTAGCTTGATTACAAAGAACAAAACGGCTTTCCTGATCCTTAAAATAAATATGTGCCGGAATGTTTTCAATAACAGTTCGCAGCAAATTCCGCTCATGCCAGAGTTTTTGCTCTGCAAGAGATTTTTCGTAAAGAAGCTTTTGATTTTTTTCTTCCCTTATTCTGATTTTTTCTTCGGCATCTTTAATGTCGGTAACATCCACTGCATAAACCATAACCCCGGTAATTATGCCCAAATCGTTCCTTATTGGCATTTTATTAACCTGCAACCACCGGCTTTTATCAGAATCGGGAAGGATATGTTTCTCGTAATAGGATAGTTTGGGCAGACCGGTTGTTATGACTTCCTGATCGTCGGCCCAAAAGGCCTTAGCTCTGTCTTCTGGGTATATATCGTAACACGACCTGCCTTCCAGTTCCTCAACAGGTTTTTGCTCTAAAATCGCAGCAGCCTTATTAAGCCTGATAAGATTATTATTGGTATCCTTGATCCATATATACAATGGAGAAGTATCAAAAAAAGAATAGAATAGATCAGTAGAGTTTAAAATCACATTTTCCATAAGCGCTTAACATTAGCAATTTCAGGAAACACTGAAACACAACAAAATATGTATATCTGCACCCGAAAACATAAAGACTGTTTAAGGTAAGAAAAAAACGGGGAAATAAGAAATTTATGAAATATGCGACCGAAAGATCATTTCTTTATAAGATTACCTGAACCTGTTCGCTGTAAGTTTACTTGTGCCGGATTTCCTGAATAATAAACATTACCGGTGAACTGAATATCGGCGTCCAATTGCCCGGTTGTATTAACAAACACATTCCCCATACCCCGATGGAGTACATAACAATAATTGGTTTGCAGACTATCGGCATTGACCAAGCAGGAGCCCCAGCCCCATAAATGAGCACGACTCGCCCTACCTTTAACTTTAAATTGTCCAAAATTATCGGACGACATAGCTATCAAGCAATCTTCAACATCAATATTTATATCGAGTTCGCTGTATTTCATAAAATCTATAAAGCCAAAATATGGAGCTTTATAAACCTGATTTGTATAAATTCTAACCGGCTTACGAACATTAAAATTTCCAAAAGGCTTTGTATGAAGTTCCAGTTTAACCCGTTCATATTTTCGCGACCAGTTATTCTTAATTTCGTGTTTCAGGTAAAGAATATCATTCACGACTTCGATCTTAATATATGGATGCAGATTTTCGCCGCAGCGCACAACAACTTTATTAATTGTATCATTTAAAAGCTCAATCTCAAAAGTACTCTCAACTTCTATTGTAGAGTAATCGGGCAAATCCAAGGTTTTTGAAACAACTTCTCCGCCGTTAAACAAGGCATCGTCAATGCAGGATGTCCCAATAAACAGGGCAATAAAATATATGTAGTTTTTGATTTTCATTGACATTATTTTTTCCATCTATAACCAATCCCCCATTCAAAAAAATCGGCAATTGCAAACCAATGAGCCTTAATTGTAAATGAAGCGTAAAACCTGTGAGTTAACTGATAACGAACCGAAAGACGATTCGAAATAACTCCCGATTTTTTATATAAATTCTTCAGATAAAAACCTGGCTGAAAAACATAAGATATACGACCCATTTTAAGTTCATAAGAAAGATTAAGAGCTACACGAACATTATCGATAAACTTTGCCTGTATGGTATCGTCCATCCATATTTCCTTTTTGAGAGATGGGTCGTAGTAAAAAGTTAATGCAGCTCCTCCCCAACTGTTGCCAGTAATAAGATGAGCATACTCTCCCGAAATCCCGTTTACCATATAGCTATAATCGTATTTTCTAGAAATTTGCTTGTACCCCATGCAGGTGACCAATAAAAACTGATGTTTTGATGAATCTGCTTCCGGAATTAAAGGTTCATAAGCCATATTTGGACTAAATGAATAAGAAAAACCTGAAAATACGGTAAAGAAATTAAGACCTTTATTGGGTTGCTTAAAACTTCCGTTCGAAACATGCGTTATGCCAGTCCCCAGTTTCATATCAATTTCCGGTGTAATCCTGAATTTTCCTTCAAAACTATAATTAACATAGGCATTCAGTTTTGATCCAATTGCCAGGTTGGTCCCGTTATTTTCCAGATCGAATTTTTTGTTGATATAAGCCCCCCCGAGAGAGAGTTTGTTTCCAAAGTTAAATCTGTTCTTTCGGTTTAAATAATATCGGTCCACATAACCATAGATAGCGTTCATACTTCCGTAGACATCATAATTAGACAAACCCGAATAATGGTAACCAATGCCTAATTGAGGATAATTGTATGATTTGTGCCAACTTTTCGCCCCATTGGTAAACAAGCCCATGTTAATCTGAAAACCTTGTATATGTTCCTTAACAAAAAACGAAATGTAATCGAGATGAGGCATCACGAATCCATACTGATAGTTAACATCGACATAAACTCTTTCCTTCCATGATGAACTTTGAGAACTCAATGTTGAACAAATTACAGACAAAAGAATACTGATATGAAAAAAAAATCGTAAATTCATTAAACAACTTACATGTAAAACAAAACGACTATAACGAAAACAAAAAAATGAAGATAGAATTTTATAATAAAACAATGAATAAAAATTTGAAAACTTAAAAAAGTTTGATCTGTTTCTTATTTGGTAATTTGAATAAACATCTATTGCAGAAGTATTTTACAAACTATGCTGTAGATCAAAGCCATCGGCAAAAATGCCGGAGAATTGCCAAACCCTTAGAAAATAAAAAAGAATAGATGTTTTTACAGGCAATTTTTAAAAACAGATAACGTTAAAGCATTTATAAAATCAAAGTTGGATAATAATTAAATCAAAGCATATGAATCTGATAAGAACTAAACTAACATTTTTCACAGTCCTGGCTATTTTGGGCATTTCGCTGGCATTTGCACCAAGCAGCTATGCTCAGCAAAGTAAGGGATCTATTGAGGATCAGTTCCGGACAATATTTGAAACCTCCTCGCGGTACCAGGACTTTAAAGTTGTTAAGGAGGTTTCGTTAAATTCCCTAAGGACCAACGTTCTGGATACATTAAAAAAACTCAGAGCTACACTCAATAACTCAAATAATACAATTGCTGCGCACAAATCCAACATGGACTCGGTTAAAGCACAGCTAAAGTCCACTAATGACAAGCTCGACAATACATTTAAAGAGAAAAACAGTATCCGGTTCCTGGGAATACTTATGAGCAAGGAAGCTTACTCCAGAACCATGTGGATTATTATAGGCCTGTTAGCAATTGTGCTTGTAATATTTATTATACTATTTAAAAGAAGCAATAAAGTAACCATCCAGAATAAACAGGACCTCCAGGAGACCAGAGACGAATTTGAGAAGTTCAGAAAACGTGCTTTACAACGTGAACAGGAATTATCGCGCAATCACCTGGCCGAACTAAATAAATACCGAAAACAGGGATCGGGCTCATGAACAATACAATAGAGTAATAATGATCTCCGTTAAAATATAAGATTTCTCCCGGTGGTCTAAATGACAAGGCTTTCATGGGGGGGGTAAAAGGGAGGAGACTTAGTGGGCGACGAAGCCGCCCACTAAGTCTCCTTATCTCACCAAAAGTAAATCTACTCTTTAGATTCTTATTAATATTTTAACCGGACAATAGCTATTAATTAATCAAAAGCAAGAGTAACCTTCACTCCCACCGAGCTATACTTTGATCCATTAAAACCTGCATAAACCCCAATACCTCCGATTGCATAAATCTGACTGATACTGTACCCTGTTTCCCAATAATGCCCTGTTTGCGGTGTATATAAATAATTCAGATGAAGATTCTCGAGCCAGATTTTATTACTCAAAAACGGAAGGTACTTTATTAAGAGATAGGGAGTGGTGAAAGTCATGTGTCCTTCGACAAAACTGTCATTTGTGGCATTTGCATACAAACCGGGGAGAAAAAATGAATTATCCGATTTATTAAACATCACCGAAAGTGGCTGATTATTAAAAAACCGGTAATCGCTAAGATACATTTTACTCCGGTTCAAGTATTTACCAGCGACAATATTCCAATTAAAACTATGCATCATCCCCCATTCTTTTGATTGCCGCGCCCCAATCTCCAAATAGTCGAAATTGGCCGTAGAGTTTAAAACACCGGGAATGGCTTTCCGGTAAACCGCAAAAAAAGTTGGATATTTTGAATGTGAATAGCGTTTGCGCCCTTTCCATACCCGGTAATAATACTGAGGTGTATACTCAATCATTAAATTGAAATATGCTTCTTTATTGCTTTGATTATTCAAAAGAGCCAAGGCATCGGTCTCAGGGATGTTAGAAGAATAATCGCGCGTACTCTGGTAGAAAAAAGAATAGTCGCTATGATTTGTAAGTAGTTGCTCGCTGCTATAACCCAACTTGGCTGTAAACTTCATGCCATTTACAATATCAATACTATTCGACAATTCGATATGATGAGTTTCGTAGAATTTTTTGTAATTTTTTCTCAGAAAGAGTGAAGTCAAAGCATTTAACTCATCGCTCATAGGATAATTTGAATTGTAGTCGGTTGATGATTTTTCGTATTTCACTTTAAATTCCCCTCCCCTCATCGGATCGTATTCGAAATTTACATTTACCCACCACATAAAGCTCTTTCTGCTAAATGCATATGCAACTCCCGGGTCAATTCTCAACTGCCTGATAGAATCAACCTTTACCCTTATTCCAACGGATTGCTTAAAAACGAAACCATCTACTGTATTGAATCCAAAATTCTTTAAACCAATTAGCCCATTATAATTAACTCGAGTGGTAGAATCGAACATTTCGAAACCGGCACCACCAAAAGCAATTCTACCAATCTTTTTCATTGTTTTATTCTCTTTCCTGGCTGTATCTTTTTTGACGATGGTATCCTTTTTTGGCAGCTTTATCGAATCGGACAGCCCGGATTCCATAGATGTAAGGGGGATAGGCCGCACAGTATTCCAGTACGATGTATCCTTTTTCATAGCATCTTTCTCAATTTCGACCTTTGTATTGTTCCACGGTTTTAATTCGAGCGATTTGGTTCTGGCAGTATCCGGGGGAGCTTCTTTTTCCATAAGGCCTGAAAGTTTAACCATATCCCGGTTATTCAAATTCTCCTTAGCCATTAAACGCTCAATTTCTTCCTGTCGCTTCTGCTTTTTAGGATCAGTTTTCTTAACGGGTATTTCGGGTGTTTCCTTTGCATCTTCAACTTTAACTGGCTTTATAGCTTTTTTGTCGTTCAATAAAACTTTCTGGTACTTTACCGAACTTGTATATTTAAAATCGGCCTTAATACCCATTATTCCGGCATTTACATAAAATACATAGCTTATGGGCAGCCAGGCTTCGCCTTTCACAGGAGAAAATATTTCCTTATAATCAAGTTTCCCGAAAAACATTTCCTGCGAAACATCCACAGAGTGTAAACACCAAAGCTGATCGATCACGAATATATATCCACTTACCAACTGTTGACTGTTCCGTTTAGGAATAACCTTTATTTTAAATATGGTAAAAGCACCGTCTTTAGAATGTCCTTCGTACCGGTATTTATAAAAACTGAAAGCGTTGGGCGCCAAAGGCGAAATAGCCTCATCTATTTTAGGCTGATAAAAACTTGAACGTACAATCTGCATCGGACTCACGCTGTTTTCTCCCGGAAAATTAGTCCGGAAGGATTTAACCTTTTGATTATATTTATCAGGTGCTGTAAAATCAATCTGGTTAAGAGATTCTTCCATATAAACATCGCCGCTTTTGACAACGCCTTTCTTTCCATTTACCTCAATTCTTTTCGAAATAAATTTGGGCATCTTAATAATATGAATTGATCCACGCAGATAAACATCGGCCGAATACTCCTTCACCTGATGCAGATGGTAAGGAGCCAAACCAATAACCTTCCGCATAATGGCGTAGGCGGGATCTTCCTTGCCGGGCGTTACAACAACATCTTTAAGTTCGTAAGCCTGTTCACTTAATTTCAGATTTAAAGTCAGAAACCCTGTAGTAACCTCTATCATTCGTCTTTCAACAAAATAACCCAATGACTTAAATACAAGCGAATGCTTTCCGGCGGCAAGCCGGAGTTCGTAAAATCCCTCAGCATTACTTGTTGTGCCGGCATATGTACTTTCGTCGTAAACGGCGGCAAATGGTATCGGATTGTTTTTGGAGTCGGTTAATCGCCCTTTAACTCCCTGTGAGTAGGATAAATTGGCCATTAGAATAAAAGTAAAAAGAAAACTGGCGCGTAAAAAGAATTGCATAAGTAAAAGGTTTTTGTTTAGGATTTGAGCTAAGACGATCCCGAAATATGTTTGTTACAGTATCAATTCTTAATTTATGTTAAGAAACTTAACTTTATCATTTTATTGCCTTTGGTCGTTATATATATTTGAAAAAAATAAAGATAACAATTATGCTTGTATTCAAATTCGGGGGAGCATCGGTAAAAACATCGGGCGGGATTTTAAATCTGGCCCATATCATTGAATCGTTCAAAGAACCTCTGGTGATAGTAATTTCCGCATTCGGAAAGACCACCAACAGTCTCGAAAAAATTCACGATCAGGCTTACAAAGGCCAATCGTTCGACATGGAATTCACCGCTTTAAAAGAATATCATATTGGTATTCTTAAAGAACTATTTCAACAGGAAAAGCATGCTGTTTTTGCTGAAATTAACCAGGAGTTTGACCTGATGCGCAGTATTTTGATGAAAGAAGATAAAGGTGCTTACGACCAGCAATACGATCAGATTGTTTCGTTTGGCGAAGTTTTGTCGACCAAAATTGTAAGCGCTTTTTTAAACGAACGCGGCATAAAAAACAAGTGGACAGATGTTCGCAAATGCCTGAAAACAGATTCAACCTGGCGCGAAGCAGTAGTTGATTGGGAAGTTTCGGAACGACTTGTAAAAGAAAATTTCAATATAAAAAAAGAAAAAATTCATATCACCCAGGGATTTCTGGGCTTTGACGACACCGGATTAACCACCACCCTTGGAAGAGAAGGATCTGACTACACGGCTGCTATTTTAGCACATATCCTGGAAGCCGAAAAAGTTGTTATATGGAAAGATGTGCCTGGTGTTCTGAACGCAGACCCCAAATACTTTGACAATACAGTAAGGTTAGGACAACTATCTTATCTCGATGCTATTGAGCTTGCATATTACGGTGCCAGTGTAATTCACCCGAAAACTATTAAGCCGCTGCAAAATAAAAACATTAAGTTACATGTAAAATCGTTTGTATATCCCAACGACCCGGGAACCATTATTGGCGATGTTCAGTACGAATCGCTTATTCCATCTTTTATCTTTAAAATGGACCAGGTATTGATACACATCTCACCCCGCGACTTTTCCTTTATTGCCGAAGCCAGTTTAACCGAAATTTTCGAAACCTTTGCACGCCACGGCATCAGAATTAACCTGATGCAAAACTCGGCGGTTAGTTTTATGGCGCTCGTTAATAACAGAATGGACCGTATTAAAGAACTTATGACCGAACTTGAAAAGACTTTTACCACCTCGTTTGAAGAAGGTCTGGAACTTATAACCATTCGTTATTACGACACCGCTACAATAGAAAGGGTAATGATAAACAAACAGCTCGTGCTGGAACAGAAAAACAAACGAACCATACAGTTGGTAGTAAAGGATATGGGCGAATAACGCCCATATCTCCTCAGTTTTGAAACGACAAATTAATCAGCATCTCGCAGCAGGTTTTCCGCTGCGTTTCTTTCAGCTTTATATCTGAAAGATTCATTTTCTTTCCAAGGCCGTTAAGCAGTTTGTCGGCCTTACAGTTAGGCAATTCAACAACTAAATTTAACGACGATTCCGTCGAATGGTTAAAAGCAACTATCCACCCATAACTTCTTATTATTTCCTCCACTTCACCAAATGCTTTTTCCCTTTTTTCAGGGCAATGCCCCTTGAGAGAATATTGATACATATTATTTTGAATTAGTTAAAGCAGTCGGTACAAACATAGCATTTTTAAAATCCAATATAGAAACAACCATTAATTAGTTATTTACAAGTTGACGGAATAAGAAAAAAAGAGGCCGAATTCCGATTTTCTCCTTTTCAAATTAACATACCACTTGACTAAAAATTAGCTATGAAAGTTTTCATATCATAAAACCCGACATAACCTTGAATAACAGTGCAATAATTGAAATATTGAATAAAAAAGCAATACTTTGGTTTGAAAAAAATCATCCTTTATATTGACCAAAAACAGTTAGTTCATACGGTTTTTTCGGCACTTTTCTAATGTAAATTTACATTGAAATTGTAAAGCCTTTGGATTTCTGTCTCATAGAATCATGTAGGACATTCTGAATTTAATGACCATTCAGTAAATATTGAGCACATTTTTTTAAACACAAAAACTATTGGATATGAAATGGTTTAACAAGATGAAAATAAGAACAAAACTTTTAATGAGTTTTGTTATAGTGGTATCCTTAGCTTGCTTAACCGGCTATATAGGATACAATGGCATGAAAACTATTAAAGCCTCTCAGGACGAGATAGCCCAGGTTAGAATGCCAAGTATCGAATCGCTTTTAATTATGAGTGAAGCTCAAACCGCTGTTGATGCTGCAGAGAATGCCCTGCTTTCGAGAATCGCCTCCAAAGAAGCCCGGAAGGCTGCTTACCAGAGATTTGACAATGCAAAAAAAAGGTATGACGATGCACGGAACATTTACGAGGCACTTCCTCAAACGGAAGAAGAAGCAAAAGTTTGGAAAGATTTTGTTAAAGCATGGGATATTTATTGGAATCTGCACCTTCAAGGGGTTCAATTGTCACTTAATTACGATGCCGACCCCTCCGACAAAACTTACCAACTATATAGTGATTATGCTTTGATTACTATAGCAGATCCCTTTTCCAATGCAGAGAAACTATTGAACAACCTTGTAGAAATTAACAAAAAGGTTGCCGCTCAAAGTGTAAAAGACGCAAACGACCATGCCTCCAGTTCAATAAATATTTTAGTTACTGCGCTATTATTCGCTGTTGTACTTGCTTTAATATTTGGTTTTTTTATTGCTGCTAATATTCAAAGCATTATTAAATCTGTTGTAAAACAAACAAAAGAATTGGTCGACTCAGCAGTAGCAGGGAAATTATCAGTAAGAGCCAGACCGGAAGATACAAATGAAGAATTTCGGGAAATAGTAATTGGCATTAACAAAACTCTCGATGCTGTTATTAACCCGCTTAATGTTGCAGCCAATTATGTAGATCGTATCTCTAAAGGACACATCCCTCCTAAAATTACAGATAGTTATAATGGCGATTTTAACGAAATTAAAAACAATCTCAACACCTGTATAGATGCGATAAATCTACTCATTGAAGACGCTGCCTCGCTTACAAAGGCGGCAGTGGAAGGCAAACTCATAACACGAGCTGACGCAGGCAGGCATGAGGGCGACTTCAGAAAAATTGTAGAGGGAGTAAACTACACACTCGACGCTGTTATCGGGCCGTTAAATGTAGCAGCTTCATATGTTGAAAAAATATCGAAAGGCGATATGCCTGGAATTATCGTTGAAAATTACAATGGCGATTTCAATGCAATTAAAAACAACTTAAATATTCTTATTAACGCCTTCAATGAAATTATTACCAAGGCTAAAATGGTTGCACAAGGCGATCTGACGGTAACACTTACAAAACGCTCAGAAAATGACGAGTTAATGGGTGCTCTTTCCGACATGGTTGTACGACTTAGTGAAATTGTTAGCCAAGTTATGGAAGCAGCGCAGAATGTTTCCACAAGTAGTAATCAAATGAGTTCTTCGGCAGTTCAAATTGCCGAAGGTGCTAACGAGCAATCGGCCTCGGCTGAAGAGGTTTCCTCCTCTATTGAAGAAATGGCTTCAAGTATTCAACAAAACAGTGATAACTCTGTAGCCACAGAAAAAATAGCAGTAGCATCTGCTCAGGGTATGATTGATGTAAATAATGCTGCACAGAAAAGCCTGGAAGCAATCAGAAAAATTTCGGAAAAAATTAAGATAATAAATGATATTGCAGGCAAAACCGACATTTTAGCCATTAACGCAGCCATTGAAGCTGCCCGTGCAGGAGAACAAGGCAAAGGTTTTGCAGTAGTGGCTGCTGAAGTCCGCAAACTTGCTGAGGTTAGCCAAAAAGCTGCTGTAGAAATAAACGAGCTTTCAGCATCAAGCTTAAAAGTAACAGAGGAATCGGGCAGTATGATGATGAAGATAATTCCTGAAATCCAAAAAACAGCGCAACTTGTTAAAGAAATTGCAGCATCGAGCAACGAGCAACGTATGGGATCTGATCAAATCACCAAGGCTGTTAACCAGTTTACACAGGTTACTCAGGAAAATGCAGCATCGGCTGAAGAAATGAGTTCCAGCGCAGAAGAATTAGCCGGCCAGGCCGAGTTGCTCAGAGAAACAATAAGTTTCTTCAATACAGGACGTCAGGTAAAAACGATTCAACCGACTAAAGCTTCTCCTAAAAATTTCAGGAAAAGCACACAACAACCGAAGAATATTAAAACAGGAGAACACAATCCAGGCATAAATGTAAATCTCGATGTAACTGATAAAGATGATAAGCTGTTTGAAAATTTCTGACAAATAGCCCTGCAAATTAAAGAGGATTGTAATGGTAATGAGAATTTAAGATTCAATGCCTGCTACAATCCTCTTTCCCAAAACTGACTTCACAATTTATTGGAAAACCGCATGAGTCCATTGGTAATACTTTAGTCGCCGGAAAAATCATACTTTTTACCGACCTAAAACCGTCAGTTTGGATTGCTTTTTTGCCCAGCCTTAATAGTAATTTTATTTACAAATCACATTCATATGGACCCAATTTTACAAAAATTCAAATTAGTATTCCTGGAAGAAGCGTCGGGACTATTGGACCAGTTGGAAAAAGATCTTCTGGACCTTGAAGCTTCACCGGAGGACAAGGATCTAATTGAATCTGCATTCCGGGCCATGCACACCATCAAAGGGGTTAGCGGCATGTATGGTTTCGATTATGTAAGTGAGTTCACCCATAATCTCGAGAGCCTTTATCAGGCTATTCGCGATAAGATAGCACGTTTTGACAAAAAGATCTTCGACATTACTTTCCATTCGGTTGACCATATTCGCAAACTCCTGAACGACGAGCAACTTCAGGTGCCAGAGAACCAGGCAAATCAAAACAGCATTATGGCCGAAATTAAAGCTATATTGGAAGTTATTCCTGCTATTATGTCCGGCTCATCAGTTAGCGAAGAAAATAATTCAAGCTCTAAAATCACCCCAAGCACGTGGCATATTCTCATCAGAGCGAATGAACAGATCTACTTCCGGGGCATCAGCATTACCAGTTTATTTCATGACCTTGCATCGTTAGGACAATTTGAGATTTCGCGTCTCGATCACCTGAGTAATGAGGGGATAGATACATGGAGCATTATTCTATACAGCAGTGCAAGCGAGAATGATATCCGCGAAGTATTTATGTTTATAGAGGACGATTGTACTATCACCAGGTTAACCAACCGCAACCTGTTTGAAGATGCAATGCCCATAAGCATGGATAACGAACAATCGATCATCGAATTTGTGGAATACCAGGAGAAAAGAGACACTTCTTCTACAGCACAGAATCAGAACCCGTGCGAAAAATCAACTGAGAAAGCCGATAATGGCAAAAAACAGGTTAAACGTATCTCCGTAGATTCTGCAAAACTGGATCATTTAATGTACCTGGTGAGCGAGCTAATTACACTTAACTCACAATTTAATCTTAATACCAGCGACAGTAAATTCGAAAAAATATGGCCCTATACCGAAAGACTCGACAATCTCTCCAAGCAGTTCCGGAACAATGCACTCGACATACGACTGGTACCGTTGAGTGAATCTATCCTGAGATTCAAGAGATTAATCCGCGATCTTTCACGCCAGCTCGACAAAGATGTGGAACTTATTACCGAAGGCATTGACACTGAGGTTGACAAAGGCACCATTGATCAGTTAAGCGATCCGCTTATGCATATTATCCGCAACTGCATTGATCATGGCATTGAAATGCCTCACATAAGAAGGCAAAAAGGAAAACCAGAGTCGGGAACCATTAAAATATCAGCAAGTAATAATGGCAATGTTGTTGTAATCAGGATTGAAGATGATGGTAGCGGTGTTGATTTGGAAAAAATTCAGAAAAAGGCTGTAGAAAAAGGCATTATCAAAGCCACCGACAAACCTACAAGAAGCGAACTGCTGGATATGATTTTCATGCCAGGATTTTCTACTGCCCAAAACCTCACCGAAGTATCGGGTCGTGGTGTAGGAATGGATGTTGTAAAACGTAAAATTATGGAGCTTCGCGGCGAAGTAATAGTTGATACCGAGACAGGCGTTGGCACATCTTTCACCTTGAAGTTACAACAATCCATCGCTATAATAGACACCCTGCTATTTAAAGTTCAGGACACTTTCTTCACCGTTCCGATTTCCGACATCAACATCTGTATGCAAATTCCATCGAAAGAAATTGAAAAAAGAAAGCATACCTGTACCATTCCTTTTGAAAACCAACTTATCCCGTTTGTTGATATTCGAAATCAATTTCATTTGGGTGGAACTTACCACGAAATTACAAAAGCCATTATCCTCAGGAATAACGACCGTCAGTTAGCCCTTCTCACCGACACCATTATTGGTGGACACCAGGCAGTGCTCAAACCGCTGGGGAATCTTTTCCGGGATCAGAAGTGCATTGGTGCAGCCAGTCAGCTTGGTGACGGCAAACTTGCTTTTATGATGGATACAAACGAATTATTCTTAACAGCCGAAAGTCTATAACCTTTAATACATTAAAACTATGATCAGAACTTATCTATCGTTTACCATTTGCGGTGACCATTACGCTGTAAATGTAGCCAAAGTACTGGAAGTATTGCAGGAAGAACACATTACCCCTGTTCCCAACGCCCCGACTTATATCCGTGGCATTATCAATTTCCGGGGCGATGTAGTACCAGTTTTCGAAACACGTGTGCGTTTTAACTTACCCGAAAGAAACGATGACGAATCGTACAATATCATCGTTCTCGATGTTTCGGAAGGAGTGGACATGTTCCGTTTGGGAGCTGTTGTAGACAAAGTGAAAGACGTGATATCCATCGAAGATGCTGATATTAAACCCGTACCAGCTATGAGCAAAGAGTTTAATACCGATTTTCTGCACGGAATTTACAAACTCGGCAATGAATTTATTATGCTGCTCAATGTAGAACGTGTATTCTCAGGTACCGAACTGAAAACGATTAAAGAAACAAACGAATTAAACGGCACCTTAGCAAATTCCTGATTTAATGGCATTCACATTCTTTTTCAGGGACGAACAAATACTCACACAGACAGTGCAAAAGCTGGTTCCGTTATCAATGGGCCGCAGCAGTATCCACATTCTGAATGCTGGTTGCGCTATGGGAATGGAAACTTACACATTTGCCATCCTTTTAGCCGAAAGTATGGGAAAATTCGCACTCCGTAATGTTAAAATTCTTGCTATCGACATCGATAACGAAAATGTTGACTTCGGGAAAACCGTTACAGAAGGAATTTACCATAAGGATCACTTGCAACGCATACCAACGCCCCTCTTTCAGAAGTATTTCAGTCCGCACGAAAAAGAAGATCACTTCATTGTCAATCAGGAGTTAAGAAGTCTTGTAACATTCAAAAAACATGATTTACTGAATTTAAAACCATTGCGTAACGATTACAGCCTTATTATCTGTAAAAATGTACTGCTACATTTTAGTTATCCTCAACGTGTTGAAGTTCTTTCTTTATATCACGACATGTTACTTACCGGAGGACTTCTGGCTATGGAAAACACCCAGTCCATGCCCGAAGAACTAAGCGGAAAATTCAGAAAGTTGCTCGATTACGCACAATTACACGAAAAAATATAAATTAAGGCACCTGCATGTCCCAACTAAAAATCATCAATCAACATGCGGTGATGCTAAACCACAACCTTTAAATTTATTATCGGATGAAAATCGCCAACCTTACCCACAACAGCAATCTTTACACAGCCAACGTTTTTCTGGTCATGGGAACATGGAATGCCATGGATGATCTTAATACACTTATCGATGTAGGCAGTGACATAAACATTATCCGCAAAATCGAGTGTATTAATACAGGCCTTGGTAAAAATAAAATCGATCAGGTGATATTAACACACAGCCATTCGGACCATGCAGCAATTCTACAGGAAATAAAACTAGCCTATCATCCAAAAATTTATGCATTCAATTCTCACCTGAAACATGTAGATCATGTTTTACACGATGGTGAAATATTGAAGATAGGTGACCAGCAATTTGAAGTTTTCCATATCACCTATCATAGTTACGATTCAATTTGTCTGTACAATGAGAAAGAAGGAATTCTTTTCTCAGGAGACACATCATTTCCAATTTCTCAAACTAATGCTACTCTTTTCGCCGAAAACGAGAAAGCATTGACACGTTTGAAAAAAAGGAAAATAAATTCAATTTATCCTGGTCATGGGGCCATGTTATGCTTTAACGACAGAAATTTTGAGCTTATGAAAAGCGAAAGAATCACAAGTATTTAAAACTCGTTATGCCTAAGAATTTAAAATGTTAACCGGAACAAGAGCAAAGTGAAGAAGGGAATTATAAAGTATAATTATTAAAAGAAAAATTATGAACTGGGTTAAAAACATGAAAATTCGCACAAAATTACTGGTAAGCTTTCTATTAGTGGCTTCATTGGCAGGTGTAATAGGTTACATGGGCATTTCCAGAATAAAACAACTGGATGCTGCCGATAAAAAATTATACGAAAAAATTACAGTACCAATGGCCGATATGATGGACATGTCCACTTCGTTTCAGCGAGTAAGAGTAAATGTGCGCGATGCCGTTTATGCCACAAATAACGAAGATCGTGAAGCAAAACTGGCCCGGATTGAAGAGCTGAGCAAAACTTTCCGAAATTCGGAAGCAAAGGTAGAAGCAACAACGCTGACTGAAGCAGGTAAAGAAATTGTTAAAAAAGTGAACGAATCTTTTGACGCTTACGTGTCTTCGGTACCTGACATCAAAAAAATGTTGAAGGATGACAACATTAATGGCGCGGTAATGATTATGAACGGCAAAATGAAATCGGATAATGATGTTTGCCAGAAAGCTCTGGATGAGCTGCAGCAAAGTAAGCTAACCCTGGCCAAAGAAACTTCCGATGGAAACACAGCTTTAGCAGATAACGCAACAACGTTCATGATTGCTTTGGTGGCGCTTTCGCTGCTAGCAGCTATAGTGCTCGGTTTCATTATTGCCACCAACATTCAGAACATCATCAAATCGGTTATTAAACAAACCAAAGATCTGGTTGATGCTGCCGTAGCAGGTCGTCTTGCCACGCGCGCCAAAACCGAGGACACCAACGAAGAATTCCGCGAAATTGTGGTAGGTATCAATAAGACCCTCGATGCCGTTATTGGGCCCCTCAATGTAGCTGCCGAATACGTGGACCGCATTTCCAAAGGTAACATACCCGAGAAAATCACCGACAATTACAATGGCGACTTCAATGAGATAAAGAGCAACCTCAATCAGTGTATCGATGCTATAAACCTACTTGTTACAGACTCCAAGATGCTTTCCAATGCAGCAATAGAGGGTAAATTCTCTACCAGAGCCAATGCCCAGAATCATCAGGGTGAATTTCGTAAAACTGTAGAAGGAGTTAATGCCACCCTGGATACGGTTGTAGATAAAACTGTGTGGTACGAATCCATCATTGATGCTGTCCCATTCCCGATTCATGTAACCGACGAAAATATGACGTGGACCTACATGAATAAAGAATTTGAGAGGCTGATGATTGATCAGGGCGTTATAAAAGACCGTGAATCGGGTTATGGAAAAGCATGCAGTAATGCCGGAGCAAATATATGCAACACAGCAAATTGCGGAATAAAGCAATTATTAAAAGGTACTAATCAAAGTTTCTTCGATTGGTGTGGAATGAGTTGTAAACAGGATACCGCTTACCTAAAAAATGCAAAAGGCGAGAATACCGGCTTTGTTGAAGTTGTAACCGATTTAACATCAATAATCAGAGTAAGTGATTATACAAAATCTGAGGTTGAAAGAATAGAAGGCAACCTCAGGCATCTTTCAAAAGGAAGTCTGGAATTCAACCTCAACATCAGAGAGGCCGATGAACATACCCAGGAAGTAAAGAAACAGTTCGAAAGAATTAACAACAGCTTACAACAAGTTAAGGAAGCTGTGAGTGAACTTGTCAGCGATGCAACCCTCCTCTCTAACGCTGCCGTAGAAGGGAAGCTCGCTACCCGCGCAGATGCTTCGCGTCATCAGGGCGATTTCCGCAAAATTGTTGAAGGAGTGAATAATACGCTAGATGCAGTAATTGGTCCATTGAACGTGGCCGCCATGTATGTGGATAAAATAGCCAAAGGTGATATGCCGGATTTGATAACCGACAATTACAACGGCGACTTTAACAGCATCAAAAATAATCTTAACAGCCTCATCAATGCTTTCAACGAAATAATAACCAAAGCCAAAATGGTGGCTCAGGGGGACTTAACCATTACCCTTGCCAAGCGTTCAGAAAATGATGAGTTAATGGGAGCACTCTCCGAAATGGTTGCCCGATTGAGCGAAATTGTTAGCCAGGTAATGGAAGCCGCTCAGAATGTAGCTACCAGTAGTAACGAAATGAGCACCTCGGCAGTTCAGATCTCGGAAGGTGCAAGCGAGCAATCGGCATCGGCAGAAGAAGTATCCTCATCAATTGAGGAAATGTCGTCCACAATCCAGCAGAACAGCGACAACTCCATTACGACCGAAAAGATTGCTGTTGCTTCGGCTCAGGGAATGATGGATGTAAACACCGCTGCCCAAAAAAGCCTTGAAGCCATGCGTCAGATATCGGAAAAAATCAAAATCATCAACGACATTGCCGGAAAAACTGACATTCTTGCCATTAATGCAGCAATTGAAGCAGCGCGTGCCGGCGAACAGGGCAAAGGCTTTGCGGTGGTAGCTGCCGAAGTGCGTAAGCTTGCAGAAGTAAGCCAAAAAGCAGCGGTTGAAATTAACGAATTGTCGGCTTCAAGTCTGCGCGTTACCGAGGAGTCGGGAAGCATGATGATGAAGATAATTCCCGAAATCCAGAAGACGGCTCAATTGGTGAAGGAAATTGCAGCATCGAGCAACGAGCAAAGAATGGGTTCGGAACAGATCACAAAAGCTGTGATTCAGTTTACACAGGTAACCCAGCAAAATGCAGCAGCAGCAGAGGAAATGAGCTCCAGTTCCGAAGAACTGGCAAGCCAGGCCGAGTTGCTGAAGGAAACCATCAGTTTCTTCAACACCGGACGGCAGATCAAAATAACCCAACCGATGAAGCCTACTCACAAAGCAGGCAAAAGAGGAAGTTTGCAGGGGAAAACTGCCCGGCAGACCGATCATGCCGTGGGAGTTAATGTCGACCTCAATGGTATAGACAAGGACGACAAAATGTTCGAAAACTTCTAAACTTCGAAAGAGGCGATCAGGAATAGAGAATTCTGTTCCTACCACATCCAAACCAGCCTGGGGCAACAGCAGTTACCCCGAGCTGGTTTAACGGCTCAACAGCCCAAAACTGTCCTGCAATTCTCAACAGAGTATCCGTTAACAAAAATGTAAACAAAAATAAAAATGAAAATCAGAACAAAAATAATGACCGGTTTTACTGTAACAGCAATAATTGCTGGCATAATCGGTCTTATTGGCTATTACTCAATTAAAAACCAAAACAACAGCACTTTAAACATCCGCGACAACCGAATCCCATCCATGGAAGCATTTTCAGGGATCAATGAAGAACGAATGGTTATCCGTTCGCAAACGCTTGAGGTAATGCTTGCCTTTAACCAGAAAGACATCCAGCAATTCAGAAAGGAACTTCAAAACATTCAACAAAAAAGACTTGCTTCCTGGGAAAAAGTAGACAAATTTTGGAAATTATCCGAATCCATTCCCCGTCAGAGCGCCGAAGGATTGAGACTTCAGGCCAAAATACGAGCAGAATACAAAGATTGGCGTAATATCTACATCACTCTTGACCAGTTAATTGCTCAAATGACCACTGCAGATAGTAATTCCCTTCAAACACTCAAATCGGAATATGAAGCGACTTACGCCCTAATGGTACCAATTTCAAATACAATGGGTGAAACTTTTGAGCTGCTAAAATCCAACAACATCAAGAACACCGGTAAAATGGTAGATGAAACCGTATCCTCAGGAACTTCATCTCAAAGCTTTATAATTCTGACGATAATTGCAGGACTGATCATAGCCATCCTATCCGGAATATTTATTTCAGCGAACATTCAGAAAATAATACAATCCATCATTGCACAAACCAAAAAACTGACAGAAGCAGCACTCGAAGGGAAGTTATCAACAAGGGCAAAAATTGAGGAAACAAACGAGGAGTTCCGGGAAATTATTTCCGGATTCAACAAAACTCTGGATGCTGTAATTGAGCCATTAAATGTGGCAGCCGAATATGTCGACCGAATTTCGAACGGTGATATCCCCGATAAAATTACTGACAATTACAATGGCGATTTCAACGAAATAAAAAACAGCCTCAACAAATGCATCGAGGCTGTTAAAATGCTTATTAGTGATGCAAACATGCTCAGTAGTGCTGCCATTGAAGGAAAACTTCATACTCGCGCCAATGCAGAAAGGCATTCGGGCGATTTCAAAAAAATTGTTGATGGAGTAAACGACACCCTCAACACTCTTGTTGGCCTACTGGACGCAATGCCAACACCAGCAATGCTTATCAACAATAATTTCGAAATAAATTACATCAACCATATAGGCGCCCAGGTAGGCAATAAAATACAGCACCAATTAATAGGAACCAAATGTTACGATCACTTCAGAACAGGTGACTGCAAAACCCAAAACTGTGCCTGCGCCAAATCTATACAAACCAATGCCAACCAAAAAAGCGAAACTGTAGCACGTCCCGGGAATCTGGAACTTGAAATTCAGTATTCTGCTGTTCCACTCCGAAACAAAGAGGGTAGTGTTATCGGAGCCTTTGAGGTAGTGAGCGATCAAACAGCCATAAAGCTAGCGATGAGGAAAGCCGAAAAAATTGAAAAATATCAGACCAATGAAGCTGTAAAGCTAACTGAAGGTTTAACAAGCCTTTCCAAAGGCGACCTGATGTTTGACCTTAAAACCGAAGAGGCCGACAACGATACTTTGGAAGCGCAAAAAATGTTCGACACGATAAATCATGCTGTAAATGTTTCGGTAGCAGCCATTAATAGGCTCTCGGACGATGCAAACATGCTTGTAAAAGCCGCTTTGGAAGGCCGCCTGGAAACCAGAGCCAATGCAGAAAGGCATCTGGGAGATTACCGTAAAATTGTTGAAGGTGTTAACAGCACGCTCGATGCCGTTATTGGACCATTAAACGTTGCCGCCCTTTATGTCGAAAGAATTTCGAAAGGCGACATGCCTCAGCTCATCACCGACAACTACAACGGCGATTTCAATAATATTAAAAATAATCTCAACAGCCTTATCCATGCTTTTAACGAAATAATAACAAAAGCCAAGATGATTGCACAGGGAGACCTTACTGTTACCCTGGCCCGACGCTCAGAAAATGACGATTTAATGGGTGCTCTTTCCGATATGGTTTCGCGCTTAAGCGAAATTGTTGGTCAGGTAATGGAAGCTGCCGAAAATGTAGCCATCAGCAGTAACGAAATGAGCCGATCCTCCATCCAGATTTCGGAAGGAGCCAGCGAGCAATCGGCTTCGGCAGAGGAAGTTTCGTCGTCAATAGAAGAGATGGCATCGACAATTCAGCAGAACAGCGACAATTCTGCTATCACTGAAAAAATTGCTATTGAATCGGCCAAAAGCATGCTGGATTTTAATATATCAGTTAAAAGAAGCCTGGATGCCATGAAACAGATATCGGAAAAAATTAAAATCATTAACGATATTGCCGGTAAAACGGACATTCTGGCTATTAATGCAGCTATTGAAGCAGCCCGGGCGGGCGAACAGGGCAAAGGTTTTGCCGTAGTTGCAGCCGAGGTGCGCAAACTTGCCGAAGTAAGCCAGAAAGCTGCTGTTGAAATTAACGAGTTATCAGCGTCCAGTTTAAAAACGACGGAAGAATCGGGTGACATGATGCAAAAAATAATTCCCGAAATTCAAAAAACGGCCGAACTGGTAAAGGAAATTGCAGCCTCGAGCAATGAGCAACGCCTTGGATCGGAACAGATAACGAAAGCCGTTATTCAATTCACTCAGGTAACACAGCAAAATGCGGCTGCGGCTGAAGAGATGAGTTCCAGCTCCGAAGAACTGGCCAGCCAGGCCGAACAGTTAAAAGAAACCATCAGTTTCTTCAATACCGGCCGGAAACTTAACATGTCCCAACCTGTTAAGCCTGCTCATAAATCCGCAAAAAGGCAAGGGTTTGCGGCAAAAGACGATAAACATACAGGAAAAACTTCCGGCATCAACATAGAAATGGACAAAATGGGGCAGAGCGATAACTTGTTCGAAAGTTTCTAAGCGCTCCACAGAATATCTAAAAAGAGGTTGTGTGAAAAGACAATTTATGGCGGAATTGCAAATTCCGCCTAGCGTACAACTTAGTTTATAAGCTAAAACGCTGAGCTGAATTTGTAAGTCAACTCGATCTGGGAAGATCGCAAAAACTACGATCCTCTCTTTTCATTTATCATTCAAAATACTCCTTTACGAAGGTTAACTGGTAAAATCTGGAATGAATAAACTGACAGCCCACCGGAAAAAGAATGAGATTTTCGCGATAAAGCCTTAAACTTAGACGAAAATACAAACATCCTACCAACTGGTTAAAATTCGCATAATTAAATGGCTGTATGGTAAACAAGTATTCAATATCCCTTAACATTTGCTTAAAATCGTTGTGAAACATCCTTTCGAAACGATAAAATGCACCATATTGCGGAAGTACTCTTTCAAAAAGCGGGAAAACATGAACCTCCAACCTTTGAAATTGCATGACATGATTCTTCAAAGTATCCGCAAACTTCTGAAATTCGGATAACATGGAGGGATCATGGTTCTTTAATATCTCTCTCAACTTTGGCCTCATTTCCTCCATCCGTTTCAGCAAAACAAAATTTTCGTAATGATAAGAAATCAGAAAATGTTTGCTGGGAAAAGGTTTCAAATCATTTTTCAGAGGTTTGAAAAAAATACTTGTAAGCTTATCAATTTTATTTGAAACTGTTTGAATGTTATAATCGCTTTGCGCCATCCAGGTGAATACCTTTAATGCATCAAGCGACGAAATTTTTGCCAGATCGTTTTTAAAGATTTTGATTGCATCCTTGGTGTTATTATTGAACATAAACCAGGAGCAAAACTTTAATAATCTGAATTGTGCCGGTTCGGAGAATGCAGTCATTAAAATAGCCTTTTAATAAAATAATTGAATTTGGCTCTTAATTAATGCTGAATGATACCGGAGGTATCAAATGTTTATAGAAACATGAGAGTAGGATTTTAGTGCGCCCCCAGCCGGGGTCGAATATTTCTTCCTCTAATTAGCTATAAACATTTAAACCCTCTGGGTTTATTGAAAACCATTTCTATTCATCATGTGCCTAATTCAATAAAATAAACAGTCGGGATAAAATTATGGTGATATTAAAGACTGAATAATTTATAACTCCAACGCCTCAATCGAACATAGAGCCCAATTATCAGTTATTATTATACCTCTTAAAAAGCTTATACCCGGTGCTGGTTCCGGTTTACAAATAGAACCACCATTTTATTGCGATAATGGAACCAATATTCTAACGGGCAATAGTGTTTTCTTCAATTTTACGTTTCGACAAGCTTAACGACCACGTTTCGGTCACTGAGCCTCTAGTCGGTCACTGAGCTTGTCGAAGTGACTGTAAAAGGCAGACTGAAAGTAAATTTGGTTCCTTTGCCAACTTCGCTCTCCAGCCAGATTTTCCCATGATGTTTGTCGATAAACTCCTTACAAATCATCAATCCAAGTCCGGTACCTTTTTCATTTGCCGTACCTGCACGTGTATTATTGCTTATGGTTTGAAACAGACTGTTTCTAATTTCTTCGTTCATTCCTATGCCATTGTCTTTAATCGAAATTTCAACTGCATACCCGGTTGAAAGAGCTTCAATTTCGACCTCACCGCCAGAATTACTGAACTTTATTGCATTCGATATCAGATTCCTGAGAATAGCAGTTAGCATATTTATATCGGCATAAGCTTTTAATTCTCCGGGAACCTTGTTAATCATCCTGATATTTTTAATAGAACCAAGTGATGTTAAGCTAAGAATAACATCACGGGTAACATTAAACAAGTTGGTTGTTCGGGGTGTAAATAGCATTTGATTGTTTTGCGACCGGGCCCACAATAAAAGATTTTCGAGCAACGAGAAAGCATTTTTAGCAGCCTTGCTTATATGCATTACAATTTGTTCGAATTTTTGACGATCGTATTTATCCAGATTTTCGATTAGCAGATCGGTGAACCCAAGTAAGCTTGTAAACGGCCCCCGCAAATCGTGCGCAATAATAGAAAACAACTTATCCTTAGTAGAATTCAATTCACCCAGCTCAAGATTTGCCTTATTAATTTCGGCAGTTCGTTCCATTACGAGGGATTCGAGATTTTGCTGGTGTTTTTTTAATTCGGTGATATCGGTTACAATAATACAAGCTTTACCAAGCATACCTTCAGGAAGGGCACACATAGAAATATGAAAGTAAAACAACTCGCCATATTTATCCAATCGGGTAATTTCATCTTTTATTCTTCCGTTGATGGCTTCGCGGAGCATAATACCAAATTTTTCATGCTCGCATATTTCGAGAAACTCAACATATCTCTTTCCAATGATCTGACTCATTGGCTGACCAATCATTTGCGAGAACCTGCGGTTACAGAAAAGAATAATGCCCTCGTCGGATACGGTAACGGCTCCTTCCTCCATTTCTTCGATAATAATACGGTATGGAGTTTCGGCTGAGGTAAGTGTAAATATTTTATCTCCGTCCTTTCCCGAAACGACAATAGCGTCCACCTCCCCGTTCCTTATGGCTTCGAGTGTGGCTTCTGTTTCGGCCAGACGGGCCTTCAATTGTTCGTTTTCGAGCAAAACATCTTGCTGGATAGATTCCGGCATACTTAATTTTTTATGTTACATAACCCTGAGGCCGAGACCCACCAAAACCTTTTCAGAATCGGAAAGATCGCCAATAATACGCCGCAAAGGCAAAGGCAATTGTTTAACGAGGGTAGGCGCTGCTATTATTTGTTCGGTTTTAGCCATTTCGGGGTTTTCGTATAAATTAATAACCTCCAGGTTATAATTTCCGGGAAGGTTTTCTTCGCAAATCTTTTGAATATTTCCTATAGCCCTGATAGATTGAGGTGTAGAGCCGGTAACATACAGCCGGAGTATAAATTTTTCACCATCTGTTTTTCTAGCCGGGTCTTCAAAGTCATCAGTCGAAAACCGAGGTGTTACCGATTCATCCATACTTTTAATTATTTCTATTGTGCATAAGGTCCAAACCCACCAATACCTTTTCGGTATTCGAAAGATCTCCAATTATTTTCCTGACGGGAACGGGTAACTTTCGAACCAGTGTAGGAATAGCAAGAATCTGATCGTCCTTGCTGAGTTGAGGATTTACAAGAAGGTCAATCACTTCTATTTTATATTTACCTTTTAATTGAGTTTCGCAAATCTTCTTCAAATTTGCAAAGGCAAGTAAACATTTGGGAGTTTGTCCTGCCACATATAACCTCAATATCCAGGCATCTTCAGTTAGATTATCGTTAAAGTCATCTTGATTTATCATTGTACAAATTTTTATTTTTCACCACCGCGGCTTTGAGCCATTCGCTTTCTGTTTTCATGAAAACGCTCGAGTTGCTTGTTTTCTGATTCAATACCTTTTAATATTTCCGATTCTTCAGCTTCAAATTCAGTTTTCATGGATTCTATTTGTGCCAAAAGTGCCTGTCGCTTCCGGTCCAGTACAAATTTTTTCTGTTCAATTTCCTGCTGCAAAAGTTCATGCTCGGCAGCATCCCTCGATTCCTGGGCTATACGGGCACTACCGGTGAGCACGCCTTCCATTCCTACATAAACATCCTCGAGTTTAATGCCTTTGTTGGAAACTATAAACTCACGTATCTGGTTCGAATGAGCCATACCCCGCGATTTAAGAATGTATATACCACGGTTACGCTCGCCTCCAGATTCTATATCGCGCAAAAGAATCCAGGTATCGATTAATGATGACACGAAAATATCCGTACTTTCCAGGTTACTTCCTCCAGCGGTAAGACTTGTAAAGAATCCTGTAATTTTATTCATTTTCAGATAATCGATCAGTCGCATCGAAACTGACTTAGCTTCAAGCTCATTATCGCCAGTAACAAAACTGTTCAATGGATCCACAACTACAACCGACGGCTTAAAATCGCGTATTTCCTTATACATTGCGGTAAGGTGCATCTCCAATCCAAAAAAAGTAGGTCTTGTGGAATGAAATTTTAACAGGCCTCCCGATACAAACGGCTCCATATCAATTCCGATTGTAAGCATATTCCGCATAATTTGTTTGGGAGACTCTTCAAATGAAAAGTAAACAACCTTTTCGCCCCGGGAACATGTGGCATGAACCAGATGGGCAGCCAGGCTGCTTTTGCCGGTACCTGCGGTACCTGAAGCCAGAACACTGCTTCCAACATAATATCCTTCGCCTCCCATCATTTCATCAAGCTCGGGTATTCCGGAAGAAATTCTTTCGGACGATACCTGATGATCGAGACCCAGCGAAGTTATAGGAAGGACTGAGAAACCCGTATTGTCGATAAGGAAAGGATATTCGTTGGTACCATGGGCTGATCCGCGGTATTTAACAACCCGCAGCCTGCGGGTAGAACTTTGATTGGTTACACGATGATCCAGTACGATTACGCAATCGGAAACATACTCTTCGAGGCCATGGCGTGTGTAGGTTCCGTTCCCTCTTTCGCCTGTAATAATTACGGTAACTCCCTTATCCTTAAGCCATCTGAACAAACGGCGTAATTCGGCACGCAGAATTGCCTCGTTGGGTAGACCTGCAAAAAGAGACTCAATGGTATCCAGTACCACTCTTTTTGCATTTATGGAGTCTATTGCCAAATTAAGGCGGATAAAAAGTCCTTCGAGGTCGTATTCGCCGGTTTCTTCAATCTCGCTGCGTTCAACATGAACATGGTCGAGCAGCAATAATTTGCGTGCAACCAAATCGTTGAGATCGTAGCCAAGCGAAGAAACGTTGGTTGTAAGTTCCTGTTCAGTTTCCTCAAAAGCCATAAATACTCCTGGTTCGTTGAATTCCATAGCTCCACGCACAAGAAATTCCATGGAAAAAAGTGTTTTCCCGCAGCCGGCATCACCACATACAAGGGTTGGTCGGCCCTGCGGCAATCCTCCTCCGGTAATTTCATCAAATCCGGGTATTCCCGTGGGAGCTTTAAGTAGTTTGTTTCGGGTTATATTCATAATATATTCAGAAAAAATACGGAAGCATGTACTTCATTCCGGGTTACATTTTTATCGTCTCACAAACAAATATAAGTAAATTCATGTCCTAAACTTATTTATAATAACAAACATCAACGAAATATTTCCTGTTTTTTTATGAGTGTGTGGTAAAAAACACGAGTTTTATCACATTGACAACAATAACAGAATTAAAAATATATTTCCCCTTCGTCGGACTACAGAGCTTGTGTAAAAGGCAAAAATAACCTTGTAGAGGTTGCATATTTGTGGTTAAATGAGACTAATGATTTCCAGAACCTTGTAGAGGTTGTTGTATTTAGGGCGTTGTGCCCGGGCTTGCACAACGCTTTACTCAAACGCTCTGCGGCTTTGTTCCTGTATCTTTCTTTTGGTTTTCCTCGCGGGTTTGCGCAGCACGGGCGGTGCTCATGGTTAATGTTATCAACTCGTTAATGGCATTCACATAACCTTTAAGCTGTTCATCGTCGGGCTTTTCGCTATAATGACAATCAACAACGTTTATAAGCTTACGTATGGCGAAGATAACATTGGGGCGTGTTTCCAAAAGCGTTGGTAAACCCGAAGGTTCGCGGGTTACACTGTCGTTTTGCAGTTTTTCGAAAGCTGTCTGGCGGGTTTCCATCAGGTTAAACTTTGCTGTGGCACCGGCAGTTTGAACATCGGCAAGATAAAAGTCGCGGGTTTCGTTAATGATTTTTGTAATGGCCGCAGTTTGCTTTTTATAACCGAAGCTATGTGCCGACCAGCCATGCTTCACTATTACGGCGAGTAACCGCACGGCAGCTTCCTTTACGACAGAATCATCGTCGTGAGTGCAACTTTCGATAAAACTACGGTAACCGAGGAAGGCACCATCGCGTTGCGAGTCGGCGCCGCGGAGTTTTCCTGTAAAAGGGTTGGTAGCTTCGCGTTCAAAGGCTTTGCTGAACTCGGTATAGGTGGTAACACATCTTTTTACAAAAGGAGCGAGAATATAAGGATCGCGGGTTTCGTCGAAACCTGCAAAAATCTGATTGAAAGCTTTTCCAAAAGTTAATAACTGGTCGCTTTCAATCAATCTGTAATTCAAGGCATCTATCATAATTAAAAAAAATTAGGAGTTAAAATATTCGAAAGTTATCAGGAGCTTAAGACCCTGCCGCCCGGCAGCATGATGTTAAATTCCTGATGAAAGGCATTACATTTTATTGGTTTTAAAGGGTTTTTATACAAATCTCGAGGTGCAATACCATGCTGGCTGCAGCCAGGATGAAATTACACGGTGCAATACCAAGCTGGCTAAAGCCAGGTGCCATTTTACACGTGTAAATAACGATCTGGCTGCAGCCAGGTAGCATTTTGCACGGGTAAATCTGATTCTGGCTGCAGCCAGGCAGGTTTTGCATTGTTCAATATGGGGGTGGCCAGCGCCAGCATGTATTTTGCACGTGTAATTTGCAGGCTGGCCGGAGCCAGGAAGCGTTTTGCATGTGTAAAATGTATCCAGGGATTTTTCTGAATAGCAAAGCACCGGATAATTGGAAGTGTGCCCGGCATCGGGAGAACGCGCACATTGGAAAAAGTGAGTTGCAGGCATGTTAATTTATTAACGATTCAAGTACAATTTTTACTTCGCTTTTGCAAAAACGGATTATACAATAAATCTCTTTGGCTCCCGGGTAAATCTGAATCTTCTATCTGGAATTGTATAATTATGTTCTGCCAGTCAGGAGCTAAATTATAAATTTTTAGTAAAAACTAATCGTTGTACGGAAGAAAAAAAGCCCTGAGTACCTTAACTTCACAAATTCCAATGAAATTAAAATTCAGTTAAAAATCAAAATCATTCCTGAAGTAACTTATCATTCCCAAACCACATTTCTGAAAATTGCTTACTAAAAAAATACGAGTATATTTCACACTTATCTTTTCCCAATAGCTACGTATACAGCCCGAATAAATTAAAAAGAGGTTGGAATGGAAGAAATAATTCTTTATAGGACCGCTACCTGACTTAAATAAAAAGCAATCAGAAACCCAATAACCGTAATCAGACCGGCGAAATTATGTGTTTCTGCGAAAGCTTCAGGAATCATGGTATCCACAATCATTGCGAGGATAGCCCCGGCAGCAAGTGCTATGGAAGCAGAAACAACTTCCGGTGGCAAATTCTCGAATAAAGTAAATCCTGCAATGGAAGCCAGGCCCGAAATAAAAGCAATTGCGCCCCAAACGCCAAAAATATAAGTGGCTTTCCTGCCCGACTTTTTCATTCCGGCAGCACTCGAAAGTCCTTCGGGAAGATTCGACAGAAAAATTGCAATCACGGCAACCATACTAACCGATCCGCCTTTAAGCATACTCAGTCCAATAACAATAGATTCGGGAATGCCATCAATTAAAGCACCGATGGCAAGAGCCAAACCACTCCCCTCCTCGCCTTTACCGGGTTGCTGGTTCCCCGATCGCTTTCTGTGCTGAACTCCTTTTAATGTTAAAATATAATTTGCTCCCGTAAAAATAATGGCACCAGCAGCAAAGCCCAAAACTGTCGAAATAATTCCCCCGGTCTTAAAAGCTTCTTCAACGAGATCGAAAGCCAGAGCAGAAATAAGAACCCCGCTTCCAAAGGCCATAAATCCTGCACTAATACGCGATGACACTCTAAAAAAGTAGCCAACAATGGCCCCTATCAATAAAGCCCCGCCGGCAAGGAGCCCCCATAATCCAGCTATAATCCAGTTTAACATAAAACGAGTTTTAAATAATAAACAGACTGCAAGCTAAAGCGTCAAATTCAACAAAAAATCATTTCCATTACAAACTAAACCTTAAGTACGACCATACAATCATCCTTTAGTATGAGATGAAACCACCCTTTTGCATGGCAAATGAGCAATCATTTTCTACTAATTTCAATTCAATAAAAAACCGTTAGAGGCAATGAAAATAAACTTAAAAAAGCTTGGGAGAAATTCCCAAGTTTCTTTTAATCATCAAATCTTTCATTATAGATCTTTTCTATCTCCACAGCGGCTCCTGCCGCTGTGGTTTATTAACCTTATCTCAGGGATAAAATTCTCTTCCCGAAATCTGTACTTATAAAATAAATCTTTCATATGATTCGCACCTATTTATCATTTACCATTTGCGGCGAAAACTTCGCTGTAAATGTGAACAAAGTGCTGGAGGTACTGCAAAACGGGCATATCACTCCTGTTCCAAATGCTCCGGCTTTTATAAGCGGAATAATTAATTTCCGCGGAGAAGTTCTTCCTGTTTTCGACACCCGAGTTCGCTTCAATTATACCAAAAGCGATTCTCCATCCTACAACATTATTGTTATTGATGTTTCCGGCGACAAAAACATTTTCAGGTTAGGAGCTATTGTAGATAAAGTTGAAGATGTAATATCGCTGAATGATGAGGAAATCAAGCCCTTGCCCCTCATGAGCAGCAATTTCAACACCGACTTTCTCCAGGGTATTTTTAAAACAGGCAAACATTTTACTATGCTCCTTAATGTAGAAAAGGTATTCTCAAACGCCGAACTAAGTTCAATTAAAGAAAATTCTATTAACTAATAAAACCATTAATATGTTTAACAGATTAAAAATAAGAACCAAGTTGCTTTCCGGTTTCATCTTAGTAGCTTTAATCGCAGGTGTAATCGGTATCTTTTCCATACGCAGCCTGAACCAACTCGAAAAAGCAGACACCAACCTTTATGAAAATGTAGCGGTATCGTTAAGTTATTGCACCGAACTGGCAACCAATTTCCAGAGAATAAGGGTGAACATACGCGATGCGTATATGGCCGAGAGTATTAATGAAGCAGAAACATATCTGAAAAGAATAGAGGATATTGATAAGGCATTTCTTGAAAACCTACAAAAGCTAAAGGCTACAGTTCTGGACGAAACCGATAAGAAAAACATCGAAGCCCTCGAAAAAGCGCGCTCGGATTACAACCAATATCTCCCCGAATTCAGGAAGCTTCTTGCAGCAAAAGACCACGACAATGCCCGCAAGCTTATGAGAGGCGACTGGTTTAACGCGAACGAAGCCATGCAGAATGCCACCGATCTTATTGTGCAATACAATGTCGATTCGGGCAAAAAAATATCTGATGACAATACGAGCCTGGCACTTGCGGCAACCCTTTCGATGACTGTAATGATTGTTATCGGAATAATACTGGCCATAACGTTGGGGCTTGTAATTTCAGCCAACATTCAGAAAATTATCAAATCGGTTATCGGGCAAACCAAAAATCTTATTGATTCAGCGGTTGCCGGCAAACTCACCACCAGGGCCAACGCCGAAGAAACAAATGTTGAGTTTCGCGAAATTGTGGTGGGCATCAACCAAACCCTCGATGCAGTTATCACTCCGCTAAATGTTGCCGTCAACTATGTTGATAAAATAGCTAAGGGCGATATGCCCGAACTTATTACCGATAATTACAACGGCGACTTTAACAATCTAAAGAATAACCTCAATAGTCTTATTATTTCGTTTAACGAAATAATCACCAAAGCCAAAATGGTGGCTCAGGGCGATCTCACGATTACCCTTGCCAAACGTTCGGAAAACGACGAATTGATGGGAGCGCTTTCCAACATGGTAGCCCGGTTAAGCGAAATTGTAGGGCAGGTGATGGATGCCGCTGAAAATGTAGCCATCAGCAGTAATGAAATGAGCACCTCTGCAGTTCAAATTTCGGAAGGAGCAAACGAGCAGTCGGCATCAGCCGAAGAAGTGTCGTCGTCAATAGAAGAAATGGCTTCAACCATCCAGCAAAACAGCGACAACTCAATTACTACCGAGAAAATTGCGGTGACCTCAGCTCAGGGAATGATTGATGTTAATACAGCCGCTCAGAAAAGCCTGGAGGCCATAAGACAGATATCGGAAAAAATCAAAATAATTAACGATATAGCTGGCAAAACCGACATCCTGGCCATTAATGCAGCCATTGAAGCAGCGCGTGCCGGAGAACAGGGTAAAGGCTTTGCCGTTGTAGCTGCCGAAGTGCGGAAACTGGCTGAGGTAAGCCAGAAAGCGGCAGTGGAAATTAACGAACTTTCGGCATCGAGCCTTAGGGTGACCGAAGAATCGGGAAGTATGATGAACAAAATAATACCGGAAATTCAGAAGACAGCTCAGCTTGTAAAAGAAATTGCGGCTTCGAGTAACGAGCAGCGTGCCGGTTCGGAACAGATCACCAAGGCTGTAATTCAGTTTACTCAGGTAACACAACAGAATGCGGCCGCTGCCGAAGAAATGAGTTCCAGCTCCGAAGAGCTTGCCAGCCAGGCAGAGCTACTGAAGGAAACCATTGGTTTCTTCAATACAGGCAAGCAGGTAAAATCTTCACCATTGCTGAAGCAACAGAAGAATCTCAAAAAACCAGTTCATAATCAACGTATGCATATTCCGGCATCGGATCAAGCCTCAGGTATAAATGTAAACATGGGAAGTACCGACAAAGGAGATAAATTTTTCGAAAGTTTTTAAACACCCTGACCAGTTTTTAACCTTATTACGGAGCTGTCCACAACTACGGACAGCTCCTTTGCTTATCAGCACCGGCAAAATCATTTCCTAAGTCTATAATAATCATCCAAAAGCATGAAAAGTAAAATCATCCTTTAGGAGGATTAAAACCGTTAGTTCGCATGGTGCATAAACACTGCCTTTCTATTAAATTTATTCTTCATTACCACGTTATCAGATATGAACACAAATCCTTTTGCCCGGATTAATCTTTTAAAAAGTTCAATTAATATCCGACATATAAATACGGTGTTTATATGTTCGCATTTTCAATCTGTATCGAAGCAACGAAAATATATTTCTTCGCCCGGTACAACGCTGATCATATTTCATTAAACTAAATATTCGTCCTTTCGCAGGGACGGACTTAGCTCGTCTCATCTCTTATACAATCATATTCTAACAATAATCAACCTAAAATCACAGTCATGCTAAACAAAATGAAAATCAGAACAAAGCTCCTTATGAGTTTTATACTGGTAGCCCTGATTGCCGGGGTTATAGGGCTATACTCTATTCTAAGTCTGAATAAGATGAAAAAAGCCGATACGACATTATACGAGTCGGTTGCTGTATCCTTAGGTCACTGCACAGAAGTTACAACCTATTATCAGCAAATCCGGGTTTTAATACGCGATGCTTATATTGCAGACGACCGTCAGGAATTGGATAAATACCTGGGACAAATGGACAAACTCGATCAGGAATTTAAAATCACCATTTCAACTTTAAAAAAATCTGCTATCGACGAAACTGACCATGCTAATTGCGAAGCTTTGGAGAAGAATTATCATTCATATTCGGCTTACTTCCCTGAATTCAGAAAATTACTTTATGCGAACGACCACACCAATGCCTACAAGTTAATGCGGGGCAACTGGTTTAAAGTTAACGAAGCTCTGCAAAAATCCATCAACGAAAGCACTCAATACAACCTGGATACCGGTAAAAGAATGTCGGAAAACAACGCAAAACTTGCAAACAGTACTTCCTTAACCATGATATTTTTAATTATCACAGGAATTCTGGTTGCTATAACGCTAGGATTACTTATTGCCTCAAATATTCAGAAAATAATAAAATCGGTAATAGACCAAACAAAAAATCTGATCGATGCGGCAATTGCCGGAAAGCTAACTGTAAGAGCCAATACTGAAGAAACAAATGCTGAATTCCGGGCCATTGTGGTTGGAATAAACCAAACGCTCGATGCTGTAATTACCCCCTTGAATGTGGCTGCCGAATATGTCGACAGAATTGCAAAAGGAGATATGCCCGAACTAATTACCGAAAATTACAATGGTGATTTCGACAACATCAAACAGAATCTGAACAGTTTAATCAAATCATTCAACGAAATTATCACCAAAGCAAAAATGGTGGCTCAGGGCGATTTAACGATTACCCTTGCAAAACGCTCCGAAAACGATGAACTTATGGGAGCACTTTCCAACATGGTAACGCGTTTGAGCGAAATTGTGGGTCAGGTGATGGATGCCGCTGAAAATGTAGCCATCAGCAGTAGTGAAATGAGTACCTCGGCAGTTCAGATTTCCGAGGGAGCCAACGAGCAATCGGCATCGGCCGAAGAGGTGTCGTCGTCGATAGAAGAAATGACATCATCAATTCAGCAGAACAGCGACAACTCCATTGCTACCGAGAAAATTGCCGTAGCTTCGGCTCAAGGTATGATGGAAGTAAATACCGCAGCACAAAAGAGCCTGGAGGCCATCAGGCAGATCTCGGAAAAAATTAGAATTATAAACGACATTGCCGGCAAAACCGATATTCTGGCCATTAATGCCGCCATTGAAGCAGCACGCGCAGGAGAACAGGGCAAAGGCTTTGCCGTTGTGGCTGCCGAAGTAAGAAAACTTGCTGAAGTAAGTCAGAAAGCGGCTGTGGAAATTAACGAGCTCTCGGCATCGAGTCTGAAAGTGACGGAAGACTCAGGAAACATGATGATGAAAATTATTCCGGAGATACAAAAAACAGCACAACTTGTAAAGGAAATAGCTGCATCGAGCAATGAACAACGTGCCGGATCGGAACAAATAACCAAGGCAGTAATTCAGTTTACACAGGTTACACAACAGAATGCTGCGGCTGCCGAAGAAATGAGCTCCAGCTCCGAAGAACTTGCCGGTCAGGCAGAATTACTTAAGGAAACCATTAGCTTCTTTAACACGGGTAGGAAGTTAAAAACATCCGGGTTGCAAAAGCAGCAGAAATCTCCCAAAAAACCAGTACATAGTTCTCGTTTCACTCTCCCGGTGTTGGAGCATACAAACGGGATAAATGTAAACATGTCAAGTCCAGAGAAGGATGATAAACTTTTTGAAAGCTTTTAGTGTACTTTAACCAATTTTAAACCGAAACATGGAGCTGGCTGTGTGAAAAGTGCCGGACAAAATTACACAGCCACTCTATTTTTATTAACTCTTTATCCCTTAAGAATTAATTGAAGCAGGCGCTTAATTAATAGTCATAACAGCGGGTCGACAGACCACGGTCAACGGTCCACAGCCATACAGCTTTGGTCAATAACACTGATTTTTAAAATTTGCCATGGCTGTTAGCTGACGTCTGTGGTCTGAGGACTGTGGACAAACCTATTTCTAAAGAGCCTAATTCAATAAATTTTATACCAGATCAATTAACTTATTTTTTAGCGCATACATAATTAAACTGGCAGTATTATTAGAACCAGTTTTCGATAACAGGGCGCTTCGGTGGGTTTTTACAGTTGCAAGACTAATATTCAGTTGGCTTGCAATATCCTCATTCGACAACCCGGAGGATATCAATTTCAGCACTTCAATTTCGCGGGTCGAAAGCTTCTCGGACGAGGATCCGTTAACTGTCCCTTTATTTGAGTTAATATTCTGAATCAATTTGTAAAGCAATTCTCCCGAGAAATAATTTTCGCCTTTCGACACCTCGGTAATAGCTTTAATAAGTTCGCTGATACCTGCCGATTTAAGCACAAATCCTTTTATCCCGGTCTGGATCATTTGGTAATAATATTTTTCGTCTCCAAACATGGTCAAAGCAAGAATCTTCAACTGGGGATATTTTTCATGAGCTATTCGGGAAGCTTCAATACCGTCCATTTCGGGCATGGAAATATCCATTAAAACAATGTCGGGATTAACCTGTTCTACCTTTTCAAGAAACTCTTTTCCGTTACGGGCTTCTGCTACTACTTCAGCTAAATTATCGCTCGACAATAACAACTTAACACCATCACGAAACATATCGTGATCGTCAACTAAAAAGATTCGAATTTTATTACTCATTTTTATTTTGTTAAAATAATATCAATACAAGTTCCTTTACCAATTGTAGATTGAATATTAATCTCCCCTCCTATCAGCTTAATTCTGTTCTCTATATTAAAAAGCCCCATACCATTGGTTTCCTTCATGGTTTTTTCAACATCAAACCCTTTCCCATTATCTTTATAAGTTACTAAAATTTTCTGAACCTCTTTATCAAGATGAATGGATATATTTTCGGCATGTGCATGTTTAATGGAATTGTTAATACATTCGAGCAGTACCCGGTAGAGCATTATCTCAACATCAGCAGGCATCCTGTCTGTTATTTTGGAATAAATGGCAATAGCCGATTTATCTTTAAGCCTGTCAGCATGATTTTTCAATGCATTTATTAGTCCGAAACGTTGCAAAACATGAGGACTCAGGTTATTGGCAATCTCCTTAGCCTGATTAATAGCTTCATCTACAGCGTGAATAGAGTTATTTTTAATCAGATCGCGATTAATTGTGTTTTTGTCACTGCAAAGCCATTCGATATACATCTTCACTGTTGACAACACCGGCCCAAGGCCATCGTGCAGTTCCTGAGCATACCTGCCCTGCGACTCTTCCTGGGTACGAAAAATAGCTTCCATTATTTTCTGCTCCATCATTTTCCGCTCGGTAACATCGTGAACCACAACCAACACCACCATTTGTCCGGCTAAATCGAATACCTGGTAATGAAGTTCAACATATTTGCGTTCCATCTTTGCATTAATAAACTCGAAAGTTGAAAAATTCTGATTTTCAACAATCTTAGCATTTGTAAAAGAAAAAACAGCAGGAATTTCCCTTTCAATTAATAGCTTTAATTTTTCACGTGAAAAGTTGCCTGGTTCAAAACCTGCAATTTTAACAAAGGCATCGTTAACCTCAAGAATCTTATCATCGCGAAGCAGCATCATTCCATCGGATGAAGCCTGAAAAATGCCTGTAAATTTCTTCTCGCTTTCTTTAATTTGAAGGTAAGCCCTTTCCAAAACCACATTTTTAGAGACCAACTGCTTAATAAGGTTCTGGTTCTCAGTTTTCAGATCGAATTCGCGAATTGCATTCTGAAGCGTCTGCCTCATTTCGGGGAAATTCCAGGGCTTAAGCACATACCGGTAAATACCGCCTTGATTGATAGCCATTAAAGCCGCATCGTGATCAACATGCGCCGTAAAAATAATTTTAACAAGATCGGGAAACTCAGGTGTAATACGGTTGATAAATTCAAGGCCAGTTTCGTCGGGCATGCGCTGGTCGGATATCAACACCTTTACTTTACGCTTTTTCAGTAGTTCATAAGCATCTGCCGGCGAAACCGCAGTAAGGACTTCATAATCAACCTTCATAAATTCTTCAAACAACATCAGGTTGTATTCGTCGTCGTCTACATATAAGATTACATTTTTTCCGCCAGCTTCCGACTGATTCATCTGTTAATTTTTATTTTTCAAAAGTCAGACGAAGCATCCATGAAAACAATCTTTGGCGTGTGTGTCAAAGTTTATCTTTATCATGGATGGTTCATTTAGTTTTACAGTTGTATAAATTGGATCTTTAAATTAACTAAAAAAATTGATTTTCCGAATTCGGAAGAATAAATAACCTGATTATTATAAACATCAACGCACCTTCGCTACTGGTACAAGGTTGTTTTTTATGGCGTATTTATAGAGAGACAAAATATTCTTGCATTCACATTTATTCAAAATATTGCTTCTGTGCCATTTTACGGTATCGTAACTAAGATGGATTTTTTCAGAAATTTGCTCATTTGAAAGCCCCTCGCAAAGCATAAGTAATATTTCAATTTCACGGTCGGTTAAACCAGAAGTTTGTTTATTCGATGCCATCGGCTTATTTATCATTATTTGCTGTAGCGTATCGTAAGGATAAAAAATTTTTCCGGCGGCGAGTTCTTTAACCGCTTTAACCAGTTCTTCAAAATCATCCTGAGCCGAAACAGCACCTTTAACTCCCAAATCAATCAGTTGACGATATTCTTCCAATAGAAGATTATTTGCAATTACAAGCACTTTTGAGTCCGGGTGTTTTTGAAGCAGATTACTGATCGACTGGAAACTGCGAAATTCATAAGCCAGGTCGGCAATCACAATCCCTGGTGCTTCCTCCTGCTGCAACATATCTTCAATGAGACAGTAATGATTTATGATTTTACATAAATTCGCATCTTCAAGACATACCTTGAGACATTGCCGGAATAACCTATTCTTCGATACTAAGATAATGTTCACCATTGGCTCTCAACAATTCAGGCTTTCAACTCCTTTATTTTCTAAATAGCATTTAATGAATTTAGTAAATAATTAGGATAAATAAAACACCTTTGTAAAAGCAAAGAACAAATCTTTAAACTATTGATTGTAAACACCTCCAAGATCCTTCATTTTCTCTGATTTAATGTGAGAGATCTCCTGTTGTTTTATAAAGCCTTTTTTTACTGCATGTTTAGCAGCGGCTTCGGTATCTTTCACAAGAATCATTTCAGTATCAAATTCTTTATTCATGGCCTCGGAAATTGTTTTTATCCGGATTGTTTTTTGAGGAATACCAATATCGCGAATATAAACTGCCAGCACCCTCCCTGGAAACTCGCGAACTATTTCTGAATATACTTCCGGGTCTTTCTGCCCACTATCGCCAATGAGAATAAATTTCATATCGCCAAAAAAAATCATGAGCTGTCGCAACTTTTCAATTTTATGATTTTTACTGTACTCCATCATCTTCCAGAATCTTAATACCCTGATCTCCATTTCACGCAATAAAAGAGGACCTTTCGGAATCCGGTTAAACTCAATAAACTCATGCAGAAGATCATAAAGATTCCATTCGCTGTTCGAAAGATAAAAAAGAGGATTAAAAGCACCATCTGCTGTCCCGTTTTGCAACGACTGGTAAAATGCCGAAACACCTTCAAAAGGCATCCGTGTGAGGGCATTATTCAGAAACATAAGGCGAAATTTCATCAATTTGGTTGTTGCATACGATATAAGAATTGTATCGTCAATGTCCGAAATAACCCCAAACTGTGGTTTACGACGTATTACCATCACTTCTCCAACAAAATTGCCGTGCTTCTGCTTCGCATGTATCTTTTCGGGCAACTCAAATGTAACCTTCTGCCAAATCCCCTCAGGAATTTCTTTAGGCAAATGCTGAAAACTGCAGTTAAAAACGCCGAATTTATTGGTTACAACAACTTTTGACTGTCCAAAAAAGTTCACCTCAACTTTCACTCCGGCAAAGTCATCGATAAAATAGCGTTGGAACATTATCCGGGCGTTTTTCCACTTGCTTTGTCCTTCTATGGGCCGCGAAATACCATTATCCTCCACAACGGTGCCTGTAACAAAGGTATTGGTTCCATTACTAAACCCCAGAAATGGAATCACCTTCGGCACGCCCAGCCATCCCATTTTAATTTTAATGTAAAGACTAAGCCTGGTAAAAAAATTTCGGGCTTTTTTCAAAATTACACGCGTCGTTTCCATTTCACCTTTGTTAACATAATTGAAACAATTTGAGTTCAAAAAATTCAGACATGAAGCCTGTGAAAATACTGTTCTTTGTCAATCCCAATTCAGGTGCCGACAATAAAGCAAATCCGTCTGATATTATCAGGAAAGTAATGTCGAAAAAGCAGGTTACCTTCCATGTTCATGAACTCGAAAAAGCTACCGACAAGAATAGCCTTGGTAATTTGCTTAAAAAATACAAACCGGGAATTGCAGTTGCCGCAGGTGGCGATGGTACAGTAAACCTGGTTGCAGCCTCACTTATCGGATTTAAGACAGCGATGGGAATTTTGCCTTTAGGATCAGCAAACGGTTTGGCTTTTGAGCTGGGAATACCACAGAAAATTGAAGATGCGATAGAAAATCTGTTTTCAGGCAAACCTCAACCATTGGATGCAGTAAGAATCAACGATACACATATAAGCCTGCATCTGAGCGACTTTGGCATGAACGCCAGAGTTATCAAAGGTTTTGAAAAGGAAGGGAAACGAGGATTCAGAGGATACTTTAAACATTTTATAAGAGTTTTAAGAACTCCGAAGAGCTTCCGCTGTATTATTGAAACACCGGTTAAAACCTATATTCACAGGGCATTAATGGTAGTAATTGCCAACTCGGGAAGTTATCGTTCAGGAGCAGTGATAAATCCAACACACAAAAAAGACGATGGCCGTTTCGAAATAATTGTACTGAAGCCTAAGCGACACTGGATAATCCGTAACGCCATTGCTGCCTTTACAGGAAACTTCCACAACCAACCCAATATTGCAACCTACGAATGCACATCGGCCAAAATTATGGTTCGTCCAAGTCAGGAATTACAAGTGGATGGTGAATTGCTTGGGAAACAACAAAGTGTAAATGCCGAAATAATTAAGCATGCTTTACAGGTAATTACGCCATGATCCCAAAAAATGTATTAGATTTGCTAAGCGAAGTTGAATTTAGTGAAGGGGCTGACAAAACAATTGAACTTAAAAATTTAAAACACCAATATTCATCTCAATTATTCCAAATGCTTAAAAAAAGTCTATTAACACTGGTTGGCATTTTATACTTTGTCTTTTTTGCACATTCACAATCGAAAACAATGATAGGAATTAAAGTGGATGCCCGATTCAGCCTTCATGATTTTTTGAAAACAGAACCTTCGTTAAACCTGACTTTAAACAGAATTTACAGTGGACATCATGGAGTGGAAACAGGTCTAATTTATTACCCGGAGAAAAACTCATTCCCCATTTATGACGACTACAGCTACATAGGTAATATTAAAATTACACGTCATTATCTCTCATTACCTCTATCGTATAAGTTTTATTCCTCGAAGCTCTGTTTTTCAGCAGGCATGTCAATAAACCAATATCTTGGATGGACAGCAAACGAATCGGATAAGATAGCCAGTTACACATCTTCCGAATATGGAACATCTCTTGGTTTGATTTTTTCCGTTTCGAAGCAGATAAAACTATCAGACAGGGACCTTCTTGAACCAACTATATTCTTTCATCCTGTAATAGACGATTACATGAAATGGTTTGCCGGCATTGGGCTTGCCTATAAGTTCCAGGTAGGAAAAAAAGAATGAGGCCGGAAAAAATCCGCACCTCACTCCCAAACCATCTAACTTAACCTGAATTAACCACAAAACACCTTATTTTGGAGTATTTTTAATGACGTTAAAAATACTGTCGGCTTTTTGCAGATGCAATTGTACCTTTGGCAAATACCTGTTGACATAAGCTTTCAAACCAGCATCGGTACTCGAATCGCGAAAAGCTGTAAACATATTTTTGGTACGGGTATGGGCAACGATCTGACTTTTTATATAAGCGCTGTCGAATCTTGCCCCGGTTAATCCGTTAATACTGTCGCGGGTCGCCTTATCCATAGTTTTCAATACATCTGGCAAATCAATATTTCTTTTGTCGGCAATGGTATCCAGATCATTTTGTGCTTTCTGATGTTCCATCACCAGCATCTGGGCAAAAGCCTTAACGCCGGTACTTGTACCTTTGGTATTTGCAAGTTGTCCCATATCTACTTCAGCATTATTGGAATAAGCAAAATCGGAAATTGCAGCCTTATTTTTCCCCTCCGGGCCACCGTTATCATCATCGTCGTCTTTACAAGCCGCAAAACCTAAAACAACTGCTGCAATAAAAAAATACTTTAAGTTTCGAATTTTCATAATCAATTTTTTTTTTAATAATTCAACCTTTCTCTATTATCTTCCTCAGGAGTCATACCAAAAACATGCTGGGATTTAAAATAAATATGAAATCGAAACCTACCTTTGGGTATATGGCAAATACAGGTTGGCAAACTTTCAGAATCTAAAACAATGTAATGTAGAAATATAAGCCCCTAATGGGTACAATTGGAAACAATTCAGGTAACAACAGATTAACAACCGGTTTTTCGCTTAACTTATAAATTAACAACTCTGTTTTACTGAGTTTACAAGGAATGTGCCTCTGTTTGCAGAGATAATAATTTATTATAGAAAAGGAAACATTAAGTTAACATTGAGAAAGGTTTTGCGCATTATCTTTGCAATGTAGTTTAAATGTAGTTAGTTTTAGTTAGTAGTTGTAAAAGAGTTCTTCGTGAGAAAAGCTCTTTTTTGTTTTTTAATAACTTAATCCTTTCAACGTATATTTTATCCTGAACAAAGCATAACCGGGTAAAATACTGTACTGCCGCTCCTGATAGAAGTTTTCTCTGATTTGCGTGTCTACACCATAATAACTGTCGATATTGAGCAAATTCGAAACAGAAACAGAAAACTCAAGATTCTTTTTCTCCCAGTTGTAGCGGAGCGTAGAGCTTAATACTTTGTAACTTTTATCCTGCCCCCCCGACTGATAGCTAAGGTTTGAATAGCTTACAAATCCGGAAAAACCAGCTTTATGATAAAGCAACAGTTTTAAATAAGGCTGATAACTTTCGAAATTATTTGTCTTATTCAACAATGAACTTCTGCTTTGTGAAAAAGAGGCAGCAACTCCGGTCTCCATGTTCAGAAGGAAATTAAACCTGGTTGTTATGCTTCCCGATGAACCTATATTCTGTTGTTCTATACCATTTAAAACTTCCTGCAGGTAATTATAGCCAAAGCTCTTGTTATAATTAGAGTTAAGACGAACCGACAATGGTGCTTTCCGCAATCTCTTGTCAAAATAAATCATGCCGCCATACGACTCTTCAAACGGGACCTGAACCGAGCGCTGCACATTGTAATCGGCTCCCAGGCCTGAAACTACCGACACTGGATTTGCTTTCTTCATATAAAAACCGGCAATGGAAAACATGGTATTCGAAAAAGCATCGAAAATCATGTAATGCCCGTTGAACTGATTGTATGTGGAATAATTTTCGGGGCTGAGTCCACCGGTTGCAATGGTCCGGTAATTTTTCACATACTGGTTCATCAGCAATTCTTCGGGAGCTGGTAAAACCATGCGCTGGTTGAAAGAAAAATTCAGACTGTGGGTATCCGTAAACTTCAAACTGAATCTCAGGTCGGGAGTAACGAGCAGTTTATTTAGATCGCCACCGAAATTCGTATTCGCTTGATAATAATGAAGTGACGGACCCAGATTAAACTGTATCAGGCCTCTGTTTTTGGTGAGATAAAAAGCTGTTCTGTAATCGCGAATTTTATAGGAAAGATCGTTCGTAAAATCATCATAACCCAAACCATTATCTGTAGCCAATTGCGAGAGACTGGAATTAAATGGCTGATTTACCCACGTAATTCCACTGATATTTTTAAGAATTAGTTTTCCCAGCTTGTAGGATAAGGATGCATTAAACCCATACTGCTGCCTTGCTGACGCCAAATCCTGGGTTACCTGGTATGGAGTAGTCTTCAGATTTAATCCCAGAAACAAGGAATCGGAAATTAAAAACTCATTTACCGACTTGTTGCGATATTCATGAAAAAAGCCTGCATTGACAAGTGACCTGGACGAAGGCTTCCATGAATAATCCAGATATTGGCTTACTTTGAGAGTTTGCACATCCTGATTTTCTTTCAGAAAGAAATTTCTTGCGCCCTCGTTATCAATACCGGTTTTGCTGTCGACATTGTTCAGCCCGCCGTTAGCCCGATAGTTAAAATACATATTGGATCGCGGCTTGTAATTGGCGCTCAGGTTAATATTTCCCAGAAATAGTTCTCTGCTTGCATTCAGGGTGGTACGCAGGGGATTGAGATTGCCCTTAAGAAAAGTACGGTAAATACTTTCAAACTCTGACCGATTGGTTGCACTCAAAATAAGACTATTGCTAATCTTAAACTTTTCAGATGGTTTATAATTCAGGTTAAGCGCGCCCAAAGCAACCTTTTTGCGGTTAGCATCATTTCCCCCGGAGATACCCGAAGAAAAATCGCTTGGATTAATCTGGATCATTCCGCTTGAATTATCGCTATTCTCCATGAGTTGCTGAACACCACTGCCAAAACTCATGTAATCCTGCATCGAGAAAGTTTCTTCGCCGGTATTATTAGTATTGGCAATAAAACTGGCCTTTAACTTTTTCCCAAACTGATACAGATTGGCATTCGCGGAATACCGGTCCTTATAACCTCCGCCAGCAGATAAATTCCCGCTTAGTTTATTGCGAAACTCTTCCTTAACATTAATATTCAAAGCAGTTTGGCCACCCTGACTAAAATCCTTCTGCAAGCTGTTTGCCTGATAATTATTGAGTACCTGTACCTGATCCACAGCCTCTGCCGATAGATTTTCAGTTGCCATCTTCTGCTGATCGAAAAAGAAATCGTCGCCCTCTACCAGGATTTTATCCACATCCTTGCCATAAGCTTTAACCTTCCCATCCTCCTTCACCTCAATACCCGGAAGTTTGTTAAGCACATCCTTCAGCACTTTTTCGTCGCCGGTTAAATACTTGCCAACATTATAAGTCACAGTATCGGAGCGGACACGCGCAGCAACATCCCTCGATACAACCACTTCCTTAAGCAGTTCGGGATTGGCTGTTAAAACAAAGTCGAGCTGTATCACCAGTGAACCTACCGAGACATTCTGCTCCTTTGGAAACATACCAAGACAACCAGCTTTAACCCTGTATTCCCCGACCCTTTCAATATCAAGAGAGTATTCGCCTTTGTCGTTGGCTATGGCATAGCTCACCACATTATCGTCTTTATCGAACACCTGTACATTGGCAAAAGGAAGCGGATTCTGAATGGAGTCGGTAATCTTTCCTCTTATTTTCGATTGGGCAACAACATTGGGTATAAAAGCTCCCAAAAAAACGAGGATATAAAAAAATCTGAAAATGCTTTTCATAGCTTCGGGAATTAAAATCAGGAATTAATGTACTACGCGTATTTCAACCCGGTCGGGCGAACCATTCGAATGGGATTTTCGCATTTCTTCCATTTTCTCTTTCTTAATAGCACTAAATTCCTGCTGGGTAACTTCCTTTCCCTTATCGGGAATTGCCACGGCTACAGCTTCGTTGGTAATTTTGACCGTATTGACAACAATTGTTTTTTTGCCGTTATCAACATTCACTTCGAGAATTAATCCGGGCAGTCCCCAGAAAATATCAGGTCCGTCATTTATAGCAATATCAGGGCAGTACCAGGCAATAACCTTCATAGTATCGATGCTTGCCGAGGCTTTGCGGCAATTATAACTGCCAATGGTTTTCTGTTCGTTTTCGAGTTTCCAGTTGATAGGCTTTAAAGCCTCTTTGATAAGGAAGTTACGGCCAAAGAATTCATGCTGTCTAATCAACTTTTTCTGTAAAAGATTCTTGTAAACTGACCCGCGATCGTCGTCACCGATGCGGATAACAATGCGGTGTTCGGGACCTTCTTCCATTTCGGCCTGCTTTTCCTGATAAATGGAAGTTCCAGCACTGGATAAAAGTTCCTTGTATGGGTTCCGGCATTCTTTACAAGTTCTCTGATTTTAGGATCTGGGTCATCGGGCATTTTACCTTCGAACTTGCGCGTTTCGGTGTAGGTGGCAACAAGATTCTGACTTCTTAAAAACTGTGTATTACAAATGAGGAAAAGAACTAATACCTTGAAGATAAATTGTTTTAACATGGCTCTAATTTTAAGTGAGTTAACTGGATCAAAATTAGAAGCCCCTGCAAGGATTAGCAAATGAACTAGATTATGACAAAAAGGATCTCGACGGTTTAAAGATTTTTGTCGATTAATTGAAAAAATGCATCTTTAAAGCTACCGCTCACAGGAATGTACTTGTCGCCGATTACAATGCGATTTTTGGTTATGGAAGTTATTTTTTCCATCGATACAATGAACGACCGGTGAACACGAACAAATATTTTCGAGGGAAGTTTTTCCTCGAAATATTTCATGCTCTGATTGGTAATCACTGGTTTTGACCCACAATATATCTTCACATAATCCTTCAAACCTTCCAGATATAGAATATCACGGAAGTTTATTTTCAGAATCTGATAATTTGCTTTCACAAATATGTACTCCTTTTCAGCTTTTTCGACTAAGGGTTCAGATGGAGGTTCCATATGAATTTCTTCGATATACTCCCGGGCTTTATTCACCGCACGAAGAAACCGGTCGAACGGAATGGGTTTCAGCAAATAATCCACAGCGTCCAGATTGTAACTTTCCACGGCATACTCGCTGTAAGCAGTAGTAAAAATTACCACAGGCGGACGTTTGAGACTTTTAAGCAAGTCGAGGCCGTTAATATCGGGCATTTTGATATCAAGAAACATAAGATCGACATTTCCCTTCTTAAGAATTTCGAGAGCTTCCAGAGCGCTTTCGCATGTATGAGTAAGCTGAAGAAAGGGAACTTTGCGGATAAAGTCCTCGAGCAGTTCAATGGCCAGAGGCTCATCGTCGACAACAATGCACCTAATCATGGTTAAGGTCTATTTTCAGGTTAACGGCAAATTCATCATTATCAGTTTTGATGATCAGGTTATGGCGATCAGGATAGAGCAACAGCAACCGCTTTTGAACATTAACCAAACCAACACCCGACGATTGCTCTGGCTCATCTTTCCGTGCAAAAATCCTGTTTCGGGTTGAAAAAGAGAGCGAATTATTTTCAATAGCAATCTCTATGTGAATAAAAGTTTCGCCAGCATAACTTACTCCATGCTTAAACACGTTTTCCACAAAAGGAATCAGCATCATGGGAGCAATAAGAAGTCCATCGGCGTTTCCGCTTACCAGAAACTGAACATCAACTTTTTTAGACAGACGCAATCGTTGTAAATCGATATAATCCTTAAGATAGTTCAATTCCCGCGAAAGACTTACCTCTGCGGCATTCGAGTCGTAAATCATATAACGCATAATTTCCGAGAGCTTAACCACAACATGTTCCGTTTGGTCCGATTTTTTATGCGCCAAAAGATATATTGTATTTAAGGTATTGAAAAAGAAATGAGGATTCACCTGCGATTTCAGGAAGGCCAGCTCAGCATTTAATCTTTGATTTTCCAGTTCCTTTCGCTTTTTCTCGGTACGAAACAGTTCTCCGGCTACGCTTACAAAACCACTAACCAAAAGCACGAACAATACCGAAGAAAAGGACGTTTGGAGGGTTTCGTTAAAAAACAACCTGTGCGCAGGTAAAGGAAGATGAAAGAACCGGTCGGTAACAGCAGCACTGTCTTTCCGAATAATCACACGCAACTCCTTTCGGGCTGTGACGGAGCGAAATTCAGCAATTTTCACTTTCGAAAGCGGCGAAATTATCTGTAAATGGTTCTCGACACGACGAAAAAAATAATACTCCAGCAAATACTGCTGGAGAGGAATAAAAGCAATTAATCCTAAAAGCAGAACAACATGAAACAGTAGTTTCACCTTTTTTATCAATCGTGGAAACAGGTAATATGAGCTGAAATAAAAAACTCCGGCAAGAAATGCAGCATTAATAATCTGTTTGTAATAAAATTCAGGATCGAGCACCCTTATCTGAAAAAAAATGAAAGGATAGAAAATAAAAATCCCCCAGGCTGCCAGATGGAGAATAACAATCAGCAGTGAACGGCTGAAAACTTTTCTGTAATTGACACTTGCCCTGATTTTATCAAGAATTAAAGCCATTTACTTATGGTTTAAACTTATCAAAGATAGTAAACCGTAAAATGTTGAAGGATTATTTAAGACTGTTTAAGAAAAAATCTCGACGAATCTCAAATTTTCTCCTACTATTGAAATTCGAAACAGATGTCTTTCCGAAATCGCGACAAAACATTAAATTTGATAATATTTAAAACAACTGCCATGCAAAAAAACCTTACACAAAAACTTGCCATAGCTATTCTGGTGCTAGCCATTCCGTTCTACGCATTCAGTCAGCCAAAAAGAGTTCTGATATTTGCAAAAACTGCAGGATTCCATCACGAATCCATTGAAAAAGCGATGCCACTTCTTACTATTGCTTTGGGTAAAAAAAGTATTATAGCCGATACTACCCGAAATGCATTAGCCTTTACTGCCGCCAATCTTAAGAAATACCGGTGTGTTATTTTCCTGAACACCAGTGGAGATATTCTGGACGAAGGTCAGCAAAAAGCGTTTGAGGACTACATTAAGGCTGGTGGCGGATTTGTTGGAATTCATGCCGCCAGCGATACCGAATATGGCTGGCCCTGGTACAACAAACTTGTTGGAGCGTATTTTCTTTCTCATCCCAAACAGCAAAAAGCTGTAATCAATGTAGTGGACAAAAGTCACCAGGCTACCTCTTTTCTTCCTGAGAAGTGGGAACGCACCGACGAATGGTACAATTTTAAGGATATGAATCCCGATGTTAAAGTGCTTGCTTACCTGGACGAAAGCACTTACGAAGGTGGAGCCAACGGCGAAAAACACCCTTTTATATGGTATCATGAATTTGATGGTGGACGCGCTTTCTACACCGGAGTTGGTCACCGTGACGACAATTACCTGGAACCTCTTGTAATGCAGCATCTGGTTTATGCAATTGTCTGGGCCGGTAAAATGAAAGTGCTGTAAATTTGATCTTAATGCGATAAAAAAAGCCGGCTGGATCCGGCTTTTTCTTTTATATTATTAATTCCGAGTTTGCGAGTCGTGCTTCTGATGGTAAATATTTGCACTTGCCCTGCGCTGTTCCTTTCTTAAATGCCGGCGCTCAGCGGGAGTAACTACGCCATCAGCTTTAGCAACTTTTTTGTCGTGCTGAATTTCTGCTTGTTGCAATTGCAAATTTCGTTTTTCGCGACGCGTTAACTCTCCGCTTTGTTTACCTTCCTGAATGCGGGCTTCCTGACTTATCTGCTTTTTAGTTACCCCCGGAGTTGCGGTTTGAGCAATGGACTTTACCGAAAAACTCATGGCTATCATGATTGCTGCTGTCAAAATTATCTTTTTCATGGCTATTGTTTTTTTGTTTATAGCTCTTTGATAATTTCTCCGGCAAAAGGTTTAACCGGGCATCAAATAATTTTATTGTTTTTTTACAACTTCTTCTCCTGCAATGTTGGCGAAGGTTTCAAGCGGTTGCCCTAAAAACTTTTCCATTTTTGAAAGCAAAATAGATTGATCCACCGGCTTTGAAATATAGTCGTCGGCCCCGGCAGCTTTGCAGCTTATTTTGTCTTCAACGAAGGCATTTGCGGTAATAGCTATGATAGGGACAGCAGGGTCGGTCTTCCTTATTATCTGTATAGCATCAAGACCGTTTAAGTTAGGCATCCTGATATCCATAAGAATAATATCAGGCTGAATGTTTTTGTGCATGAGCAAAGCCTTTTCTCCATCATCGGCTTTATAAATAATGGCATAAGTTTCGGCAAGAGACTCGTTTAGCAGTTCCATACTAGCATTATCATCCTCCACAATCAGAATTTTTTTCCCTGGCCATGAATATTCAAATCCTTTGGTCTCAACAGGTTTGTTTTCCACTTGAACTGAAGTTACAAAAGGTAATGAAAACCTGAATTCCGATCCTTTACCTTCGAACGATATAACCCAAATTTTTCCTCCCATGAGTTCAACAAGATTTTTACAAATAGCCAGACCCAGACCGGTACCGCCGTGTTCTCTGGATGCACTCTCATTTGCCTGCCGGAAACGCTCAAATATAAGCTTGTGACAATCGGCCTGAATGCCAATTCCGGTATCCGTAACAAAGAATTCAATGTTATCTTCCCGGATTTCGTACCCCAGACAAATTTGACCTGAATTGGTAAACTTAACGGCATTGGAAATCAAATGCACGAGAATTTGTTTCAAATGAATTTCATCTGCTACAATGGAAGCATTTCTGAGTCGCACATCAGGTAATTGCCTGGTCTCAATTTTAGGTTTACCCTTAGCTTTAAGTTCGGTCTTAAGGTGTTCGTGCAGGTCGTTGAGTAGTGTTTCAGGACAAAAGCTGCTCTTATCAATGGTAATCTGCCCCGACTCGATTCTGGAAATATCAATAATATCCGAAATAACATTCAGAAGTTGTTTCCCGTTAGAGCAAATTATATCGATATAAAACTGGCGTTTTTCCGCGTTGAGATTCTTGTGTTTGAGCAATTCCGAAAAGCCAAGAATTCCATTGAGGGGTGTTCTAATTTCATGGCTCATATTAGCCAGAAAGGCAGATTTTAATCTGTCGGATTCTTCGGCCTTAAGCTTTGCATTTTTCAGCTCACTCTCCATGATTTTACGTTCAGTAATATCCTGTATGGTGCCATGAATTTTCTTTATCTTCCCGCTATTTCCTATGATTGTCTCGCCGCAGATCACACAATGCCTGATAGTACCATCAACCCGCCGCACGTTTACCTCAATTTCAAAGGTTTTCATATCCTCGGGAGGATCTTGCTGAAACTTTTTCACATACGAAAAAAGGCCCTCTGTAACGAAGCTTTTTAACTCATCAACAGTATGATTGCGGTGAAGCGGAGGCAACCCTACCATATGATAAAGTTCATCGGAAAGAATTATGGTATCGTATTTAAGATTCCACTCCCAACTACCTATTTTCGCAATCCGCTGTGCCTGCTTTAAATGCCATTGGCTTTCGAAAAGGGCCTTCTCCTTATTCTTAAGGTCTGTAATATCACGGGCTGTAGCTATTACAAAATTCGCTTCACCGCTATCGGCCTTTTCGGGAACAAACTTAACATGATAGTAATGTTTCTGGCTGCCTGATATTACAAGATTTTCGTTCATCGAAAATCCAATCCTGAAGACCCGTTCAAGATTTTTGCTCCAGAACTCGGATTGTTCTTCCGACAGATCCAGGTCGTTAATATTTTTGGAAATAAAAAGTATGCGGGGCAAATCAAAAATCTTCTCAGTACAGTGATTGGCATAAATGATATTAAGACTCCTGTCGAACCGGATAATCATATCTTCAGAGTTTTCAGCCAGAATTTTATATTGCCCGTCGAGTACATGAATATTATCGAGTTGTTTAAGCCATTCCTTCTTTAATTGCTTTTTTTCATTGGTAAGTTTTTCCTGCTGAGATCGGTTCTCGACCAGGATGGCAAGCATATCAACCGAATTGAGAATCAGTTGTCGTTTTGAAACTGGCAATATTTTCTGGCCATAATCCAGAATTAAACGCCCATAATAATTGAATGAGGTTTTAATGTCGATAAAATCACACCCGGAATCAAGACTATCTTTCGCCTCGCTGAAACGAATCTCTGTAAAAATAGCATTCATGGATTCAACAAATGTCTCAACAATCTTTTTCCTGTTTTGGATTTTTGATAGCTGTAACATTAATTGAAACAAATTCTGAGGTAACGCTTCCATGGAGTAGTTTTAAAATTGGATACTAAAAGCAACAAAAAATGCAAGGAGCTTGTTCCATCCTCAGGATGACTCGACTTTCGCTTTGAACCATCTGATAATTATTAAGTTAGTAGCTGTCCGTAGTATGCAATTTACAAATTTAATTCTTATAACCAATAATCCCTTTGGATATTCTATACTCGCAGGTATTAAAATGAGATTAAAAAAACAAGCAATAAGTGTCGAATTAACAATTTAAGAAAGAGTATTTTAATATTTTTGTTACCATTAAACTGCTTATACTACTTACAAATGAAACACAACTTAAAATTTGCTGCGACAATCACGATCCTGCTGGCCTTCTTCCTCAACCTTAATTCACAGACAGCCCGGATCGAAACATTATTTGATGCGGATTGGAAGTTTTACAGAGGCGATGTTACAGGCGCAGAAAAACCAGGTTTTAACGACAAAACGTGGAGAATGATTGACCTGCCGCACGACTGGAGTTCCGAAGATCTACCCAATCAAGAACCCGGGAAAGTTTCAGGTCCTTTCTCAAAAGAAAGCCCTGGAACAACATCCACAGGCTATACAATGGGCGGCACAGGATGGTATCGAAAAACATTTATAATACCCGCTGAACCAAAAAGTAATGTATTGCTAAATTTCGATGGAGTGTATATGGATTGCGATATATGGATCAACGGAAAACATACCGGCAAACACCCTTACGGATATACTGCATTTAACCTCAACATAACTAATTTTTTAAATACCCCCGGCAAACCCAATACAATAGCGGTACGGGTAAAAAATGAAGGAAAAAACTCCCGCTGGTATAGCGGATCGGGTATATACCGTCATATATGGCTTATTATTACTCAACCTGTACACATTGCTCCCTGGGGAGTTTACATCACAACTCCCAATGTTTCCGCAGCAAAAGCAACAGTAAAAATTTCAACCAATATTGAAAATTCCGGGACAAATCCCACCGATGTAAAGTTAATTACCCGTTTGCTGGACCACAAGGGAAAAATAGTGATAACAAACGAATCACCGTCTAGAAGCCTATCAACACGTGATATTGACATTGTCCAGAATCTTACTTTTTCTGAGCCACAACTTTGGTCAACCGAATCCCCCTATTTATACACTGCAGAAACGGAAGTAATTTCCGGTGGCAAAACAGTCGACAAGGTTATAACTCCATTCGGAATCAGAACCTTAAACTTTGATGCAAAAACAGGATTCTTATTGAACGGCAAACCTATGGAACTCAAAGGAGGCTGTATGCACCACGACAATGGCTTTCTTGGTTCGACCACCATCGACCGGGCAGAAGAACGCCGGGTGGAGCTGATGAAAGCCTATGGTTTCAATGCCATCCGAACCAGCCACAACCCTCCCTCAAAACAATTCCTCGATGCATGCGACCGTCTCGGCGTTTTGGTTATTGATGAGGCTTTCGACATGTGGGAGCGCCCCAAAAACGATATGGATTATCACCGCTTTTTTAAGGAGTGGTGGCAACGCGATATTCAGTCGATGGTAATGCGCGACCGGAATCACCCCTCGGTTATTATGTGGAGTATCGGCAACGAGATTAACGAGCGGGCGGACACTTCCGGCCTGATTATCACCAAACTGCTCTCCAACGAAGTACGTCAACTGGATCCCACTCGCCCCATTACTGCGGCCATATGCTCCTTCTGGGACCATAAAGGCAGACCATGGTCAGCAACAGCACCGGCATTTGCCTTGCTCGATGTAGGTGGTTATAACTACCAGTTTACCGAATATGAGGCCGATCATGCCAAATATCCCGAAAGGATCATGACTGGGACCGAATCGGTAGCAAAAGACGCCTTCGATAACTGGGAACAGGTTGAGAAAAACTCCTGGGTGATTGGCGATTTTATTTGGACCGCAATGGATTATATGGGCGAAACAGGCATTGGTCACAGCCGTTTAAACGACGATCCTGATAGCAGTTTTGCCAAACCCTGGCCCTGGTTCAACGCTTATTGCGGCGACATAGATCTTATTGGATTTAAAAAACCGCAAATGTATTATCGCGATGTGATATGGCGAAACAGCAAACTCGAAATAGCGGTTCATGCTCCTATCCCATCAGGTAAATTTGAAAAGATAAGCTACTGGGGCTGGCCCGATGAATGGCAAAGCTGGAACTGGGCCGGTAACGAAGGAAAAATAATGGATGTTAGGGTATTTACACGCTGTCCGGCAGTACGACTTGAGCTCAACGGTAAAATAATAGGCGAAAGAACTGTAAGCGACTCAACAAAATTAATAGCAACCTTCCAGGTTCCTTATCAGCCCGGAGTATTGAAAGCTATTGGACTTGAAAATGGCATAGAAGTAGTAACCAAAACAATTACCACAACCGGTAAACCCTCAAAAATAAAGCTTACTCCCGACAGACCGGTAATTAAATCAAACCGCAACGATCTTTCGTATGTTAAAGTTGAGATTACAGATGAGTTTGGCAACACTATTCCTAATGCGTCAACTCAGGTAAAATTCACCATTACTGGCGAAGGCGAACTTGCCGGAACGGGAAGTGCATGCCCCAATTGTATGGCAAGCTTCAAAAAACCTGAGGTTAAAACGTTCCGGGGGGTGGCTTTGGCAATATTGAGGCCTGCTTTAGGCAATAAACCAGGCAATATTACTTTGAAGGCAGAAGCTGAAGGTTTATCAGCGACAGAGATATCAATCCAAACAAAATAATAATTAAAAGTAGCCTGGAGATATATGTTGATTGGAATTCCTATTTTTATCGAGTAAAAAAGTATTTGCTAATAACTAAAAATAAAAAAATGCAAAGAACCAAATTTTTAATTGCTTTTATAATGCTTCAAGCCTTAGTTGCTGGTGCCATAGCCCAGTCAGTAAATATGAAAGTGTGGCCAAACGGAATTCCCGGCTCGAAACAGGCATCCGACTATACAGAAAACACCATCGATAGAAAAGACGGGGTGCTGCGAGTAGAGAAAGTTACCGATCCTGAAATTTCAGTTTATCTACCAAAAAAGGAAAAGGCCAATGGTATGGCAGTGCTTATTATCCCCGGCGGCGGCTATGGCATTGTTGCCATAGACCACGAAGGACATGCTGTGGCCAAATGGCTAAACGATCAGGGAATTGCAGGCATCGTACTTAAATACCGTTTGCCATCCGACAAAATAATGGACGACAAAAGTGTTGGTCCGCTCCAGGACGCCCAGGAAGCACTGAGAATAATTCGCCGTAACGCCCCGGCGTGGAAAATCAATCCTAAGAAAATTGGCGTTATGGGATTCTCTGCCGGCGGTCATCTCGCTTCTACCCTTTCCACCCATTACATGGAGAAAATTTATAATGTAAGTGATACGACATCTGCACGCCCTGATTTCTCAATTCTTATTTATCCGGTTATCACCTTCGATGCCACTTTTACCCACATGGGTTCACGTAAAAACCTTATTGGCGAGAACCCAACGGAAGAACAGGTAAAAAGATTTTCTAACGAACTTCACATAAATGCTCAAACACCTCCTGCATTTCTGCTTCATTCGGGCGATGACAAAACTGTACCTGTTAAAAACAGCATATCGTATTACAACGCGCTTCAGCAAAACAATATTCCGGCCGAGTTGCACATCTTTCAGAAAGGCGGACATGGTTATGGCCTGGGCCACGGCAATGGAACTGAAAATTCATGGCCTGCATTATGTCTTAATTGGCTGAAGACACTTTAACATAAATAATAAAGAGGTCCTGTGAAAAGCCCTCAAACGAGGCTGTGTGAAAAGTCAATTACCTGTCATATTTCGACTCCGCTCAATATGGCAAATAGCTGATTTTCAAGCGTAATACTGAGCATAGTCGAAGTCTTTCCGCCTTTTTCACACAGCCCCTTTCCCTGCCAACAAAAAGGGATACCATTCCTCGCTGAAGATTAACCGGCCTGATGCCTTTAAAAACAAGAAAAGGGATTAAACTATAATAAACTTTCAACTCCCCTGATTGTTATACCGATGCAAGTAATTCCATAACGTTAAAACCTAAACCATGAAAATCTTTAAAAAGATTCTGATAGCATTGGCTATCATTATTGCCATTCCTTTGCTTGTGGCTCTTTTTGTAAAAAAAGATTATGCTGTGGAACGCGAAGTTGTTATTAACCAACCCAAAGAGGTGGTTTTTGGTTATATAAAATTTCTGAAAAACCAGGACAATTTCAGCAAATGGGCAACCATGGATCCCGATATGAAGAAGTCCTACCGGGGCACTGATGGCATGGTTGGGTTTGTCTCGGCATGGGAGAGCCTGAAAAACGATGTAGGCACCGGCGAACAGGAAATCAAAAAGATTACTGAAGGCGAACGCATCGATTACGAACTTCGGTTTATCAAGCCTTTCGAATCGACCGAAAAAGCTTATATGATCACCGAGGCGTCGGGAGATAATCAAACCAAGGTGAAATGGGGCTTCAGCGGTCGTATGGATTATCCCATGAACCTCATGCTTCTTTTTATGGACTTCGAGGAAATGATTGGCAACGACTTCGAAACCGGACTTAACAGATTGAAAGGAGAACTGGAAAAATAATGTTTTAACTTAATTCACCTATTTATGAAAAAATTATTGTTCCTTATAGCAGCCATTGCTCTGGCTGCAACTTCTCCCAGGCTTACGGCACAGAACCCGGTTGATTTTACACTGGTATCTGCAACCGACGGGTCAACCTTCAGGCTTTCCGACAACAAGGGCAAGATGGTCGTTTTGCATTTCCTTTTGAAAACAGAATGCCCCTATTGCTTAAAACATACCCGTTCCTATGCTGCTTTGTCGGATAGTTTTCCGGATATCGTCCAGCTTTTTATCAAGCCGGATAACCGGGAAGAAATACTTGAATGGGTTAAAAATCTGGAACAGGCCGACTTTAAAGATCTCCCGAAAATTTATATCGATCCTGATGCCCGGCTTGCCTCAGATTATAAAATTCCGAACGGATACCAGTTTCACGGGCAGGTGGTCCATTATCCTGCCATGATTATTCTGGATGGCAATGGCAAAGAAATTTTCCGGTATGTTGGAAAGAACAACAGCGACCGTTTTCCGGCCGACAAGTTCATAACAAAGGTAAACGGCTGGAAATAAACTGCCCTGCTGGCAAAAAGATAATAAGTTTAATGGTATGGTTCGCCACGAATTTATTGTCGATTTCTAATCCCAGGCCCGAAGGCCCGGGATATGGTGTGTTCAAGTTTAAACTCCTGTTTTTTCATAAATCTTTACGCCGCCGGCAATCCTTCTTCGGGGCTGCCCGTGGGTGTGTCGTAAATCACATAATCGTTATATTTGGCCTCGTTGGTGCTCGCCCAGATACGTTTGCCGGTATCGCAATATTTAACTAACAAGCTGTAAATAGCGTTAGCTTTCGCGGCACGGTTTTCGGTGGCGATGTCGCGGTCGGATATTGCATCTTCCTGGGCTCCCAGCCTGGTGTTAAATGCTTTTATCTGGGTGTCGAAGTCGGTAAGCATTTCCTGGGTGAGGCCTTCACTCATGAGTTGGGGCAAATACGTGACGGCCACCCTGTGGGCACGGGCTGCAGTGTAGCCTAACTTTCCGCCATCGAGCGTAGCAATTTCGCCCACGCCAAACTTGCGGTATTCGCCCGAGTGAGCCCCAAATTTATTTCGGACGCGGGTCATGATCGCTCCCAGGATTCCCTTTACCTTTTCGGCCTGGGCATCTTTTGCCTGGGTGGCAATTACCTGATCGCCCACCAGCTCTTCGTCGGTAGGGATGGCTTCGAATTCAGTAATCATCGAATCCAGGGAATCGATGGAGTCTTCGGTTACACCATATTTTTCGAATTCTACCAGGTCGCGTCGCATAAAGCTGGCTTTGGCTCTGGCTAGTACAATAAACACCGGAAGGCCGATGTTAAAAACAAGGGAGGCACTTTTCTTTTTCATAACGGTAAAATTTAGAGATTAAATAATAAAGATTATTTTGGTGTTTCTATTATAAACATTTGTTTTCCAGTCCGTAATGTGCGCATTCCTGTTTTGACGACCAACTTTCTTGTCCGCGTACTCAGATTTTCAGTCCGCGTGAAAGAAAATTCAGTCCGCGTGCTCAAAATTCCTGTCCGCGTAAAGAAAAATCCTGTCCGCGTAATCAAATTTTTAGTCCGCGTGCTTAAAAATTCAGTCCGCGTGCTTAAAAATTCAGTCCGCGTGCTTAAACGGCGAACTTTTGACCATCCGGAGCAAAAAATTGACTTACCGGAGGTAAAATTTCGGTACCCGAAGGGGAATTTTAGTTATAAAAAGCCAAAATGGTGATAAAAGGACCCAAACGGGCGGCACAAGGAGCGAAACGTTTGCTAAACCACAGGAACAGAAAAGCGAAGCAACAAAATCCAGTTGCGGGCAAAGAAAAAATCGCGATAAGCGAAAGGGATTTTTAAAAGAAATAAGGCGAAAGTTGTTGTTTTCATAGAGATAAAATTTAAGGTTAACGATTAGCGAATCTAAATTTCGTTTCTGATATCTCTCTCAAGTCAAATCGTGTTGGCAAAGAAACGTTTACAATTTTAGGTAAAAGGTTTAAAAAAAGCAATAGGAGGAAGATTTTTTCGTGACGGGCGAATCGTAGGTTTTTAGAATGTAAAAAGAACCATAACAAATTGGATATTTTACCTGAAAAAGTTACGTTTACTTAAAGAAACCTAAAAAATGGCCGATAAAAAAGATAATGATATAACGGATATATCACCAATTGGTGATATTGGGATGTTGTGAACAATGCAAAAAACACATTACGATTTATTAAACCGAGAATTTAAGTATAAATCAAGTGATGGATAATTTGAAGTATTACTTAGGATTCCATATTGTAAAAATTGACACTCATGTTGAGGGTACTCTTACAGAATGTAGTATAAATCATTATGGTTCATTATCAAGAGAAAAAATCTTAATTGACAATATCGTTTTTCCAAAGGAAATATTCCTGTATTGGTGTTTAAAAAGGATTTTTATTCCCAAGACACTAAAGAAAAAAGACGATTTCACTCATTTTGATTATTATTTTGATTCTTTAATAAATCCAACTCAACTTAAGATTGGTGGATTATATAAAAAACAGATTTTGGGTTACAGAGATGTATACGATATGACAGTTGCAATACTCGCTGTAGATGAAAATTATGGAAAGATTGATATTTCGACAAAAGGTGCTTGGAATTATTCTTTCGGACAATTAATTGTCAGGAAATCATTGTTGGAGACTATAATTAAAAATTTAAATCCGACCATTGTCTTTCCCACTATATGGACTGATATTGAATATAGACTTAAAAAGTTAAAACCTAAAATTAACTTTTCTGTTATAATGGCGCCATATAGACAAACTATATTAAATGCGTTTGATCTTATACTAAATTCACCTGTGACTGTATTATTTTCGAATGCATTAAAAATGATTGCTCCAACTTTTGAAGGTGTTATAAAAGACTATATTATATTTAAAAGAATCACTGGAATAAAAACATCAAATCTTAGTACAATTGTTGGAGGAATAAGCCAGTATCAGGGTCCTCATTTTTCGAATGAATTTAAAGAATATCTAAGAATTATTCTTGAACCGACTAGAAACTTATTATTGCACGGAGGGGTACCAAGTGAGTCAGTATGTAATTATATGATAGTTATTATTTTAGAAATGTTGGAAGAGATACTGAAAAATGAAAACGATTGATTAATGAATTATCAATATGCACTGTTCACAACACCGCATATATTTTATTGGGGTTTAAGTGCTTACATAAACTTTTCTGTTCTACTTAAAATTTGTAACGTGGGATAGGAAACTGCTCCGAAATCCCCAACAAAACATATGCAAAACGGCGTAACCATAAAATACAGACTCGCACGATAATTAGATAGGTAAATGATGAGAGTAATAAAAGGAACGCGATACAATCGCGCCCAGCAGGGGCGCCAAGCTTTATGAGGTTTTTCCGTTTCCAATGAGCAATGAATTTGAAGTCGCACGTTTTTAGATATTCTAGATACCACATGTTTAAATTAATATTCAAATTAGTCGGCAGGCCAGCGATATTTGTTACATGTTTTACGGTTGTGGGTGTTAACCTTACGGCTCAGCCTGTAAGAGATAGCCTGGGTAATATAATGGAGGTTAGGGATATTGACGGCAATGTATATAAATGGATAGGAATTGGCCCACAAACATGGATGTCGGAAAATTTAAAGGTGACCCGTTTTAGTAATGGTGATAAAATTCCTTTGGCACCCGATTCAATTGAAGATATAAGTAATGAGTATTATTGTAATTATAATAACGACACCTTAATAGGTAAAATTCATGGAAGGTTATATAACTGGGGAGTAATCATCGATTCACGAAACGTATGCCCAACGGGCTGGCATGTTCCAACCAATGAAGACTGGCTGGATTTAGCAGGATATGTAGGTGGTTTTTATCGGGCCGGCGATAAATTAAAAGCCGTGGATACGGCTCTATGGAATAATCCCAATATGCCCCCTTATAGATATAATTTTGCAGCATTGCTGAGTGGATTCCGCGACACATACAACAAATATAATCATATGGGTGTGGCCGGATATTGGTGGAGTTCGAGCGAAAGCAGGGATTTTAGCGACCAACACTGGTATTATATGAGAAACTGGTATTGGATGATCACTGCAAAAGATAGCGGATTGGGAGCGTTTCATCCCCTGGATTGGAATTTCTTTTCAGTACGGTGCATCAAAGACTATTAAATAATATATAAAAAATGAGACTAATATCTTTCATACAAACTTCGCACTCACGAAAACCCCTTTTAAGCGACTGTATAATGGTTTTCCTGTAAAAGCTTCAATCCGGTAAGGCTTGCCGGGGCTATTCCTTTTCCCTGGATAAGCACTTTATATTTGTACCCCATATCAATTAACAGCGTACGGGCGATAAACGATTCTTTTTTTATCAGGCTGATGAGGCTCAGGTCTTTTTCCTGTGATAATGACTGCTGGAGATAGTTCTTAAAACCGAGGGGCAGCAGAAAATCGGCCAGATGGACGATACCGAGGCTTTCCAGCCCATACTTTACACCCCAGTGGTGCAATGCCGAAAAATTTACATGCGAGGTAATGTCTTGTTCCCCCGGGTTTAAGTAAACATTGTCGTGCACCCGGTGCTTGTTGTAGCTTACAATTGTACCATTGCGTCGGTATTCGCTGTACAATTCTTCCGACAGAAAACCATAATCGATTGTAATGATAAAACCCTTTTTCAGGGATGTGGCAATGTCCCTGATCCACTCTGTGGCTTCCAGGTTTATTTCGGTACGAAATCCTTTTGGCAGCACCACCTTCAGTTCAGCCAGGTAATCCTTCAGTATTTTGGGAGCGGGTTTCAGCATTTCTATAAACCCATTATCGTAGCCAACAAAAACCTCCATCAGCTCGTCGGCCATCACCACCTGGTGTACGGCGAAATTATCGGGAAGCTCGTTGGATAAAATACAGCCATTCATTGAGGGTATGTCCTTAATTGAATCGTACCACGACACTTTCTCGTGAAGTTGCGATTTTTCTTTTTCGCGCATCGCCGCACTCTTTTCGATAATGCAATAATTCAGGCGGTGATAAAATTCGGGGTTCGTTTTAAGGTAATTAAGTATATCATGGCAAAGTGCTCCTGTTCCGGCTCCATATTCTACAATGGTAAAGTCATTTCTGTCGAGTATGTCCCACATTTCTTCGATCTGGCGGGCAATCGCCCATCCAAATGCAGGGGTTAGGCTGGAACTGGTATAAAAATCCCCGTTGGTCCCAATCCTGTCCTTCGGAGAGGTATAATACCCTTTTCCAGGATTATACAATGCCATTTCCATGAAATCGTGGAACGACACAGGCCCTTCATTCTTTATTTTCTGTATAATGATATCAGAAAGCTGCATTGACTTATCTACACTAAACCCAAATAACAATCACTATGGAGTAAACAGGTAAGAATGCTTTTTGGTCAGGCGAATTCAATACATCATGAATAATATCACAATTGTTTCGAAACGATGGTTCTCCTTTCTCTTCTTTTCGGTTTTCACCACACTGCTCATATCGGAATTTCACCTTAGTGTTTCAACACGACCTTGTTAACTACTCCAATAGCCAACAATAAATAAGTTTTTCGGAGCCTGACCGTTAGTTATTTCATGTTATTTCACCTGCTATTCACATTAAAGTCCTTCGGACTTAATCAGCAGCACGGGTGATGGTAACCTGATATTTGTTCCGGCAGCAAACCAGAGCGCAGCGATCCTTTTCGTTACATCTTCAAAAAGCTGATCATCGTTTTTAGCTGTTCGGCCTGACTAGCTAGTTCTTCTGCACTTGTAGCCAGCTCTTCCGACGAAGCAGCATTTTGCTGAATGGAATTATAAAAACCTTATGGGGAATTTTTTAATTTATTCAACATAGCGCCTGATGGAAACATCCATTATACTTCAAAGATCAACCTCTGGGAAAGAGAGGATCTGGACATGATGCTTCCAGACAGGAAAAATAATTTGTATCTTTTCGGAAATATATATTTATATGACACGGAAAGCTACCAAGGATTGATACTAAAAGTCGATGAAAATGGTAATAGAATATGGTCCAGAATTTACAGAAATAAGAAAAAGAAAACATTTCACACAGGAATTATTCTTTCGGATAGCACATTGCTTATTGCAGGAAAAATCTACGGTGAAGACTCAACGAAATACGAATGCTCCGACATACTGTTAAAAACCACTCTCACAGGGGAAATAATATGGGAAAAGAAACTAAACCTAAAAATAAAATGAGTACGACATTTATTTGCACTCTCAACTTATACTTTATTCTTATTCTCCTTTTCCCTCTCATACCCAACACAGTCAATGCACAGAAAGTTACCGGCATGAATAACATCAAAGCCTTAAATCAATATCTGGAGGGGATGGTCGGAATACGGGGAGCAGAATACGCTCCGGTTACAGAAAGTTATGAAATGACTGCCAACGAACGCGATTCATTGTTAATCATGTCGTATTTACCCGAAAGGGTCAGGGTTGGTGATTTTATGATATCGGATCATGAAGTTACAAACAGCGAGTACAAACAGTTTTTAAATTGGGTAAAAGACTCAATAACTGCAAAAACAGGTAAAAGAGATATTAAACCTGGTGAATTCATTTATAAATATATCGACCAAAATGGGAAACCGTTGGAATTAGCCGTTTATCCGGATACGGCAATATGGGTCACCGAATTTCCGAATTCATTGAACGATCCTTTGCTGAATTATTTCCACCATCCCGCATACAGCAATTATCCAGTGGTAGGACTATCGTACCACCAGGTTAACGCTTATATTCACTGGTTGAATGTCCGGTTAAAGAAATTTCTCTTCACAAACAGTTTTGATAAAAATCTCTGCTCCTACAAATTACCAACGGAAGCTGAATGGCAGTATGCCGCACGAAAACCTTATAAAACAGGAGACAGAAACCGGTCCATTTATCCCTGGGAAGAACCATTTTTTGACACCAAAGGTAAATACAAGGCTAATTTTGGCATGGTAATGGACCAGAACAACGTTGGTCTAAAAGGTTATTGCAACGACGGGCATTGTTATACCTCGCCTGTAAAATCGTATGCATCCAATTATTTCGGGCTTTACGACATGGGTGGAAACGTTGCCGAATGGGTAGCGGACCCTTTTTCAGTAAATAATCACAGAAAAAGGGTTAGAAAATTACTGGCATTGAACATCCCCGATGAAATTACCGTTTCCAGCCAATTAATAAGCTCCAATCCTCTTCTCTACAAAAAACTATCTGTCAAAAACATCGACTCGCTCACTCGCGAAAAGATGATCGACAATTTAATGACATTCTCGCCCGATTGGAAAAAAGTGGAAGAGGTTGTAACTGATCAATTTCTGCTTCAACGACTAAAAGTGGAATACTCCCGTGCCGAACACGATTTTAATGCAATTGCATTGACCCGCAATCCTGGCATTGTGAAAGGCGGATCGTGGTGCGACCCTCCAATTTATCTTATTAGCTGCATTACGCAGCTTTACCCACAGACAGGTAAAAGTTCGCGCATAGGCTTCAGGGTGGCTATGGATATAAAAGAAGAAATTTGGCAATATTTGGATCATCAAAAGCCAAAATAATCATAGCCTCCATAATCCAAATTTTTCTCCTCTGCAGATTATAGCCCCTCTCCGTAACCATTTCAAAATCTTACGTAAAATGCAATATTATTTACAACCTAAAAAAATAACCTATGAGCCTTTTTAAAAAATTCTTCGGCAGAAAAGAGAAACAAGAAATCTCCAACAAAGTAGAAACAAACTCCACCACCCCAAAAACCGAAACGGCAAACAATAACGAGATCAAAATTCTTCCCCGAATCAAAGTGGACTATTCGCACCAAATGTATAAAAGCGATCAGGGAAAACATTTTCTAGGCAATGAACTCCCGAACGGGATGGAGATCCCTGACGATTCTCTGCCAATCGTAAAGAAACTCTATGAAGACCTGATACTTTGCTTTGCTGAAGACAAAGGATCGCATTATGAATTATTACAGAATAAAGTTTTAAGGTCAAACCCTTCCCTAAACGAAGACATCCTTCATCAAGCATGCGTACAGGCTCTGATTGAAGAAATTGGCGATAAAATAAAAATGAACGGTGAGGCCGGATATATTGTGATGGTTACCGCAGGAGGCAATTTCGAGGCAGCCTTAATTCTTATCGAAAATTTCAGGGAACAAATTCATCAGATTTTTGAAGGGGATGTAATTATAGGTATACCTGCCAGGGACTTGCTTTTTATCTGCAAGGAACATAACACTGAGGCCCATGAAAAACTAAAAGAAATAATTAAATCGTACTTCGACAAACCCGACACCCAAGGTTTATTGTCGAAAGGAATCTATTTAATGGAAACAGGCAAAACAGACCTGAAACTAATTGATGTTGCATTTTAATAAGAAGTAAAATGGGAATATTCGACAGGATATTCGGCAATGGAGATGTCGAATCGGACAAGAGAGTTGAAAAAGAAATTGAACAGATAAAGTCGGGCGGGATAAAGAAAATCTACCCGATACTTAAGCCGGGAAACTGGGTAGGAATAAAAGCCGGAGCGGTAAGAAAAACATTGCTTGGCACTCCTGAAAGTCCTGAACTTGTTATAGCTTATGGCTACGATGCCCCAACAAACTTTGTATTTCTTATGCCGCAGGATATAGCAGGAAAAGATCCGGATACGATAATAAACGAAGCATTCAGAAACATCGAGGAATATCAGCAGGAATTCGAAATTTCCACCGCACTTAATGGCAGAGTTTTGCTGGCGTCGGGGCAGGACTTCAGCAGTGAAAAGATACTTTGTAAAAGTCATATGATGAAAGCCCATGAACTGCTGAAAGCTGAAGAGCTGCTGGTATCCATTCCCCGTAGACGATGTATGATGATTACCTCGCGGAAAGAAGACGGTGAACTGTTGGATTTATTCATTCGCCTCCACAAAGATGCCTGGGGCGACGATTCGTATGGAAACCCTCCCATTATCGATGCTCTATTTGTAGTTGTAAACGGGGAAATCGACGGAGTAATACCATTAAAATAACTATTGAAGGCCATTTTACGGATAATTGCCTTAAAAACCCAGCCAGGAGAATAAATCACAAATATGGCTCAACGAAAAGAATACCTTTACATATGCGAAAAATGCGGTAACAATATTTCATCGTCTGCCGAGGTAATAATTTGTGAGATATGTGGCAATAAAATAGATGGTAATTACAGTTCATGGAATAACAATTCCACTGGCAGGAAAGCTTCTAAACCCGGTCTCCTGGGTCGAACTTTAGACAGAGTATATTCATTTTTCGGAAGATTGCCGAGAAAGTGGAAGATAATACTATTCTTTGCCAGCCTGTTAACATTCCTTCTCTTTCCAATCGAAATAATTGATTTATTCCCGTTCCTGTTCTTGGGAATAGCGTCAGTTATAACTATTGCCTTTTTGATAAATCTGGAACTCTGGAAATATGTTTCAATTTTCAAATCTGCACTTGTCAACGCTCTTATCTTTTTCATCATATTCTTCCTGCTAATTCAAAGCCACTCTTACAGGCGGGAGCGATTGCTCAACATACGAGGTCTCATTACCTCTGGATACATAAATGAAATAAAAATACGTTATGGGAAACACTCCCATGTTCACATAGCAATTTATACCTATTATGTTAATGGAGAAAAAATACGAGGTAAAGAAATACTCTTCAATGACGAAGCTTTCAAAACTTGGCAAAAACAAAAAATCAATGTAAAATATGTGGAAGGACGGCCACGAATATCCTGCATTGCTTATTAACTTTCGTAAAATAATAAAAATCTAATGTTAAATTATCCAAAAGCAAAAAATCCCTATCAGGTTGGGACCTATCCAGCAATAGTAAAATCAGGAGGAGGTTATGTATGGGACGACATACTTGAATACCGGGTCTGGTGCCATCCGTACAATGGAGCCCCCGACCTTTTAAATGGCGATGATTATTATTACGCGTTCGTCACATATAAAGAAGCATTTGATTACTACAGATCACACTTAGGATGTGAAGAACCACTTGCATTGATATTACAGAAAGAATTTATTGAAGAGCCCGAACCTGGCATATACTTGCACAGGAAGGAAGAAAGGTTAACAGAATGGCCGGTACAATTTCTTTATCGACCAAGAAGAACAGAGAATATGATTCGGGATTTCTTGTCACCCGATGCCTCTCCTAACAGATTAGACATACTTAGAGGATTTCACAAATAATGGTATAATGGTACATTTATAAAGCAAAGCAAATGGTTACAAAAAAGAGAATAATTACATTACTAATTTGTCTTTTCATAATCTACATTTTACCAAAATTGTTTTTCATATTAGATGGATTAGATTACTGCAGTACATTTTCGACCCGTTACATACGCAACGACTCATCTAAAACGATCATTACAATGCACATGGAAATGGAAACACCCAGAAACTGGATCCATATATTTCATGGTTATGGAGAAGAAGGCGAAGCAATTGGCTCATTTATTTTTCCATATGGAAGAATAAAGTATGTTTATGGGATCTTTGCTAATCCATTGCAAAAAGACTCCGATTTTATTTTCAGGAGAGATTCTCTAATAGCCAACAGGTTCAAAATATTTATAGGTTATGATGAAAATAATAAACTTAAAGGAATTCATATTCCCAAACAAGCCGAAATGGAATGGCCATTATCTTTTTATACATCAACAAACAATAACAACTTTCAGGATATTATAAATGCAATCACAAGAATGAAATTCAAAAAATTTTATGACACTGGAAATGAGGCAATCTCCTGCTCACATGATGATCTCTCTACCCAATTCAGCTTCATCACATCTTTAAACAGAGTTACCGACTCTTGTATTGTTTCCATCATCATCATTGATAAGGCTTCCAGCCTTGAACATCAATGCATAACCTACTCCTCAATGTTTCTGCATGACACTACTTTTAAAGATTGCAATTTTGTAAGATCATACTCCACACATAAAAATGACACTTTAACGGCCTATGACAATCTATTTGGAGATTTAATTATTGCAGACTTCAACTTCGACGGAAAAGAAGATTTTGCAATTATCAAAGATTCAGGAGGAAATGGAGGCCCGCTTAACAACTTCTATGTCCAAAATATTGATTCAAAGTTTATACTTGATAAATTTTTAAGTGACAGTGTAGAGTTTTACCCCACAAAAATTGATAAAAGCCAAAAAACAATTACTACTTATGTCCACGCCGGAGTCTGTCTAATGTCTGAGAATATATTCTCATATAATTCAAAGACTAAAAACTGGCAAGTAAAGAGCAGAAAACTAATTGATGTTTGCAATCAATAACTTCGAATAAAATACCGCACAAAGCTGAATGAGTTATACAAAAAAGCCTCCTTCCTTCACCCTTTTGCAATTATTTATCTATCTTTCCATTCGTAAAACTATAAATGCGAAATGGCCCGGTTAATCATAAATAAACATCTGCTTCTCTTTTTAGTATTTTTCACACTTTGCATTAAGGCACATACAGCTCCTCCGCAGGAACAGCCTATTAAAGTTCTTGTAATTTTTGATGTTTCAAAAAGCATGCAGGCCTCTTATGAACAGGGCACACGAATGGATGCTGCAAAAAGCATGGCTTATACAATTATCGATTCTCTTTCGCAGAAAAAGAACCTGCAAATAGCCCTCCGGGCTTATGGAGCCGTAGTGCCCTACCCCCCGGGTAACTGTACCGACTCAAAACTGATTTTCAACTTTGAGCCTGCTAATGGTTCAAAAATAAAGGAATATATCAGCACCCTGAAGCCTACAGGAATAACACCCATTGCTTATTCAATGGAGCAGGCCATTGGTGACTTCAAAGATCCGAACTCAAAAAATTTCATCATCATCATTACCGATGGAATAGAGGAATGTGGCGGAAATATCTGCCAGGTTGCCATAAAACTGCGGGAGAAAAACATAGTACTACGCCCGTTCATCGTAGGCATAGGACTTTCGGAAGAGCAATCGCGCGAGTTTGAATGTGTTGGAACTTACTTCGACGCCAATAAGGAGAACACCTTTTCGCGTCTTAGCAATATTATCATTACACAAATCCTGAATCCTACTTCAGCTCAGATAAATTTACTGGACAAATCGGGAAAACCATCCGAGACCAATATTGCGATGATTTTATACGATCTGAAGGATAAACTGCCTGAATATAGTTACATTCATACACTGGACCGTTCGGGGAATCCCGATACACTTTATCTGGATGTTTACCGGAAATACTCCATAGCAATCAGCACCATTCCAATGGCGAGGATAGACACTGCCGAACAAGCCTTAGGAAAGCACAATACATTTGCAGTTGACGCCGCTCAGGGCGAACTTAACCTAAAGATAACATCACCCATTCCCGGCTCAGAACCCATGTGCATCATCAGAAAAAAAGGCGAATTGGAAACCCTGAACTTTCAAAAGCTCAACACATCGCTTAAATACCTGTGCGGCGAATACGACCTTGAAATAATGACAACTCCGCGAATTTTTATGCCGAATGTTAACATCCCGCCACAAGGAAAAGTGCTGGAGATACCGGCTTGCGGACAATTGCAAATCAGAACTGCAAGAAAAATTATCGGATCGGTACTGATGGAGGTAAATGGCGAACAAATTCTGATCGAGTCGTTGCCAGCAGACGGAGTCACCTCTTACAATATCTTTCTGCAACCTGGTAAGTACACGCTTGTTTACCGGAATGTAGACGATAAATCGGCATTAAGTACAAACCGGAAGCCATTTACGGTGGGTGCCAGAAACTTCATTTCGCTTGCACTTTAAATTAAATCAACATGAATTACGACCAGATAAAAGAAAAACTTGCGCCCTGTGGCCTCCACTGTGGCAAATGCTTTGCCTTTAACCATGGTGATATACAAAAACAAAGCCTGTTATTAAAAGAATCGCTTGGTAATTTCGATATTTATGCTGCCCGCTTTATTGATCTGTTGAACGAACCAGTTTTTAAAAAATATCCCGATTTTAAAGAAATGCTCGCGTACTTCGCCTCTGATGGCTGTAAAGGATGCCGACAGGAGAAATGCAAACTTTTCAGTAATTGCAAGGTTCGCGATTGTCATGAGCGGCAAGGCGTTGACTTTTGCTTCCAATGCACTAAGTTCCCATGTAACGACACTGGCTTCGATGAGCATCTGCATAAACGCTCTGTTAATATTAACCTGAAAATGAAAGAAATTGGAGTAGAAAAATATTATGAGGAAGTGAAGGATGTGCCAAGATATTAGTCTGTGGTGCTACCATTAAATCTCCTCCTTGACCGAATTTATGAATTCCGCCATCCTATCAAAGTGCGAACCCTCCCAATAGATTGTACTACAGCCCAAACATTGGTAAAATTCATCGAAATATTGCCTGGTTAAAGGCTCAAGCTGATTGACGATTTGGTCTTTCAGAACCATCATCAGTTCTTCATTACACTTTACACACCGGCTGAAAGGATTAATAGAACGATAGAGATCGAAATGTTTCAACACTTCAGTCAACTGAACTTTCGGATGCTGGCTTCGGACAAAATAGCCATGGGTCACAGTTTTTACCTTTAACAGTCCTAGGTCCCGGGTAAGTATTACACGATGTTCAGCAATAGAAATACTGATAATCTCCATATCTTCATAATCGTTCCGATAAAGTGTATCAAAACCAAGCATGCGTAAATATCTGGCCAGTTTTCCCAGGTGAACATCCAGAATGAAACGGATATTCCGCAAAGGTTTTTCTCTTAAATGCGAAACATTACTTATTTCCAGCATTTCGAAAACCGGGTACACCGACACATAATCCTTATTTTGTAAAGCATATTCAAAACCAACTGATTTTCCGTTTACAAGAATCAGATCCACTTCTACATGGGGCACACCAATAGCCTCAATTGCATCCTTAACAGAAGGAGTTCCCAGGAATTTATAGGAGAACGAAACTTTCTTCCTGTTTTCAGGAAGAAAGTCGTTCAACTCTTCATAAAAGCGAAAAATAACTTCTTTCATCAATTTTGGAATAATGAACTTTCCCCTATAAAATTAAAACAAGTATTTGAGAATTAAACAGATTTGCTTGACTCTGCATTTTGCAGATCGTAATTTTATTCAACAAAAAAATGGAGGAGCTATGGAAACAAATTTCACTACCAGCGAAAAAGAAATGCTTATGATACTGCTTCAAAAGGAGGAAAAAACACTGCACATCGAAATCAACCATGCATCGCATCGAGAATTTAAACTCCAGCTCAAGGAAAGGTTAGCCATGATTACCGAAATGTTGGAAAAGTTGAGAATTAACGAAACTTCCAAAGTTTTCTAGACGTCTTCTCTAAAAAACAAAAGCACACAGAATTACGCTGTGTGCTTTAAGGTTAGTAGTAGTCAATTCTTTAATCGCAAGTATTTAGTAGTAAGTCGTAAGATAATTCAGACATTTTCTTACGACTTACTACATACGACTGAATATTTTATTAAACCACTCCCTGGTCAAGCATTGCATTGGCTACTTTCAGGAAACCGGCAATATTGGCTCCTTTTACGTAGTCGATATATCCGCCCTGGCCTTTGCCATATTTTTCGCAGGATGAGTGAATATTTTTCATGATTTGATGCAGACGCATGTCAACCTCATCGCGGCCCCAATTGAGCTTCATCGAGTTTTGCGACATTTCGAGACCAGAGGTTGCCACGCCCCCGGCATTTGCAGCCTTACCGGGAGCGAACAGCAACTTACTGTTCTGAAGCGTGTGAATTGCCTCCGGCGTACAAGGCATATTAGCACCTTCGCACACACAGATACAACCATTTTTTATCAGATGTTCAGCATCGTCTTTATTTAATTCGTTTTGCGTGGCACAAGGAAGAGCGATATCGCATTTCACTTCCCATGGATGTTTACCGGCAACAAATACCGACCCCGGAAATTCATTGGCATAGGGAGCTGCTATATCTTCGTTGCTGGCTCTGAGTTCCAGCATATATTCTATTTTATCGCCCGAAATACCATCTTTATCATAAATATATCCATCTGGGCCCGAAATTGTAATTACTTTTCCGCCAAGTTCGGTCACTTTTTTAACGGCGCCCCAGGCAACATTACCAAACCCGGAAACAGCTACAGTTTTCCCCTGGAACGATTCTCCTATGGTGCCCAGCATTTCGCTTGCAAAATACACAACACCAAAACCGGTTGCTTCAGGACGTATTAAGCTTCCGCCCCAGTTAATTCCTTTGCCGGTAAGAACGCCATTATGTTCGCGTGTAAGCTTTTTATACATTCCATAGAGAAAACCTATTTCGCGACCGCCTACGCCGATATCTCCGGCAGGAACATCTGTTTCAGGACCTACAATTTTCCAGAGCTCGAGCATAAACGACTGGCAAAAACGCATAATTTCGTTATTCGACTTGCCTTTGGGGTCGAAATCCGATCCTCCTTTTGCACCACCCATAGGGAGGGTGGTAAGACTGTTTTTAAAAATCTGCTCAAAACCCAAAAATTTAAGAATACTTAAATTCACACTCGGGTGAAACCGTAAGCCGCCTTTGTAAGGGCCAATGGCATTGTTAAACTGAACACGGTAACCACGGTTTACATGAACTTTGCCTTCATCGTCCACCCAGGGTACTTTGAAAGAGAGAATCCGGTCGGGTTCAATAATTCTTTCAATTATATTGGCAGTTTCGAACTGAGGATTAGCATTGTAAACTTCCTGAATCGATTCCAGCACTTCATGTACCGCCTGATGATATTCTATTTCGCCGGGATAGCGCTTTGTTAAGCCGGTCATTATTTGATTTACATCCATAGAAGCTTTTATTGGTTTATATAAATTTCTTAACAAAAGAACAATTCTGCAAGTAATATGCGGTTGATTTTTATCATTCGGAAAGATATTATGCGACAGAAAACAGAAAAGCTTTTAAATATAAACTTTGGAAAAAAAGAGAATAAACGCCTAAATCCCAGGCAGAAGCGACTAAAGCAAAGCAACGCTGATAATAGACTAAAGGAATTAGCGCTACTACCAACTTTAAAATATTAACTAAATTAGTTAAACGAATACCGGTAGCTCAAAGTAAGCACATTGAGATAATCGATGTTGGGGTGAAGATCTTTATCAATCAGAAAACCAATTCCGGCACGATGTCTTTTATTGAATTTATAATTTAAATCTATACCATACCGCTCACTGGACGAGAAGTATGAAGAGATATATTTTAACCTGTAAAAGCGTTCGTAAGAAACGGAAGGAGTTAGTTTAAAATTTGGAATATTATACTCCAGTCCAAACTTATGGCGATTATATAAACGTGGAGCTTTCTCTTCAACATCATCAGCATATTCGTTTACCTGTCGCTGCATTCTGAATCTGTACGACAATTCGAATCTGTTGAAAGGATAAGTCAAATCGATCTCTCCATAAAACCTGTTACGAACATAAAAGTCGTCTTTGGTTTCCCTTTTACGGATATACCTGTAATAAGCCCCAAAACTGATATATTTATTGAGTTTATAACCCAATCCGGCATCGGTAAAATACTGATCAACCTCAGAGGCTTTCGAAGCAGTTCTTACTTCTTCCGAAATATCGATGGTAAGATTTTTAATAACCTCATACCGTGCAGAAACACTATACCATATTCCAAAATCCTTATCCTGAGCCTTAACAACAGAGCCCGCAAAAAGCAGCACTAATAATATATACGTTCTTAAACTAACTCGTCCTGGTTTTCTAATCATCATCATTATCGTTTCTGGAGGTTGATTCAACATCCGCATTATTCACATCATTACCTGTAGCAAAATAGTAAATCTTAACGGAAGCACAATCTTTTAACAAATCAACACGTCCTATTTCAACACGATTTATTGGCTTAATACCGGTTCTATTTTCAATATCCTCAATTAATTCCTTTTGCTTTTCTGGTTTTATAAGATCAATTTTTTCGTAAAGAATAGTTTTGACTGACTCGTGTTTTAACAACCAGAGCTTTTCGAGCCCGAAAACAATAAAAACAATTGAAAAATTGGTAAAAAACAATTCGGCATAGCTCACCTTTTTATTTGCCAAAGCATTAACAACCGACACACCGATTACTAAGAAAAGATAGGTCATTTCTTTTATAGGAATAGCATCGGTACGATAACGGATAATACCGAATATTGCAAATAAACCAAGCGCAAAACCTAATTCAAGTTTAACATTGGAAAGCAGGTAGCATATCATAAAGGTAATACTACCTATTAAAAAATAGCTGAACAGATAATCTTTACGTTTGGTAGTTCCATAATAAAGCCACCTAACCAATAATAAAAGAACTGCAATATTTAGAGAAAACCGGAGAATCAACTCGACAAAATTATCAAGGTCTATCAATTCGATGCCAAAAATTTTAATTTTTTCCTGTACTAGTAAAATTGGAATCATAACTATTTTGAATTCGTTTTAGATATAAAAACTTAGGTTTGAGAGCATTTTTCCTGGGAATATCACAAATTAGAGCACTACCTACGCAGTATTTACTAAAACCCTCTGGGCGTATTCCCTTCTTTCGTAATATTTTGATAAATGTATTATTGCTATTATTCCCCTCTTGTTTAATTTCGGCAATTGCTAAAAATGGCAAGTCTTTTTCCATGCCGTTGCTGCCACGGAAAGAAATTGCGAAGTCAAGTGTAATCCGGGTTTTATCTTTTATACTAACCAGTGTTATCCTCTTGAAATAATTTGTAATTACAGCACTTAAACTTTCGGAATCCATATGGGTTCTCGATAATAGAAATTCAGCCGCATCCTGATCAAAATGACCGTTCATTTCATTTTTGATGCGCCATTTAATAGTCCGGTTCTTATTCGATTTAAACTTTACTTCAAGGTACGAAACCCCTGTAGATTCGTAAGTACGGTGCCGGATTTTGTGACGGTTCAGTCGCCCTGAAATATGATGATTGAAAAGCGAAAAATTCTGAGTATCGTAATAAGTGGTCACATAAGAAAAAAGGCGCTCGTTATTAATTTCAAGAACCCTGTAATAATTGTGTGCCTGTAAAAGAATGTCGGGGAGCTCCTGTATACTGAATATGTACTTGGCATCAGTCCTGTTCATAAGCTCCACAGAATCCATTTCTTTTAAAGAAATAGGTTCATACAATCCCAGAACCTCCTGTATTTCCTGAAGAGACATCCTAACATTAATTTTGGTAATCGTACTGGTAAGTACGTTTCGACTTTAACTTCCCAGCGCCATCGTAGGTATTCCGCTCAATTCTTAAATTATTGCTGTTATATTTATATTCATGAACACGAACAGGTTTACCTGCAGGCGACATTTCAATTTCCTTTATTTTATTATTATTGCCATCGTACAGGTATTTCATATGGGTTTTAACTTTCCCTTGCGAATCATATTCAATTTCTTCAAGTACATTTCCGTTCTTATCATAAAGCGTGTAGGCCTCTTTAAGCTGAGGACCGTTTTTCTCCACATCCTGTTTATATTCAGTTATAGAACGAACATTATTTTCCTTAGCAGTAGTTTTTTTCTGAGCTGACAATAATCCTCCAACAAAAAACAACAAAACCAAAACAGTAAAATATCTTAACATAATTCAGATTAATTTAATATCAATTTAACGTTTAAAAAGCATTTTGTTCAATTCAATTTATAAGAATACAATTGAATAAAATTTTTCCCTAAAATAAGAGATTGTTTTTTAATATTAAATTAATCTTATTTATATATAACTCCAACATTTTGCCTTCCATCAATTTTTATGACAATTGGATTGGCAAAACGCAGATGTTTCAAGAAGCTGGTTTCATTCTGTGCAGGCTGGGATCTAAGATACTCATAATCCATAAATCCGTCTCTCATGTAAGGATTGATGGTCATATAACCTACCCCGAAGGTGGTAATATTTTGGAAAAAATGAGTTCCCTGGCTGGGATCAATCCTATAATGCTCCAACCCTGATTCGATAATTATTCTTGCTTCGGAAATCTGAGGCCATTTAACAGGTATTCCCAGGGATGGATCACTCGATCCCCATCGTCCCGGCCCAATTAACACGTAATTTCTTTTTTCGCAAACAAACCGTTGATTAAGATTTTCCAATTCAAGAGCAATTTGCTTTGTTTGGGTCGATTTAAAACTCTCGGGCTTAACATAAACCAAATCGCTGATATTTTCGATTATACCATTACCAAGTGCAGCTTTTGAATAGACAATTGTTTCATCCAACTGAACATTCTCAAGTTTAAAGGTTATTCTTTGTTCGTTAGCTACAATGGGTCGTATTTGAAGAAAGCTAAATATCCTTGGCTGACCGTTTGGTGTATCCAGATTAACTGCAAATTCAATTTCAATTGGATTTCCCATTTCTTTCTCCCCTATATCCAAAAGTGTATCCAGAATATCGGCAAGCGGAAAAGTATTATGATTTAAAATATGGGAGAACGTGATTACTCTTTTACCGGGTGTATGGATATCGTCTTTAATAACCTGGTTTTCCATATCGTAGGTAGAAGCGGCAAATCTGAACCCGTAATCGTTTTCGGCTTCTGCAATTCTAAGTCTCAGCAAATTAGCAGAGTCGTCAATAGAGGGCACAAAGACTGTATCATTCAGGTCCAGAGCAAAGAAGGTTTTTTGGGTCTCCTTCAGAACGGAATTAACATCAGAAAGTTGGATAATTTTTTTTGGGTACTTCGGCGAAAAGCGAATGGAAGCTCCTCCATCCACAACATGCTTCCCTAATCCATAGGCAATATTTACAATACCATCGGCAGAAGTTTCGGGCTTAATGGGATAATAATTTATTGATCTTGCCACACCAGAAAGTGTAGGATAAAATTTATCGCCGTACCTGGTACCACAAACCTCCTGAAGAATAATTCCCATCTTTTCTTCATCAATCACATTAGAAGTTGCGGTAATATATGCTTTACTACTGCGGTAAAAAACCGAGGCATAAACAGCCTTAATTGCATCGCACAAAGGCTTGAGAGTAAGCATTGCATCATTGGGGTTCCGTGGGATCATGTAGGTTGAATAAATTCCCGCGAAAGGCTGATAATGAGAATCCTCAAGTTTACTTGACGAACGAATGGCAATAGGATTCTTAACTGCTGAAATGTATGCATGTAAATCCTGTAACAAACGCTCGGGCAACTTGGCTTTTACAAACCGCTCCAGTATTTCTTCATCCGGAATATCAGATAATGCAATGTCGTAAAGCTTATTCGATTCCATAAACTCTTCGAAGAAATCGGTGCTGATCACAACAGTCCTGGGGATCGAAATAATAATATCGGGATATTTATTGAAAAGCTTATACTTTTTAATGATGGAGTTTGAAAATGCCAGTCCCCGGGCTTTCCCTCCAATTGAACCTTCACCAATGCGGCTGAAAGTAAGATACTCGTCGTACGAATCCTTATTGAAGGTTGCAATAATACCGCGGCCTTTGGTCATGCGGTAATTACCAATGGCCTTAAAAATATAGCTTTTAACTTCAGCCAGGTTATCAAAATCCTCTATTTTAAGTTTCCTGAATAGCTGTGCAATTGAAAACAAAGCCCTGGCATTTAGCCAACGGGAAATTTCGTTTCGCGATGAGTGATATGAAAATGATTTGTCAGGAACCTTCATGATAAGATACTGCAAAGCCTGAAGATCGGAAGCTCTTGCAAGCTCTTCCAAGGTTTCAGGATCACGGAAAATCAAATCGCCAAAGCCAAAGCTTCGAATAATATGATCGCGTAAATCAAGCGACAGCGTTTTACTGTGTTTATGAATAAACCCTGCATCAAGCTTTTCAGTGAGTGTTTGGTTCGCAAGATCCGACGACTGAAAAATAAAAGGCATAAATGGATCTTCATCATGAATAATCTTACAAAGATCAATCCCGCCCTTAGCACCTTCAATCTTCCTAAGGTCGTCTTTAAAGCTAACATCCGAAATTATCCCAAGAAAATTATTCTTATATTTTTTATAAAGACTTAAAGCATCCTCGTAATTTGTAGCAAGCAATATCTTGGGACGTCCGCGCATTCGAAGCATTTTCTGATGTTCGTTCAATGCTTCCTTCATAAACTCGCGCGACTGCTTGAAAACTATTTTATAAAGAATGGGCAGGTAAATGGAGTTAAACCGTATAGAGTCTTCTACTAGTAAAATGGCCTGAACTCCCACCCTTTCCATATCAAACTCGGCATTCATTCTGTCCTCTATGAGTTTGATAATCGCCAGCAAAAGATCGGCATTGCCCAACCAGCAGAAAACATAATCGATGGCGCTCAGGTCCTCGTTTCGGAGACGCATCGATACTTCGCGTGAAAAATGAGTTAAAACCACAATGGGTATCGAAGCATACTTTTTCTTGATGCGGGTAGCGAGCTCAAAAGTATCGATATCGCGAATGCTCAACATTTCGATCACCAGATCGATCCGGTCGTTTTCAAGAATTTTAAATGCTTCCTCGGCCGAGTCGGCCATTACAAACCTGGGAGGATAACGGAGGTGAAGGGAAACGTATTCGTTAAAAATCTGTTCATCCACGCGACCATCTTCTTCGAGCATAAATGCATCGTAACTGCTGCAAATAAGCAAAACCCTGCTGATGCGTTTTTGCATCAGCAGGTTAAATGCCGTTTCCTGAAAAGAGAATTTCTCAGGATCTAAGAAGTCGGGCTTAAGGGCCATAGTATTTTATAAAGTCGATAGCGTTTAGTCGATGGTCCATAGTTAATACAGTCGGGACTTGAATCTTCATTTCTATGGACTAATAGCTATCGACTACATTAAAGTCCATAGCGTTCAATCGATGGTCCATAGTCAATACATCTTTTGGCTATTCATCATTTCTATGAACTAGTAGCTATCGACTATCGACTAATTAATCTATTTCAAAAACGTCTCCGCTGTTCAGGAGATCATCTACACTTTTAATTTTGGCCGTTTGCTTGGCCAAATTGATCTGTTCCACAACCTGATCGTCGTAAGTTGAGAAGCTTGCAGAACGTATTACACCCAAAGCAACCGGAAATTCCGGCGGCGATAGTTTAGCAAGCATCAGGTGAATACCGGGATCGAGGCTATACTGATCGTGCACCAGAATATCGTCTAAAGTTATACCATTTTCGCCAATTGTCACAACTTCGAGCTTGGTACCGTTAATTCGGACACCTTTGTTCTTTTCTTTACCAAAAATCATAGGCTCGCCATGTTTCAGGTGAAGCTGATAATCGTCGCGGAAATCGCGCGAAGTAACGCTGGCATGAGCTTTATCGGCAAAAATGATACAGTTCTGAAGCACTTCAATTACCGCGGTGCCATCGTGCTTTGCAGCTTCGAACATGGCGTCGGTCATCATCCGGGGGTTTGTATCGGTTACGCGTGCAAAGAAGGTTCCCTGCGCTCCCATTACAAGTTCTCCGGGGTTAAAAGGATGTTCTATGGTACCGTGAGGTGATGTTTTTGTTACAGTTCCTACAGGACTGGTTGGTGAGAACTGACCTTTTGTTAATCCGTAAATCTGGTTATTGAACAAAAGTATGTTCACATCCATATTTCGGCGAATAATATGGATAAAGTGATTTCCACCGATAGCCATTGAGTCGCCGTCGCCTGTAGCAATCCACACACTCAAACCCGGATTTGCAATTTTTACTCCCGATGCGATAGCCGTTGCCCTCCCGTGTATTCCATGAAAACCATAAGTATTCACATAATATGGGAAACGGGATGAACATCCAATTCCGGAAACAATTATAAAGTTCTCTTTTTTGTAGCCAATTTTTGGAAACACCTGTTCTACAGAGTTGAGGATGGCATGGGATCCGCAGCCTGGACACCATTTAACCATCTGGTCACTGACAAAGTCTTCTTTCGTCAGTTCTATATCGCTTGCTTCAATTGTTTTATTCAGGGGCATGATTATTCCTCCAGGGTTTTAGTAAATTTATTAACCAGTTCAGCAACCATAAATGGCAATCCCTGAACTTTATTGTATTGCTGGTAAACAAAACCAGGGTGAGTCATTCGTAAATAATTAACAAACTGACCACTATTCAACTCGCACACTAATATCTTTTTGAATTTTTTAAATACTTCAGCAGTATTTCGTGGCAAGGGCATAATATGCTTGAAATGAGCGTGACTAATGCTCCTACCTTGCTCCTGTATTTCCTTCACGGCTGTAAGAACAGGACCTTCTGTTCCTCCCCAGCTTACGATAAGCAGTTCGCCTTCCGGGGTTCCGGTAACTTTGAGCGGATCGATAAAATCGGCAATCTTCTGAATTTTGGCTTCGCGAAGGCCAACCATTGTTTCGTGGTTAACAGGATCGGTAGTAACTGTACCAACAATATTTTCCTTTTCCAAACCTCCAATGCGGTGACGTAAACCTTCGGTTCCAGGAAGAGCCCATTTGCGAACAAAGGTTTCGGGGTCGCGACGATAGGGTTTGTAGTCGGGTTCGTTTGGTTTCGCTATTGGAGGAGTGATAGGCTTCAGATTAGCAACTTTGGGAATTCTGAAAAGCTCCGAGCCATTTCCAATATAACCATCGGTAAGTAAAATAACAGGAGTCATATGTTCCATGGCCAGTTTTGCCGCTTCGTAAGCAGCGTAAAAACAATCGGCTGGTGAAGAGGCTGCCATTACAACCATGGGGCATTCCCCGTTACGGCCAAAAAGTGCCTGGTATAAGTCGGATTGTTCCGACTTTGTGGGCATACCGGTAGAAGGACCTGCACGTTGAACATCGACAATCACAAGCGGCAATTCTGTTATCACGGCCAATCCCATGGCTTCACTTTTTAAAGAAAAACCTGGACCTGATGTGGTAGTAATTGCCAGAGAACCTGTAAAACTAGCTCCAATGGAAGAGCAGATTCCGGCAATTTCGTCTTCGGCCTGAAAAATTTTAGCGCCTAAAGATTTATGCTTGGCTAATTCGATAAGAATATCGGTGGCAGGAGTAATAGGGTACGAACCCAGGAAAAGCGGGCGACCCGAACGTTCGGATGCTGCGAGTAAACCCCAGGCAGTGGCTATATTACCAGTAATAATGCGGTATTTACCTTTTTCGATTTTTGCAGGTGGAATATAATAAGTAGAATGAAGCGCCTCAACTGTTTCGGCATAGTTATGGCCAGCTTGAACGGCAAGTTTGTTAGCACTGGCTATAGCAGGTTTTTTGCCAAATTTTTGCTCAATAAGATCAAGCGAATGCTTTGTGTCACGGTTAAAAATAAACAGAGTAATCCCAAGGGCAAACATATTCCTCGACTTCTCCGCTATTTTAAAACCATCGGCAATGTCTTCAAAGGCTTTTTTAGTCATGGAAGTAATGGGAGCCTTGATAACGTTAAAACCGCTTAAGGAGCCGTCTTCGAGCGGATTGCTCTTATACCCTGCTTTATCAAAAGCTTTAACATCGAAGGTATCTACATCTACAATGATTGTACCTCCAGGCTTTGCCCATTTAAGATTTGCACGTAAAGAAGCTGGATTCATTGCAACCAGCACATCGCACAGGTCGCCAATGGTATGAAGTTTCTTCTTTCCCACGTGTACCTGAAAACCGGACACACCGGCAACTGTATTGTGTGGAGCACGGATTTCGGCAGGATAATCGGGAAAGGTCGCGATATCGTTTCCTTCCTTTACAGCCGAGTCGGAAAAAATAGTACCGGTAAGTTGCATGCCATCACCGCTGTCGCCAACAAACTTAACCACAACATTATCCAGTTCTATTCGCTCAATATTATTACTCATTCGAATTTCTTTTAAATTAAAGGTAGCTTATTTAAGATAAAAAAGTCTTATTTAATTCTGATTTTTTGCCAAAATTATTGTTTTTAAAGTCCTTTCTACGTTAAAACTATATTTTGTATAACAGTGAAATTTATCATTCTTTCGAAACTGAAAAAAATTTTATTACGGTAACTTTGCATTCGGGTTACGGGTGATGGGTTCGATTGGGATTGTATTTCCCCTAATATCTATACACCTAACAGATAAATACCTAAAAAACTAAAACAGAGAAGAAATGGCTTTAATTAAATCGGTACGAGGATTCACTCCCGTTTTTGGAAACAATGTCTTTTTAGCAGATAACGCCACCATTATTGGCGATGTAATAATGGGTAACGACTGCAGTGTATGGTTTAACACAGTTTTAAGGGGCGATGTTAACTCTATAAGAATCGGAAATAAGGTCAACATTCAGGACGGAGCAGTTTTGCATACACTATATCAGAAATCGGTAGTTGAGATTGGTGATAACGTTTCGATAGCACACAATGCCATTATTCATGGGGCAAAAATTGAAAATAATGTACTAATTGGTATGGGAGCCATTGTGATGGACCATGCTGTAATTGGCGAAAACTCCATAATTGCAGCAGGAGCAATTGTTCTCTCGAACACCATTGTTCCTCCTGGAACTGTTTGGGGAGGCAATCCTGCCAAAAAGTTAAAAGACATCCAGCCTGAACAAACCAGGGAGATGATAGAAAAAATTGCAAACAATTATTTGATGTATTCTACCTGGTATAAGGAATAAAGAATTCGCTAACTTTCTTTCTTATCTTCTTTTGAACAAACCGGCCAAAGATTTCCCAATGGCATCCAATCTGTCGAGGTTATCTTTAAAAGGATCGAGCAGCGAAGGATTCTTAAGATTTATCTGGTTATCACCGGTAACACCGGCTTGCATAGGGTAAATCAGAATAAAGTTGGTAAGCTGAAAATAAGTGTTCAGGTAATGAGGAATGCGCGACATGCTACTATGATACGATGCGTGGTCCTTACGACTAAGCACGATTACCAGATTATCGTCATTTCTAACTTCACGCGAAAGAATAAGAAAATCGGCCCAGTCGTTGAAAATATTAAAAACTGCTTCAACCGGATGCTTCGAATGAATGGTTTTAATATAATTTAAGGTAGTGGACGGTGCATAAAAAACCAGCGGGGCTCCTGTATTAATCGCAATATTCCATATTTTAACAAGCCAGAAAGGAAATCCTATTTCCCTTTCGGCTCTTTCGGGCAAAATTACCAGATGCCTTTTAATGGTCGACAGAGGCTGATACGGTTTATAAATAAGGGTTGTGGTGTTGCAGCGCGTTAAAATTCCTTCGGTAAGATTTCCAAGAAACGAATCGCTGATACCTTTTTTAATGTGCAAACCCAAAATTATATCGGTTATTTTATGCTCCTTGACTACATTGGTGATACCATTTACGATATTCAAATCGTACCTGAGCAATCCCTTAAGTTCGTTATCAGTAGCCGCAGCTATACTGGCGGCTTTGTCAAGTATTTTGCGGGCATTGCGGTCGGATTCTTCGCTACTGCTTTCGCTGGCAATTACATTTAACGCATAAAGTTTGCTGTGAGCACTTTTTGTTTTCACAGTGGTACTAAGGTTTATAAGTTCTTCGGCCAGCTCAATACTGTTAACAGGAATTAATATCCGCTCTTCAACCTCGTCCGTTTCGCTTTCGTTATTTGTTTCCTGGGTTAAAGCAATGTTTGCGGCTCCTTTTTGAGCTACAAACGAAGCAATAGTGCATGTCACCAGAATCATAAGAATAGTACCGTTTAAAACAGTTTCGCCAAGAAGCCTGATGGGTTCACCCTCAGCCGTAGTTCCTAAAATAATATTGTATGCCACCAGAATTGCTGCTAAAGTTGCCGCAGCCTGAGCATTACTAAGACCAAAAATAAGCCGGCGTTCGTCCAGGGTAAACCGGAAGGTTTTTTGGGTGATCCATGCGGCAAGAAATTTTGCAACAGTTGCTACAACAGTCATCGTTATAGCAACTTTAATAGTTTCAATATCTTTAAAAAAAGCTTTAAAGTCCACGAGCATTCCCACACCAATTAAAAAGAAAGGGATAAAGAGCGCATTACCCACAAACTCTATTCTGTTCATCAGAGGAGAAGTTTGGGGTATTAAGCGGTTTAAAGCCAGTCCTGCAAGGAATGCACCAATGATAGCTTCAATACCTGCTGCTTCAGCAAGGAAAGCCGCCAGAAACACCATACCCAGCACAAAAATATATTGGGAGATATGATCGTCGTATCGCTTGAAAAACCATCGCGCTAACATGGGAAAGCCTAACATTACCACAATCCCGAAAACCATCACTGAGATTATCAGTTTTATCCAAAAACCATTACTTATTTCCCCGGTCGACATTCCTACAATAACTGCAAGCACCAGAAGGGCAAGCGTATCGGTAATCATTGTTCCGCCAATGGTAATATTGACTGCCCTGTTTTTAGCCACACCAAGCTGACTAACAATTGGGTAAGCAATCAGGGTATGCGATGCAAACATACTGGCCATTAATACTGATGCCAAAACGGAAAAGTTAAGCAGATAGCGGCTGGCAAGATACCCAAGCATCATAGGTATAGCAAAAGTATATATGCCAAAAACCAGACTCTTGCCGCTGTTCTTCTTAAAATTCCCTATATCCATTTCAATTCCGGCAAGAAACATAATATATAGTAAACCCACCGTCCCAAACAATACAATAGCACTGTCTCTTTGCATAAGATTTAATCCGTTCGGACCAATAATCGCTCCGGCTATAATAAGACCAATAAGTGGAGGAATCTTAAACTTATTGAGCAGAATTGGCGCAAAAAGAATGATAAAAAGAATAAGCGCAAAGAGTAATACCGGATTTTTCAGCGGGAAAGTAATATCCAATATTTCCAAAATAACCATAAACTATGACAATACAATTACACCAAGAAACAAAAAATCTTTAATAAAGTTGAACTACAAAATAAAGCACCGGGTTGTTACCTGAGTTTCGGCAGATCGGCGTAACTTATAAGCTGTATGTTCTTTGCCTTGATTGCGGCTACTACTTCCTTGCTTGTAAACAAATCGGTTACCAGTTGACGGTCGGCAGCAACGGTGTAATTACCTAAATGCCCGGTGTGTTTCATTTCCGGAGTGTCCAGGGCAGGATGTTCAACAAACATGTAGATCCCTGGTTTCAGGTTATTGATATTTTTTATAAAAGCAGCAATTTTATCATTATTATCTTTCGCTCCGGCAAATCCATTAAAACCTTTAACCTTATCCATTTTAATGTCAAGCCCGTATTCGGCAGCTAACTTTTTTGCAATTTTCTGAATCTCCGGATCCAGGTATGTACACCCCATGTGCTCGCTGATATGACTTACCTGAGGAATATGCTTTTTGGCCATTTCAATCTGAGCCCGAAGCTCTTTCTCAATTTCGTCGAGCTTCCACTTACTTTCCGCAAGCGAAGTTTTAGGCGGAAACGAAGGATCTTTCCATATTTTTGGAAAGAAATATCCGTTGGAATCAACCAGACTGGGTGCATTTGTCAAAGGACGCCATTTAATATAATCCCATTCGCTCGAAAGTACCAGATGCACACCTACATCGAGTCCGGGATTTTTCCTCAGCAATTCGGCAGCTTCTATAAACCAGGGCGACGGAACCATAACCTCCGTACTTTTGGCTATTCCATCTTTATAACATTTAATAATTGCTTCGTTCGCTGCCTGAGACGAGGCTATGTCGTCGGCCCGGATGATCAGATAAACCGCATTAGGATCCATTGACTGCGAACATGCCATATGAACTGAAAAAACAGAGACAAAAAGGAGAATGATTAAGCGTTTCATAAGGTTGAGTGTTAATTAAAAGTCCAAGTTAAAACTTTTAAACAAAAGCCGGAAAGATTTATAATTTTGTTTCGCTATTCAGTATTAACACAAAAACCTTAAAACCATGAAAAAACTATCTGTTTTTCTGCTATTAATCACTGCAGCTCTATCATTTACAGGATGTAAAACAGAAAGAACTTACGATAAGCTCGTATGGTCGGACGAGTTTGATTCCCAGGGCGTACCCGACAGTTCCAAATGGGGATACGAACAGGGGTATATCCGGAACAACGAAATGCAGTACTACACCAACAAGCCTGAGAACGCAAGAATTGAAGACGGAAATCTGATTATTGAAGCCCGAAGAGATTCGTCGATCATTGGAAATGACACTTTAAAAGTAACTTCTGCAAGCTTAATCACCAAAGGAAAACAAGAATGGACATATGGCAAGATTGAAGTCAGGGCTAAAATTCCTTCCTTTTTAGGTTCGTGGCCCGCGATATGGATGTTGGGAAGTAACATCGGCGAAGTGGGCTGGCCAAAATGCGGCGAAATAGATATGATGGAAAATGTTGGCTTCGACCCTGACACCGTACATTTCAATATTCACACCGAAGCTTATAACCATGTAAAAGGCACAAACAAAGGCAAAAAAGTATTTCTTAAAGATGTCGCTTCGCAATTTCATGTTTACACTTTGGAGTGGTATGAAGACAGACTGGATTTCTTTCTCGATTCGGTTAAAGTATTCACTTTTAAGAATGAAGGCAAAGGAACCGATGTGTGGCCATACGACAAGCCTCATTACCTTATCCTGAACCTTGCCGTTGGGGGTGCTTGGGGCGGTGCAAAAGGCGTAGACCTGAACGCTCTGCCTCAGAAATTTGTGATTGATTACGTAAGAGTCTATCAATAGAAAACCTTGAGGGTGTGTGAAAAGGTCGGAAAGACTTCGACTACGCTCAGTCTGACGCTTCAAAATCAAATATTTGTCATATTGAGCGGAGTCGAAATATGACTGTTCGTTGACTTTTCACACAACCTCATACCTCAAGAATAAATACCGGCATGCCGGCTCTTTGCAAAATGGGTTTGGCTACATTATATACTTTCAAACCATTCTGCGTTTCGCCTTCCAAAACTCCTTTGTGGGCATGACCATGAAAAACGGCAACAATTTCCTGTCGGGCCAAGGGTTCGGCTAACCTTGAGCACCCCAGAAAAGGAAAAATCTGCTCCGGTTCTCCGATAATCGTACTTTTAATAGGCGCATAATGCATGAGCACAACTTTCTTTATATCGTCATACTCTTGATCGAGCCTGTTTAAGGCTCTGTCGAGATTCAGCGATTCGTTTACAGCCTCTTTCACAAAAGCTTTCATGCCCTCCTCGCCAAACATACTGAGCATGTGATTATCAAAACCACCACCAAAACCTTTCACACCAGCAATGCCAATATTTCCGATAACCACAGCCTCACCATCCAACACGTGAACATGGTCGTTGTGAACAATCTGCCGGATAAGTTTATGACGACCTTTCTCATGGTCATGATTTCCTAGAACACAAACCACCGGAATATTACAGCTTTTAAGCTCTTCGGCCAGAACCTGGGCTTCCACCTCATCGCCGGTATCGGTAAGATCTCCGCCAATCAGAAGAATATCCGCGCTCTTTGAAATATCGCGAAAATATTCAGCCCATTTTCCCCGGTCGTTTGTCTTTACATGAATATCGGCAACAGCCGCTATCCTGGTTTTATTTGTTTGTTCATCCATAATAATCAATTTTAAAAAATCATCTATACACTCATAAATTTCGAATGCCGACACACTTTTTTGCCCGTTTTTCGACTCACAACGCCTATTTAGCTAACAGTTCTGTCGGATCGGCCATTAGCTTTGCCCATTCGGCCAGAAGTTGTGTCAGATCGACAAACAGTTCTGCCAAATCAACAAGCAGTTATGTCAGATCAGCAAGCAGTTGTGTCAGGTCAGCAGGCAGTTATGTCAGGTCGGGAGACAGTTATGTCAGATCAACGAACAGTTTTGTTCTCTCGGCAAGCCATCATGTTCACTTGGGAGATCATTATGTTATCCCGGCTTATAAAAATGTATAAACTTGTACTCGTAATGCCATTTGGTAGAATCATTCTATAATTTCTTTTCAAAAAAATAACACATTCGTTTCAAACAGTTTTAATTGTTGTTACCTTATAATTCCATTCTTTTATATCGATGCTGTATTGTGTCTGATCAACAATAGGCCCACGGCAAACTTTCTCCAAAGGAGGAGGAAGATCGTACTGTTCGTTTGCCCGTGCCATGAGGTTGTCGAACAGCCATTTGGGAATAACTTCATGAAACTCGGCCGGATAGACAAACTGAAATAATAATACTTGCGCCAGTAACAAATGCCAATGCTGCTCCATATGAAACAAAATCCTTTTCCAATCAAGCTTTTTGCCACATTTCAGCATCAGGTGATTAACATCGGCCCCATCGAAACGTTCCCGGTTCTGAACATAGATTTTGCACCAGATAAGCTCCTCAGGAGATACAAGCAGCACATCCTGTTCCTCGAACTGAGCCTTTACGGCATAGTGATACCAGGTATCGTCTACCCGGCAAATGTTATTGGTTGTGTCGAAAATTATATCGATAAAATAATCGTTCTTATAAACTTTTGCCAGCCAGCGGACGTCTGTTAGCTCAGTGCGATAACCTTTATCGGCAAAGAACTTGAGGATTTTAGGGTATTCGCTTGCTTTGCAAAAAACATCGAGGTCTTTTGTATCGCGATAAATACCTGTATAATGAAAAAGAGCAAAAGCACCGCCGAGCATATAGCTGGCTCCGCTATCGTTCAGCATAATAAGGGCTTCTCTGTAAAAGCTATGGGCTTCTTTTCTCTGATCTTCGGTAAACATTTAATTGCAATTAAGGCTGTTTATATTTGCTTGTTACTATATACAACAATGTTACAGCCGTTAATGGTCATATTACTGCCTGCTTTTATTGTCTCCGGGGAGTAATTATTTTCTGTTTTAGGGTTCTCATGCCATTTAGCATCACCAGAAGCGAGAATTTTATACCACGTGGGGACTTGGAATGACAAGCATCGACCAACCTTTTCAACCCATCAGGGCCTCCATAGGAATTTTGCACGCTATAAGGAAAAACGCCATAGTAACCCCTGTTCCGGTTTCCCGGAAACTGCGACACCGGCATAATTTCAAGAGCATTGATCCCGCTTTCGGAAATTTCATCAAGCCGGGAATAATAGCCTCGAAAGTCCCCTCATGAGTGAAGGTTCCAACATGAATTTCGTAAAGAATAAGATCTTGTTGTCGCTCAGGAATTCAGTACCAAATTCGCTCATTGGCAAATTATTATATCTGGAAAAAAGAAGTTCAATTTACCTGAACTATAATACCGTCATCACCTCCCAGATTTACCGTTCCTTCAATAACCTGTCCCTCCAGCTCAGGCGTGGTGGCTAAAATAATGGTACCGTTCAAAGTAATGCGACTGGACGTAAAGCAACAGGGCCTGTGACTTAAATTCAGGACAACCAGAAAAACAGTATCATTCCACTGTCTCAGGTAAGACAGCATTTGATTGTTGGAATAAATTGGCCGGTAATCACCCAACATAAGGCAACTCTCAGTTTGGCGGAGATGAATCAGTTTTCTGTAAAAAGTCAACATGGAATAGCCGTCCGACTTTTGATTTTCAACATTTAACCTAGGAAAACGTTTGTCGATCCTGAGCCAGGGTTTCCCGTTTGTAAAGCCGGCATTTGGAGAATTATTCCACTGCATAGGTGTTCTGGCCGGATCCCGGCTAAGATTTTTATCGGGCATATTTTTGCCCTGCGGATCCTGAACTTCTTCAAAAGGAACAGGAACATCGCGCATTTCGATCTCATCGCCATAATACATGGTAGGAGTACCACGCAATGTAAGCAATAGCATAGCCGCAACTTTTGCCTGCTGAACCCCTACCCGACTTGTAATCCGCGGCTGATCGTGATTACCAAGTACCCAGTTTGGCCAGGCCTTATCAGGAAGAGCGCTTTCGTATTCATCGATGGCTGAAGCTATTTTTTGAGCATCCCACGGAAGCGATATCAGCATAAAATTAAATGGCAGATGTGCGCCATTGCTGTTGGTGCCGTAATAAGTTACTAATTTATGAATGGGAAGATAAATCTCTCCAATCATCATCCGTTCGTGGTAGCTATCCAGGATAGCGCGCATCTCCTGAACAATTTCATGCACCTCAGGCTGATCGGTTGAATATACCGGCAATAACTGTTCATAAGTTGCCGTATGCTCATCATAATGCGGATTTTTTGGATTATCGCGTAACTGACTGTCCTTAATCAGATGCCAGATGACATCCACACGAAAACCATCAACACCCTTATCGAGCCAGAAACGCATGATATTGTACATAGCCTGCTTCACTTCCGGATTTCGCCAGTTTAAGTCGGGTTGCTCCTTTAAAAAGGCATGGTAATAATACTGACTGGTTTTTTCGTCCCACTCCCAGGCAGTTCCTCCAAAAACACTTAACCAGTTATTTGGAGGATTCCCATCTGGCAAAGCATCACGCCAAAGGTACCAGTCGCGTTTTGGATTATCGCGTGACGACCGCGATTCCAGAAACCACGGATGTTGACTGGAGGTATGGTTCGGAACGAGGTCCATAACCAGCTTCATGTCACGGGCATGTACCTCGTGAAGCAATTCTTCGAAATCGTTCAGAGTCCCGTAAATAGGATCAATATTTTGGTAATCGGAAATATCGTAACCAAAGTCGGCCATGGGAGAAGGGTATACCGGCGACACCCAAACGGCTTTAACTCCTAACCACTTAAGGTAATCGAGCCGATGGATAATGCCCTGTAAATCTCCAACTCCATCATTATTGCTATCCTGAAACGAACGCGGATAAATCTGATAAATGATGCCTGTTTGCCACCAGTAATAATCGTGCATGAATTTACATATTTGTTAGCCTGATAAATATAACAGGTCAACAAAAAATATGTTGAAATCGCGATCAGGAAGTCTTCAGCAATTTACCTGCGATTGCGGTTATCATTCTGCGGGTTGCAAAACGGTTCGACATTATCATGACTTTATTCGCCACTCCCTGAATGCCTAACGGCTTGCTTTTCATCATCAACTTATAACCATATAAAGCCACTTCCTGAGGTGTTGCATGCGAAAGAAATTTTGACATCATTGTTTTCTCAGTATTGGCGACCGCATGAAACTTTGAATCGGTAACACCAGGACATAAAGTACTTACTTTGACATTTGTGCCACGCAGTTCGTAATTTACAGCTTCCGACAAACTCAGGACAAAAGCTTTTGTTGCACAGTAACCAGCCATATAAGGACCTGCCTGAAAGGCTCCCGTTGAACCCACATTCAAAATGCGGCCATAATTACTGGCCTTCATTTCTTTTGCAAAAACCTTTGTAAAATAAGCCAGGGTTAACATGTTCAGATTAAACATTTCAAGCTCCTTTCCCCAGGCGATATCGGTATACTCACCATTAATGCCAAATCCGGCATTGTTAATCACGTAATCAATCTTCAGCCTGCGGCTTTTGATATCTTCATAAATGAATTCGGCATTACTGATAACACTAAGATCTTTTGCGTAATACTCTACCTTACTACCATTGGTGGATAATTCCTTTGAAATAGTCTTTAACTTTGATTCGTTCCGGGCAACCAGAATTAGGTTAACTCCTTTTTGAGAAAATAAACGTGCAAATTCGTATCCTATTCCTTCACTTGCACCTGTAATGAATGCTGTTTCCATAATATATGTAAATTTGTTTTGAGGCAAAATTACATATCATCTTTTGCGTGAGCAGTTAACAAATGTTAGGAAATCTGTTTGCGTATCCGGCTGAGCGACTCAGGTTTAATGCCGATAAACGATGCCAGATATTGTACCGGCACATTTTGCAATAATTTAGGATTGTTTTCTATAAGTTTCAGATACCTTTCCTGGGCTGAGAGAGATATCAGGTCTATTATCCGCTTTTCTTTTCCGATAAGAAGATATTCCATGAGTTTGCGTCCGAACATCTGCCATTTGGGTTCAGACTCATATAGCTTTTCGAGATCCGATTTAAGGATAACAAGTAACTCAGCATCGGTTACGGCATGCAGCACCTCTTCCGATTTGGTTCCTTCGACAAAGCTCAGGAACGAAGCAGCAAATTCTCCCGGTGAAAAAAGATGTATAGTTTGTTCCTCGCCGCTTTCCATGTGCTTGAAGTAACGCAGATACCCGCTATTGACAAAGTATGCAGCATCTGAATAATCGCCCGAAGCAACCAAAACAGTGTCCTTTTTTACCGAAATGGGTTTGAAAAGTGATTTAACAAAAGGCACATCATCATTCCGGAGCTGAATAAAACCAGAAAAAACCTCGAAAACAGAATTGTACATAATCTTATTTGAGTTTATTCTGTGCTAAAGTTGGAAGATCACTATTGCCATCCATGTATTTGAAATTGAATTTCATCTTCTCAACCTTCCAGACGCCTTCCTGTTCAAAAAGTTCCAGATCGTATGACCCTACAACTGTCCACACATTATTGCCTGTTTCGTTTTTAAGAAAATGAGTAGCTGTACCATAGCAAAAAACGCTGGCCCTTTTGTTATCAGACTTAACAAGAAAATTCCCCAATTGGTGATGGGTAGCATCAAAACCAGGCAAAAGCCCTTTCCATGAATTAATTATTTGCTCGGCGGCGAGCGTTGCCGGCTCGCCTCCTGCCATGGAGGTGTAATCGAGTAAAACGGATGAATTAAAAATAATTTTCACTTCATCCCAGTTTCTTTGGTCCACAGCAATAAAAAGCCGGCTGACGGTTTCTGTAATCTGTTGATTTTGCATATTGATGAATTTAATTTTTAAACACAGTTTTGAGTTTATCCGAATCAAACATAATCTCAGGTGAAATCACCGGTTCTTCAAGAGGAATTGAGTCTCCATACCGTTCCTTCAGCTTAGCTTTAACAACCACGTTCGACAAATCAAAATCCTTCAAAGTCTGCACCTTACCAACCTCGATATCCAGAGCCTCTTTATAGATTTTCCACACCAATTCGGAGCAATAAATCCGCTTGTCCGACCATTCAAAAAAGAGATCGTAATCTTTTCCCAAATATTTTTCGCCAACTTGTTGCATTTTCGCAAGGTTAGCTGAAGTTAGAACTTTATCGGCATTTTTCAACCGCTTTACAACAAATTTTTGTTTCTCTCCCCGTTTAATCCATTGCATCAATGGGGTCAGTTTTACCGGTTGCACTGCTTCATACACAAAAACTTCATCATTTTTAATGTAAACAATACCCATATGGCTGTATTCCGAGCGCGTAGCCAGTTGTACCGCTTTGCTCTGCGTGGATCTTGAGGTCTGGAAAATAATATCGCCACTTTTCAATAAAGAAGAAAATGCTGCCGCATTTTTCGCTTTTAAAAAGACTAATAAACCAGCAACAATTATGAGTATGAAAGTAAAAGTTAAGCCTTTCCTCAAAGATTGAAAATTTAGTTCATCTTCAAAGATAAGCTATTTTCGCTGATACACTTTCACGTAATCAATTTCATGAAGTTGAGGAAAAACTGTTGTTGAATCGGGATTTCCGGGCCAGGAGCCACCCACTGCCGTATTCAGAATTAAATAGTGAGGTGCATGAGGAACTCCTTCCATTGCAGTATGAATTAGCTTCCCATCGAGATACCAACGAATTGCATCGGGTTCCCATTCCAGCACATAAGTATGAAAATCATCGGCCAAAGAGGTTTCCGTATTATAAGTGATGGTTGATACTTTTTTCACGCCCTGAAAGGAATAATAGTGAAAAGTGCCGTAAAAGATTCGCGGTTGATGACCAAGAAATTCCATAATGTCAATTTCGGTATACCAGGGACGGAATTCGGGGATGGAGCTTTCCTTTCCGTTAGCAACGGCTTCGGTCATGGTATATTCCATCTGCCAGTCGCGATTTTGAGGATAAAGCCAGTATGCGGGCCAAATCCCTTGTCCGACAGGTAATTTCCCCCGGATTTCAAAACGACCGTATGTAATTGCAAGTTTATCCTTTGTGTCAAGCCGGCCGCTTGTATAATGCATAGATCCAAAATCCTGCTTTGTGGTACGAATCACCAGATTTCCGTTTTTAAGGTACACCTCTTCCGGGATATAAAACTGAAGCTCGCCGTGTTTACTCGTTTCACGCGTTAAAATATTCCATTTGGAAGTGTTGAGTTTGCTTCCATTGAAGTCGTCCTTCCAGATAAGTTTCCAGTCTTTTTGTCCGGATTTATAGGCTTTTTGCCCGAAGGTCGGCCCTATTTGATTCAATAATGCCAAAAAGGTTAAAAGCATAAACTTTTTCATGATAATTAAGTAGTTGATGATTCCTGTAAATATAAAAAATAAATAGGATGTCATACATATTATCAATTGAAAATTAAAAAGAGGGTTCCCGAAAGAACCCTCTGTAAGTAATGAAAAAAATGTTTACTCTAATTTTTGCTTAAGGGAAGCAAGGCCTCCAATAACTCCAAGATTCATCGAATCTAAAGCTGAACTTGGAACAACAATCATGGAACCCTTTTCCTTGAGGCCTTCGCCAATAAGGTTCATAGCTCTGAGTTGCAGCGCAACAGGGTTATTGATATATTCTTCGCTGGCTTTGGCGAACTTTTCGGCTATTTCTGTTTCGGCCGTACCAAGTATTACGCGGGCTTTTCTTTCTCGTTCGGCCTGGGCCTGGCGACTCATTGCATCGGCCAATGCCTGGGGTATGGTAATTTCCTTTATTCCCACGTTTTGGCATGTAATTCCCCAGGGAGTTGTATGTTCGTCGAGCACTAACTGCAGTGCATTGGCAATTTTCTCTCTATCTTGAAGTAATTCTGCGAGTTCATGCTTCCCAATAATATCCCGCAAACCCGTTTGAGCCATATTTTCAATAGCATCCTGATACTCCTGAACCTCAAGCGCAGCTTTTTCAACATCCCACACTGTCCAGTACAGAACGGCAATTACATTAACAGGAACAGTGTCCTTAGTAAGCGCTTGCTCCGCTCTGAAATCGGTCACCCGTATACGCTGATCGATATAGTTTATTACCTGATCAATAATAGGAACTATCATAAAAATTCCCGGGCCTTTTAATCCGCTATACTTACCTAAACGAAGCACAACAGCTTTTTCCCATTGATCAGCAATCTGAATAGAAAACGCAATAAAAAGAGACAATACCATGCCAATACCGAAAATCAGAGGCGACACGAATTTAAAATACATAAGAATTCCATTCAATGCCATTAGAAGAATCAAAACAGTGACAGAAACCGCATTCAGGTAATTTTTTGTAATAATGTTAGTGCTCATTGCTTTTTTGGTTTTGAAGTTCATGAATCATATCATCAATTGTAAATCCATAGTTAAAAGCTATGGTCATAAACTCCCGGCATATATCCTGAAGTTTTGAGTTCCTTTCCTTATCGGAGAGATTGATTTCACTTTTATTGATAAAAGTGCCAGTTCCCTGATAAGTTTCGAGAATGCTTTGAATTTCCAGCTCTTTATAGGCTTTAGCTACAGTATTGAGGTTAACCTTCAACTCTACTGCCAGCGATCGCACCGTAGGCAACTGTTCTCCTACAGCGAGTTTGCCCGAGGCAATTCCAAATTTTATCTGATCCACAATTTGTCGGTAAAACGGAGTGCCGGCTTTTGGATCGAGTACAAATTTAATCATTGTTGTATTAGTATATTGTATTATTTATATAGTACAAATATACCATACCAATATAGTAAAGTCAATTTTTTGAAAAACTTTTTTGAAAAAAACCGATAAATCGTTGATTATCTTTTGCTCATAAAGAAACTCTTCATCATCTGGAGGATTTCTGTTTCACAAACTCCAGAAACTAAGCTGGTTTTGGGATGAAGAAATTTCGAAGAAATGGTACTATATCCGCGTTTTTCGTCGCGAATTCCGTATACAATTTTATCAATCTGAGCCCAGTATAAAGCTCCGGCACACATCGGACAAGGCTCAACAGTAACATACAAAGTACAGCCGGTGAGATACTTTCCGCCAATATAATTCGCTGCTGCAGTGATTGCCTGCATTTCAGCATGAGCTGTAACATCGTTTAGAGTCTCGGTAAGGTTATGAGCACGTGAAATAATCTGATTCTGACAAACGATAACCGCACCAATAGGTACTTCATCTTTATCCAATGCCTGCTGCGCTTCTTTAATGGCAGCTTTCATAAAATATTCGTCGTTTAAAATCATGATTTACGCTTCTTTCTTCCTAATTATGGTGCCAATAATTAATGCCAGGGCTAAAACCAAGTTTAAATACCCAAACCAATTCCCATAATGGGTAAAAATTGTATTCTTACGTTGGAGTTTAATTGTACCAATAAGGGAAGATTTATTTCCACCAGAACAATCAGCCTTATGTAAAACTCTGCCATAACAATCGCTAATTGTCAGAAAGCCTTGTCGGGCAGCTCTTATCTCCGAAAAACCATTTTCCACACCTCGTAAAATTGCCATTCGGGAATGAAGCCAGGCATCCACTTCAAAATCCCAGGCGGGAACACATACAAGGTTAACACCGGCCTTACCATAATCTCTTATAAAATCAGGGAAATCAAGATCTTTACAAATGGCCGTTCCCAATTTAAACTGATCACTTAAAATGACAGACGCTCCTTTGCCTGGCATAAATTGTCTTTCCAGTCCTGTCACAAGATGGTTTTTATCGTAATTAGCCAAAACATTCCCTTGACTATCAATTACAAGTGCCGAATTGCGGTCGTTTTCGCCTGTATAGTTGGTGTAACCTGCTATCAGGAGAGCATTACCATTTTTAGCAACCGGTGTGAATTTACCGGTAAACTCCTTTTGCAACTCCTTATTCATATTAAAAGCTCTTTCAGGCAAGACAACAATTTCAGCTCCCTGTTCTGTCAAATTTGAGATTTCTTCGACATACAGGTTAACTGTTTCTTTCTCTTTTTTCTGGTTAAAGTTTTTTGAGATTGTATGATTGCTTTCTTCAAGCACAACCAGGCCAACTTTTACTGATAGGCATTTTTCAGTGGAGCTTACCCTTATGATTCCAAAAACAAGTACTGAGATAATTAAAATGCCACTGAAAGAGAAAATTAAAACTAAATTTTTTCTGCTATTAAAATTCATCCAACATAAGGCTACAAACGAAGGAAATAAGGTAATGAGAAACGTAATTCCTAATACTCCCGTTATTGAAGCAATTTGTATCACTGCCAGAACATCGGACTGAGAGTACGCAATACTGGCCGCAGTTCCATCAGGTGAAAAAAGAAAGAGAAGGAACTCGAACACAGTAAAATAAACAGGAAAAGCAATGACCGAAATCCACGACGGAAGTTTTTTAACTGTCGATCGGGAAAGCAAAACAATAAGAGCAAAAATAAGCGAAAGCATTATCGTAAATACTACAGCGGGTACCAGTGTAGCTACAGTAACCAGGTAAGAAAACCAGCTAAGTCTGCCAATAAGATATGCGATGAAAGAAATAAAAAATGCATTTTTTGCTGAAGCCTTAAAGGAAAAAATTAAAACGGGAACAGGGGCAATCCACAATAAATACCAAAACTGACCATTCAGGCCATTGGAGAAATACCACAAAAGTCCCGAAATAATAACAACCAATAAGCTTGTAGAAAAGGATTTAACTTTTGAACTTACCATAACGTTCGTGTTTGCATCCAAAGGTATTAATAAAAGAAAACGGCAGAGCAATGCCCTACCGTTTTTATAACTTTTAAGAAGTTAAGTTGAGTAACTTAACTCGTAATGATTTACTTATTTCTTTCAGGACGTAACGAACGAACTGTTTTACCTGCCTGCCACATTTCAGATTCGCGGAGCTGACGAAGTTCTTCTTCGAGTTTTACGCGGTAATCGGGCTGACTGTTCGAGTCGATGGAACGCTGAGCTTCTTCACCGGCAGCAACGCTCTTATAAAGTTGCTCAAATACAGGCTTCACAGCATCGCGGAACTTAGGATACCAGTCCAACGCACCACGCTGAGCAGTTGTGGAACAATTAGCATACATCCAGTCCATCCCATTTTCGGCAACCAGCGGCATTAAGCTTTGGGTTAATTCTTCAACGGTTTCGTTGAAAGCTTCGGATGGAGTATGGCCATTGGCACGGAGTACTTCGTATTGTGCAGCAAAAATACCCTGGATACAACCCATCAAAGTACCACGTTCGCCGGTTAAGTCGCTATATACTTCTTTCTTGAAGTTAGTTTCGAACAAATAGCCCGAGCCAACAGCAATACCCAAAGCGATAACACGATCTTTAGCTTTTCCGGTAGCATCCTGGAAAATGGCATAGCTCGAGTTCAAACCTTTACCTTCCACAAAAAGGCGGCGTAACGATGTTCCCGAACCTTTAGGAGCAACAAGAATTACGTCTACATCAGCAGGAGGAACAATTCCGGTTCTTTCTTTATAGGTAATACCAAAACCATGAGAAAAGTACAGCGCCTTGCCTGGTGTCAGATGTTTTTTAACGGTAGGCCATTGTGCAATCTGGGCTGCATCTGATAAAAGATAGCATATAACGGTAGCTTTTTCGCAAGCTTCTTCAATGTCGAACAAGGTTTTACCGGGCACAAAACCATCGGCAACAGCCTTATCCCATGTTTTGGAAGGACGACGTTGTCCAACAATAACATTGATTCCATTGTCGCGGAGGTTTAGTGCCTGTCCGGGTCCCTGAACTCCGTAACCAATTACTGCAACTGTTTCATTTTTTAGTACTTCCTGAGCTTTGGAGAGAGGAAATTCTTCACGTGTCATTACGTTTTCTTCCATTCCTCCAAAATTAATTTTTGCCATAATTCAGATTTTTTGTGATGTTTATAAATTTGAGTACCAAGTATAAAGTAAGAAGCACTGAGCAAACAGCCCATCCTTTTGACACTTGATACCAGATACTTACTATTTAATTGGTCGAATATTTAATGCTGTCAATTTCCTTCAGATATTGCGTTAACAACTCATGTTTATTTTTAGTTATTGCCACATACCCTGATCTTGTAAACTGAAGTGTACCACTCACTTTTTCCAGCAATTCGAAAAGCTCCTGGGTTTCGTTTTTGTAACCGGTCTTTTCAATTACAGTAAAATCGGGAGTTACCTCAAGAATGCGGGCTCCGTTTTTGCGCACAATATTCTCAATTTCATTACTGTTAAGCAACGCTTCAGTAGGAACTTTGTATAAAGCAATTTCCTGACGGATAAGTTCATCGTTTGTATGATAAAAAGCTTTTAAAACTTCCACCAGCTTTTCGATTTGCTTTACAACTTTTTCAATTTTCTCAAGTGTGGCGCTCACCACAATGGTGAATTTATGAACTCCTTTAATGGAAGACTGAGAAACCGTCAGGCTCTCGATATTGATATGACGGCGGGTAAAAATAATGGTAATCCGGTTCAACAGGCCAATGCTGTTTTCCGAAAATGCTGTTATAGTGAATTCCTGTTCCATTTCTTCTAATTTTTAATGATTAAGTGTTGTTTTAACTGAAGCTAAGCGATATACTATTCCAGACGAACTTCAGCAACTGAACATCCGGCAGGAACCATCGGGAAGACGTTTCCTTCTTTCTCAACTTTAACTTCGAGCAGATAAGGACCGTTGTGATCCAACATTTTCTTAACAGCTTCGTCGAGGTCTTCGCGTTTGGAAACGCGCTGACCATCTATACAGTATCCTTTGGCTATAGTTAAGAAATCGGGGTTAATAAGTTCGGTCGACGAATATCTCTTATCGAAGAACAACTGTTGCCACTGACGAACCATTCCAAGGAAGTCATTGTTCAGAATTACAATCTTAACCGCTGCCCCAGTCTGAAAAATAGTTCCCAGCTCCTGGATCGTCATCTGGAAACCACCATCTCCAATGATAGCAACAACCTGTTTATCAGGGCAACCTAATTTTGCACCAATCGCAGCAGGGAGCCCGAAGCCCATGGTTCCAAGTCCGCCTGACGTAACAACAGAACGGGTGTTATTAAATTTTGTATATCGGGCAGCAACCATTTGGTGTTGACCAACATCGGTAACCAGAATAGCTTCACCCTTTGCATTTTCGTTAATACGACGGATAACTTCACCCATCGAAAGACCCGGTTTCTCAGGATGCAAATCCTTTGATATCACCTTTTCATACTCAGTGGCAGCGCACTTTTTAAATTCCTGAACCCAGTCGTGATGAAGGTTCGCTTTAACCTTTTCGGTTAACATCGGAAGGGTTTCCTTAACATCACCCAAAATAGCAACTGCCGATTTTACATTTTTGTTAACCTCAGCAGGATCGATTTCCATGTGAATTACCTTGGCCTGTTTGGCATAGCGCTTAACATCGCCGGTAACACGGTCGTCGAAACGCATGCCGATACCGAGTAACACGTCGCACTCGTTGGTGAGCTTGTTCGGACCATAATTCCCGTGCATTCCAAGCATACCAACGTTCAGAGGATGATCAGTCGGAATTGCGGATAACCCTAACAATGTCCATGCAAAAGGAATACCTGCTTTTTCAAGAAAAGCAACAACTTCTTTTTCCGCGCCTCCCAGGATAACACCTTGTCCAATCAGCGCCAAAGGACGTTCGGCTTTATTAATCAGGTTAGCTGCTTCTTCAATTTTTTCGTTCACAGGACGGGGAACAGGGATATAGGAACGAATTCCTTCGCATTTTTTATACTTGAATTCCAGTTCAGCAAACTGAGCATCCTTGGTAATGTCGATCAGAACCGGACCGGGACGACCAGTGCGCGCAATATAAAAAGCTTTGGCAATAGCGCCTGGAATATCAGCAGCTTTTGTCACCTGGTAATTCCATTTTGTAACGGGCATTGTAATACCAATTACGTCAGTTTCCTGAAAAGCATCCGTTCCAAGAAGCGGAGAACCTACCTGACCAGTGATACAAACCATTGGAGTTGAATCGAGCATTGCATCGGCAATACCGGTGATAAGGTTAGTAGCACCCGGACCAGAGGTTGCCATACAAACACCTACGTTACCGGTAGTGCGTGCGTAACCCTGAGCTGCATGAGCTGCTCCCTGTTCGTGACGGGTTAAAATGTGCTTAATTTTTTGCTGATAGTCGTAAAGTGCATCATAAATAGGCATGATATTTCCGCCAGGATAGCCAAACATGACTTCTACACCTTCTTCAATTAATGAAAGCAATACTGCTTCCGATCCTGTTACTTTTTTCATATTTTCTTGTTTATGAGCTTTCTTTTCATTTTTTATTGCGGCTGATTCCATAATTTTCAATTTTTAAGTTAATCAATCAAACGTACAGCTCCCATGTCGGACGAGCTTACCATACTTGCATAGGCTTTCAAAGCTTTTGAAACATGTCTGTCGCGGTTTACCGGTTTATAGGCATCTTTACCCCTTGCTTCTTCTTTTGCTTTGCGCTGAAGAAGTTCCTGGTCGCTAACTTTCAGGTTTATGCTACGCGTTGGGATATCTATTTCGATGATATCGCCCTCCTGAACCAGGGCGATCTCTCCACCCGCAGCAGCCTCAGGAGAAACGTGGCCAATGGATAGACCGGAAGTTCCACCGGAGAAACGACCGTCAGTTATAAGTGCGCAAGCTTCTCCAAGTTTTTTCGATTTTATATATGATGTGGGATAAAGCATTTCCTGCATTCCAGGTCCGCCCTTGGGACCTTCGTACCGGATAACAACAACATCGCCGGCTTTCACCTTTCCACCAAGTATGCCGTCGCAGGCGTCATCCTGCGATTCGAATACTTTTGCCGGTCCCGAGAAATGAAATATTTTCTCGCTCACCCCGGCGGTTTTGACTATGCAGCCATTCCTGGCAATATTGCCATAAAGAACAGCGAGCCCTCCATCTTTAGTATAACTGTTTGATTCATTACGGATACAGCCAGCAGTTCTGTCGATATCCAGTTCTTTAAATTTAGCCTGTTGCGATCCCATTACAAGGTTACGACCACCGCCGGGAGCGCTCTGGTATACATCAAAAGCATCAGCTAAAGCCGAACTTTGCACAATATCATATTTTTCTATAGCCTGAGCAAGCGTCATCCCATCAACTCGATTCACGGATGTGTCGAGCAATCCGGCGCGGTTGAGTTCGGCCATAATGCCGAGAATACCTCCCGCACGGTTAACATCTTCGATATGATAATGAGAGTTGGGTGCCACTTTGCATAAAACAGGAGTTTTACGAGAAAGTTTATCAATATCGCTCATTGTGAAATCCACACCCGCTTCGTGAGCTATTGCCAAAAGGTGCAAAACGGTATTTGTGGAGCCTCCCATGGCAATGTCGAGGGTCATTGCATTCATAAACGCCGGTTTTGAGGCTATAGAACGTGGTAGAACTTTTTCATTTCCTTTGAAATAATATTCCTGAGCAAGTTCGATGATTCGGTTCGCAGCCTTTTCGAAAAGACTGATGCGGTTTTTATGGGTAGCAACAATGGTACCGTTTCCGGGAAGAGCGAGACCAATGGCTTCGTTAAGGCAGTTCATGGAATTGGCGGTAAACATACCCGAACACGAGCCACAAGTGGGACAGGCAAGTTTCTCAACAAGACTTAATTCCTTCTCATCAACACTATCGTCAGCGGCCATTACCATGGCGTCGATCAGGTCGTACTTTTTACCGTTAACAATCCCTGCTTCCATGGGACCTCCCGAAACAAAAATAGCAGGAATATTTAACCGCATGGCAGCCATCAGCATTCCCGGGGTAATTTTGTCGCAGTTCGAAATGCAAACCATCGCATCTACCTGATGAGCGTTGCACATATATTCAACGCTGTCGGCAATAATATCACGCGATGGAAGTGAATATAACATACCGCTGTGTCCCATGGCAATACCGTCGTCTACAGCAATGGTATTAAATTCGGCAGCGAAACAGCCCTGAGCTTCGATGATACTTTTGATATGCTGACCAATATTATGCAGGTGAACATGGCCAGGTACAAACTGGGTAAAGGAGTTTACAATAGCAATAAGGGGTTTACCAAACTGTTCTTCTTTCATTCCGTTGGCACGCCAGAGGCTGCGTGCGCCAGCCATTCTCCTGCCCTGTGTTGTTGTTGCACTTCTTAATGAAATCATTGTCACTTTTTTATAGTTTCAAATTTCTTTTAAAGAAAAAAGCCTTTCCCGTCGATGTGAGAAAGGCTTTTGCCTGTTTTGTATATATTATACCATTCTCACACCAGTTTTTTTCTGACGAGCACCACAAAAATGCTAATGACATGAGAATGAAAAATCATCACTGTTTTAAATTTTAGTAGGGCAAATATATGGATTAAAACAATAAATCAAAATAATTTTATGTTGCATAATAGTGATTTTTATCATTAACATCATTCAGACAGTTGATAATCAACACAAATTATTTTTAATTAAAAAGCAAGAAAGATGCTGTAAAACAAAAAAGAATTGCCAGAAGAAAGAAAATGCAAAAAAGTACATGCTACTTGTATTTGTGAAACGAAAATTTTTACCTTTGCAACGCCAGAAAAAAATGACTCCGTAGCTCAGCTGGTAGAGCAAATGACTCTTAATCATTGGGTCGTGAGTTCGATTCTCACCGGGGTCACATAAAACCGCTAAAATTAAGCTTTAGCGGTTTTTTATTTTAATCACCTTAGTACCAAACCGGAGATTTATACCTTCTCTAAACCAACACTACAAAATTTATTTATAAATTTGGATCTCTGAGTCAGCTCACGGCCTTCAAAAGGATATTTACAACATAACAACCGCCATTATGAAACCCCAAAAACTGCTTTTTACGCTTCTTATCTGCGTAAGTCTGAACATTAAAATTCAATCTCAAACTGATTATTTAAAACAATGGCCTCAGTTTCGTGGCCCATTTGCAAGTGGAATCGTCGAATCGGGCAATATCCCGGATTCATGGAATATTGTTACAGGGGAGAACGTCAAATGGAAAGCTGAAATTCCCGGATTAGGACATTCCTGTCCGGTTATCTGGGACGACCGGATTTTTATCACAACGGCAATCAGCAGCAGTGGAAAAGACTCTTTAAAGGTGGGCCTGTACGGAGATGTTGATAATATTAACGATACATCCGAACATGAATTCCGGCTTCTCTGTATCAATAAAAATACGGGCGAAATTGAATGGAACCAGCTTGTAAACAAAAGTGTTCCAAAAACAAAACGGCACACAAAAGCTTCACATGCTGATCCAACACCGGCTACCGATGGCAAATACGTGGTTGCTTTTTTTGGATCGAACGGACTTTATTGTTACAACTTCAAAGGCGAGTTGAAATGGAAAAAGGAATTTGGCAAGATGAATTCGGGTTATTACAGGACACCGCAAATGGAATGGGATATCTCTAGTTCTCCAATTATTCATAACAATACCGTTATTGTACAATGCGATTATTTGGGAGGAGGTTTTATATCAGCCATGGATATTGAAACTGGAAATGAAAAATGGCGAATTCCCCGTAAAGATGTTTCCACCTACAGCGTTCCGAATTTTCTTAGCTACAACGGTTCTCATCAAGTAATTGTGAACGGATATCAGCAAATTGGAGCTTACGATTTTAACACCGGAAAAGAAATCTGGCAACTAAAAGGTGGAGGTGATATCCCGGTGCCAACCCCTGTTTTTGCCCACGATATGATTTACATCCACAGCGCGCATGGGAAAAGTTCACCAATTTTTGCTATCCGGCCCGATGCTAAAGGAGACATTTCCTTAAACAACGACAGCACTTCGAATAAATATATTGCCTGGAGCATAAAACGAGGAGCAGCCTACATCCCTACCGATCTGGTTTATGGCGATTATCTCTATAATTTTTCGGAGGGTAGTGGAAAACTAACCTGCTTTGATGCAAAAACAGGAACGGTGGTATACGAAAAGTCACTCCCTGAAGCAAGAGCGATAAGCGCTTCGGGAATTGCTTCAAATGGGAAAATATATTACACCAGTGAAGAAGGAAAGGTTCATATTGTAAAAGCTGGTAAAGACTATGAATTAATATCCAAAAATCCGCTTAATGATATAGTAATGGCAACTCCTGCAATATCAGATGGCAACTTGTATTTCAGGACGCAGCATTTTCTGATTGCCATTGGGAAATAAAAGACGCTATACAGCAATATTGCATATTAATTCCGGTTATGAGAATCGATGTTTCCTGAACTTTTCTTCTTAGTTTTGTTTTTATAAGAAACAAATTATGGAAACATCGCACGTAACTTACCTGGGAGAATTAAGAACCGAGGCCGTTCACATTCGTTCGGGCAACAAAATAACTACTGATGCCCCTCCTGATAATCAGGGCAGAGGTGAATTTTTCTCCCCTACCGATTTACTTGCAACCTCCCTCGCCAGTTGCTTTTTAACCATCATTGGCATTGCCACAAGAACACATGGTTTTAACATCGATGGAGCTCACGCAAGCGTCACCAAAATTATGGCAAACGACCCGAGACGTGTTTCAGAGATACAAATCGCACTCGAACTCCCGCATAATAATTATTCGGAGAAAGAGAAGAAAATTATTGAGCATGCGGTTAAAAACTGTCCGGTAGCAAAAAGCCTCCACCCCGACTTGATCCAGAACATTGCCATAACATATAAACAGTAGCAATGCTTTCGAATATTCACATGCACACCCATTATTGCGATGGCGGTGAAGCTCCTGTTAAGTATGTGCATGCGGCCCTTGAGAAAGGGTTAACATCATTGGGATTCTCGGCTCATGCTCCTGCTCCTTTCGAATGTAACTGGGCACTGCCTTCCGCTCAGCTAAACAATTATGTCAAAGAAATTCAGGAGTTGAAAGAACTATATAAATCCCAGATACAGATTTACCTGGGACTTGAACTCGATTATTTTCCCGACATTCTCCCTTATTCTCAAAACCTGCTTCAATCCGCGCCATTCGATTATTTTATTGCTTCTCTTCATTTTATCAACCATTACAAAGACGGAAGAAGATGGACCATCGACGGACCAAATGAAGAATTCAGAAGAGGGTTCGAGGAGATTTTCGATAACGACTCCATAACCGTAACGCGTAAATTTTTTGAATATACCCGTAAAATGATTGCAGACCTCAATCCTCCGGTTATTGGCCACATCGACAAACTTAAAATGCAATACCGTCAGGACAGCTTTATCCCTGAAGATCATCCGGTATTTAAAGAGGAACTCCTAAAAACGCTCGAAGCAGCACAAAAAGCAGGTTCAATTGTTGAAATCAACACAAGAGCTATCTACAAAAACAGGGGCAAAACTTTTTACCCGGGTCAGCAAATGTTTAAAGATATGTTTAATATGGGAATTAAAGTCATGGTAAATTCGGATGCCCATCTTCCACATGAAATAACAAGCGAGTTTGGCATTGCATTTAAAGCCCTTTCCGGCGCCGGTTATACGGAGCATTATATATTAAAAGACAACCAGTTTCAGGCAGTAAAACTTCCCCACTAATATGAAAATTGCTTTTTTCGACACTAAGCCTTACGATAAGGAAATATTCGACCAGGTTAACGAGAAATTTGGGTACGAAATCAAATATTTCAAGAATCATTTGTCGCCTGAGAGTTCGTTAATGGCTGCCGGGTACGATGTTGTTTGTATTTTTGTTAACGATCTGGTATCGGAAGAAGTTGTTGACAAACTTTACGAAGGAGGAACACGCATGATCGCCTTGCGATGCTCGGGCTTTAACAATGTAGATTTGAAGGCAGCTTATTCGAAAATAAAAATCACCAGAGTTCCTGCCTATTCGCCCAATGCTATTGCCGAACATACGGTAGCACTAATGCTTACGCTTAACCGGAAAATACACCGCGCTTATTTCCGCACCCGCGATGCGAACTTTTCACTCCAAGGTCTGATGGGCTTCGATATGTACGGAAAAACCGCCGGAGTAATCGGATCAGGTAAAATTGGAAAAGTTCTGATGCAGATCCTGAAAGGTTTTGGCATGAAGGTGCTTGCTTATGACCCATATCCTGACAATACTTTTGCGGAGCAAAATAAGATTGAATACGTAAGCCTTAACGAACTTTTCGGGAATTCCGATATTATCTCCCTTAACTGTCCACTAACGACCGAAACTCAATACATCATAAACGAACGCAGCATTTCTCTTATGAAACCAGGAGTAATGCTCATCAACACGGGACGTGGCAAGCTAATAGAAACCCGTTCTTTGATAGAAGCTCTTAAAAACGGCAAAGTTGGTGCCGCCGGCCTGGATGTTTATGAAGAAGAAAGCGAATATTTTTTCGAAGATCTTTCAAACCGTGTGCTTACCGATGATGTTCTTGCCCGGCTGTTAACCTTCAACAATGTAATTATTACATCGCATCAGGGATTCTTCACGTACGAAGCACTCTCGAACATAGCACATACCACATTCGAAAACATCAAGGATTTTGAAGACAGCAAGCCTTTAAAAAATGAAATTAGTTTCACATAGTCCCCAGACTTCAGTCCATCGACGGTTAACAGCCAACAACCATACACTTACACAATGAAGGCGGTCGACAATTAACGGCTGGTTCAATTTATTAAAAATAGAAGAAATCGCCCGTTAAAACCTGGAAAAATTTAAACTCTCTGCTGAACGCTACCAACGCAGGAAATGATGTACAATGTGAAGGATAAACTCTTTCAACACCTTTATTCTTCAGATATTCAATTGTTTTATGCGTCACTTCATTATCAGTCTTTAAATGAAATCCCCCAAAAACAGCCAAAACTTTAGCAATTCCCGTTACTTTACAAGCATATTCAACCATATTGCAAACGCCGGAGTGTGCACAGCCTGTAATCACAACCAAACCATTTCCGGTACGGACCACTAATCCGGAGTCGTCAATTACATAATCCTCAGTTCCATCTTTCAAAGTAAAATGAGTATGCTTGGATTCAAAATCGTTAAGCCGTGGAATTTCACCCAAAAAAATTATTTCGCGACTAATAACAAATGGGTCTTTGGAGGTAGTAACCTTATAATTACTTAATACTTCTTCATAGGTCTGGTCCAAACCAACATACCGGTTATCTTTTTTATTATACCTTTTTTGAAACGAATCGGGGTGCGTTAACAAGGGTTTATTACCAAAAAATTTTAAACCATTGCCATGATCCCAATGCCCATGACTTAGCACAACGGTATCGACTTCATCCAGCGAAATCTTCAACCTTTCGGCATTTTGCATAAATACATCGCTGTTACCGGTATCGAACAAAACTTTCTTGTCCGCATCAATAAGGTAACTCAATCCAAATTCGGCCAGACAGTTACGCCCGGCAGTATTTTCTGTTAGAACAGTAATTTTCATTTCGGAATAAAAAAGGGAATTTATTACAATTACTTGACTCGGGTATGATAATGTTGTAAATTTAGAAAAAAGCGAAATATGAATATAACAATACTAACCAAAAATGAGCAAACATCCCGGTTGCTGAACGAAGGTGCAATTCAGGAATATAAGATGCTTGGATTCCCTCAGGACCAGGGACCGTTGAAACCTTATTCTAATATTTTTTACTGGTCGCACGTAAAAACCGACTATGGAAGCATTATCAAGGAGTATCCGCATATTGGTTTCGAAATTATTATTTATGTCCTGAAAGGGAAAGTTGAAATTCTGGACAATGTGAATGGCAAACGTTCTAAATTGAATGAAGGCGATATGCAGGTTTTAAAGTCGGGAAAAGGAATGAAGCATCTTGAAAAATTAAATTCCAACTCGGAGGTTATTCAGATATGGCTGGACCCGAATTTTGAGCGTATGAAAAAATCGGAACCTTCGCTTTGTAAAAGCAGCTCTTCGAACTTTCCGGTTAACACAATGCAAGGAAAAAGTATTCGCACATTAACCGGCGAAGAAGCTCCAATAGTTCTCGACAGCCCCGATGTAAGCATCCAGATGCTTGAGTTGTCGGAAATGGATCATAAAATTCATGTAAACGAACATATGATAATGTCGGGATACATGCTATCGGGTGAGATTGAACTTGATAAAAGAAAAATCAAAAAAGGAGATTTTTTTATTTTGCAGGAAACAAACGAAATTGACATGAAGGTGCTGGAAAAAAGTAATATTTTCACTGTCCTTTCACCGGATAAACCAAGTTATCCCACTTATGCTGATATGTACCTGTAAATTAAAGTGTAAGATGCCTGGACTTTACAGGTTCACCTGAGAAAACAGAGGCTTGTTGATCAAAGTGCTCTGCTGACTCTGTTGTATAATAAACCCTGCTCCCATTTTTCGAGCACCGTTGTTCCATTTCAGGATGGCGACGGAGGTAATCTTTTAAACTTCTGGCAATAATCTCCCCCTGCGGAATCATGTTAATATGTGCAGGCGTGAATTTCATTATTTTGTCCATTAACAAAGGATAATGAGTACATCCCAGGATAACAGCATCCATTCTGCTGTCCTTTTGAAACAGATTATCGAGGTGTTTTTTCACAAAATAATCGGCTCCATCCCCAGAGAATTCATTATTCTCGACTAACGGCACCCACATGGGGCAAGCTTCCTGATAAACAAACAATTCAGGAAACAACTTTTTTATTTCGAGTAAATACGATTCACTTTGCACGGTACCATTGGTTCCTAAAACCCCAACCACACCAGTCTTCGTTAATTTCCCAATTTCTTCGGCACTTGGCCTGATTACACCAAGAACTCTCCGGCTGGGATCAATCAGGGCAAGATCTTTCTGCTGAATGGATCGTAGCGCTTTGGCAGAAGCAGTATTGCATGCAAGAATGACTAACTGGCAGCCCATTGAAAATAGTTTCTTCACACATTCCAGGGTGTATTGGTATACAGTCTCGAAAGATCGTGTTCCGTAAGGAGTACGGGCATTGTCGCCCAGATAAATATAGTCGTACTCCGCCAATTCTTCATTTAGCGACCGGAGGATCGTCAGGCCTCCAAACCCAGAATCGAATACTCCTATAGGACTATTTTTAATTTCAGAATGCATGATTGCTAAGATCTACAATTGCAATGCTCTACTTAAAGTTTCCTGTTTGTATACGATGCAAAATCGGAAATATGTTGATCGTATTCCTGTTTAAACAAATCGGATGTAATAATAAAATCGGCTGTCGCTCTGTTGCTGGCAGTAACAACATTGTACAACACCGCGATCCGCAACAAGGCCTTTACATCCACATCGTGCGGTTGCGGTTGCATAGGATCCCAGAAGAAAATAATGATATCGACCTTATTTTCGGCAATCATGGCGCCCAGTTGCTGATCGCCTCCCAGCGGGCCCGATTTGAGTTTTAAGATATTCGCAACTTTATCCGATCCATATTCCTTTATTTTATTATTCAGGGCGGTATCTATTAACCTGCCGGTTGTTCCGGTGCAAATCAGATCGTGTTCAATCAATATTTCCCAGTTATACTCAACCCAATCGACCAATTCTTGTTTTCTGTTATCATGGCCAACCAAGGCAATGTTTTTTCGTATATCCATGTTCAAAAAGCGTTAACGGATGCACCAAGATAATGCTTTTTAAGGAATGTGTTGTAAATTTGAACCTTTTTAAGATATTTTTATGGCGAAAGGAAAATCGAAAAAGAAAGGCGCAAGCAAATGGAAATCAGTTCTGATTTTCATAGTATTACTTATTATAGGCGCGGGGTTATTGTGGATATACCAGTTATATAAAGATGTTTACAAGCCTAATGTTACCATTGAAGGGAAAAAAGAAACTTATCTGTATATACCTACCGGATCGGAGTATAAAGATGTAATAAAATCGTTACAGGAGAACCATTATGTTAAAGACACTGCCAGCTTTAACTGGCTTGCAAAGAAAATGAATTACACCAATAAAGTTAAACCGGGAAGGTATCAGATAGAATATAACATGAGCAACAAAAGGCTTATCACTATGCTCAGAGCCGGTATTCAGAAACCTGTAAAAGTTGTATTTCACAACATCCGAACAACAAATCAACTGGCGGGAGTAATTTCGCGGCAAATAGAAGCCGATTCGGTTGCGCTTGTTAAACTTCTGAACAATAAAACTGAAGCTGAGAATTACGGCTTTACCAAAGAGGCTTTTATTTCGATGTTCATTCCAAACACCTATGAATTTTACTGGAATACAAACGAAAAGGAATTTTGTGAAAAGATGCTGAAAGAGTATAAAAAATTCTGGAACGCAGAGCGTTTACAAAAAGCGGAACAGATTGAATACAACCCGGTAGAAATTACAACCATTGCCTCCATTGTTGAGGAAGAAACACAATACAGCCCCGAGAAGCCAATCATAGCAGGTGTTTATATTAACCGCCTGAAACGAGGAATGGCGCTTCAGGCCGACCCTACTGTCAAATTTGCTGTTGGAGATTTTGCAATCAAAAGAGTGCTCGACAAACATACAGCCGTTTTATCACCCTATAACACTTACCGCCAGCCAGGCTTACCTCCGGGACCAATCTGCATCCCTTCCGTATCGTCAATCAATGCCGTTTTGAACTATCAGCGGCACGAATATCTGTATTTCTGTGCCAAAGAAGATTTTTCAGGATCGCATAGTTTCGCAAAAACGCTGCAACAGCATAATATAAATGCTGATGCGTATAGAAAGGCGCTGAACAGAAATAAGATTTTTAAGTAGGAAAAAGTCGTGATAAGTTAGGTAAATATCATTTTACAACTTTAATTATCCATATATCTTGTTGAGGCTTGCCATTTTTCATCTCGCCCTTAATATGTTCTAAAATTTGATAATTAGAAAACAATTTTTGGGCAAAGGTTTCTGGATGGTAAGTTGTATAAGTTCTATGTCCAATTTTCGTATTGCCCTTCGCTAAAATCTGACCAGAATTAAATATTTTAGCTTCTTCCTGGGTTAGCTTAAATTTAAAAACCTCTCCGGCAAGAGTTAAAAGGATTACAGAATTGTTTCTGGAAACACGCACAAGTTCATCAAACCATTTATAATGCAGTTCTTCTGTTAGGTGAGTGAAAATTGAAATACCATAAATCACGTCAAAAGAATTATCCACATAGGACAATGGAGGATTAATAGAGTTAAGACTAAAATTAATTTTACTTATATGATTTTTATTCCATATTATGGATTTGGAGTTATAATCACATCCATAAATAGAACAAGAAGAGTCAAGCAGTTCAGGCAGATGGCGAATTATTCGGGCAGGGCCACATCCCCAATCCAAGATGTTAACATTTCTAAGTTCTTTATACTTCTTTAAGTGTTCCAGAAGCCAAATAGCAGATTCTTTACCTCCATAATAATAATTATGATAATTTAGATTAAAAGATTCATAAATGAGATATGAAGGTGGTAATTTAATCTGTGGGTTCTCTCTTTTGAATTCCCTACTGTCTTTAAACTTAATAAAAAAGTGCAAATAATATCTTATTTTATCAACATACGATAAAATCCATAACTTCCGTAATATGTTTGAAATAATTGTTTTCATTTTTTGTTCAAAGATATTACAAAAGAGGAACCTTCAAAAGAAGATTCCTCTTTGAACAAATCATTTCTTTCGAGAAAGTAGATAATATAAATATAGTCTGTAAGGGTAGCTATCTCCCACCATAGAGATATTGCTATTTTGTACTGCCCATCCTTCTTTATTTAACTTCTGAAGGATCTTCATCGGTTCTGATAAATTAAATTGCTCAACATCATTGAAGGTCTTCTTTTCGTACTTGGAAGAGTCTTTAGACAAATAAACTTTACAGGTTGAACCGGCCTGTTCTATAATAATTGTTAAATATTCTTGTGTAGTACTTAACTTGACTGAATCTTTCGAAGATTGAGCCTTGATAATCAAACAGAAACATAGAAGTGGGATAAACAAAATGTATTTCATATTTTACATTATTAATTATTGTAATAAAATCTTTTTTGTCTGATTTCCCTGATCTGTGTTTATGTGGAGGAGGTAAACACCTTTAGTTTGGCCTGAAATATCTATTTCGAATTCTGATCCAACTATATTCTTATTTTTATAAATCACTTTCCCAAGTAAATCGGTAATCCAAACATCAGATATATTATTCGTCCCTTTCCGCACTGTTATAATGCCATTTGTGGGATTTGGAAATATCTGAAGTTGTTTATCAACCTCCTTCTCGACAATTTCTGTACTTTTTAATTCAACAGCATTTTCAATAGAACCCGATTTGAGGGATGATATTGTTTCTGTACATGAGAAATAAGGGTTACGAATAATTGTATTTCCAAAATAAGGGAATGGATCTGAACCGTCTGCATAAAACCCAGATATACCTGTAAAACCAGGTTTGAGAAAAATCTCTTTTGCCCTATATGTTGATGAATTATTTGGAGAGCTTAAATTATATTGAAATGCATACTGATAGTAGTCTGAATAAGGGAAAGTAGGCTGTTCATCAAAATTTGCCATAGTTAGCCTTTGAGGATCAACAACGCTTGTATGCATCAAATATTGAGCTTTAAAAAATACAGGATCACTAATAGAAGAGTGCCGTAGAATTGCAAAGACACCAAGGCTCACTTCTGTATATTCCGGCACCTCAAAGGTTATCCCCTTCAATTGATTTTTATCAACATAAGGAGTCCCATAGATAATTTCATCAGTGCCATGTTTTACAGGCTCAAATCGTCCGAGGCTCAAGTCATTATAAACTGGATTTGGCAAATCGCAATCTACAGTTTGCCCATTCAGACTAATAGTATACCTGTATTTTGCAATGCTTGTTTTATCTATATCATACTTAAAATTTCCCGTTCCATTTGGTTTACAAAGAATGGCGAATTTTACGGATTCCAAAGTATAACCGGGAATATTGTTAAGCACAAGTTCTATATCCTGATCTAATTTGTATTTTACAAATTTACCCTGATAGCCGGAAAGATAAATTGGGCTTCCATAATAGCCACTACAACTATTGCAGCATGATAAGGAAATCCTACTGTAAGGTTTGGTCACTTTTATAGTAGGGGTTTTCTCAAGATTAAATGCACCAATAGGACAATCGTAGTATGGTATTTTACTTCCAGTTTTTGGTTGTACTCCGGGTATTTTAAAAGTAGTGCCGCTTAACGTTTTTCGGATAGTAATATTACCGGCTAAACTTATATATCTATAATTTGTAGCAGCTCCTCCTGCAGATTGAGAAGACGGAAAAGTTCCAACAAGCAACTTGAACATTTTAATAAATGCTTTTAAAGCAAAAGCATCTTTTGTTAGCGCATCAGCACCGTCTAAAACAAATTTTCCTTTTGCGCCTTCGATTTCAGTTTTAAATTTAGTAAGAAAAGCTGGAGAGGAGGTGGTTACAGCACTTGTACTTTTAGTAAGAAATTTTTGCAAATCATCATTTGTTTTGAATTGTTTGAAGAGTTTTGAATTTGTCATTTTAATTTCGTTATTACTGGTATTATCCATATCAGCAATATTTCCAATAATAGTATGCTGTCTGTTCTGTTCTTCGTCTTTATCCTTATTTAAGGAACCAGAAATATATGCGTCATAAACATCGCATCCATAAAAAGACAAAACAATATTTGCCCCTTGATAAACCAAATTGGTAATATTTGGATCTAGAAATATTGGAAAATCAGCAACTCCCCATTGACCGATACCCTGTTTCGGTATAACAACTGTAATTAAGTCATTACCAAGCGTTGGGTTATTTAAATATTCATCAGGTGCAATTGCATATTCCCCTCCATAAGTAAGTATTCCTGGTTTCTTAGAAGTAGAATGAAATCCACAGGTAACAATAGTGTGCGAATAAGCATCTCTGTCTTCCAAATAAAAAAACGCCCTAAGTAACCCCCTGTATTTATTGTAAAGTACAAAAAAAGGATATGGCATATCAGAAGGGCCAAATTGTGCCCATACAAGTCTCCAACCTTTGGACTTAGAATAATCCTGCGCCTCAATAATATCAATAACATCACCAAAAGCAGGTGTTTCAGGCAAGAATGGAGGATTTATCCTTACCCATCCTGAAGAACTCTCGCTCTCAGCTCTTTTCCAATTATCTAATGACTGATCTTCCCAGTTCCAATTAGTATAATCGCCATTTGTTGGCATTTGACAGAAAAGAGGATTTAAAGAAAGCGTTAATATTAAAAGTAAAAATATTTTTCGCATGTTGAAAATTGTTATTTGATAAGTTTGGATTTTAATTCTTTATTTTCCTTTTCTAAAGTTTCAAGTCTCTTGTTCATTTCAATCATCAATAAAGTCATTTCCTCAACTTTCCTTAGAAGCATTTCATCCATTTCGCCAACTTTATATCCATTTGTTTTGAACTCCAAGGCTGATGGTATATCTGGTAAGTGTTTATTCTTTTTTACAAACAATTCAAGTTCCGGTAAAGTCAAAAGTTTATAATCCTCTTCAAATACGTAATCAGCATCAGGAACATCGGTTATAACTTTCACTTCCTCACAAAGAATACCACCGTTAACTGCAAGCTTATAGCCTTGATTTTTATACTGACCCGATGAATACGTAGTTGTAAAACCAACCCCAACACTTCCATTTCCATACAATGTCAAAGCGCTAATCCAATTCTTATCAGCACGAAAATGCAAATTATCCTTATAATCAATATAACCATGTGTTCCATTATGGTGAAACCACAATCTAGGATTCCCTTCCGCCCAACTATCACCAATTGTCAAGTTACTGCTAAAAGGAATGTAAATTCTGCCGGTAGAAGCTTCAATTTTCATTCTTGTACTTCCATTTGTCTGTAACAATAAATTGTTTGTGCTATAAGCACTAAACTCTCCAGTATATGAATAAACTGGTTTGTTGAAAATAACTGCAGGTCTATCAGTATACATATGAACCCAGCCAGAATTTTGCGCACCAATTTGCATATACCCATAGTTAGTATTAAACTGATGGTAGGAACTGGCATTATACTGAGTTTGACCTTGAGTTTGATGAGTAAAAAATGCCATTAAACAAAGAAAAATAAACGCTTTTTTCATACGATTTAGGATTTAATATTTCGCCTACTCTATCTGAGCTTTTCGGCTTCTGCTCTGTATTTTAAAATTTATTGATTTTATGTGATACTTTTTCAAATTGGTAAGGGTGGGTGGCAAAAAAAGCATGTGTGTTGCAGCGAAGGGATGGTTGCAGGGATGGGCGGCAACACTCTTGCTTTTGTGGGTGGGGTTGTTTCATGGCTCTTTTGTATTAATCAGTCGGTTATCAAAGCTGTGATGTTTTCTGTTTCTTTGGCTTGGCGCTAGGAATCTCAATATTCCTGCCGGTTACACTTATTCCTCTTGGGCTATTCCATAAATTTGAAATATTTCGCTCCCTTTCGAATTACTGAGGTTAGTGTAACATAGAGCAACTATAAAACCTCCTACTTCCCCCATCAAAAATACCCACCGTATATTTACAATGCTCGGCAGGGTATTTTACAATGCTCTACCGAATACTATTACAATCATCGGTAGAGCATTTTTGTATTCATCAGAAGAGCATTCAAAAAGCACCGGCAGGGTATTTTCAAAACCATCGGTAGTGCATTTTCATTTTACACGATAGAGCATTTTGCGATTTCACCTGCCGCTATTTTACCGGGCAACCAGTTGTGTATCGAGCCTGCCGGTGCGTATCTCCTTGCTTCCTTTGGGTATATTGCGCACCTCCAGATAATAGTTCCCCGCCGTTAAAGTGGCGGGTACCATAAATATCAACTCTGAAGGTTTGTTGCGGATTATCGTTTCGGCTTTTGTGGATTGTCCGTTATCGCCTACAAAGAATATTCCCTGATTTGCGTCGGTTGTGTCTATGGCCAGACGGTGGCCTGTAATCTGACCTGCTCCGCCAATGGTAACCAGTTGGTCCACAAGTGCCGATGCAATGTCTTTAAAGTCGGCCACCACAGGTAACAGTTTGGTTGTTTCGGTGATCGAAAGTGTAAACTTGCTTTCAACTTCTTTTAAATCCACTCCGGGGCTTACCTTGATACTTACCGCGTGGCGTACAGGATCGTACCGGTCGTTTTTATTTTTGAACACACCAATTACCCGGGGAGCGATGTTAAACAGGCCAGTATTTACGGTATAACCGGCAAGCATTTTTTTGTGTATAGCTTGTTTATATTGCTGAAAAAAAAGCTTTGCCTCACCTTTTGTAAGGGTACTTCCCGAGGAGGTCATTTCTTCAATTAAATCATCTTCGGACACGGTTCCGGTATATGCAGGAACAGCATAATAATCGTCGGGGTCTTCAGTCATTTTGTTTTCGTGGAGGGTGTAATAAAGAATGTTTTCCATAAAAAATAATTTTGTTGGGTTAAAATACACATGCAAGGTAAATGTGCCATTTATAAAAATCAACTACCCTGAGGGTAGTTTTTAATGGTCGTGTTTGTAGCTGCTTTGTCACAATGGCTGAAAAGGTTCGCATTTACAGGGAAATCAAAAATGCAAAAAAATTTATTTGATCCAATTACCGGAAGCCTAATTATAGTAGGCTTTGCAGTCGTATCTCTTCTCATAAATCAGCAATAACGGCATGTTCAGAAATTTCTTCAATAAAACAAAAATTATTATTTTGCATACACCAAATTAAACCGTTACCAGCAATGTCAATTACCGATCTTTTCTTTAACCCGGTCAGAGAGGTGCAATATGAAAACCAGGAGGATTACAGTTTTGCCCTCAAATCTCTAAACACACTTATTTCAATCTCGAAAATACAGGATGTGTCCATTTACGTTATTGACTACTACAAGCGCAAATTTGCCTATGTATCTGATTGCCCTCTGTTTTTGTGCGGACATTCTGCTAAAGAGGTACAGGAATGGGGCTTTGAATATTTACAAAAAATCATTCCCCGGAATGATCTCGAAATGCTGCTTGAAATTAACACAAAAGGATTTGATTTCTTTTATAATTTACCCATAGCCGAACGTGACCGCTGTTTCATTTCATACGACTTTAATCTCAAACACCGGAACGGTAGTACCATCCTTATAAATCAAAAACTAACGCCATTAAATATTACACGAAAGGGAGATATGGGATTTGCTTTATGTCTTATCAGTCATTCCTTCAATAAAACATCAGGAAATGTTTTTATTCAAATGCTTGATAACAGTAAAAGGTATAACTATTCGTTTGGCTCTAAAAAATTTATAGAAGAAGATACCATAAAACTGTCCGGCCGTGAACAGCAGGTGTTAAAATTGATGATGAATGAACGGGCTACGTGTAAAATCGCTTCGCTGCTTTACGTGAGTGAGAATACAATAAAGCACCACAAGAAAAATATATATGAAAAATTAGGGGTTAATTGTATGGAAGAAGCTATATTTTATGCGAAAATCAAGAATTTAATTTAATGAGAGTTCAATTCAACCTAAGAGGTTTAGTAACACAATTAAGGCAATAGAGTTAATAACAATTGATCTCGTTTGTACTAAGGTTGAAATACACTTAGAAATAAGGTTTTCTAAAAAAGAACCTTATTTTTCATTTCCTCTAACCTTCGTAGAAAAACATACCCTCACTATTTTAACCTTATTATTGGCTGTTTAGAAAACTTACTTAAACTCACGTTAATTTAGCAATTCAATCTTCCCCCAAAACAGCCCCAAACGACTTCAACTGCTCCCAATACTGTGGATACGATTTTGTAACAACCTCTGCATTATTAATAACCATTCCCGGATATTGCAATGCCGCCGGGGCAAAGGCAAGCGCCATGCGGTGGTCGTCGTAAGTGTCTATCGAGATGTTGTCCATGGCAGCTCCTTTTTTACCATCCCAGGTAAGCACTCCGGGTTCGGGTTCCCGGATGGTGAAGCCGAACTTTGCCATCTCCTTTTGAAGAGCAAAAATTCTGTCGGTTTCTTTTATCCTGAGGGTTTGTGCGCCACTTATACGGAAAGGAATTCCTCTTAAACAGAGAGCCACCATGAAGGTTTGCACCATATCAGGCGTATTTATAAAATCGGCTTCGAAGAAATTACAGATATCAGCGCTTTTGGAAATTATTACTTTATTATTTTCATACCGTGTTTCAACACCTGTCCGGTTAAACATTTCCGCAATGGCTGCATCGCCCTGGGCGCTATCTGAAAACAAACCATGGAGGGTGATTTCTGCCGATTCGGCCAGCATTGCCAGTTGATACCAGTAGGATGCTCCGCTCCAGTCAGCTTCAACTGTATAATCTTTGGGCTTATAATCCTGATGGGCGATGGTAATCCTGTTGCCTTCCCAGGAACTTTCAATACCAAAAAACTTCATCATTTGAAGCGTAAGTTTCACATACGAAGATGATATAAGGTGATCGGTTATGTTTATTGTTAGTCCGTTGGGTAATACAGGAGCTATCAGCAGCAAAGCTGTAATATACTGACTGCTGATGGAGCCTTTCAGACTTATTGTGTCTCCAATTAATAATTTTCCGCTGGTTTTCAAAGGTGGAAATCCCTGTTTTTCGGTGTAAGTAATTTCTGCTCCCAAAGAATTTAAAGCATTTACAAGTTCACCAATTGGCCGGTTCTTCATGCGGTCGCTACCTGTGATTGTTTTTTCGATTCCGGCAGCCGCAAAATAAGCAGTGAGAAAACGCATGGCAGTACCGGCATGACCGATATTTACAACATCATCTCCCGATTCAAACGCATGGCTCATGTGTCTGGTATCATCGCTTTCCGAAAGATTAAAAATCCGGAAAGCGTGATTGGCAAATGCATGAATTACCAACAAACGATTACTGATGCTTTTGGAGAAAGGCAAAACTACTTCACCCTTTAGGTTTTTGCTGCTAAAACTTATTTTGTAATTCATTCACGGTCCTATTATATCCTGATATTTATCCAAATAGCCATTACGGCACTATGGAAATGAAATGCTTAATCAACCGTTGGCAAACTAATGCTCACAGTCAAAAACCAATCCGCAGATCTATTCGTGCATTCGTGGCTTTATTTTACGAAAAAGACAAATTTACATTTTTACCTTAAGAAAAATGCCTTAGGTTTGTAAACTAAATCTTTTAACCTTGAATGTTGAGTATTTTATAGCAAAGCGATTAAGTTTAGGCAAGGAAGCAAAGCGTTATGTTTCCCGCTCTATTGTCAGGTTTTCGTCGGTAAGTATTGCTTTAGGTTTAGCTGTAATGATTATTACTGTTTCGGTAGTTACCGGTTTCAAAAATAAAATCAGCTATAAGGTTTTCGGGTTCGGTTCGCATGTGCAGGTAGTAAATTTCGACAGCAACTCATCGTACGAAACTGTCCCCATTGTTGCCAATAAAAAAATGGTCGAAGATATTTCAAAAGTACCGTACGTTAAACACATCCAGTCGTTTGCCACAAAGCCCGGCATCATTAAAACCCAGACCGAAATCCAGGGCATTGTTCTAAAGGGCATAGATAAAGACTACGATTGGTCATTCTTCAAAGAAAATCTGGTTGAAGGACAAATTTTCAGCATTCAGGATACTGTAAGTAACAACATTCTGATTTCAAAATATATTTCCTCGCTTCTCAAATTGAAACCCGGCGACGATATTGTCATGTACTTTATCCAGGATCCACCAAGGTTCCGTCGCTTAAAAGTATCGGGTATATACGAAACCGGTCTTGAAGAATTCGATAAAATTTTTGTCCTGGCCGATATCAAACATATTCAAAAACTTAACAACTGGAAGTCCGATGAAATTACCGGTTACGAGATAACCTTAACCAATTACAGGAAAATAGATGAAGTACATCAAAGTGCAATGGACCTGGTTGGTTTAAAACTTAATCCAGATGGTTCGGGACTAAAAGTAACCGATATCAAAGAAAAAAACTCACAGATATTCGACTGGATCAATCTTCAAAATATGAATGTATGGATTATTCTTGCCCTGATGCTGCTGGTGGCCGGCTTTAACATGATTTCGGGACTTATCATTCTGATTCTGGAACGGACCAACATGATTGGCCTGTTAAAATCGCTGGGAGCCAACAACAGGCTTATTGCCAAAATTTTCCTCTATCAATCCGGATTTCTTATTCTTAAAGGATTAATATGGGGTAATATTATTGGAATTACCTTGTGTCTGCTGCAATATCATTTTCAAGTTATCAAACTCGATCAAAGTTCATATTTTCTCGATAGTGTTCCCATCAACCTGAACATTTTCCACTTATTATTGCTAAATATAGGCACAACTGTTCTTACTTTAGTAATGCTTACAATTCCCTCGCTTATTATTTCGAGGGTAACTCCCGAGAGCTCCTTAAGGTTTAATTAAGACTTCGGGTTGCGGGTTAATGTTACGGGTCAGGCTAATTGTATTTATTTTTAATGTATGTTCGGGAATAAATTAGATAATTTAAAAAAGAGATTATTACTGCCATTGCCTGGAAAAGAGGCTCAATTTAAAATGGCGCCCAGTTACAGGCCTAACTTGGACGAGAATATACAGAAAATATTAGCCGGAGTCACAATTCTGTTGTATCCAAAAGGAGATGAACTTTACTTCCCTCTCATTGTTCGTCCGGAATATAATGGAGCCCACAGTGGTCAGATAAGTTTCCCGGGAGGAAAAAAAGATGAAGCAGACAGAAATGTTATTGTTACAGCTCTGAGAGAATGTGAAGAAGAAATTGGTGTTGATGCATCAAAAATGATAGTCCTGGGAAGTCTTACCAACCTTATAATACCTGTTAGCCGCTTTGATGTCTACCCCGTAATAGCCTGGTATAACTCAACTCCCACTTTTATTCCTCAGGAGAGCGAAGTTGCTTCTATTATTGAAGTTCCGGTAAATTTGATCCTCGCTGAAAATTGTATCGAACAGAAAAAGGTTGAATACAAGGGAAAGGAGGAAATCGTCCCGTTCTTTAATATCTACGACCATTTTGTATGGGGTGCCACCGCGATGGTTCTCAGCGAATTCGTTCAGATCTGGAAAGAAAGTTCGACAAGCTATTCCGATACCAGATTCTTATAGTGTTCGAAGCGTTCTAAAATCTGCCTGACAAACTTATAAGTTTCCTTGCCTTTAGCATAGCCATGCTTTACATCTGCCATCTGGAATATTTCGGGATTGGATTTACTCAAAAGACATGAGTCAACATTTTGGTCCCATATCTGAGCATTCTTCCCTACTTTTGAAGCAATATTAACAGCATCGAGAATATGCCCCCAGCCGATATTATACGAGGCCAGGATAAACTTGACCCTTTCATCTTTATCAGGTATTTTAGGCGCTATTTGTTTATCAAGCAATTTGATAAATTTCACTCCGGCTTCAATTTGCTTTTCGACTGACGATGTAGAATCTACTCCAAAATATGCTCTGGTGGAAGGCATCAATTGCATAATTCCATAAGCGCCGGCATGCGACCTGACCTTTGGATTAAACCTCGACTCCTGATAAATTAATGAAGCCAGTAGTCTCCAGTCCCAATCAATATGTGCGCTATACTTTTTTATTATTGCATCGTATCTTGAAATACTACCAGAACGCACACTAACATAATGATGGTTAATATTAGCATAATTGTTCCGGTCTTCGAAATACTTATGAAACTTAACTGCAAATTGGGCTGAGGACCTGTAATATGATAACCAGTCGTTAACCTTCTTCTGCAAAGCAGTGCTTTTTTTCCTGAAAATCCACGCGATAGGGTTATTCTCGCTTAGTTCTGTCGAAAAATCCAGATTGGGATAATCCTTTGATAAAATTCTGGCTTGCTCATAATTACAAACCGTGTAATCCAGTTCATTTTTGGCAACCAGTTCCACCAATTGTTCGGGAGTATATCCAGGCATTTCAAAGAATTTCAATTCCGAATAACCTTCTTTTTTCAAGCTGGTAAGCGTTTCTGAAAAAGCACTCCTTAAAGGGATATAAATGTTTTTATTAACTAATTGCGACTTTTCGGCAATCAGTCTTTTATTCCCTTGTGCTTCCTTTCGTTGAACCAGAATATGTCTTGTACTGTACAGCGAAAGACTGTAGCTTACAATATCTTTCCGGTAATCGGCAGGTGCCTGACTTTTAGCAATAATATCGACCTTGCCATCATACAATGCGTCAAAGTCATCATCAATATTATTACTAACAATTATCTCAACTTCCATTCCGAGAAACTGCCCGAGTTGCTGCAACATCTCAAACTGAAAGCCCATAGGTTCTCCTTTAAATATGTAATAATCGGTACTATTCTGCTCTATTACAGCAACAAGTCGCTGTCTTTTACTAATCTCAGGATAATCATCTGAAGCCTCTTCAGAAATATTATATTCCTTTTGGAAAGAGCATGTTGTTAAGATAAGGCAAACCGATAAACATAGGAAAAATTTCATTTTCATAAATTTTTTATGTCTAAGGTTGATCTTGTATTCATGATTCACCTCTAATGATTGGTTATTTCGCAGAGTCATGAATATTATCTTTAATTTTCATTATTTCCATAACGATGCAAAGGTAAGAATTACATCTGTACGATTAAATTCCTTTTTATAAACAAACAATTATTGGTGATGGATGGTCGAGTTGAAAACAACCGATTTTTATTAATCGTAGAAATTCCATGATAAACCGTACATTAACATACGCGAATTGGCGGGATAATGAAGTACAGTATAGAAATTTCTACTAAGTAGATCATAATTAACATGTTCAAATTTCAGATAAAATCTCATACGCTTCAGTTTCACATTTAAAAAAGCATCAACAAAAGGATAGTTTCCAATCTTCTTGCTGCGTTGATTGTAAAATACACCCAAATCGGGCATATAACCATTTACATAATACTCCGTATTATAGCGTACATCAAAACCAATTTGAGTTGTCATTACCTTGTTAAAAAGTTTCAACTCAACAAAACTAGAATTATAAGCACTAAAAAGTGGCAGCGGCATAACCCTGTCATTACTTGTTATCTGCACCAAAGCTTTAAATTTCGTGTGAAAAACGCCAGCATCAAATCCCTTGGCAGCCGAGGCCTCGAGAACAGAAACTTCTCCACTATACTGCTGAGGAATTGCAATAGAATCAAAATATACAGGCGACGACAGCAAAGTGTAATTGAAGTCACCTTCAAACTTTAAGGATGGCCATTTTATCTCAATACCGGTTCGAACCTCCTTAACCGGAATAAATCCATTATTCCACCGGAAGTGATTTGAAAAATACTCGTCGTAAAAGTATCCTGGCTTATAACGGGATATATCCATTAATATATTGAACGAAAGACTTCCAGGTTTCTTACTGAAACGATTTGCCAGTTTCCCATGAAGATAAAGATCGCCGGCTTTATAGCCAGTAAAATAATAGTCGCCATGAGCATTTAAAAGAAAAAACGATTTAATCCCAACGGATATACCACCTGTAAAGGCCATATTGTTATAGTGGTTATCCTTGAAGCGCGTAATTAAACTGGTGTCTAACTTCCCAAGATTATTGAAATCTATTAGCGTATCAGGTCGAATGGAATATTTATACTTATCATACAAACTCTTAATCCCGGCTCGAATTAAAATAGGCGGTTCGTTTGGATTTTGCTTCCCCAGCAAAAGTTCCACGCTATTTCGTATTCTTAAGAAATATAAAGAATCATTTGTAACTGTCGAATCAAGATTAAACTGGCGGTACATTGTATAAGGTAAGGTTTCGCTCACCCCAGTCGGATCGGTGTAACTCCTCTTATTTCTGTTAAACTCGAAAGTGTGAAGTAATCCAATACCACTAAATTTGCGCTCTGTTTCAATTGTATCTCTATCAATTATTTCCCTTAAGCCAGCTAAATTGAAGCGTTGATTAAAAAACACATACGTATTTCGGATATTAGTATTTGCATCAGGCAATGCAGTTGGATAAACCGACCCTTTTTCAGTATCTTTTTCAAAAATGGTATCATTTGCAATGCCGCCGCTCTCTTGATTTTTCAAGGTGTTATAACTTACCACAGCATTAAAGTTATAATAGTTGCCATTATACCCTGAGAAAAGCGAAAGAGCATTAGCCGTCGATTTTTGCCTTTGATACAATCCATTAGAACCATGCAAATCGAGCAATGTACCTAAATTAAGCTTTTCATTTACATTCTGGGTATGAATAAATCTAAGAGCCTGAAGGTCGACACTTTTTGCAGCCGAGGAATTGTATGAAATATTGCTAAAGGGTTTATTTGTTTTATAATACAAAATATCCTCTTTATGAATAAAATTATAGGAGACCGGATTGAGAAACACCTGGTCATCAGCTAAAGTCTGTCGTTTAAAAAAATTATTAGGCTGAGCAGCAAGTCCGGTATTTCCTAAATGAGAAACGAAGGTATATTTACCTTGAAACTGATTCTGTAGATGTATATCGGTAAGTAAGGTATCGAACGGAATTGTATCAAATGAAAGGAAATCTGACCCAAGGGCACGTATTGAAATTCTAAGCTTTGTGGTGTCAATCGTCTCAGTCTTTGAGTGTTGGTTTTCTTCCTGATTCGCATCAGGTTGTACATCGTCGGGAACCTGAGATGAAACCTTAACCAGGAAACAGAAGAAAACGAATATGGATAAAAATAATTTCAAACCTATTGATATAAAATAATTTTCTAAAAATAGGATAAATCGGCCAACAAACGGTGTGCCTTAAGATAATTTAACAAAGAAAGAGAGAATTATCCCGCACCGCCAACAAATAAAAAAGCCTCAGCCCTGTGAAGGGATGAGGCTTGGGAGTTTGGCAACGACCTACTCTCCCGCTGTTACGCAGTACCATCGGCGCTGATGGGCTTAACTTCTCTGTTCGGAATGGGAAGAGGTGGACCCCATCGCTA
>JAEYWD010000068.1 GCA_023429135.1 Bacteroidota bacterium | reverse complement strand
TTTAACTACTGCAATGCTCAATCCGCAAAATTGAGACACTGCCATTGTATAATTTCAAACTTTTCAAAAATATGAAAAAAAAATTACTTTACCCTTTTTTTCAGGGTAGGAATGGTATTCATAAACTACTACTTATCATGAAAATAACCACCTTCCTTTTCTTTGCATCCTTTATCAGTGTTTCGGCCTCTGTATTTTCACAGTCAAAAATTTCGGTCGACCTGAAGAACGTAACAGTAAAAGATGTTTTTACTGAAATTGAACAAAAGAGTGACTTCAAGTTTCTTTACAGGAACGAACTGGTGAATGTGCACCGTGAAGTAACAATACGGGCAAACGATGAATCTATTGAGAATGTATTGGAACGCCTGTTCGACAGTTCCGATTTAACTTTCAAGGTTTTTGACAACAATTTGGTAGTAATCACTAGCAAAGCAGTTCAACAGAAAAAAGTTTCCGGAATGGTTACCGATTCTCAAAACGGCGAGCCACTGCCCGGTGTTAACGTACTTATAGAAGGTACCACCATTGGTACAACAACGGATATTGATGGTAAATATTCGCTGGATTTTCCTCAGGAAAGTGCTGTGCTTGTATTTTCGTATGTGGGGTATATTTCCGAGAAGGTTCCTTATTCCGGACAAGCTGTTTTGGATATTAAGCTTATTCCCGATATTACAAAGCTTGAGGAAGTTATAGTGGTAGGTTATGGTACGGCCAATCGCAAGGAATTTACCGGATCGGTAAGCTCTTTGAAGATGGAAAATTCTGCAGTGGCACTGGCTCCAAACCTCAATGCACTTGAATCGCTTAAGGGAAATGTTGCAGGGTTAAACATCGGTGCTACCAATACTGCCGGAGGTGAACCTTCTATGGATATTCGCGGGCAGAATTCAATTAACGGAGACAACAATCCTTTGATTGTTCTCGATGGTGTAATTTACCTGGGTAGTCTCAACGATATTAACCCTAACGATATCGCCAGTTACGACATTCTGAAAGATGCCGTTTCTGCCGCTGTTTATGGTTCCCGTTCGGCTAATGGTGTTATTGCCATTACTACAAAAAAAGGTAGCTCAGAAAAACCAATGATTACTTTTAGTGCACTCACTGGTATTCAAGCCTGGCAAAATAAGCCCGAAATGATGAAGGGCGAAGAGTGGATTAAGGTAGTGAATGCCCGTAATAAATATGCTGAAGGTACTACCTCCTGGATGAAAGCCGGTGAGTTAGCTAATCTCGCCTCTAATAAAGAAACGGTTTGGCTCGACGAAGTCACCCGCCAGGGAATTATTCAGGATTACCAGATGTCAGTTTCAGGAGCGACAAAGGTTACGAATTATTACCTTTCTACGTCGTACAACAAAAACAAAGGTATTGTTGTTGGCGATGATTTCGACAGGTTATCAATACTAGCCAAGGTTAAAACTAATATAACCAAATGGTTGGAAATCGGCGTTGATGGAGGTTTCTCACAGAGAGATTATTCCGGGTTTGCTGCTAATATTGGCGAAGCTCAAACCATGTCACCTTATGGTGTTATGTATCGCGATGATCAGGGAAATCTTGAAAAATATCCTTATACACAATCGGCGATTAATCCACTTTGGGGCGTTGATGATGGTACACGCAGTAATCTGGATAAGAGAAATAATTTCCGCTTAAATACTTATGCATTAATTCAGGTGCCCTGGATTAAAGGATTAAGTTACAGATTAAATTATCTTAACAATCTCGACAAGAACCAATCGGGAAGCTTTTATAATGAAAGATATTATATTAAAGAAGGTGAAGGATTAGACCGGTACAGTCCGGCCACTGTTGCAGGATTCTTGAGTAGTGCTAATGGCAATGTGGATAATAATTCTACCTATAGTTATGTTCTGGATAACATTGTGAATTATAAAAATTCGTTTGGAAAGCATAAAGTAGACGTTACTTTGGTAGCCACGCGCGACTACCGGAAATATGAACAGGAAAACTCAACCGGATCTGATTTTTCGGCAAACGGAAATACCGTTTTGGGAATGTATGGATTACATAAAGCAACCGTTCAGAAAGTTGTTATGAATATTGATGAACGGGCCAATATTGGTTATTTGGGTCGTTTAAGCTATTCTTTTAACGATAAATACTTTGTAACGAGTTCCTATCGCCGTGATGGAGCTTCGGTATTCGGGGCCAATAATAAATGGGCTGATTTCTATGCTGCGGGTCTGGCCTGGAGGATTTCCGGAGAAGAATTCATGAAAAACATTTCTTTCCTTTCCGATTTTAAATTAAAATTCTCATGGGGGCAGAATGGGAACCAGGGAATCGGTCCCTATGGAACACTTTCAACCGTGGCTAATGGTTCAACTGGTGGTTACCGTTATGAGTTCTCGAATGCTCAGGGAATTATCCGGTATGGTTTACTCCAGGATGCTCTGGGTAACCCTGAGTTAGGCTGGGAAAGTACTGAATCATGGAATACGGGTTTCGAATCCTCCTGGTTTAATAATCGTCTGCAAGCCGACCTTGATATTTATTTCTCAACAACTACCGATCAGATCTTTACCCGTAATATTCCTGTTATGACAGGTTTCAAAACTGTTAAAACATCAATGGGGCAGATTGATAACTCTGGTATTGAACTTACTTTACGCAGTGTTAATGTTCGCACCAGCGACTGGACCTGGAGTTCATGGTTGACATTCTGGAGAAACAGAAATAAACTGTCTAAATTATATGGCGAAGACATTAACGGCGATGGTAAAGAAGATGACGATATTGCCAACAGCTTATTTATTGGCAAGTCGCTCGACGCTATTTATGGTTATGAGCAGGATGGTATAGTTCAGGAAACTGATACCGAATATATTACTTTAACCGGTGCCGCTCCTGGTTCTCCTAAATATAAGGACATTGACGGAGTGCCGGGAATCACATCAGCCGATCGTAAAATTCTGGGTTACAGAAAGGAAAACTTCCGTTTAAATCTTAGTAACAGTGTAAGCTACAAAAGCTTTGAGTTATATGCTATGGTAACTGGAACTTTCGGAGGAAATAACTATTACCTCAAGGCCAATGCCAATGCTTATATGACATCCGGAACAGGAAGATTTAACGACAACATGACTTCAAAACCTTACTGGACTCCCGAAAACAAAAGCAACGAATATCCTTCGGCCTATTTTGCCGGCGATGGTCGTTTTCTGGGCCTTCAATCCAGAGGTTTTGTACGAATACAGGATATTTCATTATCCTATACCTTCCCGCAGAATTTTTTAAAAAAACTGCGACTTAATACACTTAAGGTTTATGTAAGTGCTAAAAATATAGCAACTTTCACAAACTGGGTTGGTGGCGATCCTGAAACAGGAACTACCGTCAGGGAAAATACATTCCCGGTTCCTTCAACCTATTCAATTGGTGCTAACCTGAGTTTCTAAACTATTTAAAGTAATTAGCTATGAAAAATATAAAAATTCTATATTTCATATTGATAGCAACCCTGCTTATCAATATAACAGGATGCGAAAATGATGATAAATTCCTGGAAGAACAGCCTTCTACCTTTTATACCGTTAATAATGCATTCTCATCATCTGCGCAAATAGATCAGGTGCTTCTGGCAATATATTCCCAGATGCGCGATTTGTGGGCAAATCCTAACGAAGAAGGCTGGATTTTTGTTTTCCGCGGAAACGGAACCGATATGTACGATGTGCCAAGTATCCGTCGTGGTAACACATTCAATAACTACGGAAACATCAACCCCGATAATGGTAACTTTTATAATATTTACAGCACTTGGTACCAAATGATTTCCAGAGCTAATCTGGCTCTTCATGCGGCTGCTCAGCCACAGATTTCGTGGTCGTCCGATGCTGAAAAGGCTTATACTCTCGCACAGGCAAGGTTTTTCAGAGCTTTTGCCTATAAAAATCTGGCTGAACTTTTTGGAGGAGTTCCCATAGTTGAAGAAATAACCGTAGTTCCGGTTTATAATTATAAAAGAGCTACCAGAGCAGAAACTTATCAGTTTGCAATTGATGAACTTCTCGCCATTGAAAACGATCTTCCTGAAACTACCACAGCCGGTGGCCGACTTGTTAAAGGAGCTGCACAGCACACCCTTTGCGAATTGTATCTGGCATTAGGAACCCAGTTGACAGCCGAAGGCAAAGCTTCAGAAGCTACCGCTGCATTTAACCAATCGGTTGCTTATGGAAACAAAGTGATTGATGGTGGTACATATTTGTTGATGCAAGCTCGTTATGGCGCCCGGAAAGCTGAAACTAAAGGTAATGTTTACTGGGACTTATTCCAGGAAAATAATGTAAATTACCAGGATGGTAACAAAGAATGTGTCTGGGCTTTGCAGGTTGACTATGCCGCTTATAAAGCTGAAGACAAAAAATCAAAACTTCCTTACTCCCGTACTTATGGCGCAGTATTTCGCGATGGTTCTTCCGTACATCTTACCGGTACGCTCGAAGATGTTGGAGGACGCGGAATTGCTCAAATGATTCCTACTATGTACACCCGCGATAGTATTTATGCTGGAAAATGGAGCGATGATATGAGAAATTCGGATATTGTATTTAAAAGAAACTTCCTGGGCAATGTTAAAACTTCAACATATTATAATATTACTGTTCCCTGGTCGGTATTGTATAGTAACGATAATAACAGAAGCCTTTGCTATCCTATTTCCTGCAAAATCGCCACCGATGTTTACACCGGGTTAACTGATGGCGAAAACCGCAGTAACCTTTTCCGTGATGAATATTTTATTCGCCTCTCCGAAACAATATTATTAAGGGCTGAAGCAAAACAACGCTTGGGCGATAAGGCTGGTGCAGCTTCTGATATTAACCTTCTCCGCAGTCGGGCTAATTGTACTTATTTGGTTACCGCTGCTGATGTTGATGACAAGTTTAACCTTATTCTCGACGAAAGAACCCGTGAACTTGTTTATGAAGAATGTCGCTGGAATACTTTGTTGCGCATGGGAGGAACTGTTGCCGTTGAGCGAATTCGTAAATATGCGTACTGGCCCGAAGCAAAGGCTACTTTGACTTTCGATTACAATCTGTGGCCTATTCCCCAAACAATTATCGACACTAATAAAGACGAAAAACTGGAACAGAATCCAGGATGGACAGCAAGGTAGTAGTTAGTATTTTTTAGAAACTGAGTGTGTGGGAGTGGTTTTTTCACTTCCTCACTCAGTTCTGTTTAACCTAATTTTTAAGAACATTTACTTAACTTTTCATTATGGCGCAAATAAAGAGATTCAGAAATGTTGTTATTAAATTAATATTCATTCTATTATTTATAATTGGTAGTTTTAGAATAAATGCCCAACAACTATATTCAATTCATACAGATAGCCGGATTACTTATCCTGAGTTAAAGAAAAATTTCCTGAATCCTCCCTTCGAATCAAGGTTACGCTGTTATTGGTGGTGGCTCAACAGCATGGCTACCAAGGAATCCATTACCCGTGATCTGGAAGAGATGAAAGCCAAGGGATATGGCGGCGCTTCAGTTGTAGATGCTGGAAGTTCAAGCTACAATGTCGCTCGAAAAACCGAGGCTGGTCCGGTGTTTATGAGCCCCGCATGGATGGAACTATACAAACATGCAGTTAAAGAAGCTGACCGCCTTGGTATTGAACTAAGCGTAAATGTTCAGAGCGGATGGAACCCGGGAGCTCCATCAATCACTCCCGAGTTTGCCATGAAGAAAATAGTATGGAGTGAAGTAGATGTTGAAGGTGGGAAAGCAGTTAAAATAAGTCTGCCTAAACCCGAAGTGAAGTTGTGGTATGGCGATATCGTGGTTCAGGCTATTCGGAAGGTAAAGAACGCTCCTGTAAAAAACGATGCCATTCAGAACTGGGATAAGAAATCCTTCAATAAGCCTATTGGATGGAAAGGTATATACCCGTTAAATGAACTTTGGGACGATTTCCCTGACAGAGAAGAAACATTTGCAATAAAAAGCAACGAGATAATTGATCTTACTGCTAATTTTAAAAACGAAACACTTGAATGGAATGCCCCGGCAGGCGAGTGGACTATCATCCGATACGGATACACCTGCACCGGAGCAATGACATCGACCACCAGCGATGGGTGGAGTGGATTATCGGTCGATCATTTGAGTGCTGAGGCCTTTGATCTTTTTAGTAATACGGTGATTTTACCTCTCATAAAGGAGGCTCAGTCGGTAGGTAATAGTGTTAAGTTTCTGCAAACCGATAGTTGGGAGATGAGCGTTGTAAGCTGGACAAAGAATTTTCCTGCCGATTTCAATGCTTTAAGAGGTTATAATATTAGTAAGTATATGCCAGTTCTTGCAGGGCGGATTGTGGATAATAGGCAAGTGTCGAACCGCTTTTTGCACGATTTCCGCAAAACTGTGGGCGACTTGGTTGAAAAGAATCATTATCAATTGTTTTACAATCTTGCCCACAAATATGGTGTGGGCATTCATCCTGAATCAGGTGGACCACATTCGGCCCCGGTAGATGCATTAAAGGTGATGGGCATCAGCGATTTTCCGCAAGGCGAATTCTGGGCAATGGCTAATACCCATCGCATTAAGGATGACGAAAGACTTTCGGTAAAGCAAAGCGCCTGTGTTGCCCATACAAACGGTAAAAGGTTTGTAGCTGCCGAAGGCCCAACCAGCATTGGCCCACAGTGGGAGCGATCGCCTAAAGATCTCAAAGGCAATATCGACCGGATTTTTTGCAGTGGTGTCAACCGCATTGTGTGGCACACCTTTACCTCATCGCCCAAAGAATTTGGTTTACCCGGCAATGAATATTTTGCAGGTACCCATCTGAATCCAAATGTTACATGGTGGGAGCAGGCTGGCGGTTTCATCAGTTATCTGAATCGTTCGAGCTTTATGCTTCAGCAAGGCCTTTTTGTTGCCGATGTACTTTACTATTATGGCGACGATGTACCAAACTTTGTTTTTCTCAAGGAAGAACTTCCCGAACTAAAATTTGGATACGATTGGGATAAATGCTCCAAAGATGTGGTTTTAAACCGCGTTTTGTTTGATGGCCAAGAAATAGTATTACCCGATGGTATGCGTTACCGGGTAATGATGATGGATCCTAAAAAAGGCATCGACCTGTCGGTTCTTAAGAAACTCGACATGCTTGTCAAAAACGGGATGACACTTATATCTTCCCGTCCGGATGCCGTCACAGGATTGAATAATTTCCTGCAGGCTGATAAGGATCTAAAAGCTATTACAGCTAGAATGTGGGGAAAAACCGATGGGAAAAGCATCACTGAAAACAAATATGGTAAAGGAAAGGTAATTTGGGGAAAGTCAGTAAACGATGTGCTGGCAGCTATGGGTGTGAAACCTGATTTTTCTTTTAACAGCTCAGACAAGAATTCTGGCTTCGATTATATCCACCGCACAACTGACGATCAGGAGATCTATTTTATCTCTAACCGCTTCTCACGTAAGGATTTTAACGATTTCCAATACCGCTATATTACTGATCTGCCCGACCGTTACGAACAGATCGAGGCCAGATTTCGCGTAAGAGGAATGGTTCCCGAAATCTGGAATCCGATTACCGGTGAAATTACCGAAATTCCTGTTTATAGGGAAGAAAACGGAACCACCATTGTGCCGCTGCATTTTGAGCCCGAAGGATCTAAATTTATAGTTTTCCGGAAGGCCCAGCCACAATTGCATATTTCAACAATCAGCAGGGACGGCAAACAGATATTTCCCGGAGCAGCTTTGAATGGCAATGATTATCCTCCAATTAATGTTATTCGGAATAATGGAACTATTCGTGCAGAGGTTTACCAAACAGGCAAATACACTTTTACATGGTCGGATGGCAATGTTTCAAGTGTTGAAGGAATGGTCGACAATAATAGTATTTTACCAAAAAACAACTGGATATTGAATTTCCTATCCGGCAGAGGTGCTCCGGAAACAATGGAATTGTCCACACTTAAATCGTGGACTCAATTTGATGATCCAGCGATAAAGTACTACTCAGGTACAGTTAAGTATTCAAATAAGTTTGTGATTTCGGAGGATGAAATTGCTCAGTATAAATGGATTCTCGATTTGGGGAATGTTCAGGAAATGGCATCGGTGAAGATTAATGGTCAACAGATGCAGGTTCTCTGGAGTGCTCCGTTCCGTTTCGATATTAGCAGTTATGTAAAAAAAGGTGAGAACGAGCTTGAGGTTGAAGTTGTAAATATGTGGGCCAACCGGCTGATTGGCGATGGAAAATTGCCTCCTGAACAAAGAACTACCAAGACTAATATTAACAAGTTTGATGCAAAAGATGCTGAACAGCTTCTCAGGCCTTCGGGTTTATTGAGTCCGGTTGCTATTAGAAAATTTCCTTCCATTCAACTTAAAAACTAAATTTTATGAGTGTAAAGGTTGGCCTATTTGGAATTGGTCTCGATACATACTGGGGACAGTTTGACGGTCTTTTGGACAGACTAAAGCAATATCAGGAATTTATTGGGCTCAAGATATCACTGCAAGACATTACTCTTATAAATGCTGGAATGGTGGATAACCCTGAGAAAGCAAGGCAAGCTGCTGAGATGTTGAAAAGAGAAGGAGTGGAGCTGTTTTTTCTATACATTTCAACCTATGCCTTGTCTTCAACAGTTCTGCCAGTGGCACAGCATCTGAAAGTGCCTTTTATTATTCTTAATTTGCAACCAACGCCCGCAATCAATTATGACTATATAAACAGTCTTGGAGATCGTGGAAAAATGACAGGTGAGTGGCTTGCAAATTGCCAGGCATGCTCTGTTCCCGAAATCGCTTCTGTTTTTAATCGTTGTGATATTTTTTACGATATTGTGACTGGCTACCTGGAAGAAACTGCTGCATGGGAAGAAATTTTTGCCTGGACCGAAGCAGCAAAGGTTGCATCGGTAATGCGTTCTAACCGATTAGGAATTCTGGGGCATTATTATAATGGCATGCTCGACGTGTATACTGACCTTACTCAGCAATGCGCTGTATTTGGAACCCATATCGAAATTGTTGAAATGTGCGAGCTAAAGAATTACCGCGATGAAGCTTCCAAGGAAGAAGTCGACAGGAAACTTGAAGAGTTCCGGCAGAAGTTTGAAGTCACTAAGGAGTGCGAGAGCTATGAACTGGAGCGCGCCGCTCGTACTTCGGTAGCACTGGACAAACTTGTTTCGACTCACAAGCTTGGCTCACTGGCATATTATTACGAAGGCAGTAATGGTAACGATTATGAGAATGTTGTTACATCGGTTATTGCCGGGAATACTCTTCTCACTGGTAATCATGTCCCTGTGGCTGGAGAATGTGAAGTTAAAAATGCCCAGGCTATGAAGATTATGGATGCTTTTGGGGCTGGGGGTTCCTTTTCCGAGTTTTATGCAATGGACTTTAACGACGATATTGTAATGCTTGGTCACGATGGACCTGCTCATTTCTCTATTGCTGAGGGAAGGGTGAAATTGGTTCCTCTTCCGGTTTATCATGGCAAACCTGGGAAAGGATTATCCATTCAGATGTCGGTAAAGTATGGTCCTGTTACTTTGTTATCTGTTGTTCAAGGTAAAGAAGGCTTGTTTTTATTGATGGCCGAAGGTGAATCTGTACCCGGACCTGTTTTAAATATTGGAAATACTAATAGTCGTTACCAGTTTAAAATTGGCGCAAAAGAATTTATCAATAAATGGTCAAAAGCTGGTCCGGCGCACCATTGCGCCATAGGTACAGGGCATATGGGCATTAAAATTGAAAAATTAGGAATAATTCTGGGGATCCCGGTTCAGAAAATTTGTTGAGGTTTTCCAGGTTTGCGAGTGGTTTAAGAATCTCTAGCAAGTTATTGATCAAACAGGTAACTCCTTAAAGGAGTAATCGTAGAACAACTCAAATCTCGATTATGAGAAAGTTCGGATTACTCCTTTTTGTTTTGATGATAATTTCAGGGAAGCTTGTTGCACAGAGGTCGGATGTGTGGATGGTCGGACCAATGTTGCATTTTAATTTCAGCGAGAAAAAAATGCACACATCGTTTGCTATTGAGTTATCGTATTGGAATTACGAAAGCTTTCCTTATAGCATTGATGGAGGTATTGAATTTGAAAGGGGAAAGTTTCGTTTTTACTCCGAGGCGCAGACAGGGATAGCAGTTTTGGGATTATCTATGGGACCGGTATTGGAACGTAAAAAAGCTGAAAACAGTTGGAAGATTGGCGTACAGGGCTCTATGTGGGCTAATTATTTTGGCGGAGTCGATTTACGTTACCGTAACATGGGAGGCATTTCAGCTTTTAGTCCTGGTATATATTTTAAACTGCCATTGGGAACAGGAGATCTGGACGGAGAATATCACCATTGGGACTTTGATAATTGATTTTGTTGGGATCCTAATCAAAGATAAAAGTATTTGCTGAAGTGTGTTGATAACCAGCTTTTTAAAAATATTATCTACTTAAAGCTATTTCCTAAATCATAGAAAGTAAGTTAGTATATTGTTCTGTAATTCTGAATGATATGTTATGTTAACGGATAATTTGCAAGCCACTTTTAAATTCCATATGTTTTAATCACCGTAAACAGAGGTTAAGTCAATTTAAATATAAATTTCGTCACTGTTTTTTTGTTAAAATTCAATGAATTAATAGATTAACATGTTTATATTCAAATATATACATACGGTTACTTGAATTTTGTTAGATGATATATATCATCTAACATTTTTTAAATTCCCCCGTAAACATAACCGAAAGCACAAAATTAAAAACTGGATTTCGGGTTATGAAAACGATGATTAGAAAAACAATCGATATGTTGCGTGAAAAGGTTAAGGAAAACCTTACGCAAATCCAGAATAACCAAAAGGAGATTCGGGAATTGTTAAAGCAACAGGTTTCGGTAATTCGAACCGAGCAATTAGAAAAAAAATATGCGATAAATAAATCATTATTGGCAGAGAACAACGACTTTATTAATGTTCAGTTGACGCTTACCAATTTTCTTGAAAAATACGAAGAAACCTCTTTCTTAGGCGACTCTCAGGGGCCAAAGCCTGTTTTCAAGGATGTTAATGAATGTTTTGAGCTCACAATAAACGGCTTTTTAGTTTACGACATGGAGCATCCGTATTATTCGGATCTCAACTTCTTCAACCGTTTATTGAACTATTATCAGCAACTCGAGAACTATGAAAAGTGCTCGGAGCTGGTAAACACAAAAAAGCAGCAGTAAGTAATACATACGTTTTGGGTTAAAAATTGGTTAAGGGACGCAGTGATTGCATCCCTTTTCTGTTTTTCAGGGATTTGGTAAAAATAAGCTTCAGGTTTATAAGTTTGGAATTATAGTGTTTTCAACATTTCCGGCAATTTTGTAAAAGTTATTAACAACCCAATTTTTCTTCTTAGCTCATATAATGTGCTTTCTGGACTATTTGTTGAAATTCAGTTAATAACTACTGTTTTAATTGTAATAGCTTCTTTATTCTTTTACATGTTAATTTATCAGAAACTAAACTGGTTTTAACTATGAAAGAAATTCTTCAAACCACCATTGAGCAGCTTCGTTTTCATGTTATGAAAAACCTTGAGCTTGTTAGAGAAAATGAGCGTGAAATAAAAGAAATACTCAAAGAGCCTGTTTCTCCAAGCAAAGCTCAGATCCTTTCTGAAAAATACGATTACAGCAAAAGGGTGTTGGCCGAGAATAACGACTTTATCAACCTTCAGCTTTCTATAATTAACTTTATTTACAAGTACAAGGGAGTTTGGGAACAGGAAGGGGAACTTGCTCCAGTCAGCGAGATTCAAACAACTTCTCTTTCGCGCGATGAATGTTTTCAGCTTACCATTGATTCTAAACTGGCATTCGATTCCAAACATCCGTTTTATAACGACGAGAGCTTTTTCGATAATTTACTCGATTTTTTTAAAGCCCAGGAGAATTACGAAAAATGCGATGAACTAGTAAAAATGAAGAAATAAGCGTCATTTTTATCTCACGGGTTTTACCTTTGTTAATAAAATTGAAATATGATATCTACTGTTTCGTTTATTGGCTCTGGTAACCTGGCAACGCATCTGGCAAAAGCTTTCGCCCGAGCTGGAATTAAGGTAGAGAGTATTTATAGTTCTAATTACAATAACGCCTGTAGACTGGCAAGTCTTGTAAATTCTCAGCCGGTAAATAATATTGATGAAATAGCTCCCTCCCAGCTAATTATTGTCTCTGTAACTGATTCTGCAATCCAACAAGTAATTAATAATCTTAAAATTGAGTCCTTTATTGTTCATACTTCGGGAAGCACCTCAATAGATGTTTTGAAGCGACACAAAAATTTTGGCGTGTTTTATCCATTTCAGACTTTCTCCAAAGATGTTGAACTTGACTTTTCTGAGGTTCCTGTTTTTATCGAAGCTAATTCCGATTTCGGCCTTATAGCTCTGAAAGAACTTGCACTGGCAATAACCCGAAATGTTGCCGTTCTTGACTCTCATCAGCGTTTAAAACTCCATCTTTCGGCAGTTTTTGCGAGTAATTTCAGCAATCATATGTACAGCATTGCTCACGACATCCTAAAGGAGGCTAATTTACCTTTCGATATTCTTAAGCATTTAATCCGGGAAACTACATCCAAGGCGCTTCAGTTCGACGATCCCGCCAAAGGGCAAACCGGACCTGCCGTTCGGAATAATTTTAATATACTTGAACAGCATAAGGAAATTCTTGCCGGCAAGCCTTTATGGCAAAAAATATATACTTTTGTGAGCAATAGCATTATGGAAAGGGAAACAGAACGAAAAAATGGAACATTTTAAAGATAAACTCAAAAGTATTAAAGCCTTCGCCTTCGATGTCGATGGGGTTTTTTCGGATAATGTGATTCTGGATGCCTCGGGAGAGTTGTTGCGGACTATGAATATTAAGGATGGTTATGCAGTGCAACTCGCCGTTAAAAGAGGATTTCCGGTTGCAATTATTACAGGAGGTAACTCCCAGGCCCTTAAAACCCGTTTTGAAAATCTCGGAGTGAAGGATGTTTACCTGAAATCGCAATACAAAATGGACGATTTCAATGAGTTTCTGATTCGTCATGAACTTTCGGCCAGAGAGGTTTTATATATGGGCGATGATATTCCCGATCTTGATATTCTGGGAGTGGTTGGCATCCCCACTTGTCCTGCTGATGCTGTAGAGGAGGTAAAAGCTGTTTCAATGTATATTTCGCCAATGGGAGCCGCAAAAGGTTGCGTGCGTGATGTAATTGAGCAGGTGCTTAAGATAAATAATTTATGGTTGGATACTAAAGTTGTTTCGGGGTGATAAAAGCTTATTCCAAATTATTCCGGATTCCCAATGTATTAATGGTTGGTTTGACGCTGGTTTTGATGCGTTATACCATTGTAGCACCTATGCTGGCTGTTTATAGTATGGAGCTTAAACTCCCTTTTATTGCGTTTTTATGTTATGTGCTTTCAACAATGCTGGTTGCTGCAGCCGGTTATGCCATAAACGACTATTACGACCGGGATCTCGATCTTGTAAATCGCCATAAAGATGATGTAATTGTTGGAGAAAAAGTGCCGGCTCCAAAAGTAATAATGCTTTACCGCATTTTAAATGTTGTAGCGCTTGTTTTAGCTGGGTATGCTTCTTACAAATCAGGTATTTTTCTTTTAGTGATTTGCTACCCAATCATGATAGGATTACTCTATTTTTATACCACTACTTATAAAAAGCAACTGCTCATAGGTAATTTAATTGTTTCTCTCGCCACAGCTCTTGTTCCGATAGCTGTTTATCTTTACGAGATTCCTCCAGTAATGAATCATTATAAATATTACATTCTTTCGGCTCCTATTAACCTGAATGTAATTGGAGGCTGGATACTTGCATTTTCAGCCTTTGCTTTCCTCTCCGGACTGTCGCGCGAAATTATCAAAGATATGGAGGATTTTGAAGGCGACCGGTTTGCAGGGAGAAATACAGTACCCATTGTTTGGGGAATGAAATGGGCAAAAATTATTTCCATGCTGCTATTGTTCGCTGTTATTGCCGGAATTGCTGTGTTGTATTATTTTTTCTTCTTCACAGCCGGGATGTCCGATTTTATTTCGCTCGTGTATTTTTCAGTATTTCTGGTTATTCCATTGCTTTATAATCTCTATCAATTGTATATTTCCAAATCAGTAGCCGATTATAAGTTCTGCGGCGATTTACTGAAAGTTATTATGCTTGCCGGAATTTTTTATGCTCCCATAGTTTGGTATATCCTTCACAAAACATTCGAAATTTAAAGCATGGATTATCCTTCGTTTAGCAATATAAAAATACTTCTGGCTTCGAAGTCTCCACGGAGAAGGGCTTTACTGAAAGAGTTAGGTGTGAAGGTTGAGATTATTGAACCACTTCACGGTAACGAGCGTTATCCTCTTCACCTTAAAGCACATGAAATCCCGGTTTTTCTTGCCATAGAAAAAGCGAAGGCATGCCGTGCTCCCCAGCAAACTGGCGAAATTTTGCTTACTGCCGATACCATTGTTTGGCTTAACGATGAAGTAATTGAGAAACCTGCCGTTAGAGACGAGGCCTATTTAATGCTTCGTAAACTTTCGGGCAAAGTACATGAGGTATTTACTGGCGTATGTCTTACAACCTGTGATAAGCAGGTTACTTTTTTCGATTCGGCTAAGGTCTATTTCAAAGAACTTAATAATTTCGAAATTGAGTTTTATCTTGATCACTATAAACCTTACGATAAGGCCGGAGCTTACGGCATCCAGGAATGGATTGGATTTATAGGAATTGAAAAGATTGAAGGTTCTTATTTTAATGTAGTTGGTTTACCAATTCAAAAAGTTTATCAGGAAATATTAAAACTTATATCATAACATGAAGAAGTTGTTGTTAACATTTATTTGCATTATTCTTTTACTACCCTCCCGTGCAGATGATGGTATGTGGATTCCTGCCCTGCTCGATAAAACCCGATACGACAGAATGGTTCAGTTGGGTTGTAAGCTTAGCGCAGAAGATATTTACAGTGTCAACAACTCGAGCCTGAAAGATGCTGTTATTCTGTTCGACAGAGGTTGTTCAGGAGTTGTGGTGTCCGAGTCAGGTCTTATTTTTACAAATCATCATTGTGGTTATGGAGCAATTCAAAGCCACAGTTCACTCGAACACGATTACCTAACCAATGGTTTTGTCGCAAATTCGAGGTCGGAAGAACTCCCTAATCCCAATGTTACCGTTTCGTTTCTGGTTAAAATGTCGGATGTTACCGATAAAATTCTTTCGGGTGTATCTGCAAATCTGAGTGAATGGAACAGAAAGTCCAAAGTTCAGGAGAATTCTGATGCACTTATTGCCGAACTATCGAAAACCAGCTCTAATAAGTTTGTGGTAAAACCTCTGTATAATGAAAATCAATATTTTTTATATGAGTATGAAGTCTATACCGACATCCGTCTGGTAGCCGCTCCTCCATCGAATATCGGTAAATTCGGGGGCGATACCGACAACTGGGTTTGGCCCCGTCATACTGGCGACTTCTCTGTTTTTAGAATATATGCCGGTAAGGACAATAAACCCGCTCCATATTCAACTGAAAATGTTCCTTATAAGCCTAAAAAGTATGTGCCTGTTTCCATCAAAGGAGTAGCCGAAGATGATTTTACAATGGTTTATGGTTATCCGGCTATGACCGATCAATATCTTGCAGCCCGCGAAGTTGAGCTTATGGTAAAACTTTCGCTGCCTCAAAAGGTTGAACTGCGCAGAGTTCGTCTCAATATCATGGAAGATGAGATGAATATAAATCCTCAGGCACGCATTCAATATGCAGCTAAACATGCCGGTGTAAGTAATGCCTGGAAAAAATGGGAAGGTATGATTAAAGGTCTGAGTGCTGTTGATGCTGTGTCGAAAAAACGGGAAATGGAACAGAAGTTTCAGCAATGGATTTCGCAGGATCAGGCCAGAGGCTCTAAATACGGCGGATTATTTAAAAAATTTGATGAAAATCTCAATATCTATCAAAAGTATTTACCCGTATTTGATTATTACAACGAAGCAGTGCTTGGCAGTGAAATAATTGTTCAGGCTTCGCGCTTTTATACTTTCTTAAACAAGAATACAGCTCTTGACGATGCCGCTTTTCAGGAAGAACTAAGAAAGTATATTCAATCACTGGAAGTTCATTATAAAAACTATTCTCAAGCAATTGATAAGCGAATGTTTATCAGATTGCTGCAACTTTACAGGGAAAATGTCGCCCCTGAATTTCATCCCGAAATTTTTGCAACCATCAATTCAAAGTATAAGGGAGATATAAGCCGGTGGGCGGATATGGTATTTGAAAAATCGGTTCTGGTTTCGAAAGAAAGTTTTACCGCTGTGCTTCAAAATTGGAATAAGAGTTCAAGAAAGAAATTACTTGCCGATCCTGCTCTCAACACTTACCTGAGTTTTTACAGTGTGCTTATTGGTAAAGTTGCCAATCCTTATAATGCATGTATATTGAGCAACGACAGCCTTTACAGAATTTACATGCGTGGATTAAGTGAATTTCACAGCGATAGAATATTGTTCCCTGATGCTAATCAAACCTTGCGTGTATCCTATGGTCAGGTTGAAGGTTATTCGCCAAACGACGGTGTTCGTTATGGATACTACACCACCGTTGACGGAATTATGGAGAAGAAGGATTCGACCATAAGCGATTATGTAGTTTCTCCTGAATTAACTGAGTTGTGGAAGGCAAAAGATTATGGGCAATATGCCGATTCTACTGGTCAGCTCAGGGTTTGTTTTGTTGCAAGCAATCATACCTCGGGAGGAAATTCGGGTAGTCCGGTATTTAATGGGAGCGGGGAGTTGATTGGTTTGAACTTCGACCGTTGCTGGGAAGGAACCATGAGCGACATTTATTACGACCCTACGCTTTGCAGGAATATTATTCTCGATAGCAGATACATGCTGTTTGTTCTGGAGAAAATTTCAGGCGCGGGTCATCTTATTCAGGAATTGAAAATTGTAAAATAGTCTGTATGCCTGTAACCCGTTTTGGTGTTTCACTTGAAGAAGATTTGCTGGAGGCGCTCGATAATTATGTGAAGGAAAATCATTTTCCCAATCGTTCCCAGGCCATACGGCACCTGATTGAAAAAAATCTGGTAGAGCGGAAATGGCAGTGTAACCGCATTGTGGCCGGAGCAATAATAGTTCTATACGATCATCATAAACACGATTTAATTACTAAAATGGTGGATGTGCAGCACGATTTTCATCATTGCATCCTGTCGTCGCAGCACTATCATTTAAGTCACGAAAATTGTCTGGAGATTATTGCTGTAAAAGGCGAAGCCAACGAACTTACCCAGCTTTCCGAAAAGCTGATAGCTTTAAAAGGCATTAAACACGGAAAGTTGCTGATGAGTCAGGTGGATTAAGAAAAATAGAAATGGCATTGTTTTTAGATTATCAAATTAGACTTTTAAGGAATAGTTTTGTCCTCAGTCCACAGACGACAGTCAAACCACCAAGATAAATAATAAATGTCAGTTTTTTTGGGAATCTGTATTGGCTGTGGTCCTTGAACAGGTGTCTGTCGACTAGTATTATGCTTATTAACTAAACGCCTGCTTTAATAAAATTATTATTTCCATTTCATAAACCCGGTTTTTAAAGTGTCAGGTAATTGCGGGTAAATATCGTCTCCAGTATTTGGAATACCATCTATCCCCGAAGAGAAAACAGTGTATTTATCCTCAACGAGCGCATAATTAAAAATCTCGTTTTTGTTCTTCTGGGATTGAAGAGGATCGATGATCAGTATCGTTGTGTTTGAATCTTGCAATAATTCTAATTTTCCCGGATAATGACCATGTTGAAGTTTGTAAAACTCAATGTCTTTAATCAGGTTATTGAGGAGTGTTTGTGACAAACCGGTTATTAGTTTTTCTTTTTCTTTTTTATTCCAAAGCTGAGGAAATGAAATGCTGTAAAGTCCAAAAGTGAACACAATTCCAATAATACCAATTGTGATCAGAATCCGGTTTTTATATTGAAATATCCCCAGGAAAATAAGTATGATTCCGACCAATACTCCTACAATTGGGATAAAGCAAAGAATTCCCAGAAAATAGGGAGGTTTTAGAAACAACGACACTTTCAAGGAGCCTCTTACCTTAATAATTTTATTGTTTATTAATTCAATGAATTCCTCCTCAGTTTCCTTATAAGTGAAAGAGTTGCGGGGGATAATAATAGTAGAATCGTCTAATAAACAGACGAGTAAGTGATTTTCTATCCTACTAACTCGCTCAATTAAACGCCACATTATTTTGATTTCACCCTTTTCTGATTCCACTTTGAGGCCGTCAGTTGTTTCTGAAATCCTAAAAATAACTTCAGACTTTCTTAAATCAGTTAGTTTCTTCGATTTACTTAATGAATTTAGATAATGGATATAAAAGAACAGACTATAAAGCAAAAATCCATATAACATGAACTTAAAATCATACTGAATGCCAATAAATAAAAGGAGGATTAATAAAATCGACAATCGTTTTATGCTAAAATACCTTTTTAGAAAGAACTTTATTAGAACTACTTTCAAGTTGGCGTTAGTTATGGTAATCGTAATTTCCATGTTCATTTATCAAATCTAATTCATTATTCATATTTCTAAACAATTTCTCCCACCTGTTCAACCAACTCCAAACGTTTGACGATGGAACCAGGCTGTAGAAATGTTCCCGGCGAAAGCACAGCGTTAGCACCTATTTTAGTGTGATCGCCCACCAGAGAACCAAACTTGTGGCAGCCGGTGGAGATTATTTTAGCTTTATGCAGCACAAAAATATTTTTGTTTTCGCGTTCATTATAATGGTTTGCGGTAACAGAACCGGCCTCAAAATTAACATTGCTGCCAATAATACTGTCGCCAATAAAGTTGAAATGCGCCAACGAGCTGTAGCCGCAGATAATACTCGATTTTATTTCAGAACCAGGTCCAATGCTTGTTGAGTCTCCTATATAAACACCGCCCCGCAAATAAGCGTTTGCACCAATAAAGCAGTTCTTACCAATAAATACAGGCGATTTTAAAGTAACATTCTGTTCTATTACTGCTGTATTATGGATAGCAATTCCGTTTCTTACTTGAAACTCCTCGTTGAGATTAACAATAATACGCTGCAGGATTTCGGGCAAAGTCCTGGTAATTTCCCAAGGCTGAATCCCCTTTAAAGCCGGGAAAATATCGTAAAACCTGTTTGCAAATTCTTCTATATTTATCATTTGCCAGTAATTATTTCACTATAACGTTTTCATCGTATGCAAGTATATTCTTGCGCCAATGCACCGGAATGGGAATGCTTTTTTTCTCTTTTAGGTCGTAGCAAACTAATACCGCACTGCAGGTTGACAATAATTCGCCTGTTAACTCGTCAACCAGGCAGTGTTCTATGGTAAGACTTTTATGACCGAGCACAGCTACTCTGGTTTCGACCAGAATGTGGGTCTTCATATAAATAGGTTTCAGATAATCAATTCTTATTGATGCGCCAACAACCCCAATATTAACATAATCTAAATCGGGAAGTACTTTATCAAAATAATGAACTTTACCTGAATCGTAATAATTCTGATAGATAGTATTGGAAACATGTCCCATCATATCTACATCGCTAAACCGAACCTGAATGGGTAAAATATCTTTAAAAACTGCTTTGTTCTCCATTGTTTTTCTTTCAAATTTATGTTTTTAGAAGTTATTGGCTACTAAGGATCATGTGAATTTTCTTTATTTACTCAATTTTAGTGATATTTCCAGCGGAAAAATCCAATTGGAACGGTGATATAAATCACCACACAGATTTCAACTAAAGTCTCAGATAATCGTATTCATAGAAGTTTTTAACTTTAAACAAATCGTTATGGTAAATGAAATTGTATTAAAAGAAGCTACAGCCCAGAAAGATGATTACCGAGTTGTTCAGCGTGGAAACCTGATTGAATCGATCAACAAATTAAATCAGGTATTTCATTACATCGATTTAAATTATTTAAAACAAGGGATTATTTTCCATGGCTGGACAGGATTTCGTACCACAGAACAATTGAAGGGCGTACTGGAAGGTCACTTTATGGATATTTACAAAAAGAACCGGGTAAAAAGCGCACTTGTTGAAAGTACTAAAATGAGTGGCAGTTTTAACGAAGCCAACGATTGGTTGGCAACAGTGTTTATGCCTAAGCTTATTGCCCTTGGATTAACAAAAGTTGGAGTTGTTTTGCCTCACAATATATTTGCACAAATGGCAGTGGACGAGTGGGATAAGAAAATCGGCGGTTTTCAATCCAGAAATTTCGGATCGGTAACTGATGCTGTGAACTGGCTAAAAAATTAAATCTTACGCCATTCAGCTTTTATATAAAAATTGTCTGATCCTGTTTTAGTTTCGGGTGTTAATAGAGTTAATAAGTTACCGTTTATTTCAGCGTACCTAATTATTTCTTTCCCTTTCCAATTTGGGAACAGGCAATTTTCGATCTGAACCGTAAGGATGCCGGGAGATTTTTCAGCATACCGGCCGTAAAATGCCATATAGGTTTGGTAAGCATGTGTAATTTCTTCTGAAGTTCCACTGTTTACCGAATTTGATATAAAATCGGGTCGGTTCTGCGATCCCATTTGTGCATTCATATAGCCGCTATCATCAAATATGGAAATTCCCTGCGGATCTGCTCCAAACATGTCGGTTGTTTCGCCATTTGCATGGATTATTTTCATCGAAATGAGCAGCCATGTGCCTTTTATTTGTTCAATAATGGATTCTTTCATATAACATATGTTAAGTTTCCAAAATTACTCATATACTTATTAATTAGATCTGAATTTAGATCTGTTATATGGAATTTTTATCAAAACCAACTTATATGAAACTTAATGGAATTCCCTCGGGCCTTGTAACCATGGGAGCTTATTTGCCTGCTAAAGAATTAATTTATTCTGATGTTCCTTTTCTTGTTAAATTTCTCAGGGAGAAGACACTTCTGCCGGATGCGTACATTGCCTCGATAGAGCATACAGGTTTGCTTCCTGGTTCTGTGGAAACCAATGAAATGGGATGGAAAAATCAACCATGGTACGATGCCTGGGTCGAAAGTCTGCCGCCCAAAAAACGCGAAAATCCTTTTCAGGGAACCAAGGAACGCAGAAGAGTGCCTCTTGATCCTGTTTCTGTGAAAAAGTCCTTAGTCCCTCATCCTATGATGCCCTCCGACGCTGAAACTCTTGCTGGAGCACTGGCCTTGTATAAAGCAAAAATTTCGCCCGATGATGTTGACCTGGTGCTTTGCCATTCGCAGGTTCCTGATCATCCTCTACCACAGAATGCATCGCTTGTTCAGCATAAGTTGAAACTTAAAAATGCCGGTGCATATGGTGTTGACTCCTGTTGTTCTTCGTTTGTTACCATGACGGAGTTAGCTTGTTCCCTTGTTAGCTCTGGCATAAAAAAGAATGTGCTTGTTGTTTCCAGTTTTATCGACTCGCATGTGAACGACCGCTCAACTCACTTCAGTGTCGATACTGGTGATGGAGCTGTTGCGGCTTTGGTTTCGAAAACCAAAGAGGGTTACGGGTATCTTGCTTCTCATTCTATTAGTCATGGCAGCAGGCACAATGGCATAATATATCAACGGAGACCACCTTTACTTTTAAAACGGCTCGATTCGGGGCCTGATTATTCCCAGGTGTTTACAACCTTTTATAATCCCGAGGCTAATAAAGAAATTGCTTCGAATTCGACTCACGATATGCAGGAAGTTGTTGGAAAGTGTTTGGAAAAAGCAGGATTGGCCCTGGATGAGGTAAATTTTATGGTAACACACCAACCAGTTGCATGGGCAGGGAATGCATGGAGAGAAGCAGTTGGGATGCCCGAAGAAAAATTCTTTGAAACATTCCAGAAGTATGGTAATATTGCTACCTGCGCTGCTGCAGCGAATCTATTGGAAGCTATTGAATATGGTAAAGTGTTGATTGGCGATAATCTGATTTTTGCATCTCCCGGTGCCGGAGAAAATCATATCTGTGTTTTAATGCGTATTTCGCCTGAATTGGTTGAATATATTAATTCCCATGAGGACCTTAAAGTTGAACATGTAAAGAAAAATGGGCATGCTGTTTTTCTGAAACCTGATATTAATTGAAACTTATTAAAAGAACAAAACCCAGCTTTCGACTGGGTTTTTGTGTTTTATTAAACATCAATTTTCGCGTATTTGGCATGCTTCTCAATAAATTCGCGGCGTGGCGGAACGTCGTCGCCCATAAGCATGGAGAAAATTCTGTCGGCTTCGGCTGCACTTTCAATGGTAATCTGCCGTAGGGTGCGCTTTTCCGGGTTCATGGTAGTTTCCCAAAGCTGTTCGGCGTTCATTTCGCCCAAACCTTTGTAACGTTGTACATGAACACTGGCTTCTTTACCTTTTCCTAGATCTTCAATGGCTTTTAAGCGTTGCTCTTCTGTCCAGCAGTATTGTTCTGAAGTACCTCTCTTTACAAGATAAAGGGGAGGCGTGGCAATATAAAGATAACCGTTGGAAATAATTTCAGTCATAAAACGGAAAAAGAATGTCATAATAAGAGTTGCGATATGGCTACCGTCAACGTCGGCATCGGTCATGATGATGATTTTGTGATAACGGATGCTCGAGATATTTAGAGCCTTGCTGTCTTCTTCGGTGCCAATACTTACGCCAAGCGCTGTAAAGAGATTTTTTATTTCCTCACTTTCGAAAACTTTGTGGTGCATTGCCTTTTCTACGTTAAGGATTTTCCCTCTGAGCGGCAGAATCGCTTGGAATTTTCTGTCGCGGCCCTGTTTGGCGGTACCACCTGCAGAATCTCCCTCAACCATAAATATTTCAGTATTCTCAGGACCTTTATCGGAGCAGTCGGCTAGTTTACCTGGCAAACCAGCGCCCGAAAGAACAGTCTTACGTTGCACCATTTCACGGGCTTTACGGGCTGCATGGCGAGCTGTGGCAGCTAAAATAACCTTATTAACAATGTTACGGGCGTCTTTCGGATTTTCTTCCAGGTAGTTGAACAATGCTTCGCCAACAGCCTGGTCAACCGATCCCATTACCTCGTTATTGCCAAGTTTGGTTTTGGTCTGACCTTCGAACTGTGGCTCCTGAACCTTTACAGATATAACAGCAGTGAGTCCTTCACGAAAGTCATCGCCAGAGATATCGAATTTCAGCTTGGCAAGCATTCCCGATTTTTCAGCATAAGCTTTTAATGTTCGCGTTAAAGCTCTGCGGAAACCTGCCAAATGGGTTCCACCTTCAATGGTGTTGATATTATTAACATAGGAGTGCACATTTTCGGCAAACGAAGTGTTATACTGCATGGCAACCTCTACCGGCACACCTTCTTTTTCAGTTTCGATGGTGATTACCTTATCAATAAGTTTCTCGCGGTTTTCGTCGAGAAAAGCTACGAATTCCTTTAATCCTTCCTGCGAATAGAATGTTGAACTTCTGTATCCGTTGCCTTCTTCCATTTCCCGTTTATCGGTAATAACAAGGTTGATGCCCTTGTTAAGGAATGCAAGTTCACGAAGACGCGACTCGAGGGTTTCGAAATGGTATTCAGTGGTGATGAATATAGAAGCATCGGGTTTAAAGGTGATTGATGTGCCTTGCTTGTCGGTTTCGCCAATAACCTGAATTTCTGCAAGAGGTTTTCCAGTGGAAAATTCCATCATATAATGTTTTCCCTCACGGTAAACTTCAGCTTTCAGATAGGTGGAAAGGGCATTTACGCACGATACACCAACGCCGTGCAAACCGCCTGATACTTTATAAGAGTCTTTGTCGAATTTACCACCGGCGTGAAGTACAGTAAGAACAACTTCGAGGGCCGATTTTTTTTCTTTTTCGTGATAATCAACCGGAATACCGCGACCGTTATCAACCACGGTTATGGATCCGTCTTCGTTTATGGTAACTTCAATGTTGTTGCAATAACCGGCAAGCGCTTCGTCGATGGAGTTGTCGACAACTTCGTAAACCAGGTGGTGCAAGCCTTTTGTGCTAACGTCGCCAATGTACATGGCCGGACGTTTCCTTACAGCTTCCAAACCTTCTAATACCTGGATACTATCTGCCGAATATTCTGATCCGTTTTTTTTAGGTTTTATTTCTTTTTCGTTTTCCATTCCTTGTTTATTATATCTATCCCTTGGTTAAAACCTCTTCAGGTTTAACCCGTTTTTGCTACTTAACTATATGTGACTCCGGGATTTTTAAAAGCCCGGTAAATATAGTAAAAATACCCCTGATAATACCCCTAAAAAGTAAGTGTATTACAGGTATTTTATTAACAAAAAGTTAATAGCGAGCAGGGTTGGAATTATGTAACTATAGCTTGATTTAAAGGTAGGTGAGATAATGAATTGCACAATTCGGATACTGAAAGTTTAATCAGGAATTTGACCATTCAAAACTTTTCAAATCTAAAAGCGGATTATGAATTTATAGATATTCTGATAAAGGCTGCTCAATCCTGAATTCAATATTTTGAAAATAACAGCCCACAAAAACAAACATCCGAAAATTACCAAACCCCCAATGAGGATAGTTCCTCCTTTAATCATTATTGTATAAGCTTGTATAATAGCTAAAATAGTAAAGGCAAGAGCCGCCAGGGCCGAAAGTACTGTAATGATTTTAGCTAACCCTTTATGACGTATGTACTTTTCCTTAAGTGTTCCTTTTCTTTCCTTATTATCCAAAACAGTGGCGATTGAATTGTTCTCCTGATCTTTATCCAAAGGCAGGATTATGTATATCACTTCTCCACTTTGAAGTATTTCATAGTTTTTTTCTTCATTTTTAAGTAAATCGGGATAAAAGGAAACTGAATCCCGAACTTTACCTTTTATCCATTTGAAACTGTTCGTTGAAATAATATATCCTTTTGTATTGTTGTTGAAGAGGACTTCAAGCCAAATTTCTCCATTTTTGTTCCATTCACGGGTATAATCCACGTATATTCCTTTTTCAAGTGTGGCGAAAACTTTGTCATTTATTACCGGATTTTCGTAAACCACAGATTCTGTGAGAAGAGTTGCTTTTTTCATTTTAACCGAAGTCTTATAGGTTGTTTTGGCTGTATACGGCTGTAATGAGATTCGGTTATATCTTGTTCATTAAGGCTATCTTTTCTTTGATAATAGTGATATTCTTAATACTTTCTTATGATCACCACTCCGGCAATTACAAGAATAATTCCCAGAATCTTCATGTAACTGATTGGATTTTGTTGCGCTACAAGTATATTTTTATGTTCCAGAAAAACTGACACAATCATTTGTCCGGCTACCACCAGGCCGAATGTTAACCCGGGTCCCAGTTTTGGGAAAGCCAGAATAATAACCGTAACGTAAAATGCTCCCAAAAGGCCTCCAATCCAGGCATAGCCGGGCGCGTCCTTAACGCCTGCCCACGAAACCGTTTGACGGGTAAGGAGAATATAAACGATTATACCAACAATTCCTACTACAAACGAGAACATTGAAGCATAAACAGGGTTAGCCGCTGCTTTTCCTAACCTGGCATTCATTCCGGCCTGTATGGGTAAAAAAGCTCCCGATAAAAAGGCTAACGCAATCCAAATAACTTTGTTAATCATAGGGTCAAATTGATTTTTCTACATGCTTGTTGCATACAAACAAAGGTAGCAGAATATTGTTGCCCTCTTATACATCAGGTATAAGTAACCTTTCGCGTTGGTTGTTAAAGTATCCTTATATTTTATTACACACACCGTGGGGAACAAAATATAATGTTAGAATATGTTCCACACACCGTGTGCAGCATAATAACATACTTATAATTCCTTGCCCACACTGTGTGCAGCTTATTTACAATGTTGCAATAATTTAAAAAACGTTAGTTCGACCTTAGATTATTATAAATTAAGGGAACTATATATCAGTTGGGGCAAATAAATTATTTCCTTGCGGCGATATTAATATTTACGCATTGGTTTACATCTTTGCACGCAGATATGTTATCTCACAATGTTTTTTTACAAACATGTGTCTCCTCCGGAGACAGGAAACCCGTATACTGCATCACGTAACCCGCAACCCCTACAACGCATACGTCATTCCCAGCATTACCGAGAACCGTTGCGATGGGTACTGATTCCAGTACTGATATTGGCTGGCAGCCAGGTTGCGGAATTGTATAAAGCCCGAGAGTATTTTGGTGTACCGGTATTCGAGCAGCAGGTTTAAATCTATTGCGCCTTTTAACTCGATTGCCGGGGTATTCATTACATATGGTTTTGCATAGCGCTTGCCTATGTAGTAAGTTTCGAGGCTGGCAATTATTTTGTTTCGCAGATTATAGCGTGTGTTAAAAGTGAGATCGAATTTAGGTTTATGCCAGGCATACATCTCCCTTGTAAGATTATAGTTATTGAAGTTGGCGTTCACCCTAAAGTTTAACGATTCGGTTGCATCGTAGGTAAGTTCGCCCGAGAGGTTGAAAATATCGCCTTCGTCGTAAACAACTTTAAACTGGTTCCACATGCGCGATGAGTCGTTTACGTAGAAGTAATAATTGTTAGCCGTGTAAACACCAAGTTTAACGATGTAGCTCGATTTTGATCCCAGGTTTCCCTTCACACCACCGTAAAGGTTGAGTTTGCTGTCGGTGTTACGAACCACAAGGTCCTGGCGGATATAAGGATTCTCCCAGGCTATTTCGTGATAAGCGTGGTTTTTAACATCACCCGAAAGTCCAATAAAAGGGACAATCACGTCTTTCACAACGTTAAACTGGAAATCGATTTTCGGATATAATTTGATGTAATTTCCATCTTCTTCTTCGGCATAAAATATGTTTAGGCCTGCATTCAGCTTGTACTCGTCGGTAGAAAGTAACAGGTAAGGGTTGAGCCCAAACAGGGCATTGGCATATTGATCCAGGTTTTCGCTTCTTTTAAAAATGTCGAGTTTGGTATTCAGGCCAACAAAATGGGTCTTGAATTGCCTGCTGAAAGCTCCGTTTAACGATATCTGGTGCTCGTTGTGTTTGTATTTATCCTGCGTGAAATGATAATCGGCAAACGCCGTGTACAGCAGTTTTGACGAATCTGTGTGTGTTGACTGAACGCCTCCTTTGGCATTGAAATGGATAAAATTCTGGCGTATGGTGCCTTTTTCAAGTGAGGTGTCGAGATCCGGTTTATAACCGTAATGATGAACTGTTTTACTGCTGAAGTTGAGATCGCCGAATAGCTCGGCTTTTTTAAGGAATCGTTTGCCATAAATGGAAGCATCGTTATCCGAATATCCGGCAAATACCTTCTTGTCGTTTTCGAGCTTTAGCTTCCCTTGTGAAGAATAATGGTTGAAATGTATGCCTCCTGTTCCTTTGCGGGAACGAAGGGTATTGATAAATATTTCGCCATAAGTGGTAGTGTAATTTCCAAGGCCTAGTTTGAAATATGTTTTGTAGAGTTTCGAAAGTACCGGACTGCCCATTTTTGCAGCTCCGATAGGAGTTACATCGAAACCTGTTTCTACCCGGGTTGAGGTAATCCCATATTCGAAGTTAGGCTTTATAATTACTGAATCGCTTATTTTTGGAAGTACATTGATTTTGTAAGCATCGGAAATTATTGGCTGATAGGGCTTCACAACTTCAACCTCTTTTTTTATGGGCGTTTGGGCGGCAACAACAGCCGATATTCCTGCAAATATGGAGAATAATAAAAACCTGTACATTTTATGTTTGCTGATATCGAAGTTCATATTGCTTTCGTCTTAAAAGTTTTTGTTAATTCCTTATTTAATCTGCTTCTTGTTCATGTCGATTTCCAATTCGGGTTGCTGACCAATGTTTTCGACATTAGGATTTTTTGCCAGAATTTTCGATTGTTTTTCGGAGGCAATTGCCAGAATTCCATCGTCTTTTACTTCGTAATAATCTACAATACTTTTTAAGGTTTGGTAAGCCTGGAAGTCGTCTTTTCTGTCCACATAAATATCGCTCAGCAGAATGAAGCTCTTACCAAGCCAAAACTGATGAGGGGAATTTTTGTCGATAAAGTCCAGTATTTCTTTTTCGGCAGCCTCCTTTTTACCCTGACTGTATAAAATTTCGGCAACCATATATTTGGCTTCGGCTCCTTCCACGCTTTTAACATCTTTGGAGAGAATTTTGAACTCGTCGAGGGCAGCTACCTTATTTCCTGTTTCGAAGTGTGAGCGGCCAACCATGTAACGAATTTCGCGTTGCAGCTCGGCCGGAACCTTTTCGGTTTTCATAACATCGGCTGCCGAATAGATGGTGGCAACGTAATCGTTCAGTTTGAAGTTGCAACGCATAGCGCCAACCTTTGCATCGGTAATATTGGTGTTGATTTCTCCTTCCTGGATTAACCTCTTATAAGTGGTGAGCGCCGATTGATAGTTCTCTTGCCGGTAATAAATATTGGCAGCATTTACAAGAGCCTGTTCGGTAAACATATTATGAGGCTGGGCAAGTACATATTCGTATCCTTTAAGAGCCTCTTCGGGTTTATTCTGTATGCGGCTGCAATCGGCAAGGTAGAAATTGGCATTGGTAATAAAGCTTCCCCGGGGGAAACGTTCCAGATACGAATTAAAATTCTGACTTGCTTTTTCGCAGTTCCCCTGCATGTACATGTTTTCGGCAGCACGGTAGAACATCGAATCCTGCTCTGATTCTCTTACATTGGCAAAAGTTCCGAGTGTTTCAACATACGAAATATACCCTTGTGCATCGTTAGTGCCGGTATAAACGTTTTTCAAACCGGCGAGTGCATCGCGGGCGTCGTTGGTTCCAGGATAATCGGAAATCACTTTTTTGTAAAAAGCAATAGCTTCGGCGTCCTTGTCGCGGTTATAATTAATAAGACCCAGAGCCAGCAATGTTTTGGGTACATAACTGCTGTTTGGATATTCTTTTAGTAAACGGTTATACATCGAGATAGCCATATCAGGTTTTTCCATGGTCACATAGCTGCGACCCATTTCGTACATGGCGTCATCAGTATAAGCCGAAGTGGGATATGTTTTTAGTAACTGGCTCAATGTTTCAATTTTCCGCTCGGGACGGTTTACAAGGCCAAGGGTAAATCCCTTCTGAAACATTGCATAATCAATATCCGATTTGGCTATGGCAATTGCTTTGTCGTAGTTTTCAGCGGCGGTCCAGTAGGTAGAGCTCATAAAATAACAGTCGCCAATACGGTTATAAGAATCGCCAACGGTATTAGTGCGGGCATCTTTCAAAACAGAAGTATAACGTTTAAACCAGGTTAAGGCATCGTTATATTTCTTCTGGTTAAAGTAACAATAGGCAATATTGTAATTGGCAGTTTCGAATTCTTCGAGTGTAGGGGCGCCAGAGGAGTTCAGGAAAGTGTTGTAGTTCTGTGCAGCGTTTTCATAATCGCCTAGGCGGTAATACGATTCACCTTTCCAGTAGTAGGCTCTGGCTGTTAAAATACGATCGTACTGTGCATTTGAAAGTGATTTATCGAAAAGCTCGAGGGCATCTTCAAATTTAAGACTGTTATATACTTCCAACCCACGGAAAAAGGCTATCCGCTGATATGCTTTTTTAATAGTATTGTCCTTGTTCCGTATTTTTTCTATTGATTCCAGGGCGGCTTTATAGTTTTTTGTACTTGAATATGCCAGTGCCAGGTAATTGTATGCTTCATCGGATCGTTTCGAATTTGGAAATGCTTTGATATAATCTTCAAAGGCTCTTACCGCTTCGTTAAAAGGTGAGTAGGAGAGTTCGTAGGTTACAATGGCATAATTAAACAAGGCGCTTTCCTTTATATCTTCGTTATAATTCATTTTAGATGCCGATGAGAATGCCATTCGGGCCTTGTTTTTGTCCTTCAGTTTAATGTAGCAGTCGGCCAGATGGTAAAGTGCATTTTGAGCCACAGAGTTATCGGCAGAAGAGATCTGCTCAAAGTATTTTACAGCATTTTTATAATCTCCTGTACGGTAGTATGAATAAGCCAGCTCGTATTTATCGTCCTGAGTTGGAGCATTGGCTTTTTCCATATATTTTTCCAAAAAGGGAATAGCCTCACCATACTTGTTGAGTTTAAAATACGATTCGCCGATAATTCTGGACATTTCGGCCATGCGTTTCTCGGTAACCGAGTCGAGCAGGGCAGGAGCGTACTCTACTACTTTGTCGTATTTCTTCTGAAGGAAATATATTTGGGATATATAATAAGGTACAATCGGAGAAAAAGTCTCATCATCCTTTAAACGCAGAAAACCAGCCAGTGCCGATTCGTAATTTTTCTGGATGTATAAGATATGCGAATAGTAATATAAAGCTGGGGAAGTGTATTTTGTGTCGATATCCTTAATTTCGGAAAAAGCAACGCGTGCCTTTTCAAAATCGCCTTCCTGAAAATAACAGTAACCCGACTGAAAATAGAATTCATGGCGTTGATCCTCGGTTAATGCATCGGGTTTAACCTGAGCAAACCATTCGCCGGCTTTGGAATATTTCTTATTGTTATACTGAAAGCGCCCCATATGGAATCGGGCTTCATTCTGTTTGGCATTTTCGGGATTTTCGTTAATAAAAACAGCCAGCAGGTATTCGGCATCGGCATTAAAAAGCTCCAAAGCACATAAAGCTTCGTAATATTGAGAATTGGCTTTAATTTCCGTTTGGTCGAATGACGGGTTTGAGGTAACTTTTTCAAAAAGATGCCGGGCTGCGCTGTATTTTTGTTTTTCGAACAGTTCTACACCGGTTTTATAAGTGGCGGCCGGGTCTACCTGATGTAATGTTTTTTGTGAATAAACCGTGATACATGCCAAAAGCATGATTGGTGTGAGGAGTTTTCGAATCATAGGATGTTATCTTATTAATTCAATTTTCTATAATTTTAGGCTCATCCCCAACTTCTCTCCATTTGGAAAAAGGAGTTGGCTCCTCCTCCAAAATCCCTGAGTTGGGGATAAGAATTATTCAAAACTTGGTAAAGTTAGGATTAATTATCCTGAGCTTGCCCGAAAAGTTTTCAATTCTATTAACACAAAACTGTTAATTGTTCTATTTATTGTAATTTTAGCCGCAAAAGAAGTACCGTCAAAATGGAAAAAGAAGCTATTATAAAGTTTGCCGATGCCGATATTTTACAAGGCGATCACGCTGTTCTGAAGAATGTAAATCTTACAATTGCAAAGGGTGAGTTTGTATATCTTATTGGAAAGGTAGGCAGTGGAAAAAGTAGTCTGATAAAGACTATTCATGCCGAAATTCCTCTTACATCGGGTGAAGGTATGGTGGCTGGATTCGACCTGCGAAAATTAAAAACAAAAGAAATTCCATTTTTGCGTCGCAAGCTGGGTATCGTTTTCCAGGATTTTCAGTTGTTGACTGATCGTTCTGTTTTCGACAATCTTGAGTTTGTGCTCAGGGCTACCGGATGGAAAAGTCAGCCTGAGATAAAAAAACGGGTCGAAGAGGTGCTCGAAAAAGTTGGAGTGGCGAATAAAGGTTATAAAATGACACATCAACTATCGGGTGGAGAACAACAAAGGGTTTGCATAGCACGTGCGTTACTAAACGAGCCTGAGATTATTCTTGCCGATGAACCTACGGGAAATCTCGATCCGGAAGCATCAGAGGATATTTTGAAGCTTTTGATGGAAATAAGTTATAGCGAACGGACAGTTATAATGGCTACTCATAATTATACGCTCCTGAAACGATTTGTGGCCCGTACAATTAAATGCGATAAATCTCAACTGGAAGAGGTAAATCAAACAATTGAAATTGATTTTACAGGTTTAATGGAATAATACGTGTATTTTTTACAATATAATTAGTTGATTTATTAATATATTTTGCTTTTTAAAAAAACCTTGGTATTTAAAGCTTTAAAGAGGTGAGATGTAAATGTCGCTCACTGTTCATTATTTTTATCTGAGCATCCTGTCGAATTTTGAATATTTTTACACATCAAAAATTTCCCATGGGTTATTCAAACAAGGACTTAGTTGAAGGACTTAAAGCTGGTGATAAGGAAATGTTATTCCATATTTTCAATCATTACAATGCTTTGTTAGTAGCCTTTGCTAAAAATACAGTTAAAAACCCATTGCTTGCCGAAGATTTTGTTCAGGATGCTTTTTGCACTCTATGGGAGAGCCGGGCAAAACTTGATACCAACCTGCCTGTTCAGAGCTTTCTCTATAAGCTGGTTCAAAACCGCTGTGTCGATTTTCTAAGAAAGCAGAAAGCACAGTCCAACTATTCAAAATACAGCGAAATAAAGCAACTGGAACTCGAATCGACTCACAACAGCTTTAATAATCTTATTATTTCTGAAATTACGGCAAAAGAGGTACAGGAGAAACTTATTAACACGTTGCACACCTTGCCGGAGCAGACAAGAGAAATTTTTGAGCTAAGCAGGTACAAAGAATTTACAAATCCGGAGATTGCTGAAAAAGTAGGGTTATCAGTTAAGTCAGTAGAGTATCACATTTCCAAAGCTTTACAGCAATTAAGAAAGTCGATGACAGATTTTTTATAAAATACTTTACTTTTTATTTAGGGTAAAACAAATCAATTACGATATATTATTATCAATGGACAATTTTAAAGACATAGAATCTTTGGATTTGCTTATCAGCAAATATCTGAGCGGTAATTCAACTCCGGCAGAGGATGGTGAATTAATGCATTGGCTGAATGCGTCAGAAGAGAATCGTCAATACTATGCGAAATGCAAGTTTGCATGGTTACAGATTGAATTCGTGACCAATCAAACTTCTCACAACAAATGGGAACAATTACAAAGCCGGATTGAAAACCGAGCAGTAGAATCTGATTCCTATAATAATTTGTTAGAGGAAGGCAAAGAACGTTCCTTACGGATTTTGAGGTATGCTGCTGTTATAATCGGACTTCTTGGATTTTCGGGCATATTCTTTTATATGTTCAATGCAAAACGTGATGCCGTAACCTTAACCCAAAATATTATTGAGGTGCCTTACGGTTCCAAGCTCAATATTACTCTTCCGGACAAGTCGCGGGTATGGGTTAATTCGGGTAGTAAAATTATTTATGACAACAAATTCGGAATCGATAATCGAAATATTAAGATTATTGGTGAAGCTTATTTCGATGTAGCGAAAAATCCCAAACTTCCATTTATAGTTCATGCCGGTAAAGTCGATATAAGAGCTTTGGGAACTGCTTTCAATGTTAAAGCCTACCCCGAGGAAAATACAGTTGAAACAACACTTGTGCGCGGTTCTGTCGAGGTAAGTAAGGAAGGGCAAAGCCCCGATAAAATGATTTTATTAAAGCCCAGTGAAAAGGTGGTAATAATAAATAATAAAAAAAGTACTTTAAATAGTAACCTAACGGCTAACAAACCTGTAAAAGGGGAAGCTGTTGCGGAAATTGAGAGACAGCAAAAGGAAGTAACCATTGATAAGGAGATTGACATTGAGAAGGAGACTGCGTGGAAGGATGGTAAACTCATTTTTGAAAGAGAACCTTTGCAAACATTAACAGTGCAGCTAATGCGCAAGTATGATGTTGTTTTTGAATTTGAAGATGATACTTTAAGAAACTTCAAATTTACCGGAACTTTTTATGATTTAACCCTCGAACAAATTATGGCTGCTATGAGTTTTTCGGCTCCAATAGATTATGAGATAATGGAGAAAAAAGTGATTCTGAAGAACAAAAGAAAATGAATAATAACTAACTTTTAATAAACAACTAAATAACTGATATGAGAAAAAGAGAAACTTAAATTTAAAAACGGGAAACACCAATTGAGTATTTCCCGTCGGTTACGTCTGAAAATAAATCGTTGAATGCAAAAACGTTGGCGCGTGGACATTCGACGAAATGTTTAATTTTTAACCTTTTCAAAAATATGAAAAAAAAGACAAAACTACTATTACATCACCTTTTCTTTAATAAAATTTGGCTGATTATGAGACTATCAGTGTTAATCAATCTGGTAGCGGTCCTGCAGATTTCGGCTATTACCGGCTCTGCTCAGACGGCACGCATAAGTATGCAAGCAACTAACGTGAATATTCGTGACGCGTTTCGCGAAATTGAACGAAATTCAGGGATCTCCTTTCTTTTTTATGATGATGCTATCGATTTAAAAAAGAACATAACGGTAAGCGCAATCGATTGTCCCTTACCCGAGTTACTCGAGAAAATTTTAAAGGATACCAAGCTTACTTATAAAGTTTTCGATGATAAATTTATAGTTATTTCATCTTCTGAAGCTTTTCAAAAACAAACTATTACAGGGGAGGTTAACGATATAACAACAAAAGAACCCCTGCCTGGTGTTAACGTTACCATTGAAGGGACAACGCTTGGCGTGGTAACTGATATTGATGGGAAATTCTCTATTGATGTACCTTCAACCAGTTCTGTGGTTGTTTTTTCGTTTGTGGGCTATAACACCGAAAAGGTGACCCTGAGCGGACAAACAAGCCTTACCATTTCCATGGTTCCTGATATCAAAAGCCTTGAGGAAGTTGTAGTTGTAGGTTACGGTACTCAAAAGAAAGTGAATATGACGGGTGCAGTTTCGGCAGTCAAGGTCGACGAAAAAATTACCAGTCGTGCATTAACAAACGTTTCTTCTAGTTTATCGGGCTTAGTGCCAGGTTTGGCAGTTAACCAGAACTCCGGTATGGCCGGTAACAACGGTGCTAATATGGTTATCCGTGGTTTAGGTTCTGTTAACAATTCTAATCCACTTGTGGTTGTAGACGGTATGCCCGATGTTGATATCAACCGTATTAATATGAACGATATCGAAAGCGTTTCGGTACTGAAAGATGCTACTTCTTCGGCAGTTTATGGTTCACGTGCTGCAAACGGCGTTATTCTTATTACTACCAAATCGGGTAAGGGGCAGAATAAGAACCGTATCAATTTTACAAGTAATTACGGTGTAACCATGCCAACTAAGGCATATGATTTTATGGCCGATTATCCAAGAGCTCTTACTTTACATCAGAGAGCTGCTGCGGTAAATACCCTGGATGCAAATCAAATGTTTAAAAAAGGTACCGTTGATCAGTGGATGGCTTTAGGCATGATTGATCCCCTCCGTTACCCAAACACCGACTGGTGGGATGTGATTATGGGCAATGGTCAGGTTCAGAACTATAACCTGTCTTCTTCGGGTGGTAACGAAAAATCGAACTTCTTTGTATCCTTAGGTATGATGGACGAAAAAGGTTTGCAGATCAATAACGATTATAACCGTTACAATGCCCGTTTCAACTACGATTATAAGGTGAACAAAAAAATGAACATCGGTGCCAAATTCGCAGGAAACTGGTCCAAGATGTCCTACTCTCTCGAAGACGGATTTATTGATGATGATGCTTCGAATACCGCAGGTTTCGACTTACAGTATGCAATTGCCGGTATTACCCCGTACGATCCGGTAACCGGGTATTATGGTGGTGTTATGGCATACAACGAAGATGCTCAGGCCTATAACCCGTATACTGTTTATGTTAATACACTTACTCACCGTAACAGGCAGGAAGTGAATCCATCTCTTTTCTGGGACTGGACTCCTCTAAAAGGGTTAACTGCAAGAGTTGATTATAATATCAATTATTTCAATCAGTTTAGTTATCAGGCAAGTACACCTAACCGTGCTTATAACTTCCAAACAGGGGCTTATGGCTCCCGTATTTATGTAGGCGACAATGCTGGTATTTCCAATACCACCAATACTGGTTACAAAACCATGCTAAACGGAAGATTAACTTACGAAAAAACAATTGCTCAGAATCATCAGCTCAATGGTTTGTTTGTATACAGCGAAGAATACTGGTATGGAAGAAATCAAACGAGTTCGCGTTCTGACAGGGTTTATCCATCTCTTGAGGAAGTTGACGCTGCTCTGACAATCCCTGGAAAAGTGGGCGCTGGCGGTAACTCATATACCGAAGGATTAAGATCTTATATAGGTCGTTTAAATTATACTGCTTTCGATAAATACTTACTCGAAGCTAATTTCCGCTACGATGGTTCTTCAAAATTCCTCGATGGTCATCGTTATGGTTTCTTCCCTTCCGCAGCTTTAGGTTGGAGATTCTCTGAAGAAAACTTCTTTAAAGCGCTTTCCTTGAATTGGCTAAATTCTGGTAAATTCCGCTTCTCTTACGGCTCTCTGGGAAATAACAGTGGCGTTGGCCGTTATGAACAACGCGAGACACTTGATCAATCACATTATATGGTGGATGGAAACATTGCCAAAGGACTTATCTACCAGAAAATGGTAAATGAGAATCTTTCCTGGGAATCAACTGAAGTTATGAATATTGGTTTTGACCTTGGTCTTTTCGATAACAGGTTGTCTGCTGAAATTGACTACTACGACCGTTTGACTACCGGGATGCTTCGTCCACAGCAGTTCTCAATACACCTGAGCAGTGCATACGATGCTCCGCGTAAAAATATCGGTGATTTGAGAAACCGTGGTATCGAAGGTAATTTTACCTGGAGAGAAAAAAAGGGAGAATTCAGTTATATGTTCAATCTGAATGCTTCGTATAACCGAACAACGTTAGAGAAGTGGAATGAGTTTTTAGCTAAAGGTTGGACCTACCTGAATATGCCTTATCACTTCCTTTATACTTATGAGGATATTGGCATTGCTCAGACCTGGGAAGACGTTTATAATGCAACTCCTCAGGGAGCCTCTCCTGGGGATATTCTTCGTAAGGATATTAATGGTGATGGCAGAATTACCGGTGATGATAAAGTTGCAGATTCGAATATTCAACGCGACAGACCTACAACAAACTTTGCACTCAATGGCAGTCTCTCCTGGAAAGGCTTTGATTTTTCATTCCTGTTGCAAGGTGCTACCGGTCGTAAGGATTACTGGATTAACAACTACAACAACGTTAACTTTGGTACTCAGCGCTATGCTTCAACGTGGGGTCACTGGAACAATCCATGGAGCTGGGAAAATCGTGGTGGCGAGTGGCCTCGTTTAGCGGGCCCTGGAGGAAACCGTGAGGAAACCTCGTTCTGGCTCGACGATCTCTCTTACCTGCGTGTTAAAAACCTACAGTTAGGGTATAATTTACCTTCGAACCTTGTGAATCGTATTCGCGTTGAAAGTTTCCGTGTATTTGTAACTGCTGAAAATCTCTATACACTCACCAAATTCAGGGGACTCGATCCGGAAGGACAAGGCAACAGAAGTGATACATACCCCATTAATAAGTCATTTTCATTTGGTGTTAACATAGGTATTTAAAAATTAAAACTTTGAAACAGATGAAAAAAACGAATATAAAAATTGTTGTTGTTACCATTGCAATGGGAATGGCAATGCTTATAAATTCTTGTACAAAAGATCTGCTGGATCAGGCTCCAACTACCCAGATGGATGCTTCTGCCTTCTGGAAAACAGAAGCCGATGCCACCATTGCTCTGATGGGAGCTTATGCAGACGTCAGACCTCTTTTTGACCGCGATTATTATATGGACGGACATGGTGAATATGTTCGTGTTCGCGGTACAAGTACCACCAACGGAAATCTTCGTTTAGGTGATGCATATCAGGGAGCCGATTATAATCCCTCGGGTTTTGGCGACAATTTTGATAAAATGTACCGTCACTTGTACGGAGGTGTGAATCGCACCAATTATGTAATAGAAAATGTAACAAAAATGCTTCCGACTGCCAGCGAATCTTCAATTCCGGGTCTTGAAGCTATTATTGGCGAAGCAAGGTTACTGCGCGGTATGGTATATTTCAGATTAATTTCCATGTGGGGTGATGTTCCGTATTTTACCAAAATTATTAAGGAAGATGCTGAAGTGGCTTCTATAAGCAGAACCCCTATGGCTCAGATCAAAGACTCCATTCTTGCTGATTTTACTTATGCTTTCGAAAAGTTGCCTGTAAAAGCTGCTCAGGTTGGACGTGTTGGTAAACCAGCCGCCCTCGCTTTCCGTGGTAAACTTCAGTTATACTGGGCAAGCTGGAACAAATTCGGCTGGCCCGAACTTGCAGGTTTTACTCCGGATCCTGTTCAGGCTGATTCTGGTTATGCCCGCGCTGCAAGAGATTTCAGGTCGGTGATCAACGATTTTGGTTTACAACTTTTCCGCGGCGGCGAACCTGGACAAATTGATGCAATTGGTAAAGCTGATGTTTTACCTAACTATTTTTATTTGTTTACTTCTGCTGCTAATGGAGATGGTGAAATGATTATGGCATTTACACATGGTGGTGCTGGTACAGGTCAGGGTGAAGAGCTAATGCGTGATGTCGCTGGTCGTTCTCATGAAGGATCGCAATGCTGGGTTCATCCTCGCTACGAAATAGCCGACCGCTATCAATTGACTACTACCGGAGATTTTGCCCCCAAGCTCCTACCTACAAACCCTAGTACTGCCGGGGCAAGGACAAAGCTTAATTCGGCAGTAAATCCCCAAAGCTATGATAACCGCGACTATCGTATGAAAGCTTCAATTATGTGGGATTATGAAATGAGTGTAGGTTTTGCTTCACTTAAATCTACGGGTTGGTGTCCTTTTATTTATAAAACCTGGAATGCCGCTGTAACTATTAATGGTGTTAAATATACCTCTTATAATACTGATGGTAATAACTCAGGCTATGTTTTCCGTAAATTTTTAAGAAATACTCCCGGACTTGGACGTAGCGAAGGTGATTACGCATGGCCTGTAATGCGTTTAGCAGATGTTTACCTTATGTATGCCGAAGCGACTAACGAATTGAATGGTCCCCAGGTTGATGCTATTGAACTTGTAAATAAAATCCGTCACCGCGGTAATTTACCAGCTTTAGATGCTTCGAAAACTGCCGACAAAACATCGTTTTTTGCTGCTATCGAGCAGGAACGTATAGTAGAACTGCTTGGTGAAGGACAACGTGGTTTCGACATCCGCCGTTGGAGAGCTATCGAACGGGTTTGGTGTCCACCTTACGGCGATGGCGTTTGGAGAATTGATACCCATGGTGCAAATCAACAAAGGTACTACCAGAACTCTTCAGAGAGAACTTATCAGCAGGATTATATTTTCAGAATTCCTCCCGGCGAAAGAGATAAGAACTCCAATTTAACCCAGAATACACCGTGGTTGTAAAATTTTATAGGGAGAATAAATTAATGAAGAATAAAAATCTAAAAAATATTGCGATGAAAAAAATTCTAAAGATATCATTCGCACTCATACTTGTGCTATTTACCGGAACGCAGTGTTCCAAAGATTTTCCTGTAGATGGTGATGGTTTGTTGATAACCGAAAGGGCTGAATGTTATGTAAGTAACTTTGAATTGTTAGGATCCGATTTCCAAACGGTTAGAACAAAAAATGCCGTTATTGACACTACTGCTCAAACAATTAATGTTGAGGTTTTCTATGGAACAGATTTAAAGAATCTTTATCCCCAGTTTTCGTTAGTAACTGATGCTAAACTCGACCCTAAAATTGTTGGTAAGGTCGATTTTTCCGATCTGACTACTCCTAAACAATGGACTGTTATTTCAGGAAACCGGAAGGTGAAAAAAAACTATACTGTTTACGTTACTGTTCAAACTAAACCATAAAAATCAATCAGACTATGCAGAATAAATATATTCATTTAGCTCTTTTGATGGTTTTTGTAGTATTTCTTAATTCATGTAAAGAGGAAGAATACGCTTTACCATCACCTAAGTCAGGATTAAATAACGATGTAATCAAACGCACCATAGGCCCCAATTTAGCAGGTCAGAATCTTGAATTTGCTTATGCTATGGCATTGCCGCAAAGTGAAGGTAAAATTGTTTCGGCTCAGGTTGAAGCATCTATTCCCGGAGCAATAGGTACTTATCTCGAAAATAAATCCTATTATACAAATAGTTCCGGTGTTGATGTTGGCGTTCAAATTGCTGATCCCTCTGTTACCGAAGGAAATAAAACCACTGTTACTTTTACAAAAGATACATGTGCTGCAACTTTGAGGTACTATTATGTCATTCCTGCTGAAGCCAAAGGCCAGGAAGTTTCCTTTACATTTACTGCAACATCAAGTGATGGTAAAACTGCAACCTATAAAATGGGACCTTACAGTGTTGCTAAAATGGATATGGCACTGGACCTGAATGTTAGCAATAATAACATGTGCTACGTTTCTATCGAGAACATGGCTGTTTATAATGGAGCTGATGCAGCACTGAATGCCGATAAGATTGATCTGGTATACCTTTACAGAAATATTACCGGAATTTCTTTTGGTCATGCTTTGGTAGCTCCGGCTACGAGCGCTGAATATTTAGACGGACTTGTGCTTCCTGCCGGAGTTTCCAACGATGCTTTAATCAAAAAAGTATGGGCACTTCGCGACCGCCACTTAGCCCGTTTGCAATTTGGTGTTTATGTTGACGATATTGACTTTACAAAGCTTAGCCTTACCGGTTCGCCCAACTATGCACTTAACTTAAAGGCTGAATCCGGCATCTGGATTGAAACAGCTAATAAGAAATACAGGGCTTATATTTATGTGAATACTGTAAATGCTGCTGGTACTGCACGATTAAGTATCAAGCGGTATCAGATGAACTAATTGTTTTAGGGTTTTAAACCTGTCAGGTTTTGGAAACCTGACAGGTTTTGTTTTTTATTCGTTCCGACTGTAAGTTTTTTCAAAGGATAAGTACTAATACCTTTAACTTTATTACTAAAAGCTGATTAACTCATGAAAAACCTAAGCTATCTTACTCTTCCCATTATTATTGTTCTTTTAGCTTTCACAGGTATCAAACCCCGTCCTATCAAAGATGTTATAAACGAGTCGCTTGATTTCTCGGTTAAGCAATATGCTTTAATGGCTAAACTTCTGAAAGAAAAAAAGGATTCTCTTCCCAGAAGTACAGAACCGAATGGCAAAATTTTGCTTACAACTTCCCGTAACTGGACCAGTGGATTTTTTCCCGGAAGCTTATGGTATCTTTATGAAGCAACCGGTGATAATAAAATAAAGGAGGATGCTCAGTTGTTTACAGCCCGCATTGAAAAAGAAAAATTCGTAAAAACAACCCACGACCTTGGTTTTATCCTTTATTGCAGCTTTGGAAACGGATTAAGGCTTTCCCAACAACCGGAGTATGCCGAAATTATGTTAACCGGAGCTAATTCTCTCATAACCCGTTACAATCCTAAGATTGGTCTGATTAAATCGTGGGATAACCGTAAATGGCCTTATCCTGTAATTATCGACAATATGATGAACCTGGAGTTTCTGATGTGGGCCACCCGTTATACCAAAGATTCAACTTATTTCAAAATAGCTGTGAGTCATGCCGATAATACAATGAAAAATCATTATCGTCCTGATTTCAGTTGTTACCATGTTGTTGCTTACGATACAGTTAACATTGGTAAAATCACAATAAAACAAAACCACCAGGGATTAGCCGACGAATCGGCCTGGTCGCGTGGTCAAAGCTGGGGACTATACGGATACACCATGATGTACCGCGAAACCGGATACGAACGCTATCTTCAGCAGGCAAAAAATATTGCAAAGTTTCTTATAAATCATCCAAACCTTCCATCGGATAAAGTTCCTTATTGGGATTATAATGTGACATCAAAAGACGAACCACGCGATGCTTCTGCTGCGGCTGTTATGGCCTCTGCGCTGGTGGAACTAAGTCAGTATGTGGATAAAAAAACAGCTAAAAAGTACCTGGAAGTTGCCGAAGCTCAAATTCGATCACTTTCATCACCTGCTTACCTGGCCGACCTGGGAACCAATAACAACTATCTTTTGAAACACAGCGTTGGTTCCAAGGCACACAACAGCGAAGTGGATGTGCCTTTGATTTATGCTGATTATTATTATCTGGAAGCAATGCTGAGATATAAAAAACTTTTGAATAAATAATTTATCGAAAAGGTTGACTCACTGCAAACCGCAGATAAGCCAACCTTTTCTGATAATTTAATACACTACATTTAACTTGACCTAAAAACTCCAACGATGCAATTAATCTATAAACAGTGCCGTACTTGCGTGTTTTTTCTAATGGCTTTTCTTCTGGCTTCAAATATAAGTGCCCAGAAATTTGTTCATCCGGGGATTGACCAGACTGCCGCCGATCTGGAATACATGAAAAAGCAGGTGCTGAAAGGAGAACAGCCCTGGAAAGATGCTTTTGAGCGGTTAAAAGCAAAGACCGATCTCAACTTTAAAATTACATCTCACGCACATGTTATGCGTGGCCCTTATGGCAAACCAAATATTGGTGGCGACGACCTTTCCAAAGGAGCCAATATGGCCTATAATTGTGCTCTTTTATGGTATATAACGAACGACAAAACTTACGCTCACAAAGCCATTGAAGTAATAAATGCATGGTCGCCCGTGGTTTGGGATTTCGATTACAACGATGCCAAATTGCTGGCTGGCTGGACTGGGTATTTATTCTCCAATGCTGCCGAAATTCTGAAGTATTCCAATTCGGGCTGGTTGGCAAAAGATCAGGAGGCCTTTTCAAACATGCTCACAACGGTTTACTATCCTCTCCTGCGGTATTATTATCCCCAGGCAAACGGTAACTGGGATGGGGCTATAATTCATTCCATCCTTGCCATTGCAGTTTATACCGACAATCGTGAAATGTTCCGCAATGCTGTGGATCACTTTCTCTACGGAAATGTGAACGGCAGTATTTTTAAATATATTTATCCGAGTGGACAATGCCAGGAGAGTCCGCGGGATCAGGCTCATGTGCAGCTTGGACTGGGAGAGTTTGCTGGTGCGGCGCGGATTGCATATACCCAGGGAGTGAATCTGTTTTCAATTGCCAATAACCGTCTGGCTTTGGGCTACGAATATACAGCACAGTTTCTTACAGGAGAAAGACCTCATTGTTATGGGGTAATTTCAGAACGGGCAAAAGATATTCGCGACGATTACGAATATGTTTACAGGCACTATACCTCCAAAGGATTGGACATGCCTTACACAAAAGTAGCTGCTGAAAAGGCAAGAGCAAAAGCCGACAGAAGTATTCTTACGGCTTTCAGGGCACCCACGGCAAAAGCTTCAGAAAATATTCCTGCACCAAAAGCTTCAGCAATTGCCTTTCCCGCCGGAGCCCTGGAGAAAACCGGAACTAATGTTCCATTGGACGCCATTATTGTTAATCCTGGCGAATCCATTCAGGATGCTTTGGATAAAGCCTCCCGAACCAATGGATTTGTTCTGGCAAAAGCAGGACTACATACTTTACCCGCAACTGTTAAATTACCTGGTAATGTCACCCTGGCTGGTGAAGGTCTTTCTACCATATTATTTCTCGACCCCAATTCCGGTATGCGCGATGCAATCGTTAACGCAGATTCGTTTACACGCAACATCACCATCCGCGATCTGGTTATCGAAGGCTCGTTGAAATCCGATCCGGGGACCGACCCGAATACAAACCGTTCTTTCCGAAGCAACGGAAACCGTGGAGGGATTATACTTCGCGCAAGCAGGGAAGGAGACATGAAGAACATTAGTTTTATCAACGTTTCCGTATTGAATTGCACCTTTAATGGGGTTATGATTACCGGAGCCGTTGGAGTAAATGTTATTGGTTGCAATTTTACCGAAAACGGGTCAACCGTGGTTCCAGGTCCGCGGTTACAGCACAATCTTTTGCTCTCGCATTGTTCAAATATAACGATAAAGGACAGCCGTTTGGATACTTCTCCTTTTGGCAGCGGTATTGCCCTTGTAAGTTGCAAAAATGTTAAAGTGACCTCCAACGAAATTGCCCGAAATGGTTATTATGGTATTGATATTCAAGAGTCGGCGAATATTTCCATTTCAGGAAACCTGATTGAAAATAACGACAGAAGTGGTGTAATGCTCGAACATTTATCCAGTGGCAATCAAAATGTTGAAATTAAGGATAATATAATTCATTATAACAACGGTTTTGGTATAGAATCATATTCAACTGCTAAAATAGCAGTGGGTACCAATATCTTAACGGGGAATAGTTCGGTCGCCAAACAAAGCCTTGTTAGTGAAGATAAAAAAATTGTGATGCAGTAAAACTTAACTATTATGAATCGTTTACGGAAATTTTTATTAATAACAGTAGTGGGATTTCTGATTAGCTATCCCGTTTATTCAAAAGGTGTTGACGATATTGAAACGTTGCGCCAGAGGTTCGTAGCCGACCAGATGGCACCCGAGGTGAATGTTGCACGCGTTCAGGAACTTATTTCTACCATAAAAACCGATGGTACCTGGGAAGGCATCAATTACCAGGATGTGTCCCGTACAGGGTTTCAACACGGAAGGCATTTAAGTAACCTGGTTGAAATGGGCAGAGCTTACAAAAAAAAAGGTACTAAATTAAAGGGCGATCCCAAACTTAAGAAAGCAATTAACCTGGCACTGGATTACTGGCTGGCTAACGATTTTATTTGTGAAAACTGGTGGTGGAACCAGATTGGTACTCCTAATGCTTTGATTAGCTTTCTGCTAATTATGGATAAGGATATTACTCCGGTTCAGGCTGAGAAAACATTAAAGATTGTTGGAAGAGCGCATCTTGAGGCTTCCGGAGCACGCCCCAGCGGCGATAGAATTAAAATCGCCGGTATTCTTGCTAAAGCAGCACTTTACAGCCGTAATAAAGAGGTTTTCGATAAAGCCATCAGGGTAATTGAAGGTGAAATCAAATTCTCGACAGAACGTGGAATGCAGCACGATTACAGCTTTCATCACCGCGAAGACTGGGTGAACAATACCCTTTCGTACGGGACCGGTTATGCCGATGCTTTTGCCGAGTGGGCCGCCAATGTGGCCGGAACTGGTTATAAATTTTCTGAAACATCGCTTCAGCAGTTAATCGATTATTATCTCGATGGAATCTGCAAGCAAATGATTTATGGAATATCTACCGATCCGGGTGTTATGAACCGCGATATTTCCCGTAAGGGCGGATATCATGTTTTTAGCACTGCCACTCCTGAGCGCTTGTTGAAGGTTTCGGATTATCGCAAAACTGAGCTGGAGAACATTGTGAAATTGCGCAAAGGTGAACAGGCTCCCAAAATAGAATTCAGCAAATTTTTCTGGAATACCGAACATTTTGCTGTTCAGCGGAAAGGGTTTTATACTTCGGTAAGAATGCATTCGACACGAAACAGAAACATGGAAGAGCCTTATAATGGTGAAGGTTTGATGAATCATCACCGGGCCGATGGCACCAATTATATTTCGCGCACTGGCAATGAGTACAGCGATCTGGCTCCACTGGTCGATTTTCAAAAAATTCCCGGAGCCACCATCGTTCAGAAACCTGAAATGCTCACGGAAAACGAGATTCAGAAAGATGGTTTGACCGACTTTGTCGGAGGGGTTACCGATGGTCTCTATGGAGCTGTGGTATTCGATTCCCGGAGTCCGCATGATCCGTTAACCGCAAAAAAATCGTGGTTCTTTTTCGATAATGTTTATGTTTGTCTTGGAACTGCTATAAAAGCTGGGGGCAACAATACTGTTGCAACCACCATGAATCAGTGCTGGCTCAAAGGTCCGGTTTCTGTAATGGAATCGGGACAAAAGCGGGTTCTGTCGAAAGGTGAATACCTGCTCGAAAATGTAAACTGGGTGCTACACGACAGTATTGGTTACTTGTTTATGCAACCCGAAAAGCTGAATATTTCGAACAAACAGGAAACGGGTAGCTGGTTTAAGATTAATCGTCAAACGAGCACTTCGAAAGAAGAGGTAAAGGGCGATGTTTTTAGACTGTGGGTAGATCATGGAAAACGTCCTCAGAACGGGAGCTATCAGTATGTTGTTTTACCTTCGGTTTCGGAGAAGGATCTGGCAGCTTTTTCAACCCAAAATCCTCTTAAGGTTTTAGCCAATTCTTCAGATGTTCAGGCAGTTAAGCATTCGTTGTTAAACATCACTGAAATTGTCTTTTATAAATCGGGCGAAATTCAATTATCTCCCGAACTTAAAGTAGGGCTGGACAGTCCCGGAATGGTGATGATCAAAACCGAAGGCAATTCGGTAAAAAGTATTACGGTGGCCGATCCTTCGCGTAAGCTTAGACGGATGCATCTTTCGGTAAATCAGAAATTGATATCAGCCGGTAAAAATATAAAATCAGTTTACAACGAACAGTTAAACCTGTGTGAACTAAGTATTGATCTGCCTCAGGATACTTTCGCAGGCAAAAGCATAACTATTGATTTTAATAATTAACACTGACTATTATGAGACGGAACGCACAACTTGTAATTTTTCTCTTTCTTTTTCTTTTTACATTCTGCTCCAAGGCTGAAAGAGTTCAACCTTCGGCGATAGCCGGACACCCGCGTCTGATGTTGCTAAAAGGAGAAGAAAGTGTCATTAAACAAACCATGGCCAAAAACCCTACATGGGCTAAAATGCATGGTGCTATTATTGCCGAGAGCAACAAGATTATTGACCTGCAGCCAGTGGAACGTATTCAGATTGGCCGAAGGTTACTGGATAAATCGCGTGAGGCGTTGAGAAGAATTTTTTATCTCTCGTACGCCTACCGCATGACTGGCGAAGACAAGTATTTCAAACGTTGCGAAAAGGAGTTATTGGCTGTATCGGATTTCAGCGACTGGAACCCGTCGCATTTTCTCGATGTAGCCGAAATGACCATGGCTGTTGCTATTGGTTACGACTGGCTTTTCGATAAACTTCCTGCAGAATCGCGCGCTAAAATCAAGGAAGCTATACTCAAAAAAGGGCTGGAACCATCTTTTGATTCCAAATATAACAGTTGGCTGAAAGCCTCGAATAACTGGAACCAAGTGTGCAATGCCGGGATGACATTCGGTGCTATTGCGATTGCCGAAGATCAGCCAGAGCTTGCAAAAAATATCATCGACCGGGCTTTTGGAAGTCTTCCGGTTTCCATGAAGGAATACCAGCCACATGGCGCTTACCCCGAAGGATACGGATACTGGGAATATGGTACCTCGTTCAATGTTATGTTTTTAAGCGCTGTGGACCGGTATCTGAACGATGACAGAGGTCTGTCCAAAACTCCAGGTTTTCTGGAATCGGCAAGCTTTCTGCAATTTATGACGGGTCCGACTGGGTTGTGCTATAACTGGGGCGATTCAGGGTTAGGAGGAAGTCTTAGTCCTGCTATGTTCTGGTTTGCCCAAAAAACAAATAACCAGTCGTTGTTGTGGGTCGAAAAGGGTTATTTACAGAAAGATTTATCAAGTTATACCCGCGACAGGCTTTTGCCTGCTATCATGATCTGGGGAAAAGATATTCCACTCGATAAAATCCAGGAACCGAAATCGAAAGTATGGATGGGACAGGGCTCCAATCCTGTTTGCCTGATGCGGACATCGTGGACTGATCCGAAATCGCTGTATGTCGGTTTCAAGGCTGGATCTCCTTCTGTTAATCATGCTCATATGGATGTTGGCTCATTTATTATGGAGGCTGATGGCATTCGTTGGGCATCCGATTTCGGGATGCAGGGTTACGAGTCGCTCGAATCGAAGGGAATTCAGCTATGGGGCCGCTCTCAGGAATCGCAGCGTTGGACAGTTTTTCGCCTCAATAATCGCTCCCATAGTACCTTAACAGTCGACGACCAGCTTCAGAAAGCTGAAGGCTATGCTAAAATTGACAAATATAGCAGTGCGCAGAATTTCTCATTTGCCGTTTCCAATATCAGTTCTCTTTACAAAGATTTACTTGCTTCTGCAAAGCGTGGTATAGCTATTGTCGACAAAAAGTTTGTGGTTGTAAAGGATGAGCTTTCGTCCACATCCAAAGCAAGTACAACGGTTCGCTGGAATATGCTTACCACTGCCGAAGTGACCATTACAGGACCTAATACAGCTATATTGACAAAAAATGGAAAGAAGCTGCTCCTGAAAGTCGATGCGCCTGCCACTGTGCCCATTAAGACCTGGAGTACCGAGCCGAAAACAAGTTACGATGCCGAGAACCCCGGAACCATAATGGTTGGTTTTGAGTTTGATATTTCTGCAAATAAAAAAGAGTCGGTTCAGGTTCTTTTAATTCCTGAATCTGCGGGGAATGTAACGTTCAATAAGGAATTGGATAAATGGTAAGAAGAGCTATGAGTAGGCATTTTCAAAATCCCTGGTCCCTATGGCTATCGGGATTATGCCAGGGTGTTGTAAAAAGGAAATTATTTTTCCGACGTGTAATCATCTTATAAAAACTAAAAAATGACATCGTTGGAATTGTGGGGATGCTGGATACGGCGCAATGAGCGAAACATGTTGAGAAAAACAATTAATCACACTGTTACACGAATATTAGCATCACTTCTTGTTATGCTGAGCTTTTCATTAAAGGAGGCTCATTCAAAATCATATCCGGTTTCAACACCCGGAGAATATGATGCAGCCGAAAAGCTTGCAGTTACGGGCGATACCATTGTTTGGCAAAACGGTACGTTTTCAGGGGTTCGGTTAACAATAGCCAAGGATAGAATTATTGTCCGCGCCGCAGAGCCGGGAAAAACTATTTTTACTGGCGACAGTCGGGTGGAAATCAAATCCAGTTACGTTATTTTCAGTGGTTTTCAGTTCTCAGGCGGTAATACCGGCGGAGATATCTGCAAGGTGTCCGGAAGTCATAATTTACTGGAACATCTGAACTTTTCAAATTATCATTCCAAGTATTTTCTCAATATTGTTCCAGGATGTCAGTACAATACGGTTAGTTACTGCAATTTCGAACGGAAACCTGAGGATATTCAGAGCTCTGTGGTTCAGATTCAGGCCGACGAAAAAATTCCGGGTTATCATGTCATTAGCCGGTGTTCCTTCCGGAATCATACCGCTCCTTACAATGCAGGCGGCGATTATGGGATTGAAGCTTTACGCATTGGCTACAGTTTCCAGTCGAAGTTTATTAGTCGTACCACCGTTGAATATTGCTGGTTCTATAAATGTAACGGCGATGAGGAAATCATCTCGTCAAAGGCCCGTGAAAATGTTTTTCGCTATAACACTTTTGAAAATAATGGCGAGTCGCATTTTACCCTCCGTCATGGCAGCGACAATGTGGTGTACGGGAATTTCTTCCTTAGTGGTGCCGGATTGCGTATCAAAGAAGGCCAGAATCAGATGGTTTACAACAACTATTTCAATACCGGCGAATATTGGACCATCAAACTTGAAAATTATAAGGCCGATCCACTGAAAAATATTGTGATTGCCCATAACACGTTTGTGAGTTCGGGACCGTTGCGGTTGGGGGGGAAAGGTGACTTTAAGCCCGACCAGGTGGTGATAACCAATAATCTTTTTTACAATCCGGCAGGTGCTATTCAGGATGACTTCACCGGAAAAGAAATTTACTCAGGCAACGCCTGTTCGGGAGTGCAGAATATGCCTGCCAATCATGGGTTCTATGCTTCTAAAACTGCATTGGAGATCAATTCGGCGGGTTTTTATCAGCCTGTTGATAAGATTTTGAATGCCAAATCAACGGCTCTCAATATTTTAAATATCCCGGAATTAAATGATGATCCGGCAATTCTCTTGGATATTGCCAAAAATTCCCGCAAGGGAAAAACAAAAGCTGCCGGCTGCTTTGAACCGTCCAAAAAAGCATCGCCTGTCGATTTATATGCTAATTTGCTGAATACCGGCCCTTCTTATTTGCAACAGCAGAATAAGTTGAAAACTGGAGTTATTGAAAGTGTAAGAAAGGAAACAATTGAAAAGGCCCAAAAAATTCTAAATGAAAAGCCGTTGACGGTTACTGCATCATATTGTAAGCGAAGTGCCGGAGGAAAGCACGACTTTTATTCCGAAGGTGACTACTGGTGGCCCGATCCGTCGAACCCCGGCGGTCCTTACATTCAAAAGGACGGACAAAGCAATCCTGAGAATTTTTCGGATCACCGTCATGCAATGGTGCGATTAAGCGAAATAACAGCAACACTCACCTCGGCCTGGCTGCTGACAGGCGAAAAAAGGTATGCCGACAAAGCAACGGAACATCTTAATGCCTGGTTTGTGGATAGTACAACCCGTATGAATCCTAATATGCTCTATGCTCAGGCAATCTGGGGCCGCTTTACTGGCAGAGGCATAGGACTCATCGACGCTTACCATTTGGTTGAAGTGGCACAATCGGCAAAAATTCTGATCGAAAACAGGATTATTTCTAAAGAAAAGGCAGACGGCGTAAAAGTGTGGTTTCAGTCATTTCTTGATTGGATGGTAACCCATCCCTATGGAATTGATGAAATGAAAGCCAAAAACAACCACGGCACCTGCTGGGTGGCAACGGCATCAGCAATGGCCTCTTTGGTTGGCGATCAGAAGATGCGCCTGATTTGTACCGATCGTTTTAAAACTGTACTGCTGCCGAATCAAATGGACGTAGATGGTAGTTTCCCTCTGGAACTGAAGCGTACCAAGCCTTATGGCTACTCTTTGTTCAACATGGATGCTATGTGCAACGTAGCTCAGATTTTATCGGTTCCTGAGGATAATCTGTGGGAGTTCAGCGCAGGCGGATTAACGCTTAAGAAAGGACTGGAATTTGTTTTTCCTTTTATTGCCGATAAAACAAAGTGGCCTTTTGCAAAAGATATTTACATTTGGGAAGAATGGCCGGTACGGCAATCGTGTTTGCTTTTTGGAGGTTTGGCTTATGGTAATAAGGAATATATTGGCAAATACCATAGATTACCAGGGAACTTCACTCATCCCGAAGTTGTGAGGAATGTTCCGGTAAGGCACCCGGTTATATGGTTGATGAATTGAATTACAACACCTAACATAACTTAACTACCATGGGAATGTCGAAAACATTAACTACTCTGTCGGGCTTATCCGCGCTGGTTTTATCGACTGCTGTGAACGGCCAGCAACAAAATAAATTATTGTATAAACAAAATGTTGAAGTGATGGTGAGGAGTATTAGTTTTTCAATGATTGCTTTATGGTTTTTTCTGGGTTCTGTTGTCGCCCAGAATCCCCATATACTTGTGACAAATAGTGATAAACAACCTGTTTTGGATAAAATTTCGCAGCAATCCTGGGCTAAATCAATTTACAGCGAGATGCAGAAAGGAGTAGATCCCTATGTTGACCGTCATCAAACTGATCCCCAATGGATACTTAGCCGTTATTTGATGCACCGTGTTCCGGGTAAGCGTTACACGCATGCGTATGCCGACAATGCCGGTCAGCGGCTCTTACGGTATTCGGGCGATGCTCCGGTGCCAACCGTCCGGGTGTCTACTTATCTGCGTTCTCCTATTACAACCAAAGGGACACCCTATCGCAAACCTACTATTGAAGAACTGGTGCCTAACGACACCTCCAGCCTTATGTTTCTGTTCAATCCCGAGATAAACCAAAAGGAATGGGTAGATCCTCAGGCTTATATTACCGATATAAACGGGGATATCAACGATCTGGCACTCGAAAGCGCAATTCTTTACTGGTTAACCGGTCAGGAAAAATATGCAAAGTTTGCCGCCGATATTCTTGACCAGTGGGCACACGGAGTTTATTACCAGGAGCCCTTTGTTGGTCCTTGCCGTACCGGATTTCTCGATATGCAGACCTTGGGCGACCAGAGTTACCGCCCCATAATCCTCGCTTACGACTTTGTTAAGCCATACATGCTGCAAAAAGGTTACGAGATGAAATGGTATGAGGTGGTATTCGAAAAGTTTGCCGCCACTCTTGCTTTTCGTGGCTTCTGGAACAACAACTGGTATGCTGCCGAGAGTTCAACGCTGGTGTTTGCTGCTTTGAACCTGGAAAATAAACAGCGTCAGGATTATTTCCTTCAGTTTGTACTAAAAAGAGATACTATTAACGGTGGTTGCGGACAACTGGCATTTCCTTCCACAGTCGAAAAGTGGTTGACTCACGACGGTCATTGGAAGGAGCCGGGTGGATATCATAACTATCCGGTAGGCAATCTTTTGGTTAGTGCATTGGCTTTGGAGAAGAATGGCTACAACATCTTCAGGGATTTTCCGGCTCTTTTTAAAGCTTCGTATGCCATGCTCAAATATTCTTTCCCCAACCTTGTAGAAGGAGGCTTCGGCGACACCGGTCACGCCGGTCAGAGTGCCGAGTCACTTGAGATTGGCCTTATAGGTGCTGTGAAGTATGACTCTCCGGCTAAGGCCGAAATGTTGGCTTCCATGAAAAAACTGATTGATGGAGGAAGATATAACCGCGACAAATCAGGGTTCTTAGGCTTATTATGCTTTTTGCCCGAATTTCCGCAATCAGAAGTGGTTTATGAATGGCCTCGCACCGGCGAAATGGAGTTTGCCAAATACTATGTACAACGCAATGGCATGGATCCTATGTATGGTTTGATGGTTGGAGTGCAGCAGGCAACTTATAATCACAACCACTGCAACGGGATGTCGATGGAGCTTTATGGGCTGGGAGAAATCATGGGACTCGATCCCGGTACCGGACCTAATTACGAACACCCTATGCACCGTAATTATTACAGCCAATGGGCCGCGCATAACACAGTGGTAGCGGCGGGAATGTCGAGTTCTGTTCCTTTCAGCGGAAGCGCCGGAACAAAGAATGTGGGACAGATTGAATTGGCATCCATGGAACCTTTGGCCGATAAAAAAGCTGTTTCGCAGAACTATTCATTTACCGATACCAGGTATTTCGATAAGTCTACCAGCACAAACCAGTCGCGAACGCTGGCTATTATCCGCAAATCACCTAAAAGTGGTTATTATGTTGATATTTTCAGGTCGGATAATAAAGTAAGCAACGACTATGTTTACCATAATATCGGCGAAAATGTCTCTCTTCTTAACAGTAAGCGCGAACCTTTAGCCACTTTCGAAACCACTTATCCGGTAACAGAAAAGGATTATCCCGGGTTCAGATTTTTTACCGATGTTCGTAAGCTCGGGAACCATTCCGGTAATGTAGTTGCGCGATTCCCGGTTAAGGATGGCAAAACAGACGACCTGTTTCTCCAGGCTTTGATTGCCGGCGGTAACGATAGGGTTTACTACACCGCTTTTTCACCTAAATCGAAGTCGGCCGGACAGATTTACACCGGCAAACCACTGCCATTGTTTACCATCCGTACCGAAAAGGAAGCTAAGTCGAATCCGTTTGTGGTTGTTTTTGAACCTTACAGGGGAATTCTGGGCAATACGGTTGAAAATATTGCTGTTCTGAACGAAAATGATAAGGATGTTTTCACTTTATTGGAGGTGACTCATAAAGATAAATCGAAGGATATAATTTTCCAGTCGGTAGATACTGCTAAAAGATTTACAGGTAAAGGCTGGGCCTTTAAAGGAAGTTTCGGAGTTGTAAGTAAGGTAAATGGTAAAACCGCAGCCCTGTATCTGGGTTGTGGCCGGGAACTTACCTATGATAATCTTTGTATAAAAACTAAATCTCAACGGGCATCGGTTTCCGTTATTGTTGAAGGTAATAAACTTTTAATCAGCTCTGATTCACCAATTGAAATCTCAAAGGTGAATAAAAAGAAAATTAAATATAACATGATGTTTACCACTGAAAATGGCGGACAGGTGGAAACTATGGGCCAGTGTAAAACTCTTAGGCTTCCTGCTGTTATGAATACTGAGATTAAACTTCTGTAATTATATATTTTTAAAAAAGTATGATCACTAAATTAAGACTCTCATTAATGTTGCTGGCGTTGCCAATCTTCACTTTTTCTCAGGAAAGGGAAAGCTGGAAAGCTTCGCCGGAACTGGTGGAAAAGCTTTCTCAAAATCAAACGGAATTCAATTATTACGAAGAGAAAGTCCCCATTTATACACTTCCCGATCCGTTGGTTACCACTGATGGTAAAAAAGTGATTCATCCCGAAGAATGGAGGAAGATACGACGTCCAGAGATTCTGGCATTATTTGAATCGCAGGTGTTTGGAAGAGTGCCTTCCACCAGGTACCATAAGGATTTTAAAGTGGTGAAGGAAGATAAGAATGCCATGAACGGAAGGGCGACCATGAAGTTGGTCAATATTACTGTTTCCGCAGCAAGTAGGTCGCTTACAATTCATATGGGACTTTTTATTCCGAATAATATTCAAAAACCGGTACCAGCTTTTCTTTTGGTATGCAACCGTCCTCCCGATAACATCGATTTTACACGGCAAAAGAAAAGCGAATTCTGGCCGGCTGAGGAAATAATTGCGAGGGGATATGCAGTCGCTGCTTTTTATAATGCTGATGTAGATCCCGATAAACACGATGAATTTAAAGATGGTATTCATGCCTTGCTGGATAAGAGTCGTAATAACGAGTCGTGGGGCACCTTAGCTGCCTGGGCATGGGGAACCAGTCGCTGTGTGGATTATCTTGTAACCGACAAAGCAATAGCCAAAGATAAAATTGCGGTTGTAGGGCATTCCCGTGGAGGCAAAACAGCTTTATGGGCTGGAGCTCTCGACGAACGCATTGCCCTTGTGATTCCCAACGAGGCCGGTTGTGGCGGTACATCCCTGGAAAGGAGAAAATACGGCGAAACAATTGATCGCATCAATAAATCGTTCCCTCATTGGTTCTGTGGCAATTATAAAGCATATGCAAATAAGGAGGATTCTCTTCCGGTGGATAATCACATGCTGATGGCTTTGATTGCTCCCCGCGCCCTGTATGTAGCCAGTGCTGACCGCGATTTATGGGCCGACCCGAAAGGGCAGTATCTTGCATTATATCATTCGCTGGATGTTTATCGTCTTTTTAAACCTGCTATGCAGTTAAGTCCTGAAATGCCTCCGTTAAACACTCCGGTAATGAGCGGCCAGGTTGCATACCACGTTCGCGATGGAGAGCATAATTTGATGCTGAAAGACTGGAATTTCTTTATGGATTTTGCGTATAAGGTTTTAAAGTAAGGGAAAGCCTCACCCCCGACCCCTCTCCTCTGAGGAGAGGGGTCGGGTGAGGTGATACTGGAAAGCTAAGTTTTATTGTAATTTATACAATTTTAAAAATTTAAAATGACACGTAATTTTCTGTTACAAGGTTTATTGCTAATGCTATTTACACAGGTTCTCGCTCAAAACCCCAAAATTGACGGTTACCGCGGTATCTGGTTCACTCTGGGGCAGTTTTCCGAACATGGCGATAAGTACTCAGGTGGTTTGGGAACCTATACCGCCGATCATATTCCGGTGGCCATTTATTCTCCCAAGGCGGACAAAACCTTCTTTGTTTATGGCGGAACAACTAAAAAAGAAGAACGCCATTTGCTGATTATGATTTCGTACTTCGATCATAAATCGCATGAAGTTCCCAAGCCGGTTATTGTTTACGACAAAATGGGTGTGGACGATCCTCACGATAATGCTTCCATGTCAATCGACAGCAATGGGTTCATCTGGGTTTTCGTGAGTGGTCGTAACACAAGCCGACCCGGGATTATTTTCAAAAGCACAAAGCCTTTTTCAATCAATTCTTTCGAAAAAGTCAGGGAAGGCGAAATGACCTACCCTCAGCCATGGTGGATGGGTAAAGACGGTTTCTTTTATTTTTTTACCAAATATACAAGGGGACGCGAACTATACTGGACAACCAGCACCAATGGTAAAAACTGGCTACCTGAACAAAAACTTGCCGGGTTTGGCGGTCATTACCAGGTTTCGAATGTGCTTGGAAAGAAGGTGATATCGGCTTTTAATTACCATCCTGGCGGCGATGTTAACAAGCGCACCAATCTGTATTATGTACAAACCGATAATTTGGGCCAGACCTGGAAATCTGCGGGTGGAAAGGTGTTGCAGATGCCCCTTTCCGATATTCACTGCGATGCTTTGGTGAAGGATTATGAAGCGGAGAAAAAGCTTGTATACATCAACGATATCAGCTTCGATAAAGATGGGAATCCTGTAATCCTCTATGTGGTGAGCCGGTTTCATGAACCCGGCCCAAAAGGGGATCCCCGCGAATGGACTATTGCACATTGGAAGGGAGGGAAATGGAACTTTTATAAAGTTTGCGAATCGACACATAACTACGACATGGGGTCGCTGTATATCGAAGGAAATACCTGGCAGATTATAGGACCTACCGGTGCTGGTCCCCAGAAACTGGGCACCGGCGGTGAAATGGAATTGTGGGAAAGTAAAAACTCAGGACAAAGCTGGACAAAAGTGAGGCGTATTACCGCAAACAGTCCACGGAATCATTCCTATGCGCGTCGCCCTCTTAATGCACACAAGGATTTTTATGCTTTCTGGGCCGACGGCGATGCCGACAAGCTTTCCGAATCCAAACTGTATTTTACAAATAAGAGTGGCGACACTGTTTGGGAATTGCCTTACGATATGAAGGCGGAGTTCGCAGTTCCTGTGAAATTGAATAAATAAACTTTCTAACATTAACCTGACAAATATGAAAAAGAGCATCGTAATTATTTTTGTGGCGCTTCTGGGACTTTCAGTGCAAGCCCAGAACCTGCTGAGCGGAAAATTCTCCAAAGAAGAACTTGGCAGGGCGCTGATACCTCAAGCTAAATTCACTCCTTTCCCAAAAATCAACGACAGGGATGGCTGGTCGAAAGCCGATCAGGAGTTGCTAAAGGCATATCTGACCACAGCCGAAAGTTATCTCAATTACGACTGGCCTTCCATTCCGGCTACAAAATCGCTTTTAATTGATCGTACCGGCGATCGCGACGAATATCAAAATCTAAGTTTTAAGAAACGCGAGGTGCTTGGAACTATGGTTATTGCGGAGATTTACGAAAATAAAGGCCGTTTTGTCGATCCAATCATCAATGGCGTTTGGTCCATTTGCGAAGAATCGTTCTGGGGAGTACCTGCTCATCTGCCTAAATCAAAAGAATATTCGGGATTAATGGATGTTTCGCGTCCGTTTGTCGACCTCTTTGCTGCAGAAACTGCCACCTTTCTTTCGTGGATCGACTATTTTCTGGGTGAAAAACTTGAAGCAGTATCGCCTCAGATTCGCAAAAGAATTTATTTCGAAACCGATAAACGGGTATTTACGCCCCTGATGAACAATTACCATGGATGGATGGGAACAGCGCCAGGAGCTGGTCGCCCGAATAACTGGAACCCGTGGATTTGTTCCAACTGGTTAAACTCCGTTCTATTGCTGGAGAAAAACGATCAGAAACGTACTGAAGCCGTAGCAAAAATCCTTTTTGTTCTCGATGCTTTTTTGAATCCCTATCCTACGGATGGTGGGTGTGATGAAGGTCCTGGTTACTGGGGCGCCGCCGCTGCTTCGTTATTCGATAATATTGAAATGTTGAATGTGGCCTCAAACAATGCATTTGCATATGTTTATGCCGACCGTAAATTCCAGGAAATGGGAAAGTTTATTTATCGCGCCCAGATTGGTGATAAATACTTCCTGAATTTTGCTGATGCCGATCCCCAGTTTACCCCCGATGCCGAGATGATTTACCGATACGGTAAAGCCATTAAAGATCCCGATATGATGAAGTTCGGTGCCTGGTACCATAAACCTGAAGGCAAACTTGGCAGGTTCCATTATTTCAGAAACTACTTCTCTCTGTTTATCCAGGATGAATACAAAAAAGCTGAAAAGGGCCTTCCGTTTCCATCGGATGTGTGGCTACCCGATCTGCAGGTTTTCATAGCACGCGATATTAAAGGCTCTGCCAATGGATATTTTGTTGCTGCCAAAGGAGGACATAATAACGAAAGTCATAATCATAACGATATTGGTAATTATGTGGTTTATTACGACGGCTGGCCGCTGCTGATTGATGTTGGCCGCGGAACCTATACACGCAAGACCTTCAGCGACAAGCGTTACGATATCTGGTACAACTGCTCCGATTACCACAACCTTCCAACCATCAATGGTAAGGAACAATTGCCAGGCGAAAACTACAGAGCCCAAAATGTGAGCTATAAGGCTGATAAAGCTAAAGTTCAGTTTGTGCTGGATATTGCAAAATCGTACCCGGCCGATGCTGGTATAAATTCGTGGAAACGAACGCTCACCTTCAACAGAACCAAAGGTGTAATCATTCAGGATGAATCCGATCTTTCAAAGGCCGAGTCGGTCACCCAGCACCTCATCACCTGCCATTCTGCAGAAGTTACAAAACCGGGAGAAGTGGTGATACATTATAAAAACGAAAGCGGAAAAGCAAAAGATTTTGTAATCCAATACAATGCCGGCCAATTTGATGCTTCGGTAGAAAAGATAAAATTAGAAGCCATGGAAGATAAGGGTATTATTCAGAAATGGGGCGATAATATTTATCGTGTTAACCTCAAAGCCAAAGCTCCAAAAGCAAAGGATAAATATATTATGAAGGTTTCGGCGAAGTAAAAAACAAAGGTTAATGGAAAGGCCTGTTGTAAAGGCATCAGCAGGCTTTTTCCATATTTTTAGTTCCATAGGAGAGCAAAAGTTCCATTTAAGGGTTTTATTAAAAAGAATTCACCCTAAATGGTCTCTTAATGAAACGACTTTCCATTTCCCAAATCAATGACAACCTTCTGTTCTTTATTTTACTTACGGTAGTTCTGTATTTTGGCCGGGATATCCTCATCCTCACAGTTTTCTCGATATTTCTGGCCATGTTGATGACACCCGTTTCCAATAAGCTTGAAAGCTGGGGAGTTACCAGAGTTTTCTCAACGCTTATTTCGGTATTTCTGATAGTTATTTCTATTATGGCGGTGCTATCTCTTATAACAGCTCAAATTGTAACCCTGACCGAAGATTTACCTCAGATTCAGAAGCGGCTCGAAGAATTTATTACAAGCATTCAGGGCTGGGTCGAAAACCAGTTTGGGATGAGTCCTGAGCAACAAATAAAAGCTTTAAAAGAACAAACTAAGAATACAATCAGCAGCGCCGGAAGTTACCTCACCGGAGTTGTAACGGGTATTGTTACTTTGTTTGGCGGATTTATGCTTGTGTTGGTGTTTACTTTTTTGTTTCTGCTGCATCGCGAAAAGTACGAGAACTTTTTTGTACTCATGTATAAAGACGAAAAGCGCGAAGATGCCAAAGCCATTATCTCGAAAGTGAGCAAAATTGCACAGCAATATCTGTCGGGCAGGGCTATCTCCATCATTATTCTCACAATTTTTTATACAATTGGATTATTGATTCTCGGCATCAAAAACGCTTTTTTGCTATCGGCCATTGCGGCGATAGTAACCTTTATCCCCTATGTTGGACCGGTTATTGGAGGTTTGCTACCAATTTTTATGGCCCTTGTTTCTAACGATTCGTTTGGACCGGCGTTGGGAGTGCTCATTGTAATATCTCTTGCCCAACTTTTCGATAACTATTTTATAGAGCCTTATGTTGTGGGCGGAAATGTGAATGTGAGCCCGTTTTTTACAATTTTTATTCTTATTGTAGGAGGTCTGGTTTGGGGAATTGCAGGGGTAATTCTCTTCCTGCCATTGCTGGGAATGATTAAAATTATACTGGATAACGTTGAAGGCCTCTACCCCTATGCCTACCTGATAGGCGACCAGAATGGCGATGCAGGATCGAATGGTATTATGAAGAAAATTAAAGGACTGTTTAAGAAAAAAGAGAAGGAGTAGGAGGGGAGAAGGAGGAGAAGTATAATAATATTGCTATTTGAGACCTTTAAATATTTTCCCGTTCATAAACTAACTTGCATTATCTTGCACAAAAATATCCCCTTTTAGCGACATGTCAGTAAGTTTGGTTACTCCCGATGATTTTCAAGCTTTGCTCTCTGTATTCAGGAGCAGAGGTTGGAAATTTCTTTTTAACAAGGTTAAGTTATCGGGATCGGATCGGGTGAAAAAGCAATGGGATACATACCAAACTTCAGGGTCTAATTGGTGGGAAGTGCCAGCGATACGGCTGCGATGGAATATGAAGATTACTGGTAATAAACAGGAAACATGGGAAGAATATGTTTCACGGAAATATTTCCGGAACCAAAGCGATTTCAGAGTTTTATCAGTGGGTTGTGGATCCGGGGAAAAGGAAAGATTATTTGCCCGTTATGCTCCTTTCATAAAAATTGAAGGAATAGATGTTTCGAGAACAATGGTGATGAGGGCTACAGAAGAAGCTTCTAAAGCAGGCCTAAAAAATTTGACATACCATGTGGGCGACTTTTCAAAATTCTCTTTTGAAAAAGAAAATTTCGACATGGTGTTGTTTAACTCCAGTCTGCACCATTTTAATAGAATTGAAGAACTGATATTGGGTAACGTTCTGCCTGTGCTTAAGCCGGGAGGAATTGTGTTGATGTTTGAGTATGTAGGACCTAACAGATTTCAATATACAAATAACCAGCTTGAAGTAGTAAATAATTGTTTAGCTGCATTACCCCGCAATTTCAAAGTTAGAAAGGACAATTCTGTTAAAACTAGAACCTACCGGCCCGGATGGCTGCGTATGTGGTTGAACGATCCATCGGAAGCCCCATGTGCGGAGGATATTCTGCCTGTTCTCCACAAGCACCTGATTGTGATTGAAGAAAAAGCTGTAGGAGGATCACTGCTTCATCCTTTGTTGAAAGGAATAGCTCACAATTTTATCGATGTGAAAAATGAAACAAACCAGTTACTGGACATTTTATTCTGTGATGAAGACAAGTTTTATGAACAAACCGGTCAAAGTGATTTCTGGTTTGGGGTGTATAGGAAAAAGTAACTAGAATCTCAGAAAATTTTTCGTAATTTGCTTAAAGAATTTTAAATGGTAGTGCTGGGTTATTTTTTGCCGGAAGTCATCAATGTTATCCTTCGGTTCTATTTCAATCCTGTTTAATGAATATAGGTGGTTAACCGAATTGTTGCGATTCCAGTTGGTTGATACTGCTGCCTCATAACCCGCTTCTTTAATGAATTGAATCGTAGTTGAATTGAAATGTTGGTGCTGACCAAAAGGGTAGGAGAAGTATTTAATTTCAGATCCCGTAATTTCCTTCAGTTGATTTTTAGAATCAACTATTTCGTTTCTCATTTCTGCGGAATTCAGTTTTGATAATGGTTGATGCGAAACTCCATGGGAACCAATTGTCACAAGCCTGTTTTTGCTTAATTTCCGAAGTCCGTGTTCATTCAAAATTTCTAATCTGTTATTGGATATCTCTTCGTCCCAAACATTATATTTTCCTATAAATCCGGCAGGTACAAAAACCATAACCGGTAGATTGCGCTCCTCCAGAATAGGAATAACTTCCTCTTCGAAGCTTCGGTATGCATCGTCAAAAGTTATGCAGATGTTATGTTTCTGGAAGTTGTTGTTTTTTAAAGCTTCAACGTAATTATCCATAGAAACAATTCTGTAGCCATTCTCTATGATAAAATCCAATTGATTTATAAACTGATTTACTGCAACAGTATTAAATCCTGTTTCTTCGGCTATGTTGTGGTACATGAGAATCATATGTAGTACTGTTTTGTTCAAAAATAAAACTTAATAGTCTAACATTTTTTCTAATCGGCAGAATTCATTTAAATTAGTTTAATTATACTGGTGAATTATGACCGCAAAAAAAGCCTTGGGAGTTCTTACGCTGTTAATTGTAATAAGCTTAATTTATAGCTACAAACATCTTAACAGTTATCCTTCGCACATCCATGCCTGGGCACAAGCCGACAGATATGCGCTTGCTTTGGGATTCACGTATAATAATCTTAACTTCTTCAAACCTCAAACATTCATTTATAACCATCAATTTCCAAACGAATGGAAAATTGCGGGAGCTGACCGGATAACTGCAGTCGATTTTCCTATCCACGACTATATTCCTGCTATAATAATGAAGGTAACCGGTTCGCAATCTCCATTGATCTTCAGACTGTACATATTGCTTTACAGCTTAATTGGTCTCTTCTTTTTGTTCAAGTTGACATATTTAGTAACTCAATGTTTTTATAAAAGTCTGATTGTTTGCATCGCTGCGGCTACTTCGCCGGTATTTGTATATTATCAGGCGGGTTTTTTGCCAACCATTCCTTCGCTCGCAAATTTGTTTATCGGGTTATATTATTATTTCCAATATCTCAGGCAAAACAATAATAAAAGCTTTACCATAAGTATATTGTTTTTGACTTTGGCTGCACTGGCCCGAACTACCTTTGTAATACCTATGATTTCTTTGGTGGGAGTGGAGTTTGTAAAATATTTCAAAAAGGAAACAAAAATTGGTGTTCGTTACATTGCTTTACTTGCCGCCGGATTGATATTAATTTCATACCAGATATTTACTGCTTTTCTCCGCAATCGTTATGGTTCCGATTTTTTAAGTTACCCCTTGCCACCATCAAGCTTTACTTCTGCTGTAGAGCTGATTACTTCTGCTTTACGAAACTGGGGTTTTCAGTATTTTTCAGTTTATCATTATTTGGTTTTTGGCCTAATTGTCGTTGCTGCTTCATTTTATTTCATAGTACATCGCTTGTCTGTCGCTAAGCCTGTTACATGGCTTGCTTTGTATATAATAATTTTAACTTCGGGTTATATGGGGTTTAGTATACTTATGCTGCAACAGTTTCCCGACCATGACTACTATTTCCTTGATACTTTTTATATCTTAATTATTTTAATAATCATCTTTAATCTGAGTTTGGTGCCAACTTTCGAAAAAGGGACTACAAAGTTTTTTAAGCTTTTAGTATTTATACCGATGCTGGTTCTGCTATATCAGCCAATCAGCTCACAAAAGTTGAGATACGAATCGTCCATATGGAATAAAACCCAGGCTACTGTCGAAAGCTTTACGAACGCTTCAACGGTTCTGGATTCTGCAGGTATTTCTGCGAACGCCCGTATGCTCGTGCTTGACGCTGTTGCCCCTAATCTTCCTTTTGTTTCGATGAAAAGGTCAGGCTATGCAGTAATGTATCCTACAAAAGAAAATATTGATAGGGCCCTGAAATGGCCTTACGACTTTATAGTAATGCAGGACGAATTCTTATGGAATGAATTGAGTTATATTTTCCCCGAAATTCTTTCCAGTCTCCACAGAGTTGCAGGGAATAATAAAATCTCGGTCTTTAGGTTTTCAGCAGACCAGAAAGAAAACCCAAAAGCCATGATTAGGAAAAGTGCCCCCATTCCGGCTTTTACTTCTATGGTCGATTTTGAAGGGAATAGTTTTAGAGGATGGACAAACCTTAGGTTGAGCGACTCAGTTGCTTATTCGGGAAGAAGTGCCGGTCATTTGAGCAGGGATGATGAATTCGGACTAACTTTTCGGTCAGGCAGTTTGTCTGTTTTGAAAACTGACTATACCAGGGTTTTTATTACTTTCCGGATGCTAAAACAAAAAGCAGAAGGCTGCATGTTGGTGGTAAAGGTAAATTCGAATGATAGATTGGTTCATTACAGGGAATCCGATCTGCAGGAGCTTCCATTTAAAGAGAAAGAATGGCAGTCAGTTGAATTAATGTTTAATCTTCCGCGTATTGATGTTAAGATTTATGAATTCTCGGTATACTTGTGGAATCCCCGGGAAAGTGAAATGTTTTATGATGACTTTCGTATTGACCTTGAAGCTAATTCTTATTACTAGTAGTTATGAGTAGATTAATAAAGATAGTTTGCCTTCTGGTTGTAGCACTCCTATATCTCCTTTTCCCAACTACCAACTCTACAAACGACGCATATGCTTATGCAGCATATATAAAATATGGGCACACGTTGGCCGAACCTTTCCACCTGCTTTATAATTATCTGGGATTTATGGCGTATAAACTTGTCGGTTTGATTTTTGAACCCGAAGTTTTAACAATGATGAAGGTGCTGAACTCGATAGCCGCTGTTGTGGGATTATTTTTACTCTCAAAAATATTAAACAGAATTGGAGCCAACGAAAAGCAAAACATACTTTTGGTAATGATGTGCGCCTTTTCCTTTGGTGTTTGGCGTTTCGCTACCGAGAACGAGACTTATATTTTACCAGTTGTTTTTTCACTTTTAGCAAGCCTTTATTATTTAAAGTATCTGGAAAAACCTTCAATCATCCGGATTGTCATTATCGCATTTTGGGCATCGTTCGCGTGTTTGTTCCATGTAATTCATTTCTTTTGGTGGATTGGGCTATTTCTGGGAGTATTTTATAAAAGCAGAAAATTAGCCTCTGTTATTTTTTACTTTCTACCATCTCTTATTGTTCCGGTAGTTTACATGATTGTTGTTCATTCTACTCGAAACTGTGGTTTTTCTGTCAAATGTCTATGGAGCTTTTTTACTCCGGTTTTAACAAGCGATAGCGTTCAATACAATATTGGAGCAGATAACTTTTACCTGGGAGTTATCAATTTTTTCCGCACGTTCTATCAAGTCCATGGGTACATGATTTTTTTAGTGAAGAAGAATTTACTTTTTTTATTACCTGCATTGTTAAGTGTTTCATTTGCAGTAATTGCAGTTTTCAGACTTATGAGGCAGAAACTACTCTGCACCTCAAAACCCATTCATTTTATTTTATTACATATCTTAATTTTGGTTTTACAATTGTTATGGGCGGTTTATTCTAAAGGTAATGCCGAGTTTATGGTGATGTTGCCTTTTTTATTGGCTATAATTGCTGTTTATTATATAAAATCAGACCCCAAATTTTTAGGTTGGATGGTAGCTTCTTTATTTGTTTGGAACATGAGTTATGGGATATTGCCTGGTCATTTTGCTGATTTTAATAAACGGGAGAAACTCATTGAAAGAATTATTAACGACAAGGCCAGTATTTATATTCTGGAACAAGGTAAGGAGGTGCAAAATCAGATATTTTACAGAACTGGCGAAGAAGATATTGAAAGAGTTAAAAAACTGCCAGGCAATAAAGTTGAAATGGACTCACTTCTTCTGATTTCAAAAGAAAATGGGATAAATATATTTACTGATTATTATAATTCACATAGAATAGTTTCAAGATATTCTATCACCCGCGATAATACAGACTTTATGCAATTGTATAAGATTCAAAAAGCAGATTCAATAGTTTATTTCTATGGGATAAATTATCTTCATCGTTTTGTCCGGTAAATATTATTCTCCTGGAAGATTCCTGCTCGTTTCATTTTCAAACTCCAGGCTTCTGCCATTTGTAAAGATCTTCAGTTTGAGTATATTTGTTTTTCAAATAATTAACAATGAAGGAGTTTGTTGAGCGGAGCAAATTGAAAAATTAAGATTATTAGATCCTTTGTTAAGCTCGGAATGACAAATAGTTATGCTATTAAGCTGGGAGGTGATGGAGGCTGTGCCTCCACCACCTCTCAGTCCCAAAAAACAGATAAAGTCTTTGTTATTCAGGTTGATAGTCGAAATTTATTTATTACCCGGACTCTAATGACAAAATAAGTATCCCGGATGATTACTGACCAAGGTCAAGTTCTTAAAGAAATAATACGTTTTGTGTGAAAATTCTATTCCTTTCGGCTTGGTATCCCAATCGCTACGATCCTATGCCTGGTTTGTTTGTAAAGCAACATGCAGAGGCGGTGGCGTTGGATAACGAAATTGCTGTTTTGTATGTTCATCCTTGCGATTGTGAAATAGTTGAGGTAGAAAAAAGCACTATAAACGGAGTATTTACTATTGTTGTGTATTATCCTGCTGTCAGAACTCATTTTCCGGGAGTGGAGCTACTTAAGGCTTTCAGGTTTATAAAGGCTCATTGGATCGGTTATAAGACGCTGAAAATTGATTTTGGGAAACCTCATCTGATTCACATAAATATTTTAACCCGGTGCGGAGTGGTGGCCTTACTGGCAAAACTGCTTTATTCCATTCCTTATGTGATCACCGAGCATTGGTCGCGCTACCTGCCATCCCGAAACCAATACAATGGAGTAGTAAGAAAGATTCTTACCCGGTTGGTTGTAAAAAGGAGTGAAGGTATTGTTACTGTTTCCAAGGCTCTGAAAACCGCAATGGTGAATTGTGGCCTGGAACACAAAAATTTCCGCGTGATTCATAACTCCGTGGATACATCAATCTTCAAACCTGCCGAAAAGAAGCAGCATCCAAAGAAAATTTTCAGCCACATTTCTTGCTTCGACAATGCTGCAAAGAATATTTCAGGAGTTTTAAATGCTGTAAAAGTCCTTAGCGAAAGCAGGAACGATTTTGTATTTCACCTTATTGGTGAAGGGCCGGACTTTGATAAAATTGTAACATTAAGCAATTCGCTGGGAATAACCAATAAGTTTGTGGTATTTAAGGGGCTTCTGGAAGGACAAAACCTGATTGAAGCATACCAGAATTCGCTTTTTACAGTTCTTTTCAGTAATTACGAAAATATGCCGGTTGTAGTAGTCGAATCTTTTGCGTGTGGAGTTCCGGTTATTGCTACCCATGTAGGAGGTCTTCCCGAGATAGTTAATGCTGAAACCGGTATCCTCGTGAAAGCAGGTGATGAGTTTGCTTTAGTGGATGCGTTAAATTACATGCTCAATAATTATATGCAATATAATTCGGATGCAATTCGATTTTTTGCCGAACAAAATTTCAGTACCAATGTTTTTAGGGAAGCTTATGAAGAATTTTATAAATCGTTACAGAAACTAAATAAACAGAGGCTTTGAATCGATTCGTCCATAAAATCGGCGGTATTCGTCAGGTAAAATTACCTTTTAATGTTTTTTTAATAATATCCCCTAAAAAGAGGATACGATAATCCCTTAGCATGTTTTAAATTTGTCCCATAAATTTTAACCTTAATTATGAACCTATGAAAAAATCATTATCATTTTTATTTGCTCTGTTTCTTTGTGCAGGATTATTTGCTCAGGAATTCCAAAAAGGCGACAAAGTTTTAAACCTTGGATTAGGTCTTGGAACATCTTTGTATTCCGGGGGATTATACAAAACAACGATTCCTCCTTTATCTGCTTCGTTTGAAGTTGGTGTTAAAGACGATGTTGGTCCTGGTAATATTGGTGTTGGCGGGTACCTAGGTATTGCCGGTTCTAAATACGAGTGGTCTGGTTATGGTTATAATTATGGTTATAAGTATACTTACTTTGTTTTAGGCGCCCGTGGTACATACCACTTAAATATGATGCCTGAGAAGCTCGACGTTTATGGAGGTATAATGCCTTATTTTGCAATTGTAAGCAGTAGCGAATATGGTACCTATTCTGGTACTTGGGGTGGAGCAGAATCAAGTCACGTTGGAGCATCTATTTTTGCAGGAGCCCGTTATTATTTCACAGAAAAATTTGCCGCTATGGCCGAATTGGGATACGGAGTTTCTTACCTCAATATAGGTGTGGCATTGAAATTTTAGTTGAAAATCTTTTTTTATAAAACCCTGCAGCACTGTTGCAGGGTTTTTTTATGCTTTTTTTAAACCTCACGCAACCTTCCTTCGTCTACTTCATCTTAGATAAAAAAACAATGAAACCCTTATGATTTGGAACCCGGGCGAAAGTATTTTAAATCATCATGATGGTTTCAGCATTTCTTAACTCTAAAATTATTATAGGATGAAGTCGATAATATTATCAATGTTCTGTTTAATTGCATTTTCATTTACCGGTTGTGAGAAACAGGATTCGGGCGAAGTTAGCAAGGATATAAATCTTACTGCCGAGCAAAAACAAATTGTAGCTTCCTCTAATTCTTTCGGACTGAACATCTTTAAACAGGTGGTTAGCAACGCCAAAGATGGTGAGAATGTGTTTATTTCGCCTCTAAGTGTTTCTATGGCTTTGAGTATGTTATACAACGGTGCTGCCACCCAGACAAAGACCGAACTCAAAGAAGGACTTGGTTACGTTGGTTTAAGCGACACGGAAGTAAACGAATCCAACCGCGATCTTATCAAAGCTTTAATTGATGCCGACCCGAAAGTAGCAATGGAAATTGCCAATTCTATATGGTATAAAAACACTTTTGCAGTTGAGCCCGCCTTTCTGGCTGTAAACAAGGATTATCTCAGCGCCGATGTGCGTTCTGCGAAGTTCGATGCTGCAACTAAAGACCTTATTAACTCCTGGGTAGCGGATAAAACTCATCAGAAAATTAAAACCATTGTGGATCAGATACCTGATAATGTAGTAATGTATCTTATAAACGCCATTTATTTTAAAGGTGTGTGGAAGTATCAGTTCGAATCCAAAAATACCAAACCGGGATATTTTTATCTGACAGGCGGAAAAACCAAACAGGTCGATTTTATGTCGCAGGAAGGTTCTTTCGATTATTATCAGAACGATTTATTCACAGCCATTGACCTTCCTTACGGAAAAGGAAATTACAGTATGATGGTGATGGTACCCAAAGCAGGAAAAACCTATAAAGATATAGTCGCTGCATTGAATACTCAAAATTGGTCAACCTGGACGAACAGTCTTGGTAAAATGAAGGTAAAAGTTTATTTACCCAAGTTCCGTTTCAGCTTTAAAAAAGAGTTAAACGATGACCTTACTGCTATGGGAATGCCTACGATGTTTACGGATTTTGCCGATCTTTCTGGAATTAGCATCGCAAATTCCTTAAAAGTATCGAAAGTGATGCATAAATCTTTTGTTGAGGTAAACGAGGAAGGTACAGAAGCTGCAGCAGTTACATCGGTGGAAATAGAATTAACATCTATTCCTGAAACTACTGTCTTTAATGCGGATAAACCTTTTGTTTTTATTATACACGAGAAAAGCACGAAAACGTTCCTTTTCATGGGCGTTGTAAACGAACCGTTATCTGAAAATTAGCATGTTAGGGTTATAATTGGTTAATTGATCAAAGCCACCAATGCGTAAGCAAAGGTGGCTTTTTGTTGTATTCTTCTTACGACTAAATATGTATCACCTCCCCATATGCTGCTGCCGAGGCTTCCATAATCGCTTCCGAGATGGTGGGGTGGGGGTGTATCGATTTGATAATTTCGTGACCTGTAGTTTCCAGGTTACGGGCAACAACAATTTCTGCTACCATTTCGGTAACGTTGTAGCCAATCAGGTGAGCACCCAGCAGTTCGCCGTACTTAGCATCGTAAATCATTTTAACAAAACCGTCCTTAGCTCCGGCAGCACTAGCTTTACCCGATGCTGTTAAAGGAAACTTACCCACTTTTATTTCATAGCTGGCTTCGCGAGCAGCTTTTTCTGTTAATCCTACAGAAGCAACCTCAGGAGATGTATAGGTACAGCCCGGAATATTTTTGTAATTGATAGGATGCGGATTCAATCCTGCAATTTTTTCAACGCAGGTTATACCTTCGGCGCTTGCAACATGGGCCAGGGCTGGACTCGCAATAATGTCACCAATAGCATAAATTCCTTCCACATTGGTGCGATAGAATTCATCCACTTTTACGCGACCTTTTTCAACTTCAATTTTAAGTTCTTCGAGACCAATATTCTCAATATTAGGAGCAATACCCACGGCCGATAAAACAATCTCGGCTTCATGAATTTCTTCTCCTTTTGGCGTTTTAATTTTTACTTTGCATAAGTCGCCAGAGACATCTACACTTTCAACAGTCGAGGAGGTAAGTACTGTCATACCGGCTTTTTTGAACGAACGTTCAAGAGCCTTCGACACCTCTTCGTCTTCAAGAGGTACAATGTTTGGCAGAAACTCGACCAATGTTACTTTTGTGCCTATGGAATTATAGAAATGAGCAAATTCGCTGCCGATAGCTCCCGATCCCACAACTACCATAGAGGCCGGCTGTTTTGGGAGGTTCATGGCCTGGCGGTAACCTATCACTTTTACGCCATCCTGTTTCAGGTTGGGCAGTTCTCTCGAACGTGCTCCTGTTGCCAGGATGATGTGTTTAGCAGTTACCTGCGATTTTTTGCCATCCTTATCGGTAACTTCAACAGTATTGTTGGAAATCAGTTTCCCGGTTCCGGCAACGGTATCTATTTTATTTTTTTTCATCAGAAACTGCACTCCTTTGCTCATGCCATCGGCTACAGAGCGGCTTCGTTGAATAATTTTGGTGAAATCGGGCTTTGCCTGCCCTTCAATGGCAATTCCGTAATCGGCAGCATGTTGAGTGTATTCGTAAACCTGGGCGCTTTTCAGGAGCGATTTGGTTGGGATACAGCCCCAGTTCAAACAAATACCTCCAATACTTTCGCGCTCAACAATGGCGGTTTTAAATCCCAGTTGCGAAGCTCTGATGGCGGCTACATATCCGCCGGGTCCGCTACCTATTACAAGTAAATCGTAATTCATAATTCTTTCTGTTATATATTTATTTTAAAACAAGTATTAAGTACATCATATAGGTCGATTGTGGATGAAGAAAGTCGACAGACAACAGACCTCGCTCCACAGCAAAAGGAGTCGATAGTTGATAGTCCATAGTCGATGGCCAATACAAAAGGTCTAACACAACCATCCGGTTTCGAGCAACCCTTAACCAGTACCCGTATCACGTAACCAACACCTCTATTAACTCTTTTGAGCCTTAAAAGTTCAGTAAAATACCTGTTAACCCCGCCAGAAAAGCTACCACCATATTTATCAGCTTCATCATAATGAACGATTTTTTCGACTCGGCCAGCAATGGTAAAGCTCCATGACCGTCCTGTACTATCGAATTTGCCAGGAGTATGCTAAAAGGTATTGTTCCGTTGAAGAAAAAAATTACAAATACCAGATTGGGTCCCGATTCTGGAATAACACCCACCAGCACTGCGACAATCAGCAATGTGTAAATATTGGTTTTTACCCAATGCTCTATGTCAATATAATCTACCATCAGGTGAATTACCAAAAGAGCTCCGAATGTCCAGAGAAATATTTTAAGGAAATGTTTTTTGATGATATGTTCCCAGATATGTTCTTCAAGAAAATGTTCTTTAACAACCAGAATAAGGAATAGGGCGACTAGGCTCACCGCAATAAACAGCAACTCCTCCCAGTGAAATCCTGTTTCGCCGTGAGCATGTTCATTTCCATGCTCATGAAATGTCTCAAAACCTCCATGTTCAAACTGACCGGTGATAATACCAAAAATAAAAAGCAATAAGCCCATAAGCAGAATTGCTCTTGGAAATGAAATGGACCGAAGCGCTTTAAAAGCTTCTTTTATGGATAATGATTGCTCTTCATGTTCGTGATTATGCACAACAAGATGGGGTTTTCCTTCCATCTTCAAGATATTCTTTTTTATGGTGGCGCTAACAATCAGTCCGACAACTATGGCTATTACAAATACAATAACGTTCAGTAATAAAGCCATTTTAGGGAATAATGAAAACATAACGAACGATTCGTCGCCCGAAGCAGCTATCATGTTGGCCACCAGAGCTCCAAATCCTATTACCTGATGAGTATAAAGCGAAACAATTGCAAAGCTTCCAACGCATCCGGGAATCAATCCAAGTAAAGAAGCTACTACTATTTGTCTGAACCTTGAATTTCTGAGGTTTTCGCCCCAGCGTCCCTGAGAAATAACATTGATGTATTCGATGATAAGCATCATGACCAAAACAAGGCTGGTAATCATGATGGTTTGCCGGAGAATTTCGATAATCATTATACTTAGTTTAGGGTCTTTCAGGTGTTTAGCTTTTAGCGGTTAAGAAGAGTGTTACTTATTTGGAATCCGATAGTTTCGATGAACAAGACAACTTGATTTCCGGTTCCCTAACCACTTTTGGCTTATAAACCTTAATTTGAACAAAAGTACGAAAAAAAGTCACTAACCGATTTTTTCCCTTATTTACTTCCTCATTTACCGGTTCCACCGAGAATACTTTTTGACCTGATTCAAATTCCCTTAATTTTGTCCTTTATTTTTTTGCAAATGAGGATTCTTATTTTATTCATTTTCTTTCTTTTAATACCGTTGACTGGTTTTACCCAACAAAACAATACTCCCCGGCCCCGCATTGGTTTGGTGCTTAGTGGCGGTGGAGCAAAAGGTATAGCTCACATAGGTGTTTTAAAAGTTCTGGAAGAAGCCGGGATTCCGGTTGATTATATAGGAGGAACCAGCATGGGGAGCATCATAGGTGGGCTATATTCAATAGGTTATTCATCCGGGGAACTTTCGCATCTGGTTATTTCCATGAATTGGGACAGTCTGCTGTCCGATCAGGTGGACCGGCATATTCTTTCGTTCGAGGAAAAAGAAGATAATGCAAGGTATTTTGTTTCTTTCCCGATTAAGGAAAAAAGAATAGGTCTTCCTTCGGGAGCTATTGCCGGCCAGAATATTTACGGATTGTTTAATAAATTGGCCAGTCCGGTATACCGCGAGAATGATTTTTCTAAATTCCCGATCCCTTTTTTGTGCGTTGCCACCGAAATCGAGAAAGCCGAAGCTACGGTTCTCCGCAATGGGTATCTGCCTCAGGCTATGAGGGCCAGTATGGCTATTCCTTCGGTTTTTACTCCCGAAACGATTGATGATAACATTTATGTAGACGGCGGAGTGCTCAATAACTTTCCTGTAATGGAAGTAAAAAAAATGGGTGCCGATATAATTATTGGTGTCGACGTTGGCTTTCGTCCGCAGTCGCGTAAAACACTTAACACCATTCCGGGAATTGTGAACCAGAGCTTATATACTTTTACCAAGCACGAGATGGATAAGAACCGTGAGGCCTGCGATATCCTGATAGAACCCATACTCGATAATTATAACCTAATGAGTTTCGATGCCGGCGACTCCATCATTGCTCGTGGAGAGGCTGCTGCCCGGTTTATGCTGCCCCGTTTGAAAGCTTTGGCCGATTCGCTAAAAAAGTTTCAGCCTTTACCTCCACGTAATACATCTTTTGAACGTTTCACGTCCGTAAAAGTAAAGGAAATTGAAATTAACGGACTCAAAGATGTGCCCCGGGATGTGATTCTCCGTAAATTACAGATTGACGTACCTTCAGAAATATCGCTTGATGATCTTGAGAAACGAATTTCGCAGGTTTTTGGTACTCTATTCTTTTACAGAATAACTTACCGTTTGGAACCTCTCAACGATGGAGCCAGAATAATTATTGAAGTGGTAGAAAAAAACACCAACTATTTCAAAGTTGGTATTCATTATGATACAAATTTTAAAACTGCACTGCTGTTAAATGGAACTTTCAGGAACTTAATAGTACCAGGCTCTAAACTTTCCCTCGATCTGGCCCTTGGCGAGAATGTGGCTTTTAACGGATTACTTTACCTGAATACCGGATGGAATCCTGAAAAGGTGCGACCGAAGACAAATCAGTTGTTTCCCGATTTTGGTATCAGGGTAAAATCGCATAATATGGAGGTTTTTGAATACGAAAACGATCGTACGGTGGCAAGTTTCGACTTTTTCGATTTTACGCTGGACTTATTCTGGCAATGGAATCTTTCCAATAACAATGCTATTGGAGGCGGTGTTATGGGCGACTATGCAAGAATTTCGAACCGCATTGGCATGGCAACATTCCCGATATCAGATTATATTTATTCAAATTTTCATTTGTTTTATAAAATAGATAGTTATGATAAATCGATATTTCCCAATCGTGGGGTACAATTAGTGTCAAACCTGAGTTATGTGAAAGGACTATCGGACGATATAAGTTCCGAAACCGGATTTTTTCAAGGTAGCGCACGATATGCACATGCGGTTAGCTTAAGCCGGAAATTTACCTTAACTAGCACATTATTTGCCGGGTATTCTCTTGTAGACTCAGTACCTGCGCATTATAGTTTCTTCCTCGGGGGATTAGGCGGAACATCTATGCGAGGTCTTGTTCCAATTGTTGGTTTAAAATATATGCAGTTGCTTGGATCAAAAGCCTGGGCTGCCGGAACAGAACTCAGATACGAGGCATGGGAAAATAACTTTTTTGCCATAAAAGCAAATATTGCTAAAACAACTTTATCGGGGAAAGAACTTATTAAGCCGGAAGGTATTACATTTGGCGGCGGAATTTCTTACGGTTACCGAAGTGTAATTGGTCCTATAGAGGTTACTTTGATGGGATCGAACAGCATACGGGGATTAGCCGGATTTATTAATATAGGCTATTGGTTTTAATTTAGGGTGACATTATTTAGAATATATGAAAATTAGCGGTTTTACCATTGTTCGTAACGGGACAAAATTATACTATCCTGTGAAGGAGTCAATTCAATCAATATTGCCTCTTTGCGATGAATTTGTTGTTGCCTTGGGAAAGGGAGATGAGGATGACCGGTCGGAAGAGTTAATCAGAAGTATTGACAGCGACAAAATTAAAATTGTTCATACCGTTTGGGATATCGAAAAATTTAAAGGAGGGGCCGAGCTGGCGCGACAAACCGATATTGCAAAGGCAAGTTGCACGGGCGACTGGCTTTTTTACATCCAGGGCGATGAGCTGGTTCATGAGAAAGATTATCCCACAATTAAGGAAAACTGTGAAAAATATCTTAACGATTCTCAAGTAGAAGGATTTCTTTTTAAATACCTGCATTTCTGGGGCGACTATAACCATATTCAGGATGGACATTCCTGGTATCGCAAGGAGATTCGTATCATCCGAAACGATAAAGACATTCATTCGTGGAGAGATGCACAAAGTTTCAGACGGATTCCCGGTTTCGACGGGCAGAATTTTATGCAGATTGAAGGTACAAGCAAGCTAAAAGTAGTAGAACTGAATGCCCGCGTTTATCATTATGGCTGGGTTAGACCTCCTGCATATCTGACATCAAAAGTGAAGGCTTTTAAAGAAACCAAATACGGCAAAAAACATGTTACCGATCTGGTAGATAAGGGTTTTATTATGGATTACTACGATTATGGAAACATGAAGAACCTGACTGTATTTAAGGGTAGTCATCCAAAGCTGATGAATTTCTGGATCGAAAAAATGAACTGGAGGGACCAGCTCAGGTTTTCAGGTCCTATAACCTATAACAAAATACCCGAAAAGCATCAGAAATTGAAATACCGTATTATCAGTTTTATTGAAAAGAATTTATTATTTGGTTTAAAGCTTGGTGAGTTCAAAAATTACATCATTATCCGAAAAGGCTGAAGATTGCAGACCACTTTAATATGGAGAATAAGGTTAAGATGTTATCTGATTTTTATTGTACTAAGGTTCAGAATAAATAAAATAAGGTTTTCAGGAGGAATTAGTTTTCAATCCCAACCTTAGTACAAAAATAGACACGCCATTTTTTTAACCTTATTATTCTAATTTTTAAGTTGTAAAATTCAGACGATTAGGTTAAAAGAATCTTTGATTAAGGTTGAAATAAGTATTAAATGGTTTTCAACGGGCTGTTTGCCGTGGTCCGCCGTCTGTAGTCTGTCGACTAATTTACTTCATCACCTCTTTCAATTTCTTTTCCAGCTCCTTTCCACGGAGGTTTTTAGCTATGATAACACCTTTGGGATCGAGTAAAATATTAGCAGGAATACTGCGCACTCCATAAAGCTTACCTGCAGCATTTCCCCAACCGGCAAGATCCGATACATGATTCCAGACAAGTTTATCGTCTTCAACTGCTTTGAGCCATTTATCCCGGTTGTTATCGAACGATACTCCCAAAATATCAAACCCTTTTTCTTTGTACCTGTTATAAGTTGCTACAATGTTGGGATTTTCGGCCCTGCAGGGAGGACACCACGATGCCCAGAAATCTACAAGCAGGTATTTGCCATAAAGCGACGACAGTTGAAGTGGTTTCCCATCGGCAGTATTCATTGTAAAATCTATGGCTGGCTGGCCAATTTCCAAAAGTTTAAGTTTATCCACATAATTGCTTAGTAGCTTTACATAAACCGATCTGTTGAGCGACGTATCAAAGTTGTTCTTTATGGTTTCCAGTTGTTCCAGGTCCGAACTGCTTGCCAGCCTCGACCATGCAAGGTATGCTGATACTGAAGAGCTCTTATTGGTTAGAACATGCTTGCGGATGGATTCTATTTCGCTGTTCCAAACCTCGTCCATTTGTTTTTCCAGTTTAGCCTGCTTTTTCTTATCTCCTTGCTTACGGGCAGCTAAAAATTCGTTTTCGAGCGAATCCATCCGGGTGGAATAAATTTCCTGTTTTCCCCAGAAACGCTCGTACTCCTCATGCGATTTGGATCCGGCTACTCTAAATTTTCTTAAACTGTCAATCTTTCCCGCAAGGTTAATTTCGTCGTTTTCAACAAAAAGTGATATCGTGGGCAAGGTGTCGTTTACCTTAACTTTGTACATCTCAGGAATCTCAACTCTTCCCAGAAACATAAAGGCTCCTTTCTGTGCTTGAGCTGAATCAACTTTCACCCAATCTTCATTTACATACCTGAATAAAAATACGCTGTCGTTGTTTAACCCCTGGATGTTACCAATAATTTTAAAACCAGGATTAATGGTACGCGAAGTGCAGCTTAAAACGAGAACTACAGTCAATCCTACAAGAATATTTTTCATTGCCGATAATAGAATAAATTTTTATACCCTCCATAAACAGGAGAATTTACGTTTTATTTCAAAAAATGTTGAAAATAAAATGAAGCTATAATAACGGTATAATCCCTTTTCTCACCTGTTTTACAACATTGTTTTAAGCACCGCTATTTGTGTCCGAAATATATCTGAAGCAATTTTTTAGCTGCACCAAACGAACCCATCCTACCTTCAAGAACTTTCTCTTCCAGATCGCTGAGTTCGTGCTCTACCATCGGGTGATGATAAAAATGACTTCTGATGCTTTCGTCGATGGTTTCGTACATCCAGTATTTGGATTGTTCGCGCCTGCGTTCGTAAAAAAAGTGGTTGCTCTGGGTAAGAGCGGTGTATTCCTGAATACTGTCCCACACTTCAGGGATTCCGGTTCCCTCAAGAGATGAACACAGTAGAACTTTTGGATTCCAACCCGATGCAGACTTCGGAAACAGATGAAGTGCATTGCGGTATTCCGTAGCTGCAAGTTGGGCTTTCCGAACATTGGTGCCATCAGCTTTGGTTATGGCAATCGTATCTGCCATTTCCATAATCCCTCTTTTTATTCCCTGCAGTTCGTCGCCAGCGCCGGCAAGCATCAGGAGCAGAAAAAAGTCGACCATGGAATGCACAACCGTTTCCGATTGGCCCACACCAACCGTTTCAATAAAAATGGTATCGAAACCCGATGCTTCGCAAAGAATAATCGTTTCGCGGGTTTTACGGGCAACACCGCCGAGTGATCCTGCTGATGGCGAAGGTCGTATAAATGCATTCGGATCGGCAGAGAGCAGTTCCATGCGGGTTTTATCGCCCAATATGCTTCCTTTGGTTTTTTCGCTCGAAGGGTCAATGGCAAGTACTGCAAGCTTGCGGCCAGAGTTGGTAAGGTACTTGCCCATGGTTTCAATAAAAGAACTTTTACCTACCCCGGGCACCCCTGTTATGCCAATACGAAGCGATTTCCCTGAAAATGGAAGACATTTCTCCACTATTTCCTGAGCAAGGTGAGTATGGGCGGGCAGACTGCTTTCCACAAGTGTTATTGCCTGGCTTAAGATAGTGCGGTTGCCTTCCAGAATTCCATCGATATATTGCTGTACGGAGATCTTTTTCCGTTTATTTTTCACAAATTGTTTAACCGAATCGTCGCTTACTGAAGGAGGTTGCTCTACTCCATCGTTAACGGTTAAGGCACTTTTAAAATCGTGGTGATGATCTGACATAAGAATCTTTTCGGCAAAAATAGGAATTATTCGTGAGTTTCGGGTTACGAGTTTCGGGTTGTGGGGTTATGTGAGCTATGGACTTTTGAGGCTATGTTGCACAGAAATGTAGATTTGATTTTATGTTTTTTAAGGCTGAAGGCCTTGGATAATACAGCCCAGGGCAAAGCGAAGCGGCGTCCTGGGTTAATCAAATAGGATTATTTTTGGCGGCGTGCAAACATGTTAAAAAGGGCTTTATGTTTAACATCGCCGCAATTGTGATTCTATTAATATCAACAATAATATACAATATAGCCACTATTGACTATCGACTATCGACTCTTTAGCATTGACCATCGACCGTTCCTCAATCCACATTTCCTTTTATCCAAAGAACAAGATTAAGGTTTTGAGGATCGTTTGTTATTACCGAAATGGTTTTGTTCACCGAGCCTTTTTGGCCTGTGGAGTTAAAAACACCCCGGATTTCGCCTGTTCCTCCCGGTTTAATAATTTTTTCGCTTGCCTTCACATTGGTACAACCGCATGAGGGCAGTATTTTATGAATGTCGAGATTAGTTTTACCCATATTTTTAAATCGGTAAACAAGTTCTACCTGTGCTCCGGCTTTAAGCCTGCCAACATCTATAACGGTTTTGTCGGGTGTCATCCTCGGGGCATTGGCAATTTGCTGCGGAGTAGCCTGCGAATAATCGTCCTCTATATTAGCCGAAAGGTTGAACTTATATTTAGCATCTTTTTTACCGTTCATCGCAAAAAAAATCTCATCGGAAACAAAACCCCAGTCGTTTTTCTTTTGGGCATTGTAATTAATCGTGATGGAGGCTTTTTGTCCGGGTTTTATGGTTGAGGGGCTGACAAGAATTTCGAGGTGGGGTGCTACCGATGGAAAAGAAAGATTAATCGGGGCAGAGCCACCATTCAATACCTCGATTGTTTTTGAAGCGATTTTTGCCGGAGATATTTTCCCAAATGCAAGATAGGTAGAAACTAACCGTAGATTATCAATTGAAAAAGAGAATTTTTCTTCAATGCTGGGAGCCTTGCCAATAACCTCTCCCGAGAATTTTAAAACTACAGGACTGTTTACTGCATTACTAACCACGCTGATACTTTTGGCGAAAGGACCCGGACGGCCTGCCGGATTGAAGGTTGCTTTAATAAAACCCTTCCCCCCGGGCACAACAGGTTTTTTGCTCCATTCAGGAGTTGTACATCCGCACGATGGCTGAACGTTTTGTAATATCAGGGGCTCGCTGCCTGTATTTGTGAAATTGTAGACATACGTTACGGTTCCTTTAACTTCTTCTATCTTCCCAAAATTGTACGATTCAGTATCGAAAGAAATATTTGCTCCTTTTTGCTGGCAATTGGCCGAAAAATTTATCAAAACAGATAAGAAGATCAAAATGAATGCTTTCATGTTTACTTCAGAAATTAATTATAGTTTACTGGTATTTGTACAAAAGTATCAACATTGAAGAAAAAATCAGATAATTCTTCATTTTGTTTTGGTCTGAGTTGAGCATTTCAAGTATTTTCATTCCTTCAATCTTTCATTTTTTTATCCCTGGCATTTCCTTCAATTAAATAGCATAAACTTTTTTAACAAAACATAGGGTTTTCCTGTTTTCGTATATCATTAGTTTTATATATTTATCTACCTTTAACCGATTTATGTTTTGATGCTGCAATGAACTTTAAGAAACTGCTTTTCATTTCAATATTATTGCTTCAGATAGCATTAGCAAAGGGCCAGTTTTACAATGGCCTTCAGATGACATTCGGTAAAAACCGGGTACAGTATAATAGCTTTTACTGGCAATATTTCAGATATCCTAAGTTCGATACTTATTTCAATGAACATGGACGTGATCTTGCTTTGTACACCGAATGGGTAGCCAATCAGGAAATAGAACGCATTGAGAAATTACTGGATTACACGCTCGAAAAGCGAATTATTTTTCTGGTATACAATAAACTCTCTGACTTTCGTCAGAGTAACATCGGTTTGGTAACAGGAAGCGAAGATTATAATACCGGAGGTATTACCAAAATTGTAAAGAATAAAGTATTCCTTTATTATGAAGGCGACAGGCGCAGTTACCGAAAACAAATCAGCGCCGGGATAGCGGAAGTAATATTGAATGAAATGCTTTATGGTTCCGAGTTTGGGCAAAACCTTACCAACCAGGCCGTAATTAACCTTCCTGTATGGTATATCCGGGGACTGATATCCTATATTTCGGAGGACTGGAGTGTTGAAATTGAAAACAGGGTGAAAGATGGAGTTTTATCGGGTAAGTATGAAGCCTTTAATAAGTTACAGGGCGACGATGCCATGTATGCCGGCCATTCCTTCTGGCGATACATTGAAAAAAACTACGGAGCAAACCTTATTCCAAACATTGTTTATATAACCCGTATTAATAAAAGCGCGAAAAGTGGTTTTTTATATGTACTGGGTTCTTCAATTAAACAATTGTCCGATGAATGGCTTGGCTATTATATGAGCCTATATCAGAACGGTAATACAGATTCTACAGAGGATGAAACCCCTATTATTGCCAAGCCTAAGAAAAAACGTGTTTATCAGAAAATGAAATCCAGTCCCGATGGAACGCATATTGCTTTTGTAACCAACGAAATGGGTCAGTATAAGTTGTGGCTGTTTAATAAGTCGACTAAAAAAATAAAAAAAATATATAAGCGCGAACATAAGCTCGATCAGATACCTGATTATTCTCAACCTGCCATTGCATGGCATCCGGGAGGGAAAATACTAACTTTTATTTCGGAGGAAAAAGGGTTCTTAAAATTGTCTTTTTACAATATCGAAACCAAGGAGTTAGTGCAGAGAAATTTGCTATACTTCGATAAGATACTCAGTTTCTCATTTTCCGACGACGGAGCAAAACTTGTTTTTTCGGCTGTAAAAGAAGGTAGAACAGATATTTATGTACATACATTAGCTTCGTCTACCAACGAACAAATTACCAACGATCTGGCAGATGATCTCTATCCTAAGTTTGCCGACAATTCAACAAAAATTGTTTTCAGTTCCAACCGGGTTAGCGATTCGCTAAGCTCTGCAACTCCTGAAGTTAAAGAATTATCGCCAGCTTATGCAATATTTGTGTATAATTATGCATCCGGGTCCGATGTCCTATCCCGTGTCACCGAGAATAAATTTGCCAATCATACCTACCCTGTTGAATTAACTAAAAACAGGTATGCGTACCTGAGCGATGCAAATGGTATTTTTAACCGATACATTGCCGATTACGATAGTGTTATAGCTTATATTGATACTACTATTCATTATCGATTCTTTTCAAAATCCTATCCTGTCACCAATAATAACGACAACTTTATTGAGCACGATGTAGTCCCCCAAACTTCCGATGCCGGTAACATCCGCCTTAAAAAAGGGAAGTTGTACATGTTTATGGAAAAATTAAAGCCTTTCGGAAGCCTTCCTTCCAAACTTGCCGATACAGAATACAGAAAAGAGTTGAATAGTAAGTATCAGCGAAGGGATAGTTTAAGGGCGGTAAAAAATATGCCGGTTACAGTTCGGCCTCCCGATGTAAGGAAGATGACTCCTGCCACCGCAGATACTACTAGGATTATAGCCAATAGCGAGATTGATATTGATAATTACATATTTGAAATTGAAAAGCTAAAGTTAGGAACAGTTTCACCAGCGGCAACAGTGAACCGGCCTGTAACTCCCGATTCGGTGCCGCAGAGGCAGGAACAGAAACAACGTATTTACCAAACGGCATTCTATATTAACTACCTTGTGAGTCAGGCCGATTTTAACTTCCTGAACGCCTCTTATCAGGCATTCAACGGGTCGCAGGTGTATTACAATCCCGGATTTAACGGGTTAATAAAACTTGGCACCAACGATTTGTTCGAAGATTATAAAATAGTTGGTGGAATAAGGTTGTCATTCGATTTTGAAAGTAACGAGTATCTTTTAAGTATTGAGAACCTTAAAAAGCGCTGGGACAAGGAGTATGTTTATCATCGCCAGTCGTTCCAGAGTGTTACCCCCGATGGCAGGTATCTGATTAAGACCACAACCCAGGAAGTTTATTATGTACTGAAATATCCTTTTTCGCAGGTTTTAAGTGCCAGGGGAACTGGTTCATTCCGTCACGACCGTAATACATTTCTGGCAACAGAACCAGCGGCACTGAATGCTGACAACTTTAACAATGCCTGGGCTGGCCTTAAACTAGAGCTTGTTTTCGACAACACCCGCACTCTTGGTATCAACCTTTATAGCGGTACACGCTGGAAAGTATTCGGTGAAGCATACAAACAGGTTAATCGAAGCAAATCCGATTTGTTTGTGTTGGGAGCAGATTTCAGACATTATCTGGTTCTTCACCGGAATTTAATTTGGGCTAACCGTTTTGCTGCGTCTTCATCTTTCGGAGGCAGCCGCTTAATTTATTATCTGGGTAGTGTTGATAACTGGATTAATCTTTCGTCGAAAGTTAAAACATTCGATAATTCCATACGAATTGACGATCAGGCAAAATATGCATATCAAACTGTAGCGACCAACATGCGTGGTTTTACCCAGAATATCCGTAACGGGAATAATTTTGCAGTTATCAACAGTGAAATACGCTGGCCATTTATTAAGTATTTTTCGCGTTATCCTGCCAGTTCTAATTTCTGGAGTAGTTTGCAGGCAGTTGGTTTCTTCGATGTGGGTAGTGCATGGACCGGCTGGACACCATTCTCGGGAGGCAATGCTTATGAATACGACATTGTAAAACAAAATCCAATAACTATTTATGTTGACAGTAACCGCAGTCCCATTGTTTATGGCTTTGGCTACGGTTTGCGAGCGCAGGTTCTCGGTTATTTTATGCGTTTCGACTGGGCTTATGGCGTTGAAAAGAATGTGATTTTACCACGGATTTTCTACTTCTCCTTAAGTACCGACTTTTAGCCTTTGCTGGTTATAATTGGTTAACACCACTGTTTGATGGTTTTCTGTTAAACCGCTTACCAAATCATTTTCATTTTTAACATGAATTTGGTTTAATTGGCTTATTTTTGAAGCCGAAACTAAATTATTCTTATGGATTTTAAAGAGAAAATTGAGAAACTAGCCGAAAAATTCTTTCAGGAAACTATTGAAATTCGCCGACATATACACCAAAATCCCGAGCTATCATTTCAGGAATACGAAACATCGAAATATGTTTGTAATAAGTTAGATGAGTGGAATATTCAGTATAAGAACAATGTTGTTTCTACTGGAATTGTTGCTTTTATAAAAGGTAAAAACCCCGATAAAAAACTCATTGCCTTACGGGCTGATATGGATGCATTACCTATAAAAGAAGATAATGATTTCCCATATAAATCGGTAAACGAAGGAGTAATGCATGCGTGCGGTCATGATGTACATACTGCCTCGTTGCTGGGAGCGGCACGGATTCTTAAAGAGCTTGAAACTGAAATTGAAGGTACGGTAATGTTAATTTTCCAGCCCGGAGAAGAGAAATTACCAGGAGGAGCCCGATTAATGCTCGAAGAGGGTATTTTTAACGACAGAAAGCCGGACATGGTAATTGCCCAGCATGTGCTGCCTAACCTCGATGCCGGTTTTGTTGGTTTCAGACCCGGAATGTATATGGCCTCCTGCGATGAGTTATTTATAACCGTAAAAGGAAAAGGCGGCCATGGAGCCATTCCTCACCAGATAAACGATACAGTTCTGGCTTCTGCACATCTTATTGTTGCTTTGCAACAGGTGGTAAGCCGATTTGCCGAGGCTTCCGTTCCTTCGGTTTTATCCATCGGAAAAGTAATTGCCAACGGAGCTACAAATGTTATTCCCGGTGAAGTATATATGGAAGGAACTTTTCGCACCATGAACGAACCCTGGCGTATGAAAGCTCATGAAAAAATGACTACCCTGGCCAAAGGTTTAATGGAGGGGATGGGTTGTGAGGTCGATTTCAGAATCGAAAAAGGATATCCTGTTTTAATAAACGATGAAGAGACAACTATTAAAGCCTCTAAGCTTGCCAAAGAATATTTGGGAGACAACCATGTTATTGATCTGGATTTAAGAATGACTGCAGAAGATTTTTCATACTTCACCCAGTTATACCCTTGCACATTTTACCGGTTAGGAGTGAATACAAAAGGAGAAGTATCAGCACCATTGCATTCCTCTAAGTTTGATATCGATGAACAGGCGCTTAAAACTGGAATTGGAACGATGGCGTGGCTGGCAGCTTCTTTTTTGTATGAAGCTAAAAGGTAATAATATACAACGACATTCTGCTCATGTTGAGCTTATTTATACTATTTTCAAATTAGCCTGAAGGCGAAAAAACCCTTTTAGGATTCAAAAATTGAAATAATTTTGCGAATAAATTATAACCTAAAATTTTTTCAAAATGGCACACAAAATTAACGAAGATTGCACTGCATGCGGCACTTGTATTAATGAATGTCCTGTAGAAGCAATTTCAGAAGGTGACAGATACAAAATTAACCCAGAGATTTGCACCGACTGCGGTGCTTGTGCTGATGTTTGTCCGGTTGAAGCTATTCACCCTGAATAATAAATGCACAGCTAAAGAAATTCGGCCACGCCTTAAAGCGTGGCTTTTTTTATATTTTCAGGTCCTCGCCCTCGGTTCGGGCAATAACAACCGCGGCACAAGTATCGCCATAGGTATTAAGTGCGGTACGAAACATATCGAGTAACCGGTCTACAGGTAATATCAAACCAATTCCTTCCAGTGGAAGTCCCACAGCTTTAAGAATAATTACCATCATCACAATTCCGGCCATAGGAATACCGGCAGCACCAATGGACGCAAGTAACGATGTGAAAACAACCAAAATTTGCTGACCCAATGAAAGTTCAATACCATAAACCTGTGCAATAAACAAAACTGCAACACATTCGTATAGAGCTGTTCCGTTCATGTTTATTGTAGCCCCCAAGGGTATTGTAAATCCAACTATTTTCTTTGAAACGCCATCATTTTCCTCAACTGCTTTCATGGTAATGGGTAATGTGGCATTGGTTGATGAAGTGGAAAAGGCTGTAATAAGAGGTGTTACCATATTCCTGAGGTGCTTGAAAGGATTAACCTTCCCGATGTAATACAAAACTGCCGACATTGTAACCAGGCCATGAAAAAGGATGCCTCCAACAACAATAGCTACATACCATCCTAATCTCACAAGTAGTTCGTTCACGTCATTTCCCAATAAAACCTGACGGGCAATTTCTTTCGAAGCAAGACTAAATACGCCATAGGGAGCAAGCTTGATTACAAAAACCGTAATTTTCAAGATCACTTCCAGAAAAGCGTCGAAGAATTTCCTAAGGATCTGAGTTTGTTCCTCTTTTACCTTCATCATAAAATAACCGAAAATAAAAGCGAAGAAAATTATTGGCAGGAGCTGGCCCTCAGCAAGAGCTCCAAAAATGTTTTTAGGAACTATGTTAATAAGGATGTCTCCTATTTTATCCGTTCCAATGTTCAGGTTTTGAGTGTTTTCTCCCAGGTTAAGCGGAACACCTGTTCCCGGTTTAAAGAATGATACAAGGAAAAAACCGGTAAGAATTGCCAATGTTGTGGTAACCATATAAAACAACATGGTTTTCAGGGTTAATTTTCCCATACTTTCGCCCTTGCTCAAGGATGAAACTCCTAAAATTATGGAACATAGTATAATGGGAATAACAATCATGTTCAGAATCCGGATAAAGATTACTCCTGCCCAGTTTGTATATTCGGTCCAATTTGGCAGAAAGTAACCGAAAATAAACCCCAGAATTAAGGCAATTAAGATTTGATAGTGGAGAGGAAATTTCGTTTTGTTCATTTGTCAGGGAAAATCAGCGTTAAAAAGCATGCCAGGCAATATACCCGGATACGGCAAATATAGAACTTATCCTTCGAAATTTAGCCAGGGTTTATATTTGTTATAACTTCTGATTCTAAACATTTATAGTTCAATATCGACGGTTTTAACAACAAAATCGTCGATATGAACGGCGATGTCGAGAGGTGGAACGACTATGTTGTGGTAAATTACGACGATGTCGAAGGGTGGATCGATTATTTTGTCGTAAGTTACAAAGATGTCGACGGTTTTATCGTCGGTAATGCTGATGTGAACGACGATACTGATAGTTTTATCGGCTATTTTGTCGTAAGTTACAACCATGTCGACGGTTTGGTCAATAATGTTGATGTTTTATTTAACGATGAAGATGTAAACTTCAATTACTTTTTTACTGTTGTCCGGGGGAAAGGTATATCCTGGCTTTTAGCGCCTTTAGGTGCGGTCTATTTGTAGCCCGGGGTGAAGCGAAGCGGAACCCCGGGAAAGAATTCAAAACGTATTTCAGCGACGCGGGAAACATTTGAGCAAAGAGGTCATGTCAACATCGTCGCAATAGCTATTCAACATTTACAGCTTATTATCCAAATCTGTCATTGGTAGACCCGGCCCCAGGAAAATGGGGCATAATGCGGTGATGACAGGCCTCCTTAAAATTATCTTTCGTCCTTTTGTCTTGACACAAAAGGACCAAAAGGTCAAGGCTTCCAGAAAATTGGCTAAAAACAATATTCTGGCCTGCTGCGGGGATAAGCCGCTGTTGTGTGTCAAATTTTTAGGAACATAGCATTCTGAAAGTTTGTTTGTTAAACTAAATATTTTCTATCAATACCGCTCGAATCCCCTCACGACGGCCAGAATATTGTTTTCTTAACGCCATTTTCTGAAGGCCGGTCCC
>JAEYWD010000126.1 GCA_023429135.1 Bacteroidota bacterium | reverse complement strand
AGTTTGTTTGTTAAACTAAATATTTTCTATCAATACCGCTCGAATCCCCTCACGACGGCCAGAATATTGTTTTCTTAACGCCATTTTCTGAAGGCCGGTCCCGAACCGTGGGCATTTCGGTTTTATTGAACTTGAAACTAAATTTCTTACTAACAGTTTCTTTTCCAAATCGGTCATAAGTAACGAAGTGAAGAATCTATTTCCTTTACGGACAAAATGACTATTAAGGGCCTTTAAAAGGCAAGGGTTCCGACTGTTTACATGTAATCAAACCGATAGTCAGTATATTATAGGATAAGACTACCAATAATATAAAATAACTTCATTTGTGAATTCGTGGCTGTTTAATTCACATTCTTTTCCGAACATTTTCTCTTCGCTCCACAATTTACTATCTTCGTGGCCGTTTTCTGATTTTCTTCTTAACCCAATAATATCAATTATGATCAAAAATATAGCCATTGTTGCCGGTGGCGACTCCGGCGAGTACGAAGTTTCAATAAAAAGCGGCAACCAATTATTTTCACAAATCGACAGAACAAAATACAGTCCGGTACTTATCCATATGAAAGGCATGCAGTGGACTGCAAAAATGGAAGAAGCAGAGATTGAAGTCGATAAAAATGACTTTTCGGTCACTTACAATGGGAAAAAAACCAAATTCGATTGTGCCTTGGTCGGAATTCACGGAACTCCGGGCGAAGATGGCAAATTACAGTCGTACTTTGAACTGATTGGTCTACCTTACACCACCTGCGGAGTTATGACCTCGTCGTTATCATTTAATAAATTCGCTACAAAGCATTATCTCGCTCCATATGGCATCCATATGGCCAAGGGTTTGATCTTTCACAAAAACGATAATGTAAACGCTGCCGAGGTGGTTAAATTCCTTGGTTTGCCTTGCTTTATCAAACCTAATAACGGTGGTTCCAGTTGCGGAACTTCGAAGATATCTACAGAAGCTGAAATGGAGGGAGCTATTCGCACAGCTCTGGAACACGACTCGGAAGTGATTGTAGAAGAATTTATCAAAGGAACGGAAGTTACCTGTGGAGTTATAAAAACTCTTGGTAAAATGCAGGTTCTGCCTATTGCCGAAATCGTAAGTAAAAAAGAATTCTTCGATTACGAAGCCAAATACACAAGCGGTATGGCCGACGAGATTATTCCTGCCCGCATTCCTCAAAAAATATGGGAAGATTGTGAAAAGACATCTGCACTTATCTACGACAAGCTATTTTGTCGTGGTGTTGTACGGATCGATTACATTATCAAGGATGAAAAATTGTATTTCCTCGAAGTAAATACAGTTCCGGGAATGACAGAAGCATCCATTATTCCGCGTATGATCAAGGCAAAGGATATTTCGATGAAAGAAGCAATAACCATGCTGATAGAGGATGCTTTGAGTAGAGCATAAAATTTGGGTATCAGGTCGGACAAAATCTAATTTATTTTATTTTCGCGGAAAATTTTGAAAGTATAGTATGAAGCAGTATCAACAATACCTGGAATATCTCGAATTATTAAAACAGCAGTTAATCGATTGGGGCATATCGGTATATTTTGCGGATATCTTCAAAATCACAATAGTTATTCTGGTTATAATTTTATTGGCATGGTTGGCCAATTTTATTGCTAAGCGCATTATTCTTGGAACACTGCACCTAATGGTGAAAAAGAGCAAAACCAACTGGGATGATATTATTTTCGAAAGAAAAGTTTTTAACCGGTTATCGCTTATTGCTCCTGCTGCGGTAATTTATCATGCTGTTAAGCTTCCTTTAGCTGTTTATCCGGGCTTTATGACACTAGTTCAAACGCTCTGCCTGGTTTACATGGTGATAGTGTCGTTACTTGTATTGCTATCGTTTCTCGATGCGCTGCACGAAATCTATCTTACCCTTCCGGTTTCCAAAGAAAGAACTATTAAGGGATACATTCAGGTTGTAAAAATTATTCTCTACGTAATTGTTGTTATAGTAATTATTTCAGTTATAACAGGTACACCGGCTAACAAACTATTTACAGGGTTAGGAGCCATGGCAGCCGTACTGATGTTAGTGTTTAAAGATACAATTCTTGGTTTGGTTGCCAGTATTCAGCTTTCTGCCAACGATATGTTAAAACCGGGTGATTGGGTTGAAATGCCTGCAAAAAAAGCTGATGGAACTGTTATTGATATTTCATTAACAACAGTAAAGGTTCAGAACTGGGATAAAACAATTGTGACTATTCCTACATACGCCCTTGTTTCGGAGTCGTTTACCAATTGGAGAGGAATGGAACAGTCGGAAGGCCGCCGCATAAAGAAGGTATTTAATGTGGATGTTAATACAGTTCGTTTCTGCGATGATGAAATGATCGCAAAGTTTAATGAAATCCCTCTACTCGATGGCTTTTTTAAGACCTTTAACGAAAATCAGTTTACCAATTTAACCATATTCAGGTATTACATAGAAGAATACCTGAGAAATTTCCCGGTCACCAACACGAATATGACCATTTTATCAACCATTACTACAACTGAGGGCGGGAATGGAATCTCGGTGCAATATGTTGCTTTTTTGAAGGAAAAGGCAGGAATACCTTTCGAAAAGAACCAGTCGCTCATTTTTGAACACTTTTTAGCCAAGATGAAGGATTTCGATTTGAAAATTTTCCAGACTCCAACCGGAAATGATATGCGCATGAGGTAACATTTATTAATTTTAGCTGTTTTTATTTTTGCTTAAAAAAATTAATTTTAAGTCCGCTTTTAATTTAAAAATGTAAAAGAATTGCACCCATGGAAAATTTTCAGATTGACAGTCTTGATCGTAAAATACTTTCAATAATTAAGAAAAATGCCCGTACTCCTTTTCTGGAAGTTGGACGTGAATGTGGCGTTTCAGGAGCGGCTGTTCATCAGAGGGTGCAACGGTTAATCAGAATTGGGGTAATTTCGGGAGCCGAATTTATTCTCGATCCTATTAAAGTTGGCTATCAAACTTGCGCCTACATCGGAATTTTCCTTGAGAAAGCAAGTATGTATCACGAGGTTTCAAAACAATTGGAACAAATCCTTGAAATAACCGAGGCTCATTATACAACTGGTAACTATTCTATCCTTATAAAGCTATATGCCCGTAATAACGAGCATCTGAAAGAAATTCTAACCGAGAAACTTCAGGCTATTCAAGGCATCTCACGCACCGAAACATTCATTTCTCTCGAAGAAAGCATTAAACGCCAGTTGCCGGTTTAAGATTAGATCACCCTTAAAATTTCCTGTATTCAAAAGTTTAAGAGTAAAAGCTTTTAGATTAATTCATAATTGATTAAATTTAATAAAGCTAACTTTTAAACCATGATACGAAAATTTAAGATTACACACCGTCTATTCTTTATTGTTGGGATTTTTCTGGTCTTAATGATTGTTACAACCTCTTTATTTCTGAATGGATTCAGAAAAACAAGGATACATTCTGCCGAGACAATTCAGACACGGTTGTTGGAGCTGCAAAAATCTAAATTGCAGGTGGCGGTACATTCGATGAGCAATTCCTTAGGAGAACTGATACAAAACATTCCCGACGAAAGCAAAGAGGCTGTATTACGTAATGCTGTTGATAAAATCAGGTTTGAGGAAGACAGTTCAGGATACTATTTCATTTATAAAGGTACAGTAAATATAGCTCTTCCCATTAAGCCAGAGTTGGTTGGTAAGGACCTCGCGCAAAACAAGGATGTAAACGGAATATTTTATGTTCAGGAACTTGATAAGCAGGCAAGGAGTGGCGGAGGATTTGTAGAATATGTTTTTCCCAAGCCTAACAAAGGAGACCAACCCAAACTGGGTTATTCCAAAATGATAAAAGGTACCGACATGTGGATAGGTACCGGAATTTATATTGATAATATTCAGGAGGCAAAAACGGATTTGGAGAGTGAAATAAAAACACAGGTAAGTAAAACCACAACCAGTGTAATTATTTTTCTTGTTTTAATTTTGGCATCGATACTGCCATTAATTTTTGTTATTTACAGGAGTATTGTAAATCCTCTAAAAGAGGCAATTTATGCCACCAATCAGGTATCGAACGGTAATCTTTCACTCAAGATTAAAGAAACCTATGATGATGAAATTGCTCAGATGAATAAGGCTCTTATCAACATGATTGCCAAATTAAAAGATATTATATCACAACTTTCGAAAAGTGCTTTATTAATGGTAAATGTAAGCCGTGAATTTAAAAATTCATCAGAAGTTATTTCCTCCGGGGCCAGCGAACAGGCTTCATCAACAGAAGAAGTATCTGCCACTATGGAAGAAATATCCGCGGGTATTGAACAAAGTACAGTAAATGCTAATGAAACCGAAAAAATATCTCAACAAACCAGTAACGGAATCCAAATTACCCACGATGCCATGGCAAGTGCTGTAGCTTCTATGCAGAATATTGCTGACAAAATAAGCATTATAACCGATATTTCATTTCAAACCAATTTACTTGCATTAAATGCTGCTGTTGAAGCTGCCAGGGCCGGTGAACATGGAAAAGGCTTTGCTGTTGTTGCTGCCGAAGTACGCAAGTTGGCCGAAAAAAGCAAAATTGCGGCAGTTGAGATAAATGAAGTTTCGGATAAAGGTGTAAAGTTTATTGAAGAGGCAAGAGCTAAACTGGAACGCCTGGTTCCCGAAATAACCCGAACATCGAAACTCGTTCAGGAAATTGCAGCATCGGGTAAGGAACAGAGCACAGGATCGAATCAGGTGAACGATGCTCTGCAGCAATTGAGTGAGGTTGTACAGCAAAATGCCACTTCATCGGAGATCCTGGCTACGCGGGCAGAAGAATTAAATAGCCAGGCAGAGCAACTAAAAGAGCTTGTTTCCTTTTTTAAATAATCAGAAGTTATCCGGGCTTTTGCAATAGAAGTAGGTGATTTTTTTTTGAGCATCGTCGAAAGTGAATAATTCGAGGTAGTTGAACTTCTCGAAAAATGCGAGCATGGCAAAATCGCCGATGCACATGGTTGCATGCCAGAAAATTGCGGAAAGAAAGAACCAGATGTAATTATGGGGCAAAATCAATTCCAGTAAAAGCAATAATAATGTGATAACTGCAAAGGGCATTAAAGCCAGAATAGAGAATTCTTTTCTGTTCATTACAAAATTGTCGGCTGTAACATAAAACATCATTTGTTTCAGGTCCTTGCCATATTTCAGCTTATCGGCCTTGAATATCTTGAAAGTTAAGCCATGCAGTAATTCGTGCAAAGGAACCATAATCGTGAACGAAGATACAAAACCTGCCAGTCCGAACCAGAAAAGCTGTGCAAAAGTATATCCTGGCTGAAATAAGAAAGTTAAAACTGAAAGGGCGCATAAAAGGAGGAAAAAGTAAAAGAATCCCATAGTTTTTGTATTGGGCTTCATGTTTTCGAACAGAAAGGGCAGAAGCTTATCAAAAGGCACCGTTAATACATGCTGATATCCTTTTTCTCCTTTAAGCTCTTCTATAGTAGGTTTCATTCTAAAATTTTTGACGCGCAAAACTACTCCATTTTGTTGCAGTTGATTTTATCTAAAGGCATTTTTAAGAAAAATGTTTTCTCAATACTTACTTTTTCTTACCTCACGTCAGTTTATTTGGTTTTATAACTTATGGCTACTCCGGCGCCTTTATTATCGAGAGTGGTTTTATAATTGGGAAGTTTGCTTACATATTCGTAGAAGCCATAGTTGGTATTGCGGTTTACATTATGAGTAACAAAACAGCCACCAACTTTTAACTTTGGATCCATATCCTTAAAATATTGAATATACCAGCTTTTATCGGCATCGCTGAAAACAAAATCAATTGGACCTTTTAGTTCAGGTACAAGTTTGTGGGCATCAGCCAGTCGGGAGTCTATATAATCTTTTAGTCCGGCTTTTTCAAAGTTTGCCAATGCTTCTTTGTAGCGATCCTGATCTATCTCTATGGTAATAAGTTTGCCGCCGGTTTTGCTCAGCGCCCAGGCAATCCATATTCCCGAGTGTCCCGTGGAGGTGCCGATTTCTACAGCCGTTTTGTAGTTGTTTTTTATAATGATATCGTGCAGCAACTGTCCATCCGATTCCGGAACATTCCAGTCGCTCCAATCGTTTTGCATGCTTGTCAGGAAGTCTTTTACCTGTTTGTCCAGTTTGGGGTTGTTCACTGTTTGGGCAGTTAAACTAACTGAAAAAAGAATGACGAAAATGGAGAAAGTGGCTGATAACGTTTTCATTTTATGCTTTTATTACATATTTACCTCTTAATAACACAAAATCAGCAGGTTTGTTTATCGAAAAGTTGAGGTGTAACCAAACAAAAAAAGATGGCCATTACAGCCATCTTCTCAACGTAAACTATAAACTAAAAATGAACTTCTTATTTTAACTCAATGATCATTGCCGATTTAGCATTTATTTCAATTGAATTAAGGTTATCAATATTTTTACCTGAGATTATTTCATAACCTGAGTTGTAGTCTTTTAACATTTCGGCAAACCTGCCTGCATCCAGTTTTCTTGATTGTGTGTTATGGTTATTCAGAATTACCATTACTTTTTTCTGGTCGTTGTAACGGAAATAAACATAACAGTTATCCTGTGGAATAAAATGCATCAGTTTTCCGGTGTGTATCACAGGGTTTTGTTTTCTCCAGTTCAGTAGCTTTCTGGTGAAAGTGAAGGCATCGTTCTCTAAATCAGTGCGGCCTGGAGCCGTAAATGCATTGCGGCTATCGCCAGGCCAACCTCCGGGAAAATCTTTGCGTAAATCGCCATCACCTTTCCCTTTGTCGCCGGTCATCATTATTTCTGTACCATAGTATAGCTGTGGAAAACCACGAGTTGTCAGCAGAAATGCCATTGCCATTTTGTACTTTTTAATATCGTTGCCAATAATGTTGGTAAACCTAGTCATATCGTGGTTATCGGCAAAAATCATCAGGTTTTCGGGATTAGGATATACATAATCCATTCCCATGCTAAAATAGAGACGTGCCAGCCCCTGGTTCCAACCGTCCTCTTCGTTAAAAGCTAAATGGAGAGCATCGGTTAACGGGAAGTCCATAACAGCGGGGAGTTGTGAATCAAATCCATCCTTGTTTTTTGCACCGGTTTGCCAGTATGCTATTTCGGCGGCACTATGCTGCCAGCATTCGCCAACGATATTAATATTCGGATATTCGTTACGAATAGTAGTAACCCATTTAGCAGCCTGATTAACATCGTTATACGGATAGGTATCCACACGTAATCCGTCCAGATCGGCAAATTCAATCCACCAGATTATATTTTGAGCCAGATAGGTGAGCATTAGCGGATTATCCTGATTCAGGTCGGGCATGCTGGTGTCAAACCACCCTTCGGCGTTAATTTTTTTATCCAATTCCGAAGCATAGGGATCGGTCACAGCCGAAATACGGTAGTTTGACCGCGTAAACTGCGGAAACTGATGCACCCAGTCGGACGAGGGAAGATCTTTCATCCACCAGTGATTCAGGCCGCAATGGTTGGGAACTACATCCATAATGAGTTTCATTTTGCGTTTGTGCAGCTCGTCGGCTAACCGGCGGTAATCGTCGTTGGTGCCGTAGCGGGGATCGATCTTATAATAGTCGGTAATGGCGTAAGTGTGATAGGAGTAAGTCTCCATATTATCTTCCTGCACCGGAGTGTTCCAGATTGTGGTAACACCTAGGTCGTTAAGATAATCGAGATTGTTGATAATTCCCTGCAAATCGCCTCCGTGACGGCCATTGGGATCGCTTCTCTTTGTTTTTTCAAATACCTCAGGAACAGAATCGTTTTTAACATTTCCGTTCGAAAATCTGTCGGGCATAATCAGGTAAATTACATCCGAATTGTTATAGCTCTGACGCATAGCCGAGCCTGCTCTTCTTTCGCGAAGCTGGTATGCGTAGGTGGTGGCCACTTTTTTATCCTTTATAAAATTGATGTTAAAATTTCCTGCCTTTGCTGTTGCTTCAATGTGAAGTGTAACAAACAAATAATTGGGGTTGGTGGTCATCTGTACATTGGTAACCGTTACTCCAGGGTAATTAACCATTGGTTTTGTATCGGAGATAGCTGGTCCATATACCAGAAGCTGAACATCGGGTTTTTTCATTCCAACCCACCAGAACGAAGGCTCCAGCCGGTTTATTTTGTAAGTGGCTGAGAATACAGGTAATGTTACAATTAGCAGAATTAAAAATGTAAGTTTGCGCATAGATTTTAGTTTAATTTATTAGGAGATTGTGTGAAAAGTACCGGACACTGAGCTTGTCGAAGTGACAATGAGGTTTCGGCAGGCTCAACCTCCGGTTCTGGACTAATTACACAGTCTCAAATCTTAATATACATACCGGGCTTACGAATTCGCCGGAACTGTTTCTTTCACGGTAATGCTGCTGTTGCCCTTTAGTTCATAAGGCTGGCCCCACACAACAAGGTTCACTTTTTTCGAAGTAAGATTGAAAAACTCGACCTTCTTCTTGTCCACTTGAATTTTTAAATGTGCATCTCTGAAATTAATCCTGAAGGAAAAGCTTTTCCATTTGGATGGGATAAAGGGATTGAAGCAAAGCTTATTGTTTTTCACTCTTAAACCGCCAAAACCCATCACGAAAGCCATCCATGTTCCTCCCATGCTTGTAATATGGCAACCATCTTCGGTGTCGTTGTTGTAATTGTCCAAATCGAGACGTGCCGTACGAAGGTACATTTCGTACGTTTTATCGTATTTTTTAAGCTTTGCAGCCAGAATGGCATGTACGCAAGGCGAAAGCGATGACTCGTGTACCGTTAATGGTTCATAGAAATCGAAATGCCGGCATAGTGAGTTGAGTTCGTAATTATCTTCGAACCAGAACATACTTTGCAGCACATCAGCCTGTTTGATATAGCAGGAACGCAAAATCCGGTCCCACGACCATTTCTGGTTAATGGGTCTTTCGGCAGCATCGAGCTTATCGACCGGAATTAATTCCTTATCAAGAAAGCCATCCTGTTGCAGAAATACCTGATGTTTTTCGCTCCATGGGAAATACATACGCTTAATAATATCTTTCCACCGGGCAGTTTCTTCCACTTCGTTGAACTTCCATTTTTCAACCAGTTCCTTGAAAAGATATTGGTGATTTTTGCGAAGATAGTCAATTGCTTCGAGGGTATATTTTAACGTCCACACCGCCATATTGCTGGTATGGAAATTATTGTTCACGTTGTTTTCGTATTCATTAGGACCAGTCACGCCCAACATCACATATTGCTGTTTTTCTTCGGAGAAATTAACACGCTGGCTCCAGAACCTTGAAATTCCCAATAATACCTCAAACCCATAAGGGGCAATATATTCTTTGTCGCCGGTATAATTGATGTAATTGTAAATAGCATAAGCAATGGCTCCGTTACGATGAATTTCTTCAAAGGTAATTTCCCATTCGTTGTGACATTCTTCGCCATTCATGGTAACCATGGGATAAAGCGCGGCCCCGTTTTTGAAACCCAGCTTTTCACCATTTTCAATGGCTTTCTGAAGCTGTTTATGACGGTACAGCAGTAAATTGCGTGCCACCTGCTGGTCGGCCGTACTTAGATAGAAAGGCAAACAATAAGCTTCGGTGTCCCAATAGGTTGAACCGCCATATTTTTCGCCTGTAAAGCCTTTAGGGCCAATATTTAAGCGGTTGTCGTCGCCAGTGTAAGTCTGATTTAACTGGAATACGTTAAAGCGGATGCCTTGCTGAGCAGCAGTATCGCCTTCAATAACAATATCGCTGGTTTCCCATTTTTTGGCCCAGCAGGCAATATGCTCCTGGAAAAGCATGTCGAAACCTTTTTGAGCTGCATGGCTCAATACTTCGTGAGTACGAGAGGCAATTCTGTCTTTCGGATAGTATTCCGAAGATACCACAACACCATATTTCTCAATCAAAAGTTCATCGTTTACTTTCAGGTCAATCTCAAAGCTGTTGCTTATATATTTTTCTCTTTCCGAAGTTTCAATGGTAGGGGAGATAAGTTTGCCATTCAGGTAAATCTGAAATAACATACCGGTTCCAACATGAAAATTTGTTTTTTTGGTGCCGGCAACCACAAGGCCTTTTCCGTGGTCCACTTCCTTATGAACTTCTTCCCAGAATTTTTCTTCGTAGTTCGAGTCTTTGTTAATAACATCGGCATCCACAAAGGGAGTGACTCGTAGTTTACCTGTTTTGTTGAGCATTTTAACCGAATAGCGTATAGCGCCAATTTCGGGTTCGGGCATGCTTAAGAATCTTTTTGCCGATACGCTTACCTGCGATCCGTTTTTAAGAGTAGCATCGAACATGCGCAGGAGGTAACCTTCCTTCATATTCAATTCCCTCAGAAAGTTATTTGTTTTGCAGGTGGCCAGATCGAGGTTCATTCCATCAACCTGGACATGAATTCCGATCCAGTTTGCAGCATTCAGTACTTTGGCAAAATATTCGGGATAACCGTTTTTCCACCATCCTACTTTTGTTTTGTCCGGGTAATAAACACCAGCTACATAGTTCCCCTGAAGAGTTTCCCCGCTATATTGTTCTTCGAAGTTACCCCTGTGCCCCATTCTCCCGTTTCCCAGGCTGAACAGGCTTTCTGAAATAAGGTGATTCCCGGGATGAAATCCTTCCTCCACGATCTTCCACTCGTTATGCTTCAAGTAATTCTTCATATATTTAGTTTTTCTCAAAAAATGTTAACAGCCGGTTCAGATTCATTCTGGTAAAACCCGGAATAACCAACTCAGCTTTACTTAAAATTTGGGGATTTCCCACTCCAACTGTATGCAGGCCACCTGCAAGTGCTGCTTCAATACCGGCTTCTGCATCTTCAAAAACAACACAGTTTTCAGGATGGGCATTTAATTCCTTTGCAGCTAACAAAAAGACTTCAGGATCGGGCTTTGCTTTCGAAGTTTTATTCCCGTCAACTACCGATTTAAAATACCCAGAAAGACCAATTCGTTGCAGAATGAGAGGCGTATTTTTACTTGCCGAGCCTATTGCAGCGGGAATACCTGCGTTATCCAACTCGCGGAGAAAAGGCAAAACACCGGGCAGAATCTCGTCGTGGTTCATTTTCTCAATGAAACCCACGTAGATATTGTTCTTCTTTTCTGCCAACATGTTCTTTGTGTCCATATCCAGGTGGAGATTACCAATCTCGAGCAGGATATCCAGTGATCGCATGCGGCTTACGCCTTTAAGGCGTTCGTTATCGTGCTCGGTGAAATCGAATTTAAGTTCCCTGGCAATTTCTTTCCAGGCTATGTAATGGTATTTTGCCGTATCGACAATTACCCCATCAAGGTCGAAAATACATGCTTTTATATTACTCATTGACCTGACTCCCCGATTTAATGAATAATACCGACAAACCGGCCAGTAACATGCAAACGCCAGCAACCCCAAGCATATTAATAGCCTTTCCGCTAAGGGTTGTCAAAATTACCCCGCCCAAAAAACCTGCGGCAATCTGGGGGATTGTGATGGTGGCATTGAAAATTCCCATATAAACGCCCATGCGTTTTGCAGGAAGCGCGCCCGAAAGGATGGCATAGGGCATAGCCAGAATTGCAGCCCAGGCTATACCTACACCTACCATAGAAATAATTAATCCATATTTATCGTGAATAAAGGTCATGGATAACAGACCAATTCCTCCTGCCAGTAATGCAATCAGATATACTGGTTTACGTCCGAACGTATTGGCTAAGCGTGCCATCACCAGGGAAAATAATGCTCCGAACAAGCTGTAAATGGCGAAAATTACGCCTACCCAATTCCCGGCTTCGTTATAAGCAGCCGAAAGTGAGTCCCCAGGGGCTGTATTCCATACATTCTGAGCTACTCCGGGCGTGGTATAAACCCACATAAGAAACAGTGAAAACCAGGAGAAGAATTGCACCAATGCAAGTTGCCACATAACCGGTGGAATTAATTTATAGTTCGAAACCTTAGGTTTTTCGACAATTGCATCATTTGTAGCCTCGTTATATTGCTCGTATTCTTCAGGCGGGTATTCTTTGGTTCTGAAGGCCGTCCACAATACTGTGAGAAGTAATGCAGTACCTCCGAAGTAAAACGACCAAACCACTGTTGGCGCGACTTTTTCTCCAGGCATGGGTTCGTTTGAAACTCCTACCTGTGTTAATAAAAATGGCAGCAACGAACCAACCACAGCTCCGGTATTTATAAGAAAACTCTGAATGGAGTAGCCAATGTTCCGTTGTTCCTCCGAGACCATGTCGCCTACCAGAGCCCTGAAGGGCTGCATGGTTATGTTGAATGATGTGTCCATCAGCAGCAGCATAAAAGCGCCAAAGAGAACAGGAGGGAGAAGGTGCGAAAAGAATTCGGAGTTGGGCATAAAAAACATGGCCAAAGCTGAAATTATTGCTCCAGCTAGAATAAATGGTATGCGGCGTCCAAGGCGGGTCCAGGTTTTGTCGCTGAATAAACCTATTATTGGTTGAACAATAAGGCCGGCAAACGGAGCAGCAAGCCAGAAATAGCTTAAATGTTCAACATTGGCTCCCAAAGCCGATAATATACGGCTTGTGTTTCCATTCTGGAGGGAATAACCGATCTGAACTCCGAGAAATCCAAAACTAATATTCCATATTCCCCAAAAGCTGAGAATTGGTTTTTTCTTCATAAATAGAAAAAGAAATTAGAGTTTGCTGAAAAGCAAAACAATAGTCCGCATGAATAGCGGTTTTTTGAAAAGAAACTCTCCTGATGATTTTATCCGGTGCAAAGATAAACGGAATAAAAATTAAAAAGCAAATAATTTTCTGGAAATTATTTTAAATAAGGAAGTTAAGATCGATAAAAATGCCCGGAAGTATAGATTTAAATCGTTTGCGGAGAGAATGAAAAAAAATACATCAAGAAATAGTTCACCGCTACGCGGCTCGAATTTTTCCAAATCATTAATTTGCTACAAAGAGATCACCGCTAAGCGACTTCTAAGCTGCATAGCAGCGAATCTATTTGGTGTGCCGGGCATGTTGCAATTCTAAAGGGTGCGGGAGAAATCCCAAGTCCCGAAGGAGCCGTGATGACCGGAATTCTTTAGCGCAAAGCAAGGGTGCTCAGGGTGACCTGGGATCTGAA
>JAEYWD010000069.1 GCA_023429135.1 Bacteroidota bacterium | reverse complement strand
TAATGAAAAGTTTTTTCACCGAAAACTTGTTTTCGGTTATTCGTGAATATTATGCATTAACATTCTCTGTTTATTCAATATAACTGCATCCTCCTTTGATAATTTACACGAAAACCCACGCAGTTTGCGTGGCTCAATTCGTGCATTAGTGGCTAATTAAATATTTACAAACTAATCTGTCAAAGTAGAATTAGTGTAAATTCAATTACATTTTGGAATTTTGATTGTTATAATTGAAAGAACCTAATGAAACAACCATGAACAAAAAAAATGTATTTGGTGAACCTTTGAGTCCTTGCAGCCATAGTCCCAAAACTGGTTTTTTCAGAGATGGGTGTTGTAATACAAATTCAAGTGATACCGGAGAGCATACCGTTTGCATTATAGCAACCGAGGAATTTCTGCAGTTTTCGAAAAAGATGGGAAATGACTTAATTACCCCCATACCTCAGTACTCTTTTCCAGGAGTAAAACCAGGGGACAGATGGTGTTTATGTGCCATGCGCTGGATTGAAGCTTACAACCATAATTGTGCTCCCAAAATAGTTTTGGATGCAACCAACGAAACCATGCTGAATCATATTTCGATGGATATTCTGATTAAATATGCTAATTATGAAGATAATATATTGAAATAGCTCGTCGGCGCGTTAGGTCAGGGTATTATCATTTAAAACCGGATTGCAAACTTAGCAAAAGCGGTCTCACGAACGGCAGTGAGTAATCCTCATTTGTACCAAGCGGATTTGCAATAACCGCTTAGCGTTCCGATTTTACATATTCCGCTTATCCAGGGGACCTAGGGAGGGATAGAGATGGTTTTGCTACTATAATGTCGTTCGTATGGACCTTTTTGGATGGAATAGGTAGCAAATGCTACAAAAATAGTTGGACGAAGTGAATACTTCGCCCAACGGTACAATCGTTATGCTTGGTGCAAACTACGGACATCAGGCGGTTATTCTTTTCCTAATTTGAAATTCAATTTATTAGTTATTAAATCTTTAATATATAAATCTGAATCTTCATCAATCAATTCATTGAATGTAAGCTTGTTTTTAGTTTTTTCATAACTACTAAAATCCAACGATTTATCTAACCTTAATTTTAGCTTATTACTCAATCTTTCAACAGTAATCGGTAATGCGTCCTTAATAATATTCATAGCTGTTCCACCAGTAAGTCCCTGCAGCACATCTGTTGTTACAATAATTGGAGTTGAAGTGTTTGTTAATTCCGCATACTTGTCCTTAATCGTTTTTATTGCTAAACCTTTAATTTTAAATTTTTCGCTATTAATATAAGTAGCATCTGCATCTAATAACGCATTGCCTTCAATCCACATAGTTTTTGAATCATTAAATATTTTTTCAATTTCATCATTATTTGTAGTCAATTGAATCTTGTCAAGATTGTTTATTGCTTCATTATATTTTTTGAACCAATTAGCATTTTCATTTTCTCCTTTTAAGGGTTCAAATGAAATATTAAATACAATATATGTGTTTTCAATTTGTTTTTTATTGTAATACAAGGTATCTCCTTTTAATTCAAATTTTGACTCATCTACATTATTAAAAGGGTCTCCATCATTTGTTGAAATCATTATCAGAAAACCTTTTGTCAATTTCCCATTGTTAACTGGGTTTGACTCCTGCTGACTACTAATTATTGACGCATAACTTGCTTCTAATTGAGATTGAGGATCTGAATCTGAGAATAACTTTTTCACTAAAGAAGTTATAGTTATAACTTGTCCTACAACGGTGGGAGCCAATTCAAGTGCTGCTTGATATTCAGGCTTATTAAGCATGTCGAATTTAGCTTGAAGTTTATCATCTTTAATTGCAGTCATTTTTACATCTATAGTAATTGCATCAGCACTTGCTGGAATCTTAACCGCAATGTTTCGCTGTAATCCAAGGTTATAGTTTTTATCTGTTTTTACAACCCTGACATCTTGTAAAGAAGTTGCTTCAATCGATTCAACTCCAGTTTGATATTTTAAATTAGTTGCTAATGCAATATTGTCTTTTCCTCCAAATGTTTTTTGCCAAAAATTTCCAATAGACATATAATTTACGCAGTAGAGCTGTATATTTATATATCCTGTGTTTTTTAGGATTTGATTCTCCTTTTGCAATGTACTAGCTCCTAGAGCTGGTTTCCAAAATTTTTTTGTTCCAAGAATCGACATAGCATTAATTATTACAGATTAAACTAATATTTTCCTTGTTGTTATCAATTTTTTACAATCACAGACAACACCCAAAAACACTCCTATTCCTTTTAGTTGTTATCCCCAATGCCAATATCCCCTTCAAAGCTTGCAGAACTGAAAAATATAAAAATTCTTACATTTTCTTTCTGCAAGCTTTTGGATGTGTATTCCGCATTTGTGTTGTTGTTTATATACGTGAAGCATTAAATTGTTCCTGCCAGGTCTCTGGCTTAAAACTCCCTCAATTTACAAATTTCTCTTTTCCAGGGTATAATTTGCAGGGATTTTTTAGAAAGTTAAAATGTTGAAGACTTTTATTATTGAATTACAAATTCAACTTAGGTTCATCGAAAGCAAAATCCGCATGAGGCATACACTATAATGGGCAATTACAAATCAAAGTCATTTTCAATCTTTCAGGTATGGCCTCCGGTGCAAGCAGAATGTAAGCAGCGATTATTCATTATCAATTTTTTGTACAAATCCGTAGTGTTCTCTATACTTAATTGTTCCATCAGGTATTTCATCAAATGCTCTATAAAATACGTACTTCTTATTTTGGTCAATCCCTTTGAATATACCACCTATAACTTTTTGAATTTCCAGATTTTCCTTTCTTAAACTAGCAGTATCCTTTAAATTAATCTTTGAATAATACCGAATCATCGGAAAGTGTCCTTCGTCTGTTATTTGAGGATGAATATCAAAGATTTGTGGTTTTGTTGCAACTTGCTCAACTACAATTGGAAACTTATACTTTAAATTTATTTCACCCATCACTTGCTTTTGCAAATCTCCAAAATCCTTCTCCTTTTGATATTGTAAAAATTGATTTGCTGGTCTTAAGCATTGTTGTCCAAGTAAAAGGGTGTTTGCTGCATCTATCAGGTTTTTCTTCTCGAAATCTCCCTTTGCAATATTGTAATAATCAATCGCTGTTTTGCCATCAATTGAGTACTGACCAAACTGAAAAATATTTAGTTTCCAATCATTACCATATAATCCATAGATTAAAGTAATCAACATGGCTTCTTTTGTGTCTTTTGGCAATAGCATTGAGATAAACATTTTTTTATTTAGTGCCAAATAATGTACAGTATAATCAAAATCGCTATTTGCTAATCCGGAGAAGATAGTGTTTGAAACATTCTTTGTAGTATTTTCTATATAAAACTGGTCTTTATACTCAAATTCTTTGTCTTTTAAAAATCCGTTGGCAAATTCAAAAATGGAATCAAGTTTCGATTTCCCAGCCGTTTCTATAAGTTTCTCAGAAAAAACGTTTTTCGCTAAATCAGTATTATTGTTTTGAATCGCTTTAATTACCTGCTTATCAAGTTCAACAATTTCCCTTTTTATCGTGCCTGGAATATTCTCGTTTTTAAAAGTCTGATTACTATTTAGCTTACATCCATGAATCAGAATGGATATTAATAGGGCAATCCAGATAGTTTTTATATACATTTTAATTCAATTTTATATTGTTATATCATCTCGGTCAATTGGTACATAAGGGGCGGTACGAAATCGTTGAGCACTTAAACGAGTTTCTGTATTAATCTTCGAAGCCATTTATTAAATGGTATGTAGTTACAATTTAGTACTTTCTGCGCCATGTTTTTACTGTATATTGCGTAATACATCTTATTTATTCATTGCTTAAGGTCACTGAATACTTACCTTCGTCTAATATTTCAATGATTAACCGGCATTGCTTTACCCTAATCAAATTAATTATGGGCAGTTTTTGTTATTAATTTTCCTTTTGAACTTATTTCATCTATCAAAATATAAAGAATTGAGTTAAATAAAAATAACGAAAGCGCTCCAATAAAGAAGTATTCCTTGGGCATCCAGCTTGACGCACCCCAAGAATGTGCAATTAAAACAAATAGTAAAAAAATCCTTGAAATTCTTTTAGGCAAATAATAACCTAAGATTAAAATCAATATAATCCAAATTCCCGAAATAATGAAAATCCCGCTTATATGATTTGTCATGAAGAATGATCCTATTGGATTTTTTTCATTTGCAATATTTAAATTACCATTCCAATATTCAGAGGGTTGGCCAAAAATCGTCATACCAATATCAAATAAACTTGCCCAAAGTGTTGGGATAACCGGTAAAAATCTATACTTATCAACTTGTTTCATGTCAGGTTATATGTCAGGTTATATGGGTGATTTTTAATATAATATTTTCATGATATAATCGAATGTAAACCCTCATGATGTTTACAATGCAATGTAATTATTTCAAATCAAATTCATTTTCAATCTTTTCAATAATACTCCAATCAAAACCGGAGTCTGCAACATAATCCATCTGCTCCAGGAGTTTAAACCTTGGCTGCCTGTGACTTTCAATAGAAATCCCCTGTTTTTTTAGCTCGTTCAAATAGGCAGAATACCAATAATAAGCATTTGTCCACCTGTCAATAGGTTTAATTTCCAATTCGGCTTTCCCGAATAAGCTCTCCTCATAAAAGACAAGGAGTCTGTAAAAATTTATTTTATTGTACTCGTCACCTTCAAATACATACTCCTTTAAATCATGTACTGCATCATTGAGTTTCGTTTTAAGTATAAAGTCCAGTTTATCTGTCGGGTAAAGGGTATCAATCATAATGCAATGGATGTATTGACCTTAAGTCGCCTTAATATTTCTGTTGGGTCAGTGATGTCCTGATAAAAAATAAGGTTGCTTATTGTCCCTTCAGGTTTGGAATAGCGCTTTTCAAGCGCAGTCATGTTTCTTGAAACCACTGCACTATCGGTTATGTTATCAAATATTTCAACGATTAGTTTCAAAGAATCATTGTCCGTTAGCTCTTTCCAATTTTCAATAGGTTTAATGGAATTCAACCTGACAAATTCATCCAGGCTCATCGCATTCCAGTAGGAATCCAGCCATTCCTGTCAACATTCCACTTAATTACATCCCAATTTCTCCATTTTAAACACACGATATCTGATATTTTGATATACCACTAAAACCCCAATGTGTATGACCGTTGTGAGACGCTTGCGGTTTATATTTTCAATCCGTTCATCTATTAAGTTTGCACTATCACTCAGTCCAAAGTTGGAGCGGGCGAAAAGGCTCTTCACTTTTATTTTAACTCTAGCTTTGTGCGTTTTGCAATGTGCCTTGTAGCGAAGAAAGGTTAATAAATCATAGTGATTATTAATATTTATTTAGTTACTACTTATTAATCCTGAACCAGGAATTTTCTTTTCTGCTTCAATCAAATAAATCAACCTTGGATCTTTTATATTATATTGTGAACCCGATAAATCTTCATATTTCTCTAAACCTCCGGGCACAGTTAGAAATTTTAGAACTGAATCAGCTTGTTCTCTTTCAATTCCTAACGTTTCCATAAATTCAATTCCTGAAAATTCAACTTTGTTAAACTTCAATAAAGTATTTGTTGCTACAAGGGAATACTGTTCTCGACATGAAAACTTGCAATATTTTAATAATTCATCCTCGAACATTTGCTCAGTAATTTTAAAATTACAAATGAAAGCCTGCCTGGCTGCTGCTCTTGCAAGATTTCTGCAAAAAGTAATATAATATCTTGGACTTCTGAAGGAATATTTAGCAATTTCATAATCGATTCTTTCAGCTAAGGAAGGAACACAAAAATTTGACATTGATTCAACGGAATTGCCAGTGCTATAAGTTTTGAGCCTACTGACTAACATGTTTTTAATTTCTTCGATATCCCAACTAAGTTTATATGGTTCATTATGGTTGGATCGATCCCATCGAATTTCTTTGCTTTCCTTCTCACAAATGTCAGGCACGGTGTTAAAAATTGATTCAGAAATAAAAAACTTCAAAGCTAGAGATTTCTGTTCTAGTAACCATGACGACGATAATAACGACACAAGGAGTGTGGCTGCGCGCCTATTGTCTTTTTGAGTTTCCGGATATTCATCTATCTCATCAACTAAAACATATACCGCATCAAATCCGACTTTTTTACCGATTTTAATTATTTCAGGTAGATCGGTATCAACTAAAGACATATTCCTACTTATTACACTTTGATCTTCATTAGGAGAGCCAGTCAATTCTTTAAAAATGTCTAAAGTTTTCTTAAAAACCTCATTTTCAGTAACAGACTTCATAGTTGATCTTGTTTTCCTTCTCAATTCATCAAGTTTTTCTGGTGGATATGAGTAAAGAGAATATGATAAATGCCTATCAAGTTGTTCTAATTCTGCTTTTGTAAGCTTTTCTTTTAAAGTATCCTTTTCTATATTACTAACTATTCCAACGGATACTAATTCAATTATATGTCTTACGAAGTGTCGTAATGTTATATTTAGATCATCGGGTTCTGTTACCCAACCAGTAATATCATGATCGATCTCAATTGATAAAACCAATCCTTTTAATTGTTTATTAGAGAATATTTCATTACCACAACGATCAGAAATAAGTCTCCTTAATGCAGATTTACCAGCACCCCGCACTCCAACGACAACACGAAAAGTTGTATCAGTTACATTGCCTAAAAGGTCATACCACCAATCTGGATACACAATTACATCCTGAAGTCTTGTTTCTAATCTTGCTTCGGTGGATTGAAAAACTAAAGGATCAAGCCCCCATTTTTCGTACAATTGATCTATATGCACTGCACTACTTGCGTTACTCATATTCATTTTTATTTAATCCGAATTGTTCATAAGCCCATTTTTGGGCATCTTGAAGATCACTCCTATTGAATCTTCTATTAACAGTAGGTAAACCAAAAGGAGGCCCATAAAATTGCAGCTTACCCCATTCAATCCTTGAAATTGCTTTGCCTTGTGAATCACGAAGACTTCCATCATTTAAAGCACGCTGATAATCAGCAGCTCCTGGTGTAACATTATATATACTTATGTAAACATTATCTGGTGCTAGACTTTGCAAGAATCTTACATTTTTAACTAAATCATCTTGACTATCACCAGGCGCACCAATCATGATAGTTCCAATAGTTTTTATACCAACTTCTTTACACCAATTAAAAGCATCTACTGTTTTTTTCATAAGGGGCTTTTTTGATCTGCCCAATTTTAAAATAGTATCATCGCTACTTGATTCTACACCAAAGAAAATTAAACGACAACCAGAATCAAACATTATTTTTAATAAATCTAGATCAATACATTCAACTCTTGTATTACACATCCATGTTATCCCAAGATTTTTAATTTCTTTGCATAAATTAATTGTCCTTTTTCTATTTGCAGTAAAAGTATCATCCCAAAAAACAACACTTCTAATTTTTGAATTTTCAATTAGACACATAATATCCTTTGATACACGTCCAGGTGAGTTATAGCGCAAACGTGTACCAAACATATTTGGAGTTTGACAATACACACAACTATTTGGACAACCTCTTGAAGTTATCATACTTGCAAAAGGAACTTCTAATGATTTTCTATGAGTGGATAATTGGTATTTGGATAACTTAATTATGTTATAGTCGGGTGATGGAATTTCATCTAAATCCTGTACTGTTGGACTCAGTTTTTCCGATAGGCTTCTTCTTGACGAAATTCCTTGTATTGTAGGCACTTTTCTATCAAACTTATATTCTTCCAATAATTTAATAAAGGATATTTCTCCTTCCCCTCTACAAATAGCATCTAATTCGGGGAGTTCCGCTAAAAGTTGTTTATCACAATAGGTAGCATGCGGCCCACCCAAGATAATTAAGGCTGAAGGATTTCCTTTTCTAGCCTGTTTTATCAAATTATATGCATGCGGCATATGTACTGAAGTACCTGTCAATCCAATGACATCAAAGCCACTAAAATCTAAGGATTCATCACCGTTATTAGCCTCGAAATCACGCAACTCAACATCAACTTTTTTTATGCATCTTAAAACTGTAGCAGCAATAGTCATTAAGCCAATGGGTGGCATAATTGAACCTCTAATTTTTCGTTGTCCAATAACCGGCTTTTCTGATGGTTGAATAAGCAATATTTTCATAAACTTAAAAAGATCTAATAAATTATATAAATAATAAAGTAAAGTTCATCCATTCAATATCTATAGTTTTGAACTGTTTTTAATACAATTCTAATCCCAATCTTTTTAAGCTGGCGGATTATAAAAGCTTTTAAAAATTGATATCCTTTTCGAGCGTTTAACAAATATCTCCATCATCGTTATTTAAAACTAAATACAGATCAATGAATAAATATTTTGGTGAATTTTCATTTCAAAGTTGATAATTTAAATTAGTCCTCTAGATTTAATACTATTTCTTCACAAATCTCATTAAGCTCGCCATAATATTGTTTAATATCTTCTTCTTCAAAAGATTTAGAATAGAAGCTATCAGATTCTGCAGAAAAGATTCCAACATTCACTTCAGAAACTTGACAATCAAAAAACTCAGCAAAATAACCTTGAATTATTGGAAACTTTAATTCATCAGACCAATCGTAATCTTCTTTTGATAGAAAATAAATATCATACCCAAGTACTTGATTTACAAAAATCAATGGTGCTTCTCCGGAAATATTTAAATTTGGTTTTATGGTTAAAGAAATTCTCTCTTTAGATTTAAAATGATGTATTTTTCTTCTTGAAATCTCTTCGACATAATTATTTAGACTTTGGATGTATCCTTCTAATTCATTTCTATTTCTTACGTTATCAGCAAAATTCCTTAAATAGGTGTCATTCAAATAAACTATTGATTTATTCAAATTTTTTTCATTATGATAATAGAATACAGAATTTCTCCAAGCCATAAATTTTGAGAATCGAGGAGAATTCTCTGAAGGCGTTTTAAGAGACTTTGCGAAGATTGCCGGATTTCGGCGAGCTTCTTCAAGTCTTGTAATTGAGAATTTTTCCATTAGATATATTTTAATATTTTAGTATATCTTTTTAATACCTCAAATGATTGATTGGCCATTCTTTTATACATTTTAATAGCATCATCTTGATTAAAAGAATCATTAAATAATTCTGGAAAGTCGCCGAAAAGTTCAAACTTGTTAGATTCATTAACCTCCTTGAATTTCAGAATGAACTCAATATAATCAACAATATTTGTTTTACCTATATTATCATCTGCTAACAAGCTAATATCTTCATTGAAAATATCAGTGACAAATTCATCAAATTTAAAACCATTTATTTCACAAGCTATTCTTCTAGAAATACATGGTATACATTCTCCACAATGTAACTTTTCGACATTTCTTGATGCTTTCCAACAACTAACCGAATTAGGTACTTTCTTAAATACATCTTCAGAAAGTACAGATAACACTTCTGCCTTAGTTTTATATAAATAGGGATTAAATATTAGAAAATCATCGTTATTCAAAAGAACCTTAAAAATCAATTCAGCTCTAGACAAGAATTCTGGGTCAGCAGTATGTGTGGAAAATGGCCCTATACGAGATTGATTTAATGGCAAATGAATCGCAAATTGACCATTTTCAGCCATAAATAAAACTTTATTGTATCTACAGCGGCGAGCAATAAGTGCACCTAGTGTAACAAATAAAAATGACCTCGTTCTTTGTGAATTCTCACGTTCATTATCTGTTGGAAAAGAGTGTGAATCTTTGTTCCTTCCAAAAACTCTAATCCCAAAATGCGGAGTTTTTAATGAGAATTTATCAGTAAGTATTTTAAGGACATTTTGTTGAGCGTCCTCAACAGCATGATTGCCCAAAGTATTATGGCTAACTAATACAAGTGGTTTATTATCTCTCATAAATTCATATGCAGCGCACATTGAATCTAAACCACCTGAAAAAAGTAATACATATCCTTCATTTTTAATCCATTCCATTTCATTTGTACTATTCCCTTTTTTTGAATGAAATATAATTTCCCAGTTATCTTTACTCAAAACGTTAAGAGCATAAGTCAAGTCATTTTTAATTCTTTCAAAAGCATGAAAATTAACGACTTCAATTTCGAGTTGTATACTTCTAATATTTAATTCTCTTTCTTCTCTTTTTATAGCCAAGTCTGCTGCAAAAATTCCAGAGGCTACAGTCAATAAATCTTCTTCAAGTGAATTTATTTCTCCAAAATACTTTTCAAATGACTTAGAACCTGTATATAAATTCTCATTTGGTACAAGATATATATCAGCCTTTCTTGATTTTAATCCAATGGAAACTCTCATTATTTAACTGCTTTTAAATTACTAATTGAGCTATCTACAAAGGTTTTCCAATCATTATAAGTTTTAGTTTCCATTTTTATGTTACTAATTGTATTTTGAACAATCGAGGAAACCCGTTTTTTAAATTCAATCATTTCTGAAACGGTTTTATTCCTATTTTCTTTACCTATAAATCCTGAAGCATCCCTTGAAACAACATATTTTGTCACTTCAGAAAAGAAGAGCTTTTTCCAGTTATTTTCTGGATTTGCTGTTTGAAATGAGAGAGGTATTACTCTTTTAGCAAATTCTGCCATAATAGAATTCTTCCCATTTGTAACCAAATAATCATTATAGTTTTTTAGCGCTTCCTGATACGAATTTGAGTTTTTAACGGCTTCATAGCACTTATAAATTGATTCAGATTTAATCTCATTAGATATTGGTATTTGTTCCCTAATGTTTTCTGATGCTCTCCATACTTCATTAACAAGTCTATCTTCGGGAATATTGTCATTTTCATAACATACAAATACACGTTTCCAACTTGTCGAGTTTCGAGGAGAAGGTTGACTAACTGATGTCCCCATTTTATATAATATTATCCTTACTAATTCTTTTAATCTCTTTCTCTAATAGTTCTTTTGTAATAATTGTATTTGAAAAAATTTCTTTCCAATCAATTGATTCACGACATTTTAAATTACGTTTTACTAAATTAAGTATTGAACTAAGGTTATTACAATCAATACATGACAAGCTAGTTTGACATTTCTGATAGAAAGTTTTCTTTCTATTTTCAATTGATTCTTCAGAATCGTTGAATTTTCCGGTAACCACTACAAAGGAGAAGACACGATTCAAAATACCGCTATATCGTCTATTAAAGTCATTTACATATTTTGAGAATCGCTCAATATCATCTAAAGAGAATCCAAAACCACTTGAATATGATTTTGAATCAAATTGAATAATTAAATCTTTACCTAAAACAATACCATCTGGCAAAGATTCAAACCGCCTATCACTACCATATCTTTTTGCTGGAGAAGTCAACAGGAACTGCAAAATCTCTTTAACATATATTTCTAATAATTCATCAGGAGTCCCATCTAACCCAATTGGTAATTCATGGTGCCCAAGTTGATATATTATTTCTGATATATTGTCCAATAGAATTAAACCAGTATTTACTAACCCCCCAATTTTTTCAGAAAACTCTTCATAAGTATAATTAATGCAATCGTCTGTAATCTTTGTTTCACTGACAATAATGGGAGTAAGTGAATTTGTTTTAGAATTTTGTAAATGACTTTTTTTTACGGAATCAATTAAATCACCTTTTATAAATAAAAACGAATACAATATTTGGGCTCCTAACTTATCATACTTTAAAGCAATTACATTAAGACAATTTTTAACTGGTCGATTATTATTAACTAAATGAAAATCATTTATTACAAATGTGGTAATGATATTTTTAATTTCATCTTTATCCATCTCAATAAATAATATTAATAAAATTGTTGTGATGTAAGCGAAGGATCGACCGTGGGATGGGCTGGAGCACTCTTGCTTTGGGTGTTGGCTATTGGGTTATTTCTTTCTTTAATCGCTTTATTTTCATTGCTGTACGGTTTGTTCCTCTTGTGGCCAACGCCCGAATAACCCCTACTATTACGCTTTTTGTTATTATCCTCCCAATGCCTTATCCCCTTCAATACCGCGAAAAGACTGAAAAATACAAAATTTCTATATTCCTGATTCTGCCAGCTTATATGTATGTATATCGGGTTTGCGTTGTTGTTCATTTATGATAGGCGTTAGCTGCTTTCTGTACCGTTTTTCACCGGAATTTTCACCCAAGTTACAAATTTACAGTTACCAAGGGCAGTTTTCCGCCAAAAATTTTCTGATGTTTTTGCCTAAAAAATGCCCTTAAGGGATGAAGCATTATTTTCTTTACAGGGATACCTCAACTTCAAGTAAGGAAAAATATTTTTCTAGTAAGGGATTGTATCATTTCCTTACTTGAAATTTTTTTTTCTAGTAAGGGATTGCATCGTTTCCTTACTTGAAATTAATTTTTCTAGTAAGGGATTAGACCTCTTCCTTACTTGAAAATTGCTTTATCAAAAAAAAAGGACCGTTGCCTCACGGGGCAACGGTCCTTTTTTTGGGTAGAAACAGTTTGTTTTAACTTACCAGGTCTTCGGGGTGATCCTTGTTCCACATGGCGGCAAACTCCTCGTTGGTCTTGCCTATGTTCTCGCGAAGCTGGATATCGCCATGATAAGCGCCTTTTGCGTTGAGCGTGTTTTTGATATCGGAATCGAGGCGGTGCGATATCGACAGTTCCCCTTTGGTATCAATGCTGGGCAGATAGGTTCCCAACCCGTCGAGCTTTACTCCCTGCCCGCGTTTGTTAAAGAATATCACTGCCCCCGAAAGTTCCGAAAGGGCAATCTGCAGGTCGCCTTTGTTCAAACCGGTACGGCCCGAGATATACTCAACGAGCTCTTTCATTTTAACGGTCGATCCCAATATTAACTTTGGACGGTAAGCGTTAATCGCTGTAATTAGATTTGCCATGGCGTTCAGTTTTTTATGGTTATAAATGTGATAGTAAAAGTAAAGCACAACATTTTTTTAACCAATAGCCTCTTTTTTTTAAAAACGCGAAAGGTCGGTTTTTGGAACTGAACAGATGGTTTCCAGTCAAAAACCGGTCAAAATAATTACTGAAAGGGAGGATTTTTCGGGTTGCGGGTTACGGGTTTCGGGTTACGAGGTACGGGGTGCGGGTTGAGGGTTTCGGGCACTGGTTACCTTCGGCTGTTTGCCTTACGACTTACTACCAATGACAGATTTGGGTAAGAAACTGTAAATGTTGATTGTATCCATTGCAACGATATTGACATGACCTCTTTGCTCAAATGTTTCCCGCGTCGCTGAAATTCATGCTCGATTTCATTCCGGGGGCTCCGCTTTGCTCCACCCCCGGCTACGAAGAGGCCACTCCTACGGAGCTTTAGCAGCCACTCCTGTCATCCAGCTATTATGCGCCAAAAT
>JAEYWD010000055.1 GCA_023429135.1 Bacteroidota bacterium | reverse complement strand
CCCATCATACGGCTCAAGCTCTCTAAAGGCGGATTAATTCCACCCGACAAAATACGAAAATTCAGGTTAAAATTCTACAACTTTTTCTTTTTGCAAAATATGCATCCCAATGTGGATCAAATGGGTTGGCTTTGCCGCCAATGAGCTTGTGACGTTTTATATGGAAGTATCCGAACATACGCAACAGAATAATTTTGCCATTGTTGAACTTTCCAAAGAATTGCCACTTTCGTTTACCGATACTCAAGAATATTAGCGAAGCAATTTTCGTGTATCCAAGGTTGTTGTGTCTTTTGCGTGCCCAATTCCAGATGTTGCAAGCAACGGATTTCGTTCAACCGGTAGCTCAAGCTGGGTCGTGCCGACCACTTGAGCTCCTATTTATTGGGTGCTGATTTTTTTAATTCTTGTTCACAACTCTTACAAATTCTGTTATCAATTGATTTGGTTTATCAAAACTAGAATCAACCTGTGGAACAAAAACAGTTGCAATAAAAAACGGATGATTCTTTAATTCAAGTACCCGTATTGCACTTTCTTTATCATATCCACTTATCACAAAATCACTTTGTTCAAAAACAGATTTATAATCAGTATTTAGTCCATAACTACAAAAATAATTTCCTTCTATCTCTGCAGAATCATAAGCTCTACCAATTATTGAGTCTTTCAATAAAATCACGCTGTCTTTTGTACCTTTTAAAGAACATGACATTTTACTAATAAATTGATTGTCTAAATCAGATGAATACTCCGCATGTTGGGCATTCATAAATCCTGATACATTTCGGGCATATTCAATAATCGAATGTTGGTATCCTGCACAAGTCCCTAAATGTGGAATCTTTTTTTCACGGGCAAATCTAATTGCATTAATAGCCCCATTTAGACTTTTAAATGGACTACCCGGAGCACTCCAAATACCATTTAATCCGTGCAATAAGTCCGCGTAATTATCTATATCGAGCTTTTCAGTATCAATCCAATCAAACGATGTATCACATCCTAGTAATCTATTTGAATGCTCAATTGAATCTGCAATTGTTGATTGAGTTATCGAATTGTGAAAATCTCCTACTATCCCAATTTTTTTAGTCATATTTTAACGTTTAATCAATAAATGTGTCGTTACGTCAGGTAACTCAGGCGGATTACTCCGCCCTCGTCCCCTAAGAACCGTACGTGATAGTTTACTCCCTTTGGTCGTGAGACCACTTCGTTCAGTTCACCACATACGGCTCAAGCTCTCTAAGGACGGATTAATTCCACCCGACAAAATACGAAAATTCGGGTTAAAATTCTACAACTTTTTCTTTTTGCAAAATATGCATCCCAATGTGGATCAAATGGGTTGGCTTTGCCGCAAATGAGCTTGTGACGTGGAAGTATCCAAACATACGCAACAGAATAATTTTGCCATTGTTGAACTTTCCAAAGAATTGCCACTCGTTTACCGATACTCAAGAATATTAGCGAAGCAATTTTCCTGTATCCAAGGTTGTTGTGTCTTTTGCATGCCCAATTCCAGATGTTGCGCCATAGTAAGGAAGAACCTTATCCGACTTGGTGTGGAAACCTCGATGGCATATCAATGGAGCAGATCCCGAATGGGAGGATGGGCTATTGCCCAAAGTCCTATATTGGGAACAACCCTTACGTTGGAAAAATTACGCAAAAAGGGGTATGAAGCTATGTTAACGTATTATGAAAAAGTTGCTCCACATCTTAATGAACCGCTGTATACGAGACCCGGCAGTTTACACTGAGCTTTGCCGAAGTGTACAGTGGTGGGAGTGGCTTATCCTGTCAGCTAACGCTGGCAGGACGGTCTACTCGATTATGGGTTTGTTGCTTTTTCAATCTCTACTTCGAAGCCGATTCCAATTTTGCAATCTTTTCTTTCAGCACTTGCAATTCTTTATTCTGCTCTATTATGTAAAGTGTCATTTCTTCCACTTTCTGCAAAAGTTTAGAATTTAAATCTCCTAAATCCGTTCCATTTTCTTTCATCTCTTTGGCAGGAGCAACTTCAGGCAAATGTTTTTGCTCTTTTACAAATTTTTCTAATTCATCTAGGGGCATAAGTCTGTAATCCTTTTCAAAAACAAAATCAGCACCATTTAAATCTACCTTAATCTCTCTGGCCCTAATAGTTCCTATAACATCGAGTTTATATTGTGGGCTAATAGTACCAATTCCCACGAAACCTGTATTATTCATTATGGATAATCTTGTTTCATAGTTTAAGGAAGTATAAGAAGTAACAGGACTTGCTGTTTGAATAAATAAGTGTGCTCCATCAGGACTATATAATTTTACACCACCGGAGCTTTCCCCGTTTGAATGAGTTACAAATTCAAGTTCACCATTTCCATTTGCTCCCATTGATAGATTAAGTTGTTCAAAGTTGTAAGAGCCAGGAATCATTATTCTCTTATCAGCACCTCCTAAATTTCCTATTTGAAGTTTCGCCTGTGGATTAATAGTCCCAATACCAGTATTTCCATTGGCTTGAATAGTCAATTTAGATGACGAAAGAGATTCTGTTATGCCAATTGAATATTTTTGATTTCCACCTTCATCATACAATATACCAGTATTCCAATAAACTGTACCTGCTTGTTTATAAACGGTTAAAGCGGGTCTATTAAACCGTCCTGAGTGAACTGTCATGTATGCACCTTCAATTCCAGCATTCTCCACTAATAAATTAGCAGTTGCTGTACGAATATGGAAAGATGCACTTGGAGAATTTATTCCAATCCCAACATTATTATTACCAGATGTTCCTTGAATGGTACCACTCGGAGTATAAATCTGTGCGTTCATTGTCAAAACTGAGCTTAATAAAATAAGGCAAATTAAAATTTGTTTTTTCATTTTCATCAATTTTATTGGTTGTTTAATCATTCGAAGCGATCTCTTCTTTGCAATAACCGATAATGTTTCGTGCCGAGTAGGTCGGGAGATTGCTCTCCCTTTCCCCTCTAAGAACCGTGCGTGATAGTTTACTCCCTTTGGTCGTGAGACCACTTCGTTCAGCTCCCATCATACGGATCAAGCTCTCTAAAGGCGGATTAATTCCACCCGACAAAATACGAAAATTCAGGTTAAAATTCTACAACTTTTTCTTTTTGCAAAATATGCATCCCAATGTTTTGAGGGTAATGGCTGTGCTTTGCCCAAAGAACCGAAAATGAGCAGAAATTGAATAAAAAAGCACTGCGAAATAAACCTGTACGAGTTAAAAAGCAAGAAATCCAGGTTTGGATGACACGGAAAAATCAAAAACCAACAAGAAAATCTCAATTGAAGAAAAGTTCGCCCTCCCCGATAAATACATAGACGCTGGTGCTCCGATGCAAGCAATGGATTTCGTTTCAACCGGTAGCTCAAGCTGGGTCGTGCCGACCACTTGAGCTCCTATTTATTGGGCGCAGTTATTTTTAATCACATCCTTTCTTAAATTCTGTCCAATTTATATTTGGTGAAACTTTATATTTCTTGTTCAAATCTGCTTCTATCATTTTGGTTAAATCAACAAAACTAAATGAATATATATTTTCGAAATTAACCATCCCTGTTTTCCATAATTTCTGAAATTTATCTAATCCATAGTTTTTTAATAGATATTCAACTATATATCCACATTGATGATACGCAATCATTTCAGAATTTTTGTAAAAATTTTCTGATAATTTTTCTATTGGGATTAGCATATTGTTGAATAAAAGATACGTGTAAATTTGTTCTACTGTAAAACCACTGCATGTACCTGAGGAGTATGTAGCCAGACCTTCAGTCATCCACCAAGTTGTTGCAGACGGATTCCCCCATTTTATATGTGAAATCATGTGCATTAATTCATGCTTAAGAGGTGGAGTGTTCGTCAATGCAAATATTATTTTTCTATCAGGTTGTGCTACACCACTTCCAAATGATCCAGAGTATTTAAATATTTGTTGTTTATTATCTAAAAATTCAATAGTAATTGTATCATTAAAATCTTTTTCTTTAATAATACTCAAATTGTCACTTATTGCCAAAATGCAGGTCTTAATAAATTCATTTCTAGATTGTTCTTGCACCGAAGAGGGAAATATATACATAACATTATCTAATGATTTAGAGAATTTTGTAATTGCTTTCCAATCTTGATTATTTGATTGTGAAAATGAATTAAAACAAGTCAGAATTGCAAATAAATTGGTAATGATTAAAAAAGTCTTTTTCATAAATTTAGTATTAAAATTTACAATGATATTTCACGTGTTAATTAATTCATACATAGTTTCGGTTTGCTTAATTGCACACAACGTTGGCAGTATGGCCAATAAGGGATTACGGGCGATTCTCTATCAAGTTACACGATAAGTTGAAGCGGGCTACAAACCTTCGCATATGACTGAAACCCTTATTGGCTATAATGCGTGTTGTGCTTATTTTTTTTTATTTCAAAATTGTGATATAAATCAATTATAATTTCTCCATTTGTCAAATTTAACCAATCATCAACAGCATCAATAAAATGCCGTATTATAGAAATTAACGTAGCTACATTCTTTTCATTTAATTCATAGCAATTAAGAAGGCTTTGAATCCTTGGCAGGTAAGTAAAGTCACCAAAGTCCGTAACAACACCTTTATCCTTATCGATTTTTTTTAAAAGAATATATCGATTAGGCAAATCATCGTTTTTTCCCATCTTTGATGGAGGCACAATTTTATAATCTATTGATGATTCATTGATTTCTTTAAACCATGTATCTTTATTCCTTGGTGAATTTAAGGCATCATATCTAGATACCCAACTCACCAATTCAACTAATGGCCTCGCCATTTCTCTATTCTGATGGACTGAAGAAATTGCACTATCTGCTATTTCTCTAAATCTCTTTTCATGAACTTGGAAGTCTTTGAAAATCTGAAAACCAATCAATTTTTGAGCTTTAATATTTCTCTCGATTTCTTCATTTGTCAAATTTGTTACAAGTTGTAGCATCTCAGGGGCAGATTTCCCTTTATAACCAAATAACATTTTACCTAAATGTCCTGCAATTGTTAAGATTTCCGTGTCGACTTTTTGCTTTATATAATCATCTATCTTATCAAATAATCCCCCATTTTCATGAATTTGGATTAATGAATCTGTAAGAATTTGCACAATTGACTTTCGAACTTCAGATTTATTTTTTTCGTTTAAACCGTATTGAATTGGTCTTCTTTGTCTTAAATCAAACGGTAAATCCTCCACACTACCATAATCAGTATTGTAAAAACAAAAAACTCTTTCCCACCCTAAAACCCTTGCTGCATAACCTAATTCAATTAAAACATTAGGATTTGGACATTTTCGACCTGCACTATCGGAGTTGATAATTGAAATGTCAGCTATAAATATTTTTGACCTTTCAATCTTTTTAAAAATAGATTCTAAAATATTAGGAGTCCCTATTTCTAATTTTGTATCTCTATCAATATTAAATTCCAACTGAAAAGGCATGACTTTATCAACCTCCTGAATAGTCCTTTTCAAGCAAGACTCAATAAATCCTCGATTGGAATTATTCGGCAGGTCAGATTGCCAGGAATAAAATATTGTTCGTTTCACTTTGTCTTTGTCAGGTAACTTAGGCGGATTACTCCGCCCTTGTCCCCTAAGAACCGTACTTGATAGTTTACTCCCTTTGGTCGTGAGACCACTTCGTTCAGTTCCCATCATACGGCTCAAGCTCTCTAAAGGCGGATTAATTCCACCCGACAAAATACGAAAATTCAGGTTAAAATTCTACAACTTTTTCTTTTTGCAAAATATGCATCCCAATGTGGATCAAATGGGTT
>JAEYWD010000019.1 GCA_023429135.1 Bacteroidota bacterium | reverse complement strand
TATTTGGGGCTGTTTGGTTTTGACAGCAAGGCAAATGGGGATGTAAGCATGTCGAGCCACGTGTCAACCGCTCGTTAATCTGGGGATACAAACAATAAAAGGCGAAAATAATTACGCTCTTGCTGCTTAATCGAATAAAGTAGATTATGCTTTATCCCTCGCTTAGAGCTTGGGACAAGATATCACTCGGCGAGCCTGTCTTACGCTTTCCGGTCCAGTGGTACTCGTGAGTATAGACTAGTTCGGGGAAGGTTCTGATTCCCGAGCGAAACTAAAAGGACTAAGGGTTAGTTCGGCTGCCGACGGCCAGGCTGACTTCGAAAACCAATTATCGGATAAACATGTAGAAAGCATTCGTGTTTCTTGTTTGGACGCGGGTTCGACTCCCGCCAGCTCCACCGCTAATCAGGCAGTTACGATAAAAACCCTGTAATTTAAAACAGTTACAGGGTTTTTTGTTTTCGTAAATCAGCAACGAAATGCTTCAAAAAACCATCCTACAAATTGGTTAAGAATTATATACGATCAAATCAACTGTAATAATGTTTCAGAAACATTATTTTTATCAAGCATAATTAATAAACAATGAATTTCCTCAACAGAGAAAAAGAAAAACGGCGTTTAAGCAAGCTCCTGAAAGCAAACCGGCACAACTAATCGTTATCTATGGCCAAGGCCATGGGGACAAATCTACCTTGATAAAATTGGTTGCCTGAAAAATAAAATAAATCAGAAAAAAATTAAAACATATTGGGTTACCAACTACCACTTTTGCTAGTCATATGAAAAAAACGAAAACTATTTCATATGAACAAAACATATTTCCTTCCAAAGACCGGATGTGAACTCCCTAAAAAACAGATGAATAATCCGGGTCCTAACCTACATATATTTGGGTATTTCTCAATTTTTATTCTTGTCTTTCTCGCGTCTTCACAAATTTCTTATTTGGCTGCACAGGGAAAAGTAATGGGTTCGGTAACTGAAACCGGAACAAATAATGCAGTGCCCTATGCCAATGTGGAATTATTGAAAAGCGCCGACTCGGCACTGGTGCATGCAACGGTGGCCGGAGCAGATGGAAAATTTCTGTTTGGAAATGTAAATCATGGAAATTATCTCATCCGGATCTCAAGCCTTGGTTACCGGAAACTCTTAATACCAGAGTTTGAGATTTCTGCACGAAAACCTGAAATCCAATTCGGGCCTTCTCTACTGACCCCGGAAGCACAGTCGCTGGAGGAGGTAACTGTTTACGGACAGAAACTCACCGGGCAAATAGAAGATGGAAAAACTGTTTATACTATCCGGAGCAAATCGGCCGAAACAGCACAATCGGGTTTGGATATTCTGCGACAATTGCCCGATGTTACTGTAGGAATTTTATCGGACGAAGTAACACTTGCAGGCAGCACCAATGTACTATATCAGGTAAACGGCCGTAAGGTAGATCAGAGCTTTCTTCTGCAGTTAAATCCGTCGCTCATCGAAAAAATTGAAGTTATTACAGTTCCAGGCGCCAAATACGACAGCAATGTGGATGCTATTATCAATATTCTCCTTAAAAGAAATATGGAACTTGGCCTTAGCGGCAGAGTAAGGTTACAGGCGCCCTTGTCAGGAACTCTGCTCACCAAGAACAATGCAAATATGGACGTTTACTATAAAAAACTCCGGTTATTTGTTGCTGCTAATTATAAGTTTTCAAGGTATAAAGTTGAAAATACGAATGAAAGAATAACCCTGCCGTCAAACGAGGTTCTTTCTTCGCTAAGGCAGGCGGGTACTAACACAAGCAAAGGTACTAATGCAGGATTCAATTACGGATTTGACTATTTTCCAAACGAAAAAAATGCCATCAGTATGTTTAGCTCCATTCAACCGGCTATTCCGAACCGAAATACAACCCTTACCACGAACAGTTACGTGCATGGGCAAACCTTCTTAAATACCTTAACAAGCAGCTTTGTTAACGACAAAAATACGTATGCCGACTTATCCCTATACTATAAACATATTTTTGGCAAGAATCACGAACTCTCCTTCGAGAATTTCGTGAGCAACCGGAATAGTAACCGAACAAACGAATTTTACGACCAGGAATATGTAAACGAAAATTTACTGAGTAAGGAAAGAACCGGATGGACCGACCAGGAGACCATCGACCGAAACAAACAAATGGCGCTCAGGGTGGATTATATGGTTCCGTTGTCTTCATCAATCAGGCTCACCTCAGGTTATAACGGCTTCTTTATCCGTTCCGGCAAAAAATACAGTGAAAGAGTAACCGCATTCTCCGACCAGTTGCAATATAGAGAAAATCGTCAGGTACTTTATTCCAATCTTCTCTGGAGCAAAGGAACATTTAATATTCAGGGAGGCGCCCGTTTCGAACATTCCGATATCGAAATATCGCATGCCTACGACACCAGCAATGTATACAATTATTTTTTTCCATCGGCTTCCATCGGGTACAAAGGAAACGACAAGCATACTTTTTCTCTGAACTACAGGAAATCGGTTATCCGGCCATCGATTACTCATTTGAGCCCGATAAACTACTCTGACGATTCGTACAGGCAATCGGTCGGTAATCCCAGGTTACGACCAGGAATTATCAATCGCATCGAATTCACTCATCGGATACAGTTAAAGAAATCAGTCTATGTGAGCTATATGCCCTATTTCTCTCTTATCAGGAACGACATCAGGCAGGTTCTTCTGCCCGGAACCGATTCGGTTTCCAGATACAAATATGCGAATGCCGGAAAAGCTCAGGAATTGGGATTAACCATTTCAGCAAACGCCAGTGTGAGTAAATGGTGGATGCTTAGCTATTCATTTACATGGTTCAACCGGAAGCTGAGCGCTTTACCCGAATATGGCATTGCTTCAAAGGCAAATAAATCGTCGTATCGGATGAATGCATCTTCACAAATAATTCTGCCGGGAGAATGGGTATTTCTGGTGGAATATAATTACAACGGACCGTTTGTTGATGTTCAAACCACCACCCATTCTTATTACGAATGTATTCTGGGACTGAACAAATCATTCAAAAAACGGCTTAATATTTTTATATTTACTTTAAATCCATGGAATAGTAAATACACTTACGATCATAAAACAATGACATCAGCAGGCATGGTTCAAACTTCGCGCGAAGCACTAAAGTACAGCTATATTTTACTGGTTCGCTTAGGATACAATTTCAGATCTGGTAAAGAAGGCAAACGATTGGACCGCGATCATACAACTGACGAGGTGCAACCGTCTAAAAAAGGAGTTTTATAAAATATACACAAAACAATAATTAACACGGTTATGAATAAAAATGAAATGGTAGTTGCTCTCATCTTCGGATTGATTCCGTTGATGATTGTACTTGCAATTCTTCTTGTCAATCATCTGAAACACAAAGAACGGATGGCATTGATAGAGAAAGGAATAGACCCCCAACTGATGAGAAAGGAAACCCCTTTTCAGGACCCGCTGATGTGGGGACTTCTTTCATCCGGTGTAGGTTTCGGACTTTTTGTAGGTTACATCCTGTTTTCGTTGCCATTCTTCAGGGACGATATGATTCTGGGTATTATGGCTATGGTTTTCGGAGGTCTTGGACTGATAGGTTATTATTTCTATACAAAGAAATCGCAAAATAAAAAATCTGAATAAATGGACTTGCTTTACCTCAAACAGGTTTTAGCAGGAAATACTTCTAAATTCTCGTATTTTATTGATCAATACAAGGATATGGCATTTTCTATTGCTTTCCGAATAGTAAACAACAGGGAAGATGCCGAGGAAATTGTTCAGGATTCCTTTTTGCGTGCCTACAAATCGCTGGGGAAATTCAGGGGCGATTCCAAATTTTCAACATGGTTTTACCGCATTGTTGTAAATAATGCCCTTTCCAGGAAGAAAAAAGACACTGAAGAAGCCAACGAGGTGGATATTTCGATGGTTACCGACGATGCTGTTTACAGTGTGGAATCGGCATATAAGAGTCTCGCCAGGGAAGATCAGAAGAAATTTATTGAACTTGCTCTTGGAAAATTAAGCATGGAGGACCGGTTATTGCTAACGTTGTATTATTTAAGCGAAAGCTCCATAGACGAAATTTCTGCAATAACCGGAATTGCTATAGAAAACATAAAAATGAAACTTCACCGGGCCAGAAAAAAACTCTATGCTGTGCTTGTGAATCATTTAAAACTTGAAATAATAAATTTACTATAATGGAAACGCAGAATAACGACCTGTTTACTTCCGAAATGATGCATAACAGCAAGCTGAGTATCACAAATCCTGAGTTTGAAAATATTATAATGGCTACAATCAGGAAAGAGAGCTTGCGAAAAACACGCATTCACAATATTTTACTTTTCTCAACAATTTTTATAGCAATCGATGCTGTTCTTTTCACATTCATTAAACTACTCGACATGAAAATTTTGAATGTTGGCTCAAATTTGACATCCTTTGGCGAGAAAGCTGAGAATGCTATCGGAAAAATTGATGCACCCGTTGCAGGATTTCAAATATGGATTTATGTGTTTGTGGTGGTTTCGCTTCTTGCAATCATTATAAAACTTCTCACCGAAGAAAACAAAACATCAAAGGAAATTGGCAAATAGCCCTTTATGCCTTTGGGAGCCTGTCCATTCGTTTAAGTAATTCTAGGCTCATTTGTTATCCATTAATTGCTTAGTCCGGCACAAGCAAAACTTTTCCGGTGCTGTGCCTGCTTTCCATAAAATCGTGGGCTTTTTTACCATCCGATAATTTGAAAACAGTTGGAGGTGCAATTTTTATCTCTCCCCGGATTATCCGGTCAAAAAGCACCTTAGCTCTTTTCAGCCGCTCTTCACGGGATGTAAGATAATTCCACAAGTCGGCTCCGGTAATGGTTTTTGAGTGTGCTATAATCCATAACGGATTTCCTAATTCCAGTTTACCGCCTGCCATGCCAAAGAAAACTACCTTCCCTAATACTTTGGTAACCGCCAGGCTCCATTCCATGGTAGTTCCAATGCTTTCGTAAACAACATCTACTCCGTCAGGATAAAGTTCCAAAACTTTGGTTTTCCAGTCCTGGCTGTATAAAAACACATTATCGGCACCAACCTCTAGGGCAATTTGTTTCTTGCTTTCCGAGGAGGTAAGACCAATTACCTTTGCACCCAACAATTTACATATCTGGATAAGCAACTGCCCTACTCCACCGGCTGCGGCATGCACAAGCACTATCTCACCTTGTTTAACGCTATGACTGTCGGCTGTTAAAAAATGTGCCGTTAGCCCTTGTAGCATGACCGATGCAGCAGTTTCAAAACTAATTTCGTGGGGTAATGGAATAAGATTCTCGAATGGAACAGCAACCAGTTGGGCATTTGCAAAAGGAACGTCGGCAAAAGCCACTCTGTCGCCATTTTTAAATCCGACATGACCGTTAGCGTCCTTTACAACACCTGCACCTTCAAATCCGTTGATATAAGGAGCAGCACCCCTCACCGGATATTCGCCGTTTCTTCGCATCAAATCGGCAAAATTTAATCCTATCGCCCGCATTTCAACCAGAATGTCGCTTTTCTGTAAAACAGGGTCGGCAACATCCCGGTATTCGAGAACATCTGATTTTCCAAAAGAAGAGAAGGTTAACGCTTTCATTTATTGTTTTCCCAATACTACAAACTTTTTAAGCTTTTGTTCTGCACATAACCCTAATATCCAAGCGCATCCATTAACCGTGCGTTCAGCTTTCTGTTTTTCCCCTGGTACGGGTGGCAGTGAATATGAATAGCCGGATTGAAATTAAGTTCAATGATGGCGTAATTATCGGATGCCTCTTCTTTATAATTCTTGATGATCATATCCAATCCGGTTATCCGGACATTCAAAGCTTTGGCAGCTTTAACGGCTATTTGCTTGTACGAGTCGGGAATATCGTCCGTGAAGTCGATGCTGTCTCCACCTGTGCTTATATTTGAATTCTCACGGAGAAACACGGTTTCGCCCTCGGAAGGAACATAATCAAAGTCCTTTTGCTGCGAAGCAAGAAACATACTTTCGGCTTCTCCTGTCTGAATTTTTTCCAGGGGAGTCCGGTAGCCTTTTCCCCGGAGAAGATCGTGATTTTTAAGCTGAACCAGCTCACGGATATTCAGCTTGCCATCGCCGGTAACATTCGCAGGAACTCTGTGGAGAATGCCAACCACTTCGCTGTCAATAACAAAAACCCTGAATTCTTTGCCTTCAATAAATTCTTCAATCAGAATGGTTTTGTCGTGCTCAAAGGCAATATCTACAGCCCGGTTAAACATGCTTTTATCCTGGTTTTCTTTCAGAATGGTAATACCCAGCCCGAAGTTGGTTTGGTTGGGCTTTATTACGATTGCCTTGCCTTCAAAAAAGGAAAAATCTGCCTGGGCTTGCTCTGCATCCGTATATTCAACTCCTTTGGGAATTCTTATGCCGGCTTCATCCAGTATTTTTTTGGTTACGTGCTTATTCTCCATGGCGAGTATGCTGGCGTAGTTATCCAGCGATGTTTTGGTGGCCTGTTTCACGTATTGAATATTCCCGTCGCGGCTCAGTTTCACAAAGTTTTCCTGCCGGTCCAGCACCTCGAAAGCAACACCGCGTTTAACAGCTTCGCGCAATAGCAACTGGGTTGAAAGCTCCATATCTTCGAGTCCGGTAAAATTGTAGTTCTTCTGCTGGCTTTCTTTAAGAAACGACCGGGCCTGCTCCAGGTGGAAAGGAATATATCCCATTTTTAACACTCCTTCGAGCACCTCGTATACACGACGGTGTCTGGGATTTTCCGCTAACACCAGCGCATTATTTATAGCTTCGTGATATTCAGTCATTGAAACACCAATCTTTTGAAATAATCCAGCCATAGATTGAAGTTGTTGCTTCGCTTCGGCCCAGATATTTATATACTTTCCTGCTAACTCAAAAACAAAAGGCATGGGATTTAACCCGTAAAGTGAAACATACCCATGATAATTATTTGCCAGCGATTGCGCATCGGCATCAAAGGAATCGGGTTCCTCTGTCAACAACCCATACAACGCCAGGGCATGCAGAAAATATAAAGCATCTTGTGTGATGCCCGCTTTGGCCAGAGGGTCGATGTCGATAAACCTGATTTCGATATAAGAGATATGGTTGGGATCTTTGATAAACTTTGGCCTGACTGCCGAATACAATTCTTTTGCTGAAGCCAGCTTTCCGTCGAGAATCATTTTTTTCACACTTTCCATGAAATTGGGAACAGAGCTGTAATCGGGGTAAAGTTCCCCAAAATTCTGATAGCCGTAACAACTATTCCGGATAGACAGACCAATAACATGCTTGTCAATTTTTCCGGGAGCTAGTTTGCACCTGAGCTCCATGGTCGAATCCACTACTGGGCTGTTTCCGTAAAGCAAAACATACAACCACCGTAAGCGGAGCAGTTGTCTGGTGGTTTTTAAATAAACATTGTCTTTGAATTCATCGAAAGATACGGATGTATTGGTTTTACGATAAAGCATTTCCAGCAGTTTCTCACTGAAAGATACATTAAAATGAATGCCTGAAAATAGTTGATTTTTAGCGCCATACTTTTGTGCCAGCAGTTCCCTGTATTGCTCTGCCTCCTTCCCTTCTTCGCCGTACCGGGCGATGGGAATTTGTTTGTCGTCGGGTAAAACCGGAGGAATGCTTTGGGGCCACAAATACTCATCGGTAAGCTCCAGGCTAGTGATAACGTGAACCGTTTCAAGAAAGCCCAACATCTGTTTAATGTCGGGCAGAGGCGGGGTTCGCATTTCAACCTGACTTTCTGAAAAATCGGTGGTGATGTATGGGTGTTTTAACTTATCGCCAAATACACCGGGATGGGGCGTTTGCGCCAAATTTCCGGCTTTATCCACTCTGATATTTTCCTTTTCAATACCAAACAAACCTTCGAGCCAGATATTTCCGGTTACATAATCAGTAAAGCCCTGGTTAATGCTACTCTTTGGATTGTTCTGATTTGAATCAGGATATTTTCTTGTATTGCGTACTTTGGGCGTTTCAGCACAACATGTGTCTTTCATGATTGTATTGTTTTATATTTTCGGATAAATAGTTTGAATAGAATAATATACAGCGTTACCAGTATGGTTCCTTTGGCAATGCTGCTGATAGTGATACTCCACCATACGGACGAAAGAGAGTAACTCCACAGATGAATAAAAGCAAGAGCCATGGGAATCCGCAACAAAGTGAGTGAAATTCCGGTGATTGCAGGAATGTTTGTCCGTCCCCATCCAAAAAAAGCTCCGGTAGCCATCAGTTCCAGACACATGAATAGCTGCGAAAATCCTAGAATAATCAGGTATTCACGGCCCATTACAAGACTTTCCTTATCATTGAGAAATATAGAGAAGAGTAACTCGGGGAATCCAATCAGAATAAAAGAGGTAACCAGACCAATGGTTACAGCCATAAACATTCCGGAACCAAAAGCCTTCCACTGTTTGTCATAATCTTTAGCACCGTATGCTTTCCCCGAGATTGAGGATAAGGCCGACATAAAGCCGCCAGCGGTCATATAAGAAATGGCTTCAATCTGAATTCCCACCTTTTGAACAGCTATGGCTGTAGCACCCCATTCACTTATGATCCGCGCCATACCAATTGCAATCAGCGTAAAGGAAACTCGTTGGATGGTAGGACTTATCCCGAGCCCGACGATATTTTTTAAAAGAACCGGCCGGTAGGTTACCCCACTGGGTTTTAAATCCTCCGTACTGCGTAATTTTCTATAGAACAGAATTGTAGCCAGAATCTGTGCTGAAACAGTTCCCAGTGCAGCACCGTTTATCCCTAAATCTGCTCCGAAAATCAGCAGCGGGTCCAGGACTATATTCAGAACAAAAGCAATGGTATTGATACGGAAGGGCGTACGGCTGTCGCTATAACCTATAAACACACTGGTAAAGAATAAATTCTGAAACGAAAAAGGCAGGCTCAGACCAATTAAAAGTAAATAGCTTGCAGCCGATTTTTCGAGCACCGGATTGTTCAAACCAACGATATGAATCAGGAAGTTTCCCGTAAACAGCAGCACCAGATAATACAGCAAAGCAATAATTATGATTGCCACTATTCCACTCCGGACATAACTTTTGGCAAGCATGATATTCTTCTCACCAATGGAATGCGACACTTTAATCCCAGCGCCAACCGTAAGCAACGAAGAAATTCCCCAGCTTAAATTCATATAAAATCCAGCAGTACCAACAGCAGCAACGGCATCGCTCCCAAGCTTACCTACAAAAATCATATTGATAAAATTGTAGGCCATGGTCATAAACGAGGTGGCAATAACCGGTAATGCCAGCTTAGTCAACTGCTGCAGACTTGCTTTATCGATAAATCGGGAAAAGTGCATCTTGCTAAATTGTATCTAAAACCATGTAGGTGGATGATGCCGGACATAACCCGGCAAACTCGGCGCTTGCGGCAATCTGTTGCGGCGCAAGATTCCGGTCAGCAAGGCGGTATCCGATTCTGCCGAAATACTCCCGTGCAGTATTGGTGAGGAGATGAATTGTCCTAATCTGATTGCTGACTGCATATGTCAGCAGATTTTTGTATAGTTCTTTCCCAATGCCTTTGTTTTGCTGTTCGGGATCGACAGCGAAAGATCTTAGTAAACCATGGGCTCCATATTGTTCCAATCCAATGCATCCCAATACCTTACTGTGGTTTCTGGCAACAAAGAATGTTATAGGACTTTCTTTCAGGTCGGAGTGAGGTAAATTATTCATTTCGAGTAACTGATATATGGCTTCCAAATCAGTTTCTGTGGCTGGAGTATAACTTATCATTTTATTTGTTTTCAGATTGTTTACACGAATTTCCATCTATTGAACGCAGCTCAATCATCCGGCTGATAACTTTATCGAGCAACCGGACCAGATCTTCTGTTTCACTTGCACTAAGAACAGACAATGCATCCTCAAAATACCTATCGTTTGTGCTGTTGATAGTGTGGCAAATATTTCTACCCGCATCAGTCAACTGCAGGGTCGACATACGTCTGTTCTCAGCAGGAATGGAGCGGTCTACAAGTCCGATATTAACCAGCCCATCCACGGTGCGGCTTATTGTACTTTTATCAAGACCTAAAGTGCGGGCCAGTTCGGTAAGCGATTCTTTGCCCTTGTTCTCGATTTCGAGTAATGTATGGCATTGGGCAAGCGTAACGCCATTGCAACACGATTCAGTGTTTTGCATAAAAAGCTCGCGCTCGAACCTGCGAAGAAGCCCTCTGAAGTTTTTAACAGTTTGATTATTTACTTTTTGCATGTCATTGTTGCATTTTAAAACAGTTGCAATATACAACATTTTATTTAAATAACATGAGTTCGCTCTAGGATTTTGGTAACACTATGAAAAATAAGGTAATAAGGTTAAAAAATATTTGAAATCTCTTGTACTAAGGTTTAAATACATTTTAGAATAAGGTTTTCTAAAAAAGAACCTTATTTTCATTTCTTCTAACCTACTATATAAAAAAAAGGAGCATTGCTTTCGATTTAGCAAACACCTTCTGATCAAAGCAAGGCGAAGCCTAAGACCAAAATTCCTTGCTGACGGCTGTCCGTCCAAGGGGAGACGAGGAACGAGGCGGACCGCGTTTCAGCCGTCAAAGACTTTTTTGGTTACTTTTTTTGGTCACAACTTAGGCGCAGCCGTTCTCACGAACGGTAGTGAGTAAAAAAGTGACAAAAGGCTGTTTGAAAACCTAAAGTTATCTGCCGTGATGTTTGGTTTCTAAACACGATTAACTAAGTAGAATAGCATACCTCCGACAATTTAACCTTATTATCTGTGGTTTAGTATATTTATTTACATCAACTCACGTTAATAATGATTATCTAAAATAAAAGAGAGAAATCTTATATTTAATCATATAAAAAACTATCCCCTAACTCCTTTTCATCTGTTATTTATTGTGAATCTTTCATTTATCAACATAAAAAAAGCCATATGACAAGTCAAGTACAGTACATCAACCCTGAAGGGCTTTCAAAAAATCCGGCATTCTCAAATATTGTAACAACTCATGGAAGCGGAAAAACCATTTATATTGGCGGACAAGATGCAAAAAATGCGCAGGGTGAAATTGTCGGGAAAGGAGACATTGCCGAACAAACAGAACAAGTAATGAAGAATTTGCAAACCGCGCTTGCAGCATGCGGGGCTACCTTCGATAACCTCATAAAACTATGCATTTACATTGTTCAGGGCCAGGATTTATACAAAGGCTTTAAAGCGTCACAAAAATATTTGGGCAATCTTAAAAATCCACCGGTTATTACCGGCTTTTTTGTTGCAGCACTGGCTCGTCCGGATTATTTAGTCGAAATAGATGCTATCGCCTTTTTACCGGATGCATAAACTCAGGATAACAGGTTATTTAAAAACCTATTTTGCCAGAATGTGAACTGATTTCGTTTTTAGCCAGGGAGATGAAAAATTAACTGTAATTTCACCTTCGCCTGTGGCTTCCACGTAAGCTATCATTCTCCCGTGATAGACCCGCTGAATATTATCACGGTAATTTCCCATATCGGTATTATCGCCGGCCTCCAATCCCAGCAGTTTACCAGGACCTTCGACCATGCAGGTCAACTGGTTATCGGCCAGTATCGCCGGGACACCGTCTTCGTCCAAAAGGGTGATTTCCACCTGGGCCACTCCCTTGTTTTTGCTTATCTCAGGTTTATACACACGTAAGTCTATAACAGCAGGATGTTTAGATGTCCGGATGGTGTTTTCGCAAACAACCTGGTTATTATTGTCGTAGCCCTTTACGGTTAACACTCCCGGTTTAAAAGGGATGTCCCAGAATATAATCCCTGTATTGTCATCATAATCCTTGATATCGCCCACAGCTTCGTTATTGAGGAACAACTGTGCCTTTTTTGTATTAGTGTAGCAGACTACCCTAACCGGTTGCCCATCTTCGTAATTCCAAACGGGCCATGCATCCATGGAAGGTGGCGCCTGCGTACGCCGGTTGATGTAAGTTCCCATGTAAATGGTGGGCTCGGCAGTCCACAGTGCTTTACGAAAATATCCTCTTGGTTTCATAAAGCCACCAAAGTCGAGCAATCCCGAATAAAATCCGCGCGCAGGCCAAACTCCCGATTCTCCCAAATAATCAATCCCTGTCCACAGAAACTGACCAAAAATATGCTCTTTATCTCTCACTGCTTTCCATGCGGGCATATCGTGGCGGTTTTCACTGCCATAAATTACCCGTTTGGGATAGGTTTTATGATCTTCATCGTACCTGTTTTCGGTGTAATTGTATCCGGCAATATCCAGTACAAAAGGATATTCAGTCTGGTTCGACATAACAACACCTGCCAACCCTGCAGTTACCGGTCGGTAAGGATCGAATTTCCGGACTACCCCTGCAAGTTTTTTAGCTATACCTCCCAAACGTTCTGCTGGCGGTTGTTTGGTTTGGTAGCCGCCGAACATGGGTTGACTTATAGTAGATCCGTCCAGTACCGGATGCGAATAAGGATCGTTGGGATAATCCACCTCGTTACCTATGCTCCATGCAAAAATGCTGGGATGATTGCGGTCGCGACGCACACCATCGGCCAGATCAGAAGCACCCCATTCTTCAAAAAAGTCGGAGGTACCCTGAAAACCAGGTTCACCAACATTCCAACCTTTAATCCATTTGCGTTTTGGGTACTCCCATTCGTCGAACACTTCGTTCATAACGAGTAAGCCCAGTTCGTCGCATAGTTCGTAAACATCGGGATTGTGGAGGTTGTGCGTCATCCTGACAGCATTGCATCCAAGAGATTTAAGAGCCTTTAACCGACGTTCCCAAACTTCGCGTGGAACAGCGGCACCCAGTACTCCAGCATCGTGATGAATACACAAGCCTTTCATTTTCATGTTCTCCCCGTTCAATGCAAATCCTTTATCGGGGCTGAAACTAAACTGCCAGATTCCGGTTTTTGTGGTTGCTTCGTCAATTATTTTACCCGATTGGGTGATTGTTGTTTTCAGCGTATACAAATAAGGCGATTTCAGATTCCACAATGAAGGGTTGCTTACCCCTAAGATCATATTATTCTTAAGCTTTTCTCCAGTACTGAGTTTTAGTTTTGCCGAACCGGTAGAAACAACTTTTCCCGATGCATCCAACAACTGGTTTTGCACGGTTAAATTGGTAGCATTGGCAGTGTTGTTTTCAAGTTCCAGTTCCACGTTCATCTCTGCACGTCTATCTGTAACCGATTTTGGGTAGCAAAATACACCCCATTGAGAAATATGAATAGGATTGGCAAAAACCAACCAAACATTCCTGTAAATTCCCGAACCGTTATACCAGCGGGAATCGGCATATTGAGAGTGATCAACCTTTACTGTCAGCAGATTTTCACCTCCAAAGCTGATGTAAGGAGTCATATCATACAAAAAGGATACATACCCGTTGGGACGTTTGCCCAACAGTTTTCCATTAATATAAACCTCGCTCCTGTTCTGAATCCCTTCGAAATAGATATAAACTTTTTCGCCCTTTTTATCGACCGGAATATTAATGTTTTTCCGGTACCATGCAATCCCGCCAGGCAAATAGCCGGTGCATGCAGCCAACGACGGGTTAAGTACACCTTCGACGCTCCAGTCGTGTGGTAAATTTAAAACCCGCCACTTAGTTTTTTCACCGGGATTGTCGCCCAGGTAAAACTCCCATTGTTCGTTTATTTTTTCGGGTTTTCCGAAAGAAACCTGTGCTCTGACAAGGACTTGCGACAAAAACAGCAATGCTACGAACAGAAAAAATCTCTTTTGTTGTGTTTTCATGGTCATTATAGTTAGTTAACAGATCGGTCTATTTTGTCATTTCCTTTTTTGAACATTATTCTGGTAAACCCACACATTCATCAATCTCGTACTTTATCCTTATGCTTAATAAGAGTAAAATAACCCCTTTTCATCCAAAAAACAAAACTGAACTCAAATTTGGTATACCTGGGGAATAGTTTCTAACGGATAGATAAAAAGAAAACCGGCTATTGACCGGCTTTCTTTTTATAATTTCGGAGATTCAAATGATTACATTTCGCTGGCAAACACTGAGTGCCCCATCTTTATCCCGGCTTCGATCTGTTTCATAAATTCTGAAAGATCATTTTTTAATGTCTCAGGATTACTCATAGCTCCAAAATGCCCGCCTTGGTCCTGCTCGGTCCAACGAATTATATTGTTAAAAAACCTTCCGGCAAATTCCTTTGGCGGAATGCCAGCTATATCGTACCGATAAAAATTGAACCCGGTGGGAACCTTAACAACATCTTTGGCCGGCTCGCCAAATCCGTTCGCATCTTCAGAATAGATCCGCATGGATGGATAAATTTTTTCGCTAAACCAATATAATGAGATATTAGTCAACAGTTCATCTTTATCGAATCTATCGAAGAGAGGGATTTCCTTGTCCGAAAAATCGTTAAAGAGTTGTAATAACCATGCGGCCAATCCCATAGGCGAATCATTCAGCCCCGTTGCAAGGGTTTTGGGCTTGGTAGCCTGAATCATGGCATAGGCTCCGTCCATCATCGACCAGTTGTTAATCTTTTCAAGAAAATCGGTTTCTTCCTGACTGGGATTCTCGTTGTAGCCATACAGATGATAGTATGGAATATCCGACAAATGCAAACCTTTAACGGAATCCGGAAAATCCAGTGCCAATCTTTCAGCCACGAAACTTCCAAAATCTTCGCCATGAACATAATATTGAGAATATCCCATTACTTCGGTCATCAATTTTTGTATTAATGCTGCTACCGTTTCTGAATTCATGGCAGAAGGAGTATCGGAAAAACCAAAACCAGGGATGGACGGCACAATAATATCAAGGTCGGGATATTCCTTATTTAACATCCTTACAACTTTGAGGTAATCGGTAAAATTACCTGCCCAGCCATGCAACAAAAGTAAAGGTGTACGATTTGCACCCGATCCTTTTTCAAGGACAAAATGAATGGCAACACCATCCACAACAGATTTGTACTGATCGAAACTATTCAGATATTTCTCCTGCTTTCTCCAATCGAAATCTTGCACCCAGCTTTGGGCTAATTCCTTTAAAAACTGAACCGTTAAATTGCTATCCCATGCATTAGTGCCGGTTTCGGTAATCCACCGGGTATTTAAAATACGACTCCTGAGGTTACTTATCTCTTCCTGACTGACATTTACTTTTAATGGTTTCATAATATTAAGATTTAAGTAAAAAGTAATAATGCTGATTTATAACAAAAGTACCTGCGGTTAGTGACAGGGTTATGTCAGGAGTTTTTAACCGGAATATTTTTTTGAAATAAATTTTTTAAAACTGATTTCCCGTGGCTTAAATATCTGATTAGTAAACGAAAAACTCTTTATACGGTCGAGCCGGAACACTCTGAACCCGTTTCTTAACCTGCAGAAAGCTACAAGCGTCCAGTCGTCCGAAACGCTGTGATATAGCATATAAGGCTCTACGATTCTTATCGTTTCTTTATTATCAGGAGTAATGTATGTTATATTTATAAGGTGATTTTCGATAATGACTTTTTGCATGTCGATTAAGCTATTGCTTGAAATTTCGTTATCAAAATTCTTACCGATGTACATCATTCTTTCAAGACGCTCAATTTTTTCTTTGTCGCTACTTCGTAACACCGATTTCAGTTTTGCAACACTTGAAGTAAATTCTTTTATCAATGAAGCATCTTTATGCTTCAGAACAATTTGTTCCATGGTAATAAGGGCATAAGCCTCCCGTTCGGTAAACATAACAGGCGGAATTCTGTAACCATCCACCAAAGAATAACCTTTTCCTTCCTCGGTAATAATTGGCACTCCCGACTCTTCCAAAGTTCTGATGTCGCGGTAAATAGTTCGTACACTTACATTAAATTTTCCGGCAAGAGAAGTTGCCGTCAATAGCCTTTTCGATTGCAAAAGGGTAAGAATAGAAGTTAACCTTGAAAGTCTCTTTGTGCTATCATCCTTAATCATTAACTACACTTTAAATTTTGTAAAACCATTGATTTAAGAAAACAGAAGATCTATAAATTAGTTGTCCTTCGGCCTGATAATTACCTTTTCAACAGAGAAAAACGAAACCTCCCCTCCATTTGGTCGAGGTTCTGTAAATACAATTTCTTATTTTTATTTAATCTAAACAAAAATCCCAACTAATTGGGATAGTATGTTAATTTTTGTGAATTCATCTTTGTGCCATAAAAAAAATGGAAATATGACACATAAAAAATTATTCACAGGAATTATACTCGGAATTCTTACAACAACATTATTTGCACAAACCGGAAACATAACCGGGAAAGTTACTACGGCCGACGGTAACCCGGCAGAATTTGTAAATATTATCTTAACCGGACAAAACAAAGGTGCAACTGTTAATACAAAAGGAACCTACGAAATAGCAGGAGTAAAACCGGGCACCTATACTTTGCGTGCCAGTTTGGTTGGCCTTACGGGCCAAAGCAAGCAAGTAACCGTAGAGTCTGGCAAAACAACTAAAGTCGATTTTGCTTTAGAAGAAAATAACGAACAGTTAAAGGAAGTTGTGGTGATAGCAAACCCCAGCAAGTATGTAACCGACTATCCATCAGTTACTCTTAGGCTCAAGACCCCGTTGATTGAAGTGCCTCAAAACATACAGGTGGTAACCAAACAAGCTATTCAGGACCAGCAGATTTTCGATATGCTCGAAGGCATTACCCGCAACGTAAGTGGCGCCACCAGAGTCGAACACTGGGACAATTACGCCCAGATTAACATGCGGGGCTCGCAAATTGCCGGCTTCCGTAATGGAATGAATGTACAATCGACCTGGGGCCCTTTAACCGAAGATATGAGCATGGTGGAACGTATTGAATTCGTAAAGGGTCCAGCCGGTTTTATGCTTGCTAATGGCGAACCCAGCGGTTTTTACAACGTGGTAACCAAAAAACCTACCGGCATCACCAAAGGAGAAGCCACTATGACAATAGGCAGCTATGATACTTACCGCAGCGCCTTCGATTTCGACGGAAAACTAACCGACGATGGAAAAGTATTGTACAGGCTTAACCTCATGGGACAGATGAAAGGCTCCCACCGTAAATTCGAATTTAACAACAGGTTGTCGGTTGCTCCGGTACTGAAGTTTCAATTTACGCCCAACACCTCACTCACAGCCGAATACACCTATCAGTTTAATCAAATGTCGGTTATCGGATCCAATTATTCATTTTCTTCCCGCAAACTGGCCGATTTGCCTGTTGAATTTACAACCGCCGAAGCCAATATGTCGCCAACAAATATCATGGACAATACTTTTTTTGTAACTCTGGTTCATACCATTAACGACAACTGGAAGTTTACCGGCCAGATTGCCTATATACATTTTGACCAGGTAGGGCAATCGCTTTGGCCGACAGGATTTTCGGAAAACGGTGACACATTGTACCGTGCTGCTAATAACTGGGATGTATTGGGAATCATTAAAGTTGGGCAGTTTTTTCTCAATGGAGACGTAAAAACCGGTAACATCAACCATCGCATTCTGGTTGGAATTGACATGGGCGATAAGGATTTCTACCACGACTGGGCACAAGGTGGCGCCATTAAAGGGAGTACCGGTTTCAACGTTTATGCTCCCGTTTACGGACAAGTACCTGCAAGCAGCCTGCCTGTGTACAACCGCAGTCTGGATATCCGCGAAAGAGGAGTGTACTACTCCAACCAATATTCGGCTCTCTATGTGCAGGACGAACTTCGCTTTTTCGATGAGAAACTCCGACTCACACTGGCCGGACGATATACCTCTGCTCAGGACGCCGATCCGTATTCGGGACAGGGCAAAGCCGAAAAAATTACTCCCCGAGCCGGATTAAGTTTTTCATTTAATAAAAACACCAGCATTTACGCCGTGTTCGACGAAGCCTTTATTCCTCAGGCAGGAGTCGGTTTCAGCGGAAAAAGCTTCGACCCGATTACAGGGAATAACATTGAACTTGGTCTGAAAAGAGAATGGCTCGATGGTTTATGGACTGCCTCGGTATCCTCTTATCAAATCACAAAAAACAATGTTCTTACCGCCGACCCCGAACATCAGTTCTATTCGGTGCAGTTGGGTCAGACCCAAACAAGAGGAGTTGAGTTCGACATCCGGGGACAAATAGCACAAGGACTCGACTTGACATTCAATTATGCTTATACCGATGGCAAAATCACAAAAGACACCGACGAAGAACAGATTGGAGCTCAGATTCCGGGCACATCAAAACATATTGCCAATGCCTGGATTAGTTACCGGATTACCCGTGGTTTTGCCAATGGCTTGGGTGTTTCCTGTGGCGTTCAATTTGCCGGAGACCGATCCAACTGGTATGGGGCTTATTCAAAAACAACAGAACTGATGCCCGATTATACCCGTCTGGATGGTGCTGTTTCGTATCAGTTGAACAAATTTGGGATTTCACTCAATGTAAACAATCTTCTGAGTAGTTACCTGTACTCAGGCGCCTTCTATACTTGGAGTAACATTTATTACTGGCAGGCTGAGCCCAAACGCAATTTCCGCTTAACAATCAATTACAAATTCTGAAATGAACTTTAGAAATCTCATCAGCAAAATACACCTTTGGCTCGGACTTGTTTCCGGGCTTTTGGTGTTTACAATCGCTATCACCGGTTGTTTGTATGCTTTTCAGGAAGAAATACAAAATCTTACTCAGCCTTACAGGCATGTTTCTGTTGAAAACAGAGCCTACTTACCCCCGTCATATCTTCAGGCAGTGGCTCAGAAAGAACTTCCAGAAAAGCTTCTTCACTCCATTAAATACAACGAAAGAGATAAAGCTGCCGAAGCCATTTTCTTCCATTTTGAAGATAATTATTACTACACCATCTATTTAAATCCCTACAACGGGGCTGTTTTAAAGGTAAACGACAATTATGCCGGCTTCTTTCGATTTATACTCAACGGGCATTTTTACCTGTGGCTGCCGCCAGCCATTGGGCAGCCTGTGGCAGCTTCGGCAACACTTATATTTGTAATTCTGCTTCTCTCGGGAATAATACTTTGGGTTCCAAAAAACATAAAGCTCATAAAACAAAGCCTTTTATTTAAATGGAAAAAGGAAACATCGGTAAAACGCAAATATTACGATTTACATAAGATCCTCGGATTTTATGCCGGTTTTGTTGCCCTCATTCTTGCCTGTACCGGCCTGGTTTGGGGTTTCCAGTGGTTTGCCAAAACCCTGCATACAACTGCCGGGGGTGAAAAATCGCTTGAGTACAGCTCACCTTTATCCGATTACAGTAAGAGCAGTTCGGCAATCAAAAGCAAAGCTCCTGTGGATAGTGTTTACTCCGTTATGTTGCAACAATATCCCTCGGCCAAAAGCATTGAGGTACATCCGCCAGAAACCGACAGTGCGGTTATTGCCGCCAATGCCAATGCCGATGCAGGAACATACTGGAAAATAGATTACCACTATTTCGACCAGTACACCTTCAAAGAATACGATGTTAACCACATTTACGGAAGAATAAAAGACGCCAATGTGGCCGACAAGCTCCTGCGGATGAATTACGATATCCATACAGGAGCCATTGCTGGACTGCCCGGAAAAATCCTGGCATTCTGCATCAGTTTAATGGTGGCCAGTTTACCCGTAACCGGCTTTTTAATCTGGTGGGGACGAAGAAAGAAATCTTAATAGTTTCATTATATTTGCCACTCTAAGCCAATAGTAAATGAATATCAAACCTAAGCTTTTCCCTTTTCTTGCGGTTGTACTTGTATTTCTTTTCTCGTCGTGTTTCGAGATTATCGAAGAAGTGAACCTCAATAACGATGGTTCAGGATCGTTTTGCCTTACAATTAACATGAGCCAGAGCAAAATGGACATTAATGCCATGCTTCTGCTCGACAGTATTAACGGGCGGCCGATACCCAAAGTTGATGATATGAAAAAGTTACTTTTGGATATGGAAGTCACTTTGCAGAAAGATTCTGGCCTTACGAACATAAAAGTCTCAAAAAACTGGGACGATTATATTTTTTCCATCAGTGGAAACTTTAACGATATAAAAGCCCTTAACGAAGCCATTCGAACCACCTACTCGTTGTTAAAAAAGCCCGATGCGGCAACAGTAGCAATGAAAGATAATTTTAGTTTTAGTCAAAAAATATTCAAACGTCTCTATCATTTGGATCTTGTAAGTGATTATCAGTCGTTACCCGAAAAAGACAAGCTCGTTTTTAAAAATGCGAAATACACTTCGGTATATAGGTTTAAATCACCTGTAAGCGCTTGTTCAAATCCGGGTGCCCTAAAATCAAAAAGTGGAACATCGGTTATGCTAAAAGCAAATATTTCCGACATTTTATCAAATAGCAAATCCATTGTAAATTCTATAACATTAAATTAGAAGCCAAATTAAGTTTGAACTGAAACCATACATAAACCTATCTTCATGAACATCAGCAAATTTTTCATTTCATCACTCATCATCCTTGTTACTGTTTCAGGAATTAACGCTCAGGATGCAGGAAATCTTATTCCTAAAAATGCTCATCATATAGGAGCAATCGATTTGAATAAAATTAAATCGAAACAAGGTTTCACTGAGCTGGCAAAGCTTCCAATGCTCGAATTTCTTTCGCTCAATATTGGGAAAGAATTATTTAAGGATACAACAAAAGAAAAATCCACGAAGTATATCGACCTCGGTTACTACGGAATTAATACCTCAGGCAAAGCTTACATTTATGCAAACTCCGATAGTGTTGTTTTTTACGGGGCTATGGTGGTTGCAATTAACAACAACGAGGCTTTCTTCAAATTTGTAAGGAGTTTTGTTGGCGACACAACTGAAAATCCGATAGTGAAGCTAAACAATGGCATGCTAGCCCGTAAACAAAATTTTCGCATTTTATGGAACAATCAGTACGCTGCTTTTTGGACAGCCTCTGTATTACCTGCGGTAAGCGATTCCATACGTCGCTCACTCGACGAAAAATATGGACTAAATGAAACCGAGGCCTTTCCTGCTTTTCCGCCTTCCAATTCAGAGGAAACCGCTGTTGCTGAAGCCGGGAACGAAGAAGAGGTTCTTGAGGAATCTGCTGAAGAAGTGAGCGAAGCTGAAAATACAGAAGAAGAAACTGTGGCAGAAGAAGATTCGGCCGAAGAGGTATGGGAAGAAGAAGTTCCTGCTGAAGAGGTAACTGAAGAAGGGCTAAGTGAAGAAGAAGAAGAAGAAGAAGAAGAAGAAGAAGATTATATCGACACATATTTCATGGCCAGTCAGATATGCGATAGTATTCTGAATGTTTGGATCGCAGAAAACCAGATGAGTTTTCTTTCGGATAAAGGATTAAATTCTGTAAAAAATAATATAGAATTCAAAGCGCTGGTGAAAAACAATCCCGATGCAGCCTTTATAATCGACTATGGCCAATTTGTATCCATGTATATGAACCCTTTTAAAATGGCGGGGTTAATTACCGGCTATGAATCGATGGTAGCTCAGTTTATGAACATTTATTCGGGTGTAAAAGCTTATATTACTTTAGACTTCAATAAAGACGATGTTTCAGCAAAATGGGATTTTAAGTATTCCGAATCACTAAACGAAATTTATAAGGAAATAAAAAAGAAAAAGATATCGCCCAGGTTTCTGCCTTATCTCAATAAAGATATGATGGGGTATCTTGCGTTAGGAATAGATATCGGTGGCATTTCGAAAGGTGTTGGCAATTACATTCGTAAATCCTTACCTTCAATACCCCAGTATGGCGATATGGCAGTTTCGGTAATGGACTTAATAGATATCGTAATCGACGAAGAGCGCCTTTATAATATTTTTTCAGGCGATATTGTAATTGCAGTAAACGATGTTAAACCCATTCAGATTATACATAAAGGATATGATTTCGACGACGAGTATAACAAAATTGAAACGGTAGATACAACAGTTCAGGAAAGACCCGAAGCGCTTATTATGATTGGTGTTGGTAATAACGACGACGTTAACAAAATCTTCCAGATACTGATCCGTTCGAAATTGATAAAGTCAATGGGTAATTACTATGGCCTGGAAAAAGAATCAGCTAGTTTTCCGGTGTATTTCAGGGTGATGAACAATATTATATTCATCTCCAATAATCAGGAATATATCGAAAACCCGACAGTTTATGCTTCCAAAGCCAGGTTAAACAAAAAACACACAGCCATGTTTAAGAAGAATACCGCCGTACTCTATACTAATCTGGATAAAATATCGACCTATTTCGTAAGTAAGGATCTTGCCTCATTTAACAATTCTATTGTTGAAGCCTCCAAAACATTCTCCGAATTAACTTATTACGGAAGTATTAAAAAGAAAGGTCGCATTTCGTCTAATTATGTATTAAAACTAAAAGAGACTAACGACAACTCTTTAACCGACCTTTTCAAATTCTTCAATTTTATTTACATCGAGAAAGGAAAACAAAAGGAAGCTGTGATTTATGAGTAGATCTCTTAAAACGGTAATAACAGCCCTGGCGTTAATTGTAGCGGCAGGGCTGACTTATTTTTTGCTTTTACAAAAGAGCGATAACAACATTCTTTACAAAATACCTGACAAAGCATCAACAATAGCCATTATCGACTTACGGACATTATCGTCCAAATTATTTTTAACCGAAGTTGGCAGCGATACCGGATTATTAAAACAATTATCAAAGCATGTACCCCATTCGCTTAAAAGCGTCAGATGGACATCAACCGGGCTTGGGCTACCCGATAAAATCGCCTTCTTTACCATTGGCGATACACTAGGCGATAAAGTTCATTTTTTAACAAGTATTTCAAGTGCTTCCAGGTTCAATAGTTTTATGGACGATTTATGCGCACGCACAAAAATGAAGATAATCCATAAGTACGAACTTCGATGGTTGATCAACACCAGGGAAAAGCTTTTGATAGCCTGGAACGATAGTTACGTAACCGGTACAATTAATAGCGAAAACATTGATGCAAGTCTTGAAACATTAACCGGTATATTGGATTTACAAAAACAACAATCAATTATGTCCGATTCGGTTTTTGTGCAGAAACAATCGCACGAGTACGACATTTTCATTTTTAAAAGAAAACATCATTATTGCTCGTTTAAATGTTTAAACGAACTCAATCCCGAGATCGAAGGCCTCGTTTCTTATATTCATTTTAATAAAGGCCAACTCGAAATAGAAACCGAAATTACAGCCCAACAAGGAAGCTCTCTGGCGAAAATATTATCGGCGCCCGTTAGAGAATTACCAACATTAAAGACCGACAGCGCAGTTCTGAATCTCAAAACAAACGTCGACCCAAATGCTTTTCAAGCATTATTAAATAAGCTGCAACTTCTGGACTTTAAAAACACGCTAATTCCAGGTTTAAGCAACTGGGATGGCAGGTTGAACCTGTTTTTTTGCGGCTCTCAATCAGTTAAAGCCAATTACATCAGTTACGTTTACGACGATAACTTCAATAAAATTGAAGTAACCAAAACTGTAAACGAAACAATGATGAACATTCAGGCAGCTTTCGGACAAAAAAGCGCACCTCTTTTAATAAAGGAAGGCAAGGATACTCTTCTTTATAAGGGAGGAAACTTTTTATTCAGAAAACAGCACGACTATTATTCCACCTTCAATAAATATTTCGCTCCTCTTACGATCGCAACAGAGATTTATCCCGAAAGACTCTCACTGTTTGTTGATGTTAAAAAATTTCAGTCTATTCTGCAAGACGCAAAAATTGATACTCATCGTATTTTTAACCGTTTTCCTGTTGAAAATGCGAATATTTCAATTTCAGCGGATGGAAAAATGAAAGCCATATTCACTTTTGCCAATAAAAACGAGAATGTTTTATACAGCATCGCCAATGGTGCTTTTAATTAGACATATAAAGAGACTATGTAATTAGTCAATAACCGGAGGTTGAGCCTGTCGAAACCTCTTCGACTTTTTAGACACCGTCCATTTAAAAGGCAATAACTTTGCTAAAATATAAAACCTTAATTTGGATTATTTAGAGCTGATTGTTCCCTTGTAATTACCTCGAAATGTGCTTGAGCCCAGTCAATCATCATTTGAACGGCTGGCATAAGCTCTTTGCCAATGTCGGTTAAGCAATATTCAACGCGTGGAGGTATTTCCGGATAAACTTTCCGGTTTATAAGCTGGTCGGCTTCCAATCTTTTGAGCGTACCCGAAAGCATCTTCTGCGAAATATCGGGAATAGCACTCATCAGATCTTTATAGCGCATAGTGCCATTTTTTTGCAGCATACGCAAAATCAGCAACGACCATTTATCGCTCATCCGGCTCAGTATATTCCTGATAGGACAAGTTGGGTATCGGATATCAAGTTCTCTCATACTTCATCTGAAAACAACAAATTTAAATAATCTCTTTTAGAGAGTAATGCTTCATTTGGAGGATTACTGTAATTTTTTTAAAAAAAATCACAACAGCAACATCCTGATAATAAATAATTCTAACCAATTTGGTGTGTAACGAACCAGCTTGCACTGCGTTTCCGGTTGCTTTACCTTTGATTCATAATTAAAATATGGAGGAAATAAAATGAAAGATCTTGCTGTAAAAAATTACAAAACCACTGAAGGAGAAAAATTAACCAGAGGAACAAATGAGTTTACGGTCAAACCAATTGTACCAAGGGCTGAGGCAGGTAAATGCACTGTAAACTTTATTGAAGTTGAACCGGGCAATTTTGCTTACGGATATCATTATCATGAGATGAATGAGGAAGTATTTTACATTATCAGTGGCGTTGGTATTGTTCGAACTCCAAAAGGAGATATAACCGTGAAAGCCGGAGATGCAATTACTTTCCCAGCCGGAAAAGAAGGCGCACATGTTATTCGTAACGGCTCCGATACCGAAAAGCTTGTATACATCGATTTTGGCGCAGTAAACATTCCCGAAATTGTGCATTTCCCCGACACCAACAAGATTATGGTGGTAGGAAACGGTTGGACCGGAATATACGACGAACAGCAGTCGTAAACCAACATCTGCAATATCGAATTATGTACAAAAGCTTCCCTGATGGAGGCTTTTGTGACTTTAGCGTGATTCTTAATAATTTACTTTGTAATTAAATCTTAATACTGTAGGTATTTTATCCTGTCCTTCGTTTGTTACTAGCATGTCGCCATTTTCAAAAAAGGCAATTCCTTCAGCCTTATTGAATATTTTTGGATTTAGTTGTTCAATATGATCAATCGCACCATTGGGTTCAAATACAAAGAGCAAATAATCCGAGGCCGATAACAGGAACAATTGCTTTGTAACTGGATGAATACTTATGGCTGATGTCCTGAATTTAATGAGAGGTTCAGTAACCTTTTCTCCCTTTTTCTTCCTTGTCTTTGATGTCAAATTAAGTTTGCTTTTAACAGCAAACTCCTTTACGCGTTGTATGTCAAAATCGTAAACAGGATCAGTTGTTAATGTTTTATTCCGAAGATAGAATCCATAAACCACTCTCCTATCCTTAAATTCCGGACCTTTTCCTATTTTCCCCTTACAGGCAATTAATAATCTGTTATTATCCGCATCGTAACAAAGACCTTCATTATTGTTTGCCGGTATACCTGTTTTATAAGATCGTAATTCGAGATCCGATTTCTGATACTGTGTAATTTCAAAAAGAGTACCATCCGACCGTAATATAAAAATGGTACTATCAACTTTTGCAATCCCTTCATAATCTCCATCCAAATGAAAAGTATACTGGTGTTTAATTTGATTTTTAAGAAAATCGTAGATGAAAAGAATCCCATTCTCATCCTGAATACACGCGAATGTGGAAGAATCTACCAGTGATAAACCCGATATTTCTCTTAAAGTATCGGGTAAAGCAAGCTTAAAAACAGGATTATTAAAATCATATCCAACCCTTCCGGTATTTGTAACAGTTGAACCGCAACTAAATTGTATCAGAGAAATAATTATCAGAAACTTAGAAATCATTTTACGCATTTTTTATGATCTATTATATAACATAATTGGATTAACAGAAGTGGGCCTAATGCCGTTAAAATCTTCTACTTTAATCGGGTATAGTATACACGACCCAAAGCACTTAATTCTCCGGGAGGTTGGAACGCACATTTATTTCAGGTTTTCTCATTTTAAGCTAAAACTACAATAATAATCAATCCTAATCGCTTTTTCAGTCACCGGCTTTTACTCAGCACTTATTACAATCGCTTTTTTTTAAAACATTCTTTTCTTATGAGGGTTTATTTTAAAGGAAGTCTGTTAACTATTCTCTCTTCAGAAAATGATCGAATTATTTGACCTAACAGGTATTATTATTTCACAATAGCCCTTTTACATATGCAACACGTAACAGAACAAATTGACAGTTCAGTTCTTCTCAATGTTCTAACTGCCCTTAAAAACGGAGATACCAATGTCCGGATGCCCAATAACCTTACAGGTACTGCGGGGAAAATAGCCGATACCTTAAATCATGTAATACAAAATAACGAATTACTTGCCAAATCGGTTGAAGACCTTGCCGTGGCTATAAATCAGAACGGAAGCATTAAACATCGCCTGCCTCCTGGCATAAATATGCAAGTGTGGGGAAAAACAACTGAAAACATAAATTCAATTATAGAAGGTCTTTCCTCACCTATAACCGAAATAACAAGAGTTGTTTCGGCAGTGAGTCGTGGCGACTTAACCCAAACCATTGATGTTGAGCCCGGAGGTTTTCAGTTGAAAGGCGACTTTCTGCGCTCGGCGAAGATTGTAAACGCCATGGTGGCGCAGCTTAACCATTTTTCGAACGAGGTTTACAATGTTGTGCGCGAAGTTGGTAACGAGGGTAAGCTCGGTGGAAATGCCAAATCTACCGAAATGCACGGACGCTGGAAAGAGCTCACTGACTCGGTAAACCTTATGACAAACAACCTAACTGCTCAGGTACGAAATATTGTTGATGTTACTGTGGCGGTTGCTGGAGGGGACCTTTCCAAGAAGATCACCGTGGACGTACGTGGCGAGTTCCTGCAGCTCAAAGAGGTTATCAACACCATGGTGGAGCAGCTTCGGTCATTTGCATCGGAAGTAACCCGTGTAGCCAAAGAGGTAGGAACAGATGGTAAACTCGGAGGCCAGGCCATTGTTTCGGGTGTGGGCGGCGTATGGAAGGACCTAACCGACAATGTAAACTCCATGGCCAGTAACCTAACTACCCAGGTGCGAAATATTGCTGCAGTAACTACAGCGGTAGCAAAAGGCGATCTTGCTAAAAAAATTACAGTAGATGCTTTTGGCGAAATTCTCGAGCTGAAAGTCACAATCAATACCATGGTGGACCAGCTTAGCTCGTTTGCATCGGAGGTAACACGTGTATCGAAGGAAGTAGGATCGGACGGAAAGTTGGGGGGTCAGGCAGTTGTGAAAGATGTTTCGGGTATCTGGCGCGAGCTTACCGAAAACGTAAACTCCATGGCAAACAACCTCACCAACCAGGTACGTAACATTTCGCAGGTAACTACTGCGGTGGCGTCGGGCGACTTAACCAAAAAGATTACCGCCGATGCCAAAGGCGAAATTCTCGAGCTGAAGGAAACCATCAACACCATGGTGGACCAGCTTAACTCCTTTGCTTCGGAAGTAACCCGAGTATCGCGCGAAGTAGGCGACGAAGGTAAGCTGGGCGGACAGGCCGATGTAAAAGGTGTTTCCGGAACCTGGAAGGACCTTACCGACAGTGTGAACATGCTTGCACGTAACCTCACAAACCAGGTACGTAACATAGCGCTTGTGACAACTTCGGTAGCCAATGGCGATTTAAAAAAGAAAATTACCGTGGATGCTAAAGGCGAAATTATGGAACTGAAAAATACCATCAACATCATGGTAGACCAGTTAAGTTCTTTTGCTTCCGAAGTAACCCGTGTGTCGAAAGAAGTTGGTTCTGATGGTATACTGGGCGGACAGGCCGATGTTAAAGGGGTGTCGGGCACATGGAAAGACTTAACTGATAGTGTGAACCTGCTGGCAGGTAACTTAACCAACCAGGTACGTAATATTGCATTGGTTACAACGGCTGTAGCTACCGGCGACCTTACCAAAAAAATTACCGTGGCTGTTAAGGGCGAAATTCTCGAGCTGAAGAATACAGTAAACACCATGGTAGACCAGTTAAACTCGTTTGCCGCTGAAGTAACCCGTGTATCGCGCGAAGTAGGTGTAGATGGCAAGCTGGGTGGACAGGCCGATGTAAAAGGGGTTGCCGGCGTTTGGAAGGATTTGACAGATAACGTAAACTTTATGGCCTCGAACCTTACCAACCAGGTACGTAACATTGCTGCAGTAACCACTTCGGTTGCAACGGGCGACTTAACCCAAAAAATTACCGTTGACGCCCAGGGCGAAATACTGGAGCTAAAGAATACTATCAATACCATGGTGGACCGTCTGAACTCGTTTGCCGCTGAAGTAACCCGTGTGGCACGCGAAGTAGGTAGCGACGGCAAACTGGGCGGACAGGCCGATGTAAAAGACGTTTCTGGAATCTGGAAAAATCTTACCGACAACGTAAACATGATGGCCAATAACCTTACCCAGCAGGTACGTAACATCGCATTAGTAACTACGGCTGTGGCAAACGGTGATTTGCGCCGTAAAATTACCATCGACGCCAAAGGTGAAATTCAGGAACTGAAGGATACCGTAAACATTATGGTGGATCAGTTGAACGGTTTTGCTTCGGAGGTTACCCGTGTGGCCCGCGAAGTAGGTTCGGAGGGACGTTTGGGCGGTCAGGCCGAAGTGAAAGGTGTTGCCGGTATCTGGAAGGATTTGACCGACAATGTAAACATTATGGCAACCAACCTTACCAACCAGGTGCGTAATATTGCCAGCGTAACAACAGCCGTAGCAAACGGCGACTTGTCCAAAAAGATTACGGTAGATGCCCGAGGCGAAATTCTGGAGCTAAAAAACACCATCAACACCATGGTGGACCAGCTTAATTCATTTGCGGCCGAGGTAACCCGTGTAGCGAAGGAAGTGGGTACCGAGGGTAAACTTGGAGGGCAGTCGGTGGTAAAAGGCGTTGGCGGCACCTGGAAGGATCTTACAGACAATGTTAATATTATGGCAAACAACCTTACCGATCAGGTACGCGGCATTGCTAAAGTAGTAACCGCGGTTGCCAATGGCGATTTAAAACAAAAACTTACCGTACAGGCAAAAGGTGAAATTGCTGCACTTGCCGATACTATTAACAGTATGAGCGACACGCTGGCTACATTCTCCGATCAGGTAATCGGGGTTGCCCGCGAAGTTGGTGTTGAAGGAAGGTTGGGCGGCCAGGCTAACGTACCGGGTGCTGCCGGAGCATGGAAAAATCTGGTGGAAAATGTTAATATGCTGGCAGCAAATTTAACTACCCAGGTTCGTGCAATTGCCGAGGTTTCCACTGCTGTTATCCAGGGCGATTTAACACGCGAAGTAAAAGTTGAGGCAAAAGGTGAGGTAGAAATCCTTCGGAACACTATCAACGAGATGATCCGTAACCTTGCCGAGACCACTAAACGAAACACCGAGCAGGACTGGCTCAAAACCAATATTGCCAAATTTACCGGTATGCTTCAGGGACAACGCGATATGATGAATGTTGCCCAAATGCTGCTTTCGCAGTTGGCTCCATTGGTTGATGCTCAACATGGCTTGTTCTATATTGTTGAAACCGAAGAAAATAATAACGAGCACACTTCAAGGTTAAAACTATTCTCGTCATACGGTTATAAGGAGCGTAAATACGTTTCCAAAGTTTACTCTTTTGGCGAGGGACTGATTGGTCAATGCGCTCTGGAGAAAAAGAGACTGCTCATCACCAATGTACCGCATAATTACATTAAAATATCATCAGGTCTGGGAGAAGCTTCGCCTTTAAACATCATTATATTGCCAATTATTTTCGAGGGCGCTGTAAAAGCTGTTATTGAACTGGCTTCTTTCTCGATGTTTAATGTCACTTATCAGATGTTTCTGGAGCAACTGGTGGATAACCTTGGCATTGTAATAAATGCTATAGAAGCCGGCAGCCGCACCGAGGCCCTGCTTAAACAGTCGCAGTCTCTGACCAGCGAACTCTCCACACAGCAAAAGGAATTGCAGCGCACCAACGAAGAGCTTGAAGAGAAAGCGAAGATGCTTACCGAACAAAAATCGGAAGTTGAAAAGAAGAACATCGAAGTTGAAAAAGCTAAATCGGAGCTCGAAGAAAAAGCAACCCAATTGGCCATCACATCAAAATATAAGTCGGAATTCCTTGCGAACATGTCGCACGAGCTTAGAACACCATTAAACAGTTTGTTACTGCTCTCGAACCAGTTTGTCGAAAATTCGGAAAAAAACCTTACACCCAAACAACAGGAATCGGCCTCCATTATTCACAATGCCGGTAACGACCTGCTAAATCTTATAAACGACATTCTCGATCTCTCCAAAATTGAATCGGGAACAGCTACAATTAATCTTGAGACCATCGAGTTGGAAACCCTTAAACTCCAAATGGAACAAACCTTCCGCGAAATAGCGGCTGCCAAAAAACTGAAGTTTGCCGTAAACATCGACCCTGAACTTCCTCAGGCAATCCAGTCGGACAACAAGAGGTTGCATCAGGTACTTTCCTTAAGCTTCTCCATAGTTTTCTGGTGCTCGGCCAACTCAAGATGTAACAAATTGTTTATTTCGGTTATTTCAGCGGTCCTCTCCTGCACTTTCAAATCCAGAGCCTCATTCAACAATTGTAAGGCATCTTTTGCCTGTGTGGCTTCTTTAAATAAAATTCTGTAACGGTTCTCACTTTCACGCAACTGAGTTTCAATAACCCTCCTGTGAATGCTCAGCGATGCCTGGTTGCTGATAGCTTCAATAATATCGGTGTCGTTATTTTCCAGCGGATGTTCGGATAAGATAAAAACTCCGCCGTAATGGCGGTCTTCCCGTGAGAAACCCAGGGAATACAAATCAGATTTGCGGGTGTCATTATCAAAATATGGTACTATCAGGTCTTTTAACTTGTCCTGAATAAAACTGGTTAAATTATTGAGCTTTCCGTTGAACACAAATTTTAAGTTATGCTCTTCCAACAGCGAATTCAAACCATTGCAATTTTCACAATCGGATAGTTCTTCTTTGTTAATCAGATCAAAATAACAGATGCGGACTGTATTTAACAGTCGTAAAATATTGTTGCAAACCACCTGGTAGATGGATTTAACATCATTGCACTCATTTATTGCAACTGTTGCTGCCGAAAGAATTGAGAACTGCAGCGTATTCTTCTCCCTTATATCCTGAATATTCTTTCGTTCGATACTATAGCGGATGGATCGGATTAAAGCCTCGGAGGTAATATTATTTTTTACAAGATAGTCCTGAGCTCCTTCTTTCACAGCCTGTACAGCAATGTTTTCGTCGTCGAGCCCGGTCATTACAACAATAGGCACTTTAACACCAGCTTTGATTATCTTTTTAAGAGTATTGAGACCAATGCTGTCGGGAAGGCCGAGATCGAGCAAAACGACATCAAAGCTGTTATTCAGGCAAATGTTTAATGCATCTTTCAGTGTTGAGGGGTTTGTAACAGTAAAATCGACTGAAGATTGTTGTAAATAATTTTTAAAAAGATAAACATCACCGGGATTATCTTCAACAATTAACACCCTGAGGGTTTTTTCGCGAGTTCGGGTAATTTCCATAAGGGAATACTATTCTATTTAATACTAATAAACACCTAACCCCAAGCCCTGTTATTACTGAAGATTATAATTCTGTTTCGGCAATTTCACCAACGAAAACCAAAAATCCTCAATTGATTTAACCGCAACAACAAACTGCTCTAATTCCATTGGCTTGGCGATATAGCAATTTGCATGCAGATCGTACGAACGAAAAATATCGTCCTCGGCATTCGATGATGTCATTACAACAACTGGAATTTGCCTTAGATGAACATCGTTTTTAATTTCGGCCAGCACTTCGCGTCCATCTTTTTTAGGAAGGTTCAAATCTAAAAGTATAAGATCGGGCCGGGGTGCCAGGGTATAATTTTCTTTTTTATGCAGAAAATTTAAGGCTTCCAGCCCGTCTCTCACAAGATGCATACTAAACGCTGTTGTTCTATTACCAAGTACCTCCTTTATAATACGTGCATCTCCAGGATTATCTTCGATAATGAGTATGTCCGTCGAATTCATTAGTGCAACGTTGAATAATCGTGATTATAAATTTCCAGGGCCGAAAGCATTTCAGGGCGTAACGTAATTAAAGATGAAAAAACAATCATTCCCGCTTTACTTTATTCTATATACAAACACTGCATTAAACAAAAAGTTGAGTACGGAGATAATAATATACCCTCTGAATATCGAAGGAAAACTACTGATTGCTTTTAAAATAAGAATTGAGGTTTACGAGCAAGGTGAAACAGCTCTTAAGTCGCAGTTGGGAGATTACTAAGTTTGTACAGGTTTTTACTTATCGTTTTCAAACTGCCCAAGACCTTCCATCCGATCAAGTTCGTTACTAACCCAATTCATTACATAGATGCTGGAACTCCAATTAAAGAAACAGAATTTGCTCAAGGTATTACAAACAATACTTCCTTGGCTTATGTTTTCATTCTACAAACATAGGGACTATTAATTAGCAGAAGTTATTTGTTACAAGTATTTAATTCTGCAGCATTATCTTGAAAGAATTTTATTATATCATTTTGTTTATTTGTTAAAACTGACCAGTAAAAATGTTTGTTTGTAAAAATTGACTTTCTTTTTTCTAATTGTTTTGCAAATATTACTACTGCTGTTTTTAGATTAACTTCCGGAACTAAAATATTTTGTTTCTGTGAATCTAATGGTACATTTTTATAACGAGTTTCATCACCATAGCTTAATTGCAAAAGGCCCTCACTATATGTGTTTAAAGGAGGTGGTTCGTGAAATCTGCAATTGGGATCAAAGTTTGATTCATATTTTGCAATTGAAGCAAATAGTAATGTCCACAATGCAATTTTCTCTTTCTCCGAACAGTTATAATAATTGGGGCATAATTTATCCAGGTCTTGTTTATATATTGAGTCTTTTCCTATGAAAATATCTTTCTGTTTCATTATTTCATCAGAGACATACTTGTTCCAACTATAAATCCAAAGGTATTTTCCTGAATTCTTTTCCACTTTCGAATAAACTATAGTGTCAAAGATCTCAGCAGTCTCCTCTATCTTTAAAGTATCAGATTCTGATACGTCAGGTGCTAACTGATTAGGTCTATCTCTGTTTATACAACATTGAACAATAGGTATCGACAGAATCAAAATTATAATACTCTTTATTTTCATATTGTTATGATTTTAAATTTCGTTTTAAAATTCCCAGGTCGGTTAATACTTCTTATTAAAGCAGTTTAAAATTTTTTATAACAATAAATCCTACAGAAACAATAATTAAACTAACTAACAATAAAGATATACCTTGACCAAAAATACCTAATCCCCATTTGGGTAAAAGAATATTTGCAATACTTCTTCTATATGGTGGGGCAGGTTTATATTCTGGAATTATTGATGCAGGTATTTGAATATCCCAACTACCTCTAACTAATAACGGCATTATAAAATCAAATGTAACCTGCTCGTCTCCTTTTGAAGTCAAATTTCTATATGACCCAATATTTGAAACTGAAATTATAGCATAAAGTGGTTTATTCCATATAGTTTTATCGCCTTCACTCTCGTTAAATATCTTATCAGGGTTTTCAAGGTTATTATAATAGTCCTGCTTGATTAGGGCCAGCGTTGTGCCAACTGACTTAGGGTCAACCCCTATGTTCCAATTTTCTTTAGGTGACTTTGTAATTCCCTCACAATAAATAGCTCCAAGAGCCATGTCTGCTTTTTTATCGAATGCATTGCCAGTATTAACATACCACGGAGAAACATTAGGAAAAACCTTTAAAACCATATTAAAAGGCTTATGTCTCTGATTTGCGATTTCTCTTCGTCCCTCATCCTCTCCCTCTCTGTCATGTGTCCAACTTTCAGTTTCAATTGTCACTGAAAACTTTGTTAGCCACATGTCCATTTTTATATTTTCAATAACTATGGTTGAATCCCGAATTGAATATACTTCTTTGAAATATGTCTTATATGGGGAGATATTGCTTTTCCCTCCGTCATATCTTTCTAAAATATCAGTTAATGTTTTGCTTCTTTTCTCTTCAAAAGGAGCTGGTGGAACAACTGTAACCCGAATATCCGGTTTCCCTGAAGTTCTATCATCTGGGTCAAAAAGTAAACTAGTTATTGTAAATGGTATTATAAACTGATTATATTTTTTCGGGTTTTTAAAAACTGAATCTTGAATATATTCCTCACCATTATAAATGAATTTTTCAATATGAACTTGTGGACCTTCAAATTGGTTACTGGTCATATTCAAATGAGAATTATACTCTTGTTGCCAGTCCTCTCTCCCACTCAGTTTGACTTTTCCTTTTAACTCATTCAGAATATTGGTTTTAAAAGAAAGATAGGAATCCCTATTTGATTCCTCATATTCTTTATATGAAACTTCCTCTTTATAACTATCATTTGTATTATTAACAGCAATTCCAATAATTAAAATCAGCAAACCAAGTGGTAATCCGACTTGAAAAATCAGTTTTTTGTTCATGACTGGCTTTTTTATAAGTTAAATGTAAATTATCTTATGGGGAAAAAGTTTAGGTTCATGGGTTCGGGTTTGTTTTTCAATTATTTAGTGGTTTATAAAAATACAAAAAAAACGAATACAACTGTTTACTGATTTTTTATCGGATAAAAATGTAATCAGCTCTCTTTCCTCATAAATGCCATCAAGAATTAAAACAGCATGCGGAGACAAGTTCAGCAACCCTCATAACCTATTTCGTCCTCTTTAGGATAATGACCTAAATGTTGACAACTATTGGTCTTTTAGTCAATTTGATCCAGAAGTACAAATCTATTTTGCTCACTTCGTCAAGCTAATGTCCGCACTTCGACAAGCGTTTGATTGAGTTCTCGCCGAAGTCTCAGTGTACGTCACTTTTTACACACAGAGGTTAAATACAGAGGTATGATTAATATAATTTATTATGACTGCATTACCTTACCGAACACTTCCAGTAAATCTCCGAAATTAAAAGGTTTCTCGATAAAATGTTGTGCCCCCCTGGCAATAGCTTGCTGCTCGGTTTCGGGGGGCATATAAGCTGTCATTACCACTATTATAGCATCGGAAGCTAAAGATTGCAACTGTGGTATAAAATCTATTCCTAATCCGTCGGGAAGCTGGTTATCAAGGAAAATAAACGAAGGTTTGTACTGTACTTTTGAAATTGCGTCCTCCAGTGTTTCAGCATGAAGTGTTTTCATCCCCAATTTTCGAAAAAACCGTCTTAAAAAGAAATGGATATCACAATCATCATCAATTATCAGAATTAAATTCCCGTCACCCATTTTTATTTTTTTCGACTCAGTACAAACATACCGCCATTACTTAGAAGAGAAGAAAAAACTATTGATCTGACATTGGATCATTTTCAGGAAAAAAATCACACGCATCAATATGCAGGGGTTCAAAACTGATGGTATGGTGTATTATTTTTCCCGGAGATTTTTGCTATTACCAACAAGTATAAGGGTAATAACCCGGGTAATCCTTCGATTTCTTTGTGCGGCTTAAAAAAACGACCTATATAAAGTTCAGTTCTCCGTTGTTGCTAAATTAACTTTCATAACATTTAACTATTTTAAAAAAAGTACTAATACCGTTCGCCGGGCATACGGTGAAAGCGGAAGAATTGCCACACCTGCATTGATGTGTGGCATATTTCCCACAAAACAGGTTTTTGCATTATATTCATATAATAAAAACTATTAAGCCGACTATACCACGGGGTCAGCAGTTTATAAAAATTAAAATTCATCGCTTCTTTAAACTTACTATGGAATACCGCATGGAGTTTTAACTTATGGTTGTAAAGGCGAAGCGTATGAAAAATAAAAACTTATCCAGAACAGGCGATAAATGTCCGCGGAGTGGTAAATGGGTAGCGCTTGACGATATTGAATATTCAGTGTTCGTTACCCGTGGTGAAGATATGCCTCCATACAAAGGACGGAGTATAAACTGGCAGTTTAAACCAACGTTATGAACCTCATGGAAGCTACTATATGAATAGATATATCAGGAGTTTCTTATACACTTCAAAAAAGGGTTTTGCAGTTTGTAAAACCCTTTTTTACGTAAATGTATCAACAGCCTTTGATAGCCAAACATACGTGTTGTCACTTTTGGTCACCTATACTTTAGGTATATTAGCTAAACGCCTGCTCCAAATAGCTGAATTCATTTCTGCTTCAGTTATTCATTATTTTTATCCATTCTTTGACTATATTCTGGATCTTTGTTTTGTTTTCTTTTATTTCTTCCATCGAATGCAGTTTAAGGTACGCTTTTCCTTTAGGTGCAGGCTCAAGCAAACCGCTTTTATCGTTTAATAATTCTCCTTTATGGAAAATAAAAACCACATAATCGGTTATCCTGGGATTCATAGTTGCCATAGGTTCTTTATAATCGAAACTTGGACCTCCCCATTTTACATCTTCATCCAGGTCATTACTTGCACCGCGGAAAATATTTATTGCCTCTTCAATTTCCGCTTTCATTGGGTGTTTGAGTTTACTCACAAACTCGTCAATTTTGTTTGTCTTGCTCATAACTAATTGTATTTGGTTTTATAAAAATTTAATTGAATTAGGCTCTTTAGAAATAGGTTTGTCCACAGTTCTCAGACCACAGACGACAGCAACAGCCAGGACAAATTTTAAAAGATCAGGGTTATTGGCTAAAGCTGTATTGGCTGTGGACCGTTGACCGTGGTCTGTCGACCCGCTGTTATGCCTATTAACTAAACGCCTGCTTCAAAAATTTAATTAATTTAAATGGCAACAGTAATCGCTTCACGAAAAATAATGAGGCATTTAAACTATACTTTTGTTTTTATTCCAAATGCCTGTTTTTAAGGTTTTATCAACATATGCCTTGAAAGAAACGGGTTGTCGCCCCAGAATATCTTTAATATCGTTACTTACCGATTCATTTCTTCCATCAAGAACTTCAGTAAACAAATATTGAATTAAACCGATATAATCTTCGGGCACCTCATACGACCTTAGCATGGATGCGTATTCGTTTATATTCACCTCGGAATAACTAATATTTCTGTTTAATGCTGCTGCTATTTTCGCAGTTGCCGACCCGAAGGATAGTAGCTCCGGCCCGGTGAGTTCATAAATTTTGTATGAATGTTGCTCATGAATTAATGCCTCTACGGCTACATCGGCAATATCGTCGGCATCAACAAACGGTTCGGTAGCTTTAACTGTTGGTAGAACAACTTCGTTATTCAAAATGGAATCGAGAAAAAAATGCTCGCTAAAGTTCTGCATAAACCAACTCGCCCGAATAATGGTCCATTCCAAATCTGAGTTAATGACAATCTGCTCGCAAACCCGTGCTTCTTTTTCACCTCTGCCTGAGAGTATAACAAGTTTTTCGACCCTATTAGCCTTAGCTGATTCAGTAAATTGTTTAATCCTCTCTGCAGCTTGCGGTACAGCCAGGTCGGGTTGAAAAGTTATATAAACACTTTTAACTTCTGCAAGCACTGTGTCCCAATTCAAGGGATCGTCCCAATCAAAAGGGGGGTGTGCTTTACGTGATCCGAAACGGACAGGGATGTGAAGATTCTGTAATCGACTTGCTACCCGTTTACCGGTTTTACCAGTACTTCCTAAAACAAGAATTTTGTTTTCCATACATTTAGAGTTTTAATGATGAAACAAAATTAAAATTGAGCTATCCCCCGAAATAGAACAAAACCGACAAAATCATTTTTGTAATCGGAAGGCTAAGGGCGTTTTTCCGGTAAATGCCTTAAACACTTTGATAAAATGTGACTGGTCAGCAAAACCGTTGGCATATACAATATCGGTAAGCCTATTGTAATCGTTTTCACCAAATTGTTCCAACGATTGCTGAAATTGTATCATTTTGGAAAATTGTTTGGCCGAAACACCCACGGAACGGTAAAACCTCCTCTCGAAGGTTCTTTCGGTAAGATGGAGATTGCTATATACTTCTTTGATTGTTAATTTACCCTTTTTATTTACTATAGTTTGTATGGCACGTGCAATAGGCAAATCGAGTTTTTCCTGTTTGCTGATAAATAGTGAATTTAGCAAAGAGGTAATAATTTCAATCCTCAGTTTTAGGTTCGGGGAAGAATATAGCTGTTTGCTTGTTTCTTGTCCTAAATTATTCTTCAGGAGACTAAGATCGTAACAATCATCATTCAGGCTTTGCGGTTCCACCTGAAACAAACTTTTAAGTACAAAAGGGTAAAGCTGAAACACAATTATAGTAAAGTTTTCGCTTATTATGAGTTCTACAGGCTTAATCGTCTGTCCGTAAAGAAACAAAGATGGCATTTTTTTATTGTGGGGACTAACGATTAAACCATCTGATTCGTGAAACAAGATCCCGGGGAACCCGTCGGCAAAAAAAGGCAAAACGGTTTTTGAATTGCTCCCTGATTCTTCAAAAATGAGTATTTTTTTTACAAACAGCGAAATTGACTGATCGGGAATTACAGTATGAAAAAGTGTCATCTGTTTCAATTTGTCTTTTGTTGCCTCAATTAACCGAAATGTTGGAAAAAAGTTTGCATGAACAACCAAATATGCATGAAATGTAAGAGGTCTCCGATAAAAAATCTTCTGAAAATGGCAAAAAATCAAATTTCTGTTCAAAATACATTTCAAATCTTCCTGATCTTCTGATCAAAATAGAAATGTAAATTATTGATGCAAAGCAATTATTCATTAAATTTACTATAGCACTTGTAAAATGATAAGAAAATTTTCAAATAAAATTATCCTTGCAATACTTTTAATAAGTGTCGTAACAGGACTTTCAATAGGTTACATCTCTTTAAACAAATACAAAACTTCAGTTACCGAAGAATCCTACTCAAGGCTCAGGTATCTTGTTGAAAGCTATGGAAAAGATTTCGACAGCCATATTCTCTTTGTAGAGCAATATACTGCGTTATTGCATGCAATTACAACCTCCACTTTTAAAATTAGAGAAACTGTTTCGGATCAACAGATAGATAATTACGAAAATAGGATTATCCCATTGTTGAACGAAATTGCTGTTCAGTTGCATCCGGTAAGTTACTGGATAATATTTAATCCCGATTATGTAAAAGGCGGTCATACAATTAGCTTTTGGGATAAAAACAATAAAGGGCATTATGAGAGAGAGAAGGAATACAATGTGAAACATCGCGATTTAAAATCGAAGGATATGCAATGGTGGGTAGATGCCCTTGAAAATGGAAATACATGGACAAACCCCTACTATTGGGATAACTGGGATGCAAATTTAATAACCTATGCCCGTACTTATTACGACAAGGGCAGGGTAATTGCAGTTCTGGGATCTGATATCAATTTTAATAACCTTAAAAAAGATATCGAAAAAATAACCCTTTATAAAACCGGTTATTTCTGGATTTTTAATGATCAATTCGATTTTATTTATCACCCAAAATATCAGAACAAGAATATCATAAACATTGAAGGCGGAAAATTCAGTTTCATAAAAGATTCAATTTCCCATATAGGTAAACAAACCGGAATTATCGAGTACGAACTAGGTAAGCAGGTTAAAGTCCTGGCTTATTATAAACTACATAATGGGTGGATATTATGTGTAGGCATTCCCAAAGAAGAAATTTTCGAAGAATTAAATAAATCAGCATTCTACATCGGTTTAATTACCATTGGCGGAATTCTTTTTTCCATAATCGTTGGTTTGTTGATAAGTAAATCCATAACAAAACCAATAGACCAACTGGTAAAGACCATAAGAATTGCTGCCGAAGGCAACCTTAAAGTAAAAACCAATATCACCACTAACGACGAACTTAAAGAGCTTGGCAATTATCTTAATTACTTTCTTGAGAAACTGGAAATTAACATTCAGGAGTTAAAAGACAACGAACAAAAACTCATCGAAGCAAAAAACAAGGCCGAAGAATCGGAAAGACTAAAAGCTTCGTTTTTAGCGAATATGTCGCACGAAATCAGGACTCCAATGAACGCAATAGTTGGATTTACTTGGCTCCTTAAGGAGGAAACTTTATCGAAAGAGGAGATTTCGTATTATACCACCCTGGTTAGTTCCAGTTGTAATAATCTGCTTTCGTTAATTGATGATATACTGGATCTTTCAAAAATGGAGAACGGTCCTGTCAAATTAAATTATTCACTTGAGAACCTCAGCTCTTTTCTTGATGAAATTATTTTTATTTACAACATAGAATTCGAAAAATATAAGCATAAGGAAACTTCGTTACATTTTTACAGTTTGATTGACCCTGAAATAAATTTACTAACCTTCTATTTCGACAAACTCAGGTTAAAGCAAATTATTACCAATTTAATTAACAATGCAATAAAATACACCAACTCAGGTTCTATAACTTTCGGTTGTAAAAGATATAACGAAAGCTACCTGCTTTTTTACGTAAAAGATACTGGAATTGGCATTAAGAAAGAAGACCAGGAAGTGATTTTTGACCGTTTCAGAAAAGTTGAAAATAAAAACAGAGAGATAATTGGTGGCGTAGGATTAGGACTTGCAATAGTAAAAGAGTTGGTTGCATTACTTAAAGGGAAAGTTTGGGTCGAATCTGAAATAGGGAAAGGATCAACTTTTTATTTCACGATTCCAATAATTACAGATCAGAAATCCACCTCTTAACTTCCCTGGCAAGTTCTTTCAAAACATCGTCGTCGTTTTTACCAGCACTTTTTGGAAGATGAAAAGAATGATCAGCAGCTTCTATAACATAAAGTGTAGCTCTTTCTTTTAATGTATCAATTACCGGTTGTAGCAAGTTAAGATCAGCAAGTTTATCTTTTGTTCCCTGCAAAAACAACATAGGTTCCTGTACCTGATAAAGATGTTCGGCGCGGTGGTTCGAGGGCTGCCCCGGAGCATGCAATGGAAATCCAAAGAATATAATACCCTTTACTTCAGGTAAAAGATTTTTTGAGGCTGCGGTGGATGTCATTCTGCCTCCCATGGATTTACCGCCTGCAAAAACAGGTAGCCCCTTTGCATAATTCTGCGCAGCAGTATAAGCAGACTTTACCGTTTGTAATAAAACAGGAGCCGGATCGGGCATTTTGCTATTCTTTTCAGTGTATGGAAAATTATAACGTAATGTTGCAATGTGCAAATCAGCCAGGCTTTGAGCCATTTTTTCCATGAACGAGTGAGTCATTCCTGCTCCTGCTCCATGTGCAAACAGAAGAAAGCACTTAGCTTCATCCGGCAACATAAGTATGCCTGAAACATTACCATACTTTTCGGAAACATTAATCTTTATGGAAGTTTTATTGTGCGCCATATAATTTGCTTACCTGAATTATTTAAGATTCTCCCACCACCGCTTAAAAACTGGAATTGTATTATTAAGGTCAACCGGTTCGCCAATAACAGGAGTAACGAGTTGAATATTATAATTCTTACCATTCTCTGCAATTTCAGTTAAAGGCTCATCCCATTCATGAACACTTAAAGCAAACTTGGAATTATGAACCGGCATCAGGCTTTTAGCATTTAAATCGCTGGCAGCTTTAAAAACCTCCGAGGGCAATAAATGTATATACTTCCATCGCTCGTTATACTGTCCCTGCTCAAGGATTGCCAGGTCGAACGGTCCAAAACGCTTTCCTATTTCAGAAAAATGTGTATCGTAACCACCGTCGCCACCAATAAAAATATTTAAAGAAGGGGTTTGCAATGCAAAAGAAACCCACAGTGTTTTATTACGTTTTAAACCTCGTCCGGAGAAATGACGGGCAGGTGTTGCATGAACAAGCCAATCATTGCCAAAGGAAAAATTGTCGTACCAATCCAGCTCAATAATAGAAGCAGGTTCGAAGCCCCAGTTTTCGAGATGAGCACCAACTCCCAGACCACAAATCACCTTTTTGATCCGGGGTTTCAGGGCTGTCATAGTTTTGTAATCCAAATGATCCCAATGATCGTGCGTGATAAAAAGATAATCAATATCCGGCGTATCGGTGGCTGAATATTGGTTGGAACCTGCAAATGCTTTCACCATCCACCGGAATGGAGAGGCATGACCACTGAAGACAGGATCCACAAGTATTTTCTTCCCTTCAATTTGCATGTAATATGAAGAATGGCCAAACCAAACCAAAAAGTTTCCGGATGGATCAAGCTTTCTCAGGTTTGTCTTTACTGAAGGAATTGAGTCGACAGGAGTAACACGTATTTTCTTCTTGAAAAAGAAATCGGATATCATTTTCAATTTACTCTCCTCGCCTGTAAATGTTGGAGTAACTGACTGATTTTGAAACCCGCCATCCTTAAAGTTGGGCGAAAGTTTAATTCGTTCTAGTCTCTCGCCTTCAGGCAATTTCCCAAACCTGGATTGGCTGAATACAACAAAAGATGCTGTTACTAATACAGCAATAATACTAATGAAAATATACATAAACCGTTTCACTTTAACCTTACTCAATTTTCCGGTAAACATAACAACCAGCTTCCGAAGGATGGTCCAGAACAAGGGTATTCATTTCCTCTTTTCGAATAAGGTTGATAATCATAAAATCGCCAATTGCCGCCATGGTGAAAAAAACAGCAAAAATTAACAGAAGCAAATTACCAATAACTATAGCAATTATAGCCGGTAAAAAACCAAGTATTACAGCCGGCATAATAGCTCCCAGCATATAATGCTTTACTTTTAATGGTTCACTACAATGACAATACGGAGTAACCAATTTCCATAAAACACCAAAGCGGATGGATTTAAAGCCCTTTTTGGCGCAACATGCCCAAACGATTCCGTGAATAAGTTCATGCAGAACAATTCCACCCGCCAGTGAAACCAAAATCAGGAGTCCACCAGCAAACCGGGCCATCTCTTTTAATCCGGAGGCATTAGTTTCATTACCCCAAATCAAAAAATAAGGTAACCCATAGAGCAGAGCGATGGGAATCAATATCAAAACACCATATACATTGGCCTTAACGATATCGATAGTTAACTTTTCCTGTGTGTAGTTTTCTAAATTTACCATAAAACATTATTATTCATTTCTTCATTCCTTTCAGGTGATAGCTTTTCGGCGATAACGATCTTTTAGCTTTACAATCAGTATCGCCCGCAGCCCAAATCAGTGCTTTACGTTTGGGGCCACAGGACGCTACCCTGTGTTGCGTTATCCCAGGTTTTCAGCCTGAAACCAAACATCCTCGTACTTCATTGAACCTAATGACCATCAATGACTAACAATGATCCTCTCCCTTTTATTCCTTCCTTCATTCATTCGTTTCATTCATTTCTTTCATTTTCCCACTTCCATCACCTCCCCGTCGGCAGGAATTAATAACTGTTCTTTGCTTACACTATTCTTTTCGGCATAGCTTCGCAAATCAGTTCTCGTGATAGTCGCATGATCAACAGAATCCATGTGAATGGCGATCACTTTGCTTTTGGGAACCATTTTACATAGCTCCACGGTTTCAACATCGTCCATCAGAATTTTCACATGGTCGCCCCATTCAGCGCCACAAGAATGTGTTATAATAACATCAGGTTTGTAGCTCCGTATGGCGTCGCGGACTTCTTCGCACAGAATGGTATCACCTGCCCAATAAACAGTAGGTTCGCCTGGGGCTTCCATTACAAAACCTGAAATCGGTCCCATTTGATCCAGAACCTTCCCCGACCCATGTTTACCTGATGTTCTGCGAAAAGTGATGCCGTTCCATTTGTAGGTGTGTACCGGATTTACATTTTTAAACCCTTTTTCTTTGATCTTCATTTCATCTTCGGGCTGACATAACAACAGCCAGTCTTTTGGAAGAACTTCCTGAGCCTTAGGATCGAAGTGGTCGGAATGAATATGAGAAACAAGCACCATTTCAATACTTTTCAATACCTCATCAATAGCAAAGGGTAGTTCTGCAGTAGGATTCTGCGATTTGCCGGAATAAGTTGGCCGACTAAATTTTTCAGCCAAATAAGGATCGGTTAAAAAAGTATGCCCATTATAGGTGATGCGCATGGTGGCGCTACGGATTAATTGGATCTTCATAATTTGTTGTTTTATGCAAATGTAAAGAATATTATACAATTGGGACGCAAAGAGCGCAGAGAAGACGCAAAGGAACGCAGAGTTTATTATTTTTCTCTGTGGTTCTCCTGTATTTATAATCAGTAACTTGTATTAAATTTTAAAGTTAAAAATCACTATTGTCAGATTAAAACTTTTATAAGACTTTATTGAGTAGATTTCTCATTGCATTCGAAATGACAATGAGGTAGTTATGTTAGGGAGGAGGCTTAGTGGGCGACAAAGCCGCCCACTAAGCCTCCTCAATTCCCAATTCCTTAAAAGCCTTGTCATTTCGAACACTGGGAGAACTTGAGCGAAGCGATCTCACCGAAGGTAAATCTCATATTTTTAACCGGACACCAATAGTTAAAAATCTCAAATACCCATCTTCAAACAAACCGGTGAAGAAACCTGCAACTTTATCCCAGTCTCTTTTAGAAGTCCTGTTTCGCTGTCGCGGAGGAAGAAAACTATTTCATCCGAATCCTGGTTGGCAACCAATACAAATTCTCCTTTGGCATCCATGTAAAAATTACGGGGTGTTTTTCCCATTGTTGACTGATGATCCACAAGCGTTAGTTTACCCGATTGTGAATTCACTTTGAAAATGGCCAGACTATTATGTCCCCGGTTCGAAACATAAAGAAATTTCTGGTCGGGGCTGAAATGGTATCGGCAACCGAATTAGCTTGTACAAAACTATCGGGCAGAGTTGAAATACGTTGAATCTGTACCGCGGAAATTTGATTGTAATCAAGGCTAAACACACTAACAGTGGAACTCAGTTCTTCGGCGACATAAATAAAGGGTTTACCCTGGTAAAAATCAAAATGCCTTGGCCCGGAGCCGGGAACCGACTGAATAGTCATAAACGCCGGTTTGGATAATTTCCCCTCGTTGAACTTATACAGCCACAATTTATCGGTACCCAGGTCGGCAGTGACCGTGTAACTGGTTTCGGGAATAAACAGGGTGGAATGCGCATGCGATGTTTCCTGCCTTTGCTTATCAACGCTGCTTCCGCGATGAATTACCGAATCACCTAAGCCAGATATTTGACCTTTTAGACCGACCGGCAGCACTGTAAGCGAACCGTCGCGATAATGGGACAGAAGAAGATATTTGCCATCGGGTGAAGTACTGATATGACAAGGACTATTTCCGAAAGAAGAAGTGCTGTTTATTTCGGTCAGCAACCCGGTTTTTGGATGGATTGCAAAAGATGTCACCGAACCTTTGTTTTTAGCAGTATCAACACTCTCCCGGTTGGCGGTATATAAAAACTTATTGTCGGGAGAAATGGTCAGAAACGTAGGATCGTTAAACGAATGAGCAGTTCCAATTTTTTCGAACTTCTTATTGGCCCGGTCGAACGAAAAAATATAAACCCCTTCGCTTCCCCGAACAGAGAAAGTACCGACGTACAGGAATTCCCGAGGTTGGGACCGTAAAAAATCCCGAACCAAAGAAAATCCCAAGAATAGTCAAAAGAATTCTGTTCTTCATATTTGAATATACAGGAGCAAACCAAATATACGAAATTGGAACGAAAAATGAGCAAGTTAAGGAAACTGCAACCATTGACTAAATATCCAACCACCTTTTTATCTGCATCTGAAAGCTGCGCCCCGTGGTAATTCTGGACTGCTCCCGGTCATTTAAAACAATAATATACCGGCAATTAAAGTACGCCTGAACTTCCTGCACATAGTTTTTATTTAACAGAACTGAGCGTTGTACCCGCAGAAAATTTTCAGGCAGTTTCTCTTCAAGTTGAGTCAGGGTTTGATCCGTAATCATTTCCTTACCGTTACCGGTGAACAGGCTTACGTATTTATCGTCTGCTTTGAAATACGCGATATCGTCCAATTTCACAAAAACCATCTTATCTCCATTTCTGATGGTTATAGAAGTCATCGTTTTCCGTGGAGTAAGCAACGAAATATTTTCCAGAATCTGAAGAACTTTGTCCGAGTTGAATTCATTTTTGAGCCTCCCAAGTTTTTCCACCGTTTGTGAAAGCCTTTCCTGTTTCACCGGCTTCATCAGATAATCGATGCTGTTGGTTTCGAAAGCCTTTAAGGAATAGTGGTCGTATGCAGTACAAAAGATGATAAGTGGGATCCGTTCCAGTTTCTTCAACATTTCGAAGCCAGTCATAACCGGCATCTGGATATCAAGAAAAATCAAATCAGGCTTTCTGTCATTAATAAGTTGAATAGCCTCGTTCGCCCCTGATGCGTAATCAACAATCTCGAATACCGAAGGGAAATGAGAAGTTAATTCCAAAAGGCGCTGAATTGCCGGTGGTTCATCATCAATAAGAACTGTTTTGAAAGGTTCTTGTATCATACTGTCAGTTTTGAGAGGTCAATTTTTATGAAAATGCTTTTCACCGGTTCGTTTTGCCAGCTCAATTCAGCCTTATCTCCATAAATTAAATTCAACAAATCGTAAATTCCCTGAATTCCATAACCTCCCACTAAACCTTCAGGAAACCCGGGACCGTTATCCGACACTTTTATAGTCAACTTACCGCTCTCTTGTTTAATCTCCAAGCGCACGATGCCGGTTTCCTCAATTTTAGAAACCCCATGTTTAATGGCATTCTCTACCAACGGTTGTATAAGGAACCTGGGAATCTTTAACGCATCACAATTACTATCAGCGTCAATATCATATTTTAACCTATTCCCAAACCGTATCTGTTCAATTTCCAGATAAGTCCGTACAACCTCAACCTCTTCCTTAATTGTTAAAAACTGGTCGTTATTTCTGTTTATGGAATAGCGGAACATATCCGACAGGGAAAGCGCCATTTTTTCGGCCTTTGACGGTTCACTTTTTATCAGTCCTGCAATTGAATTGAGCGAGTTATACAAAAAATGGGGGTTGATGCGGGCATTGATCGATTTTATTTCGGCTTGAGCCTTAAGTTCTTTTAATCTGCTCATTTCAACATCTTTCTTGTTGATGATAGACTGGTTAATTTCCCTGAAATAAAGATGAGCTCCCCTACCTAAGGCCAAAGCCAGAAACAACGGAAGAGCTGTAAAATAACTCCAATCCTTATCAAAAAGAAAAAACAGAGGAATTAACAACAAGACCAACAAAAAGAATACTTTCAAAAAAATTCGTACCGAAAAAACTATTGAAGGCTTAATTAAGAAACGTTCCACCCAATAGAGCAGTAACGATATCACAATTGTGAAAACATTAAGTAAAATTATTGGCCACCACAATGATGAATAGGGGAGCGGAAAGTTTTGAAAAACAGCCGCTACCGCAAGTATCAAAACAAACGAATTTGCTATCAACAATCCGGGAAAAATGTAACCAAAATAAGCCCTGTTGTATTTCCGGTTAAATACTTTGTTGTAGGCTGAAATAAGTATTATCAGTCCTAAAATAATGGATAAAATATATGATCGGAACCTCATTGCATCCGCATCGATAAAGTTCATATATTTAAACCAGGAGTATTTGCGAATCATATAGATACGAAATTGTTCCCTGAAATTACCTGAGTAAAGTTTAGAAATCACAAATCTATCAACATCACAAAAATTAGTAGCCTGCGGATTGAACCCAAAATCATTCAAAATAGCTCCTTTGATAAATATGTGAGCTTTCTGAGGATCACCCTTTATATAACACAACGAACGTACAATGGCATATTCAATATACTGTTTCCTCTTTGTTATCGAAATTGAGTCATAGAATTGAATATGGTTATATTGGGTTAGTTTATAAAAATAAGCATTATGTCCCCATTGATTAATCTGATTGCCATTTACATCAGCCGATATATACATAAACTGCTGAGAATCGTTAGCCATATTTCTGTAGTTATTAAAAAAAAGCACTATTGATGGCCTGTGTTCTCTACTCTGCCGAAGTATATAAATCTTTCGTTTTGGAATCAGTTTCTTTAATTCTGTACAAAAGCTTAATACTATTATACTGTCTTGCCTGGTAGCATTTTCCAGTGAAATTGTTATATCACCCGGGAATGCAGAATAATATGGAGTTCTGCCATCAAACAGACGTTCCTTAATAAATTCCCAATACCTATCCTCAAGATATTTTTGAGAATAGTTCGTTTCATTGGCAGAGATGGGATAAGTGGCTAAAAAAACAATAGCTGCAACAAGTAGATAAAACTTTTTCATAGGTCTAATTTAAGAAGTTTAATTACATCACAAATAAACTTCTAAGCCATGAGGTTCCAAAAGCATTTCCGACGAGTTGCAATTCGGGGTGACGAAATGCAATTCTTATTAAAAATAATTTCAAGATGATGAAGAATGCTCTAAAAACTATATATTTATCCGAAACAAAACTAACAAACCTTTACACATGTCCATCAACTATTCCGTTGTAAAAAACAATTTAAACCCCGACAAAGTCCGCTACCGGGCCCAATTCCTTAAAAGAGGCACCCTCAACCTGAATGATATTATTGAAGCAATTGCCATGCCTGGTACCGGAATTACCCCGTCAGAGACAGTTGGTGTAATTACCCGTTTGCAGGAAGTGATTACCGACAGTTTACTCGATGGCTATACAATCAACCTGCCATTCGCAAACTTTGGTATAGGAATAAGGGGCGAATTCAGAAGTGAGGATGATGTATTTCATGATAAACGGCACAAAGTAGTGCCATATGCCGAAGTTGGGAAGGAATTGCTTGATGCTTTCAGGACTGTGAAAACCCATAAACGACCACATCAGTTAAAGACTCCTGTCTTAAACCAGCTTCACGACACCTCTACCGGGTTATTCGATTCGATACTCACTCCCAAAGGAGTTGCCATTGTAAGAGGTACAAACCTTAAGTTCGATCATATGGATGAAAAACAGGGAATTTTCCTGAGTAACAGCAACGGTACCATTCGTATCTCTATTGTTCCGGGCATACGGCAAAAGGAGCTGTTGTTCCAGGTTCCTGAAGACCTCCCCGAAGGAGAATATCACCTTGAAGTGAAATCAGTTCTCCAGCATGCAGGAGAGGTAAGAAGCGGATCGTTAAACAAGATGTTACTTGTAAAGAAAGTGTAACATAGATATGTAAAGAAGATTACCATAAATATGTTACAACTTATAACATATTTATGTAACCGTTTGTAACAAATATATGTTATAACCTGCAATGAAGTAACTTTTATACTAAATATACGCTTGTTTAATGCAACCCATCGCTTTGTCTCTTGTCTAAAAACCTCGCTTTGATATTAAATTTCAAATTGCCAAATGGATAAATACCTGAACAAATACCGTATTGCAACGGCCCGGTTAAAAAACTGGGATTATGGTTCCAATGCCATGTATTTTGTTACCATTTGTACGACACACCGCGAATATTTTTTTGGGGATATTGCAAATGGTTTAATGAATTTGTCGGAAATCGGGAAAATTGCTGAAACAGAATGGTTAAATACATTTGTATTGCGCCAGGATATGAATTTGCAAATGGGCGAATTTCAGGTAATGCCCAATCATTTCCATGCCATTATTGGAATTGGGGAAAACAAATACAATACAAAAAATATTGGAAACGAAAACGGGGATAATGGCGACGATGATCATCGTTGTGACGAATGTAGAGACGCGATGCATCGCGTCTCTACGGTAAAAACGCATCGCGTTTTCACCGCTCCCGCGTTACCCTGTCTACCAAATACACAATCGATTTATGCGATACGCCGCTGTGTTCGCTGATACCTATTTCGCAGGTGCGGCTGGTGGAATAACCATTCTTTACACCGGCAGGGATTTGCTCTTTCAAATAACGTAACCCGTGTTTATTCAATTCGGGGTAGCTAAAGCCACGGTCGCCGGCAAAACCACAGCAGTTGGTCTCAGGTACTACTAAATTGGTGGCACACATTTTTGCCAGTTGAAGGAGCCTATCTTCGAGGCCCATCTTTTTCATGCTGCACACGGTAAATATGGAGATTGTTTCGTCAACGGGTGAAAATTCGAGCCCAGGAGCCAGGTATTCCAGAATAAACTCTACGGGTTCGTAAAGCTTCAGTCCCGATGTAAAATTCTCTTTCATGGTAAACAAACAGGGACTCATATCGCAAACCACAGGATATTTTCCGTTCTCGCTGGCTTTTTGCAGCGCTGTTTCGAGTTCCAGCGACTTCTTATGCCCGGCTTCTTTAAATCCTTTGCTCGAAAAAGCCATGCCACAGCAAAGTTTATCCATATTTTCAGGGAAAATTACTTCATACCCGGCTTTTCGGATAAGCTGCTGCATTTTTTCGGTAAGCTGAACTTCACTGTTATAATCCTTTGAAACTCCCATTGAACGGTTGATGCACGACGGGAAATAAACGACTTTTCTGGGATTAATGCTCAACATTCTTTCGGCCCTTATTTTTTTTGAGCCCGAAGGCATGTAGGGAGTCCATAGAGGAATACGGTTACCGGAAAGTTTACGAAAACCGCCGGCAATACCCCGCATCACCGAAGTGCCAAGGATAGAATGAAAAAGATTGACTGCTGAAAGTGCAAAACGGGCTTTGGAAGTTACCGAGTCCATATGATCGGCAACCCACATGGCCATTTGATTCTGACGGGGAGTATGATGTTCGAATCTCAGTTCTTTGATAAGTTTCCCGGTATCAATCTTCACCGGACAGGCAAGAGCGCATAAACCATCGGTGGCACATGTCTCGTCGCCCTCATACCCATAATCCTTAACCAGAGCAGCAGCAATATGCGGCTCGTGACCGGTTGTAGTAAGTCTTTTTATTTCGCGATAGGCAACAATGCGCTGACGGGGCGTTAAGGTAAGCTCTGCCGAAACGCAGTTAGGTTCGCAGAAACCGCATTCGATACATTTATCCACCTTTTCGTGAGCGGGAGGCAGTGGTTTCAGATCCTTCAGATGGGCTTTGGGGTCGGAATTGATAATCACCCCCGGGTTGAGCAAATGATGCGGGTCGAAGATTTGTTTGATTTCTTTCATCAATTGAAATGCCTCAGCTCCCCATTCCTTCTCCACATAAGGAGCCATATTGCGACCGGTGCCATGTTCTGCCTTGAGCGAACCGTCATACTTTTCGACCACCAGTGTAGCCACCTCGTCCATAAAACGCTCATAGCGCAACACTTCAGATTCGGTGCTGAAATCCTGCGTAAATACAAAGTGCAGGTTGCCATCGAGCGCATGGCCAAAGATTACCGCTTCGTGATAACCATGTTTTTTGAAAAGCGCCTGCAGATCGAGTGTAGCCTCGGCAAGTCGGGGAAGCGGAAAAGCAACGTCTTCGATAATTACGGTTGTTCCCGTTTTTCGCATGGCACCAACGGAAGGAAACAATCCTTTGCGGATTTTCCAAAGCAAGGCATATTCTGCAGGAACATCGGTAAATTGGTAAGGTATTTCCAGTGGAATACGGGAAATGGTGCTGGTGATAACTTCAATCTGACGATTGAGGGTTTCTTTGTCCTGCGCCTGCGTTTCAACAAGCACAGCACTGGCAGTAGCAAATAAGGAGGCAAGATATGCCGGCATTCCTTTCTGATCCTCTACGCTTTTTAATCCGGCGCGATCCATCAGTTCGGCAGCGCTTACCGGCGCCGACTTTAAGAGTGAAACTGCCTGACAGGCTTTTTCAATATCGGGAAAGATCATCAGTGCGCTGGCGCGAAAAGGATGCTCAGGAACAGTGCGGTACGTTATTTCAGCAATAAAGCCCAGCGTACCTTCCGAGCCTATCATCAGATGCTCGATCACATCGAACGGATCACTGAAATCGACCAGGGCGTTCAGACTATAGCCAGTTGTGTTCTTTATTTTGAATTTATGGCGGATACGTTCCGCAAGAGCTTCGTTGTTCTTAACCCTGCTTACAAGCCTTTCAATCCCTTCAATAATCCTGGGATTCGACTTTCTGAAATCGTTTTTGCTTTGTTCGCTGGAAGTATCGAGAACCTTGCCGTCGTGGAAGATAATGCGCATTCCGGCAACGGTTTTATATGAATTATCGCTTGTGCCGCAACACATACCACTGGCATTGTTGGCGGCAATACCGCCGATAAGCGCCGAGTTGATGGACGCCGGATCAGGACCTATTTTACGTTTATAGGGTGCAAGCAAGGTGTTTACCCTTGCTCCAATTAATCCGGGTTGAAGCCGGATTTTATTACCATTCTCCAGAATCTCGTAACTCTTCCAGTGTTCACCGGCTATTACCAGGATGGAGTCGGAAATAGCCTGACCGGAGAGACTGGTTCCGGCAGCACGGAAGGTAACAGGAAGATTTAGACTGGCAGCTTCTTTCAGGAGAAATGAGACCTCGTTCTCGTCTTTTGCTTTGACCACCAATTTAGGAATAAGCCTGTAAAAAGAAGCATCGGTTCCATATACCAGAGTATGAAGCGGATCGTGAAAAATACGGTCGTGATTGATCTCCTTATTAAGCCGTTCGTAAAGGATTTTATAATTTCCTGTAAGCATGGGTGTAATTTTGCTGTCAAAATTAAAATTTATTCAACAAACTTGTCATACATGTTATGAATTTTAAATAAGCCAATTTAATTCATTAGCTTCTTTTAATTCACAAATTAAAAACACCTCACCCTAAACTTAGGCGAAGCCGGTCTCACCGAAGGTAATCCCTCTCTTCCATGGAGAGGGGCTTTGAAGAGCTACGAATTTAATTTTGTGGGGTTTTTCTCCCCTCTCTTTCAGGAGAGGGGCTGGGCCTGTCTGCATCCAGGTAGAGGTGAGGTCGTTAAAATTTTGAACCTCTACGAGTTGATATGCAATGATTGTCTGGTCTACAACAATCTACCGCCTACAGCGTTATGCTTCCTGTTAAAGTAACAATTGAACGTTTGGGGATTGAAACTTTAGTCCCAGGCTTGATAGAAGGATGAGGTTTCATGTTTTCGTCCGATCCGGCGGAGGTTACAAAAGGATAAAAATCGGTTACAGTGTGTCCTTTCACTTCTATCTCGGTGGTGATATCAGTAAGTCCGTAATTGATTATCACAGTAATTAATTTTTTACTCTCTGTGTTGAGATAAGAAGAAACCATTAATCCTGAAGGATCATTTATGGATATATTTTCTCCGGTTGTATTTACACGAACAGCTCCAGGCCGGATAAAACGGCTGAAATTTCCAACAGCCCACATTAATTTACTTGCCTCTACATTTCCATCTGTTTTGTTTTTATCCATATATATGAGTCCGTCTTTATAGTCGTAAGCGCTTACGGCCAGCCACCAGTGCCAGGCAGATGCATTTGCCACTACCAGATCGTTATGCATAACCCTCGCCACATACAATGCCGTATTAATACCCAAATCCTTACCTCCCCCGGGTATTTCTTCCTGATCGCCCAGAATACAATATTCACTTTGCCAAAATTCTATAGGAGAAGAGGCTTCCTTGATTTTATTAGTCAACGTATTGCGAACAGCAACCATATAATTGGCGGGAGCGCTGGTAAAATAACTGTGACCGGAAATGGCTTTCTCTACACTACTAAAAGAGCCAAGATATCTAGGGGAGCCTGCATTAAAAAAATCGTAAATCTGGTTACCACGCGATGGCTTATCAGCTTCTTCGTACAGGTAATTGAGTTTGCCGGCCTCTCCTACCAGTATTTTATATGGCAGTTGTTTATTGCTTATGAGAGAATCCAGTTTCTTTACAACGTTGTAAATTTCCTGGTTTGTAAAAGGAGTACCTTCCTGCCCGGTTCCTGTCCAGTCCCATTGAGGTTCATTAAATGGGCTCAAATAATTAAAGGTGATACCTTTCTCCTTACGAAAATGCTCTGAAACTTCTGTAAGGAAATTAGCGAAGGCGAGATAGTTTTTAGGATCGATATTGGCCTGATTATTTTGCGACGAAAAAGCATTTCCATTTCTGGTAAGGCTCACAGGCGGAGAATTGGTAAAAGCCAGAAACTGGTTTACACCCCGTTCTTTAGCAGCATGCAGAAGCCATTGCTGGCCTGCTTGTTTTGTCCAATCATAAGTTCCATTTTTATTCAGAAAGGTTTCTGTTGCCCTCCAGTCGTCACTGATGTTGTTCTGCCCTGCACTTCCGGCCCCAATATTAAAACGCCAAAGAGATAAACCAATTCCTTTTGGCTGCCCCAAAGCATCGGTTTCAGTACTAAAAAGCCAATCGGCAACCTGGTTCCGTTTACTATCGGGCCAAAGACCGATATACTGCACTGTCCATGCATCGGAGGCTCCGAAACTACGAATTGTCTGGTACTTTATACTTGTATCGATTACAAGTACCGTATCTTTAGGATTTGATTCATCGCCCGGTCTATTTTCGCTTTCAGCGCATCCCCAGGACAAATTTGACATTACAACTAAATGGATCAAGGTTAAAAAAATACCCTTTGGATAAACTTTCATTTTATTTTTTTATTTCTATTTGGGTCAATGCTTTATATCTGCAAAACTATAATTAACTCAGGTTTTAGTAAAATCCGTGTTGCAGGAATTAATGTCTGCCTGCATTTAACAGTTAAGAGGCTGTGGCTCTTTCCACAGCCTCTTTATAATAAAAGAATTAATATCCAGGATTTTGTTCCAACTTGTTGTTCGATGAGAGAATTTCGGCACGAGGGATAGGCAACCAATAGTGCTTTTGCTCAAACTTACGGCCATCGAGGGCTACTTTATTTGCATAGGTATATGCACCGTTCGACTTTGTAATAGTTATGCCATAAGCAGGTACATTTTCCGTTACTTCCGCAACTTTCCACCGACGGACATCATAAAAACGATGTTCCTCAAAAGCAAGTTCTACCTGGCGTTCCCTCCTGATTCGGGTTCTCATCTCATCCTTTGTTAAACCTTCGGGTAAGTCTGGCATTCCTGCCCTTCTCCTAACTGTGTTGACCGCGTCGTAAACAGATACATCGGGTCCTGAAGCTTCGTTCTGAGCTTCGGCGTAGTTAAGCAGAATCTCAGCATAGCGAAAATAGATCCATGGTTGTAAACCTGCCACATCCCAGGGGTTATCTATCGGATTATTATCATCCATAAACTTCCTCAGGTTATAGCCTGTTTTTGAGGTGTTCCAGTTATCTTTTCCGTCCTTGCTGTCCAAACCACCTGGAAGGAAAGTTTCGTATTGTCTACCACGGTATTGGGCACCATTATAAAGAATAGTGGCATAAAAACGAGGATCCCTGTTATTATACGGATCCTGAGGATTATAGCCCGATGTAGGATCGTCAATTGGTTTACCATTATTCATTTCGTATGCATCTACCATATTCTGAAGCGGAGTATTACCGCCCCATGCTCCGTAACCGTTCGGCCCGTTGGAAATTTCGAGACATACATGTCTTGCTTTAAAAGTATAAAGCCTTTCAAAAATAATTTCCTTATCGTTCTGATTAAGGAATAAAGCGTCGTAATCACTTACGATCTTATACATTTCCCCATTATTCTTGCTCAGGTCCATTACAGCTTTAGCGGCCTCTGCAGCTTTTTGCCAGGTTGAAGCGTTGTAAAGCGGACTGGCAGCATACAACAGCACTCTCGATTTTAATGCAAGCGCGGCTCCTTGGGTTGCACGGCCTAATTTCCAGTTAGCATTATCGTTGGTTAAAGGAAGTCCGTTAGCTGCCTCATCCAACTGGGCTACAATGTAATTAACCACATCGACAATACTGGCACGGGTAAAAAGAGAACCAGTGGTAAGGTCGCTGCCGAGGCTATAAACCGTATCGCCAAGGAGAACTGCTTTTCCATAGTTACGTAGCAAATCGTGATATCGAAAAGCCCTGATGAACTTCAACTCGGCTGTTAACCTGTTTTTGCCTGTTTGGCTCATAGCTACTTCACCGATGTGCTTCAGTACATAATTACATTCGCGAATACTGCGGTAACTTCTGCTCCAGAGTGTACCTGCAATACCTGTGTTTTCGGGCGACAACTGGCCCCGCTGGATTAACCATGTATCGTCATCGTTATTATAAATTGATTCGTCGGTAAGTGAACTGAACATAGCGTATTCAAAACCACGACCAAAGCCCGGAGGAGTACCTTCAGCTTCTTTATTGGTCAAACGAACACTCATATACCTGTTTATCACAAAGTCTTCGAAAAGTGATGAATCTCCAACCAAAGCCTGGTCCGAAATTCTGTCGGTTGCAGAATTGTTCAGAAAATCTTTATCGCAGGCAGTGATTGCAATCACTCCAAGTACTGCAATCAATATTCTTTTTATTAGTTTCATTTGTTCAAAATTTTAAAGTTAAAAGTCTGTAAACCCGAAAGCAAATGCCCATCTTATTTCCAAAGGGTTGCGGAATTCTGGACACTCATTTTTCAGCAGTTTAAAAATTAACATTAAGGCCTATATTATATATCCTTTGTTGTGGATAGAATTGCCCGCTCGAGCTGTTTCCTTCCGGATCATAATCTTTTACCTTGGTTAGAGTAAAGAGATTGAAGGCATTAATATAAATCCTGGCACTGGAAAGATTTATACGCGAGATAAGGCTTTCAGGCAGGGTGTAACCAACCGAAATGTTTTTTAAACGGATAAAGGATGAGTTATCGAACCAGAAAGTATTCGGATTCAAGCCGCCATTGATAGAAGAAGAGGCACGAGTATCCACCCGCGGGTACGAACCTTCTGTATTAGCCGGCGACCAACGGTTATCGGCCCAGGAGCTATAAAAATTACCAATGTTACCCGATTCAAATAAAACATAATTCCTCACCCTGGACTGACCTGTGAATATCAGGGAAACATCAATACTTTTCCATGCAGCTCCCATATTTATACCGTAAACTAATTCCGGAACATTGCCATAATCGGACCTTACCATGTCATCGGCTGTAATTTTACCATCTTTTGTATAATCTTCCAGAATAAGGTCGCCCAGTTGTGCATTAGCCAGGTGAGGATATTTGTTCAGGTCTCCCTCTGTACGGAAAATACCGATAGCCTTGTAAAGCAAGGAAGTGTTCAACGGACGGCCGGTTTGTTTCTGATGACTTAAAACACCCGAAGCTTCATCTATATCAATTATCTCGCTTTTTGCATAAGTAGCATTAACACCAAAGTTGTAAGAGAAATTGCCTTTTTTGCTGTACCCGAGAGAAACTTCAAAACCATTGTTGTTTACTTTTCCAAAGTTTTCGGATGGAACCAGCGTAGTATACGAAGAACTTCCATCATTAAAAGGGTTAACAATACCTGAGGTACCAGGAATAGAAGCATTTCTCGCAGCAAGAATATCTGATCTCTGCTGTTTAAAATAGATGAACTCAGCCGAGAAATTTTGTAAAAAATTGGCATTAAAACCGATATCCAGCTTTTTAGCTTTTTCCCAGGTAATATTTGGGTTTGCAAGTTTAACCAGGTCGATACCGGGATGTATTTCAGTACCTATTACATAACTGTTTACAAACGAATAGTTGTTATAGAACTGGAATGGATTCACATTATCATTACCTAAAACGCCGTACGAAACCCTTAGTTTCAACTGGTCAAAGAAAGAGATATTGTTCTTGAACCATCCTTCTTCCGAAATACGCCATCCTGCAGAAACTGATGGGAAAAAACCGTATTGTTTCCCCTCTGGAAATATGGATGAGCCATCAACCCTGAACTGAGCCTCGAGCAAGTATTTTTCGCTAAAATTGTATGCCAGCTTACCTATGTAACTTCTACGGGTAAATTCCGAACTCCATCCGGAGTTATCTTTATCTGTAGCAGCAGAACCACCTTGCGATAATTCAGGTGTTTGAGTTGTAGGATAATTCAGCCTCATACCAGAGAAATATTCTTGTTTGCGTGCACTCTGCTCATAAATAAAGAATGAATTGATGGAGTGCTTGCCAAACTGCTTTTCGTAATTTAACCGAATATTAGAGGTTACAAGCGAAATATTGTCCTGCGATTGATCCAGGCGTGCTTTGCCTGAAGAGCCTCCGGTAACCACCTTATCATATGACCCGGTAGATTTATTATAATTATAAAGGGAATATGGCGTGTTAAACGATTTATTGAAGTTAAACGATTTATCGGCAGCCAACATGGCTTCAAACGACAATCCCTCAACAAATGGAATATCGTAACGCCCTTTTAAACTTCCGTTAATAATATAGGTTGGATTTTTAACAGTACCACCCAAATCGGTTACCAGAACAACCGGATTGTTGTTTTCAATACCTGTTGAAGGCAACCCATTGGGATATGTACCCTGTAAGGTAGGATAGGCCCTATAAATGGAACGGAATATATTTCCGGCACTACTGATTGGAAACTTACGATCTTCCTGACGTCCCGACAGGTTAAGCCCTACTTTTAAGCGTCTGGTAATATTTGCATCTACATTGGTTCTTACGTTATATTGTCTGTAATTGGTAACGCCCTTCTTATATATCCCATCCTGATACAAAGTTCCGATAGAGGCAAAGTATTTCACCTGTTCGGTACCCCCTGCTATTGAAAGGCTGTGCTGATTCTGAACAGCGAACTTTTTAAGGGTTTCTTTTTGCCAGTCGGTATTCGGATAATTGAGAGGGTCGGAACCATCGCGGAACTTTTGAATCTCCTCATTACTGTAAACCTGATTCATACCCCCGGCTTTATTGTTGTAATATTCAATTTCGTTACGAATAGTGGCATACGTAGAAGCATCGGCCATTCCAGGCAACCTGGTGGGTTGCGAAAAACCCTGATTAAAACTGTAAGATAAAACAGGTTTACCGGTAGCACCACGTTTAGTTGTAATGAGAATCGCTCCGTTTGCCGCGCGACTGCCGTAAACAGCGGCCGAGGCATCTTTCAGTACTGTTATAGTGGCAATATCATTGGGATCTAACCTGTCCAGACCACCAATCTGACCGGGTACTCCGTCGATAACAACCAAAACATCGTTATTCCCGGTGGTGGACATACCACGGATATAGTAGGTAGATCCGTCGTATCCGGGTTCACCACTCCTGTTATTGGCAATAACACCCGACACTCTACCAGCAAGGGAGTTGGAAACATTGGGCTGCGGGCTTTTTATAAATTCTTTACCTTTTACCTCGGATACTGAACCTGTAAGGGTAGCGCTTTTTTGAGTACCATAACCTACCACCACAACTTCTTCTAGACTTTTAATATCGGCAGTAAGTTTTACATCGATAACTGATTTATCCCGGGTTTCTGCTTTCTCGGAAACATAACCGACAAAAGAAAAGACCAGCACCGAATTTGCAGACGGAACATTGATAGTATACCGTCCGTTTTCGTCCGAAACAGTTCCCAGCGTTGTACCTTCAACAGTAATATTAACTCCGGGAAGGGGTTCGCCGGTAGAGGCATCGCTGATAGTTCCTGTTATTTGCTGTTGCTGGACTGCAATTGAGTTTTCCAGGCCAGGAGTGATCTTAACTTTGCTCTTCGATAATAGGATTATTTTATCGAAAACCTTAAAATCAATATCTGTACCTTTAAGAATCGAAGCCAGCACCTTCTCTATCTGCTCGTTTTTTGCATTAATGGATACTTTGTCTAACACCAACGATTCCAGATTGGTGTCGTAGGCAAATTCAAAGTCGGTCTGATTTTTAATGGCATAGATAAGATCAGTCAGAGATGCGTTTTTCATCTCAAGGTTTAACTTTACCTGCTGTGAATAGGAGGTTTCTGCATGTATTGTAAAAACAGAACATGCAAATAAAAGCAAACTTAGTTTTGACATAATTAAAAGTTTTTGTAGTAGCTGCTTGTCAAAAGCTTTAGCTTTCAAACATATTTTTTTCATATTTTTGAAAAGATTTAATTAGTGATACTTCGCAAGTGTTTAATTGAGTCGGATGTATCGGGGAAATGCTGGTAACATTTTCCCGATTTTTTTTGATCAGGGATCCATATTTTATTTTTTTTAAATAGTTAGTTATTAATCTGAAATATAAGAATCTCTCTAAATAGCCTTTATATATATCTGATTTTCATAAATTTTAAATTTAATAGGAGCTACAAAACCCAGCATTTCCATTACAGTATCCAGGGGCTGTGTCTTTCTGAATACAAAATTGATTTTGTTCTCCAGTTTCGATGAAGAGTTAATTGTGATATGAACATTATAAAGCTCTGATATCTTATCAGTTATTTCACAAAGAGTGGCCTTATCAAAAACCACCATTCCTTTCCTCCACAGCGTATAAACATCAGTATTCACCTTTGCCACAACTACATTTCCATTGCTGGCGCTAAATGTAGCGAGTTGTCCCGGGAGCAGCATCACCAAATTGTTGCCATGAATATCATTTATAGATACCCGTCCTGTAACAAGAGCCGTTTTAATAGTGTTATCGCTGGTTTTGGTATTTACGTTAAAAGATGTACCATATACTTTCACGTGCATTTCATTGGTTTTAACAATAAAGGGATGAAGCGAATCTGTCTTTACCTCAAAAAAAGCTTCCCCATTGATAGTAACCTCCCTGTTCTTGTCCCCAAATGTTTCAGGATAAGTAAAAGAACTGTTATTATTAACCCAGACCTGGGAACCGTCGGGCAGAGTAATCTTTTGAACAGGTTCCGAATTATTTACAACAACAGTTTGATATATGGTTTTTGGAGTATGAAGGGTTAGCCAAAGAAAATACGGGATTGCTACTGCTAATATAAAAATGGCAGCATACCGGCTTATGCGCAACAACAAATTTGGTTCCTTTGATTCCTGATCCGTTTCAATACGGCTGTTGAACCGCTGAAGTGCCTGATCCAAAACAACAGGAGTGGAATAGTGCCGTATTTTACGTGAAGCATAAATTTTCTTACAGGTCAAAAATATCTCCCTGTTCTCATCAGCCTCCTTAAGCCACTCCAAAAGAAGCTCTTCCTCGCTCTCCGAAATGGAGTTATCCAAATACTTTATTATCAGCTCTTCGTTAAATCCGGGCATATTCTATTTGTGTTACGATAGTTTGACAATTGAGAAAACAAAAACACCTAAGTGATTTTTTAAAATTTTAATAAAAATTTATATCTCAGGAAGCAGAGGTTTGGGAGTTATGCCTATACTATTAATTAACAGGTTTTTATAAGGGAAATAAAATAGCAATCAAATGAGCATGCTTGGCCAACTTTTTCCGTAATACCTTCAATGCATTGTAAATATGATTTTCCACTGTACTGAGCGATATGGACAAAACTTCACTTATTTCCTTGTTTTTCAAATCGTAAATATAACTCAGCATAAAAACCTCACGGCATTTTTCAGGAAGTGAGTCAATAGCAGCTTTAATTTCGTCTTTAAGCTCTTCCATAAAAAGCTTACGGATGGATTCGTTAGTGTCGGGATCTAATAACCGGACTTCAAATTCCACCAAATAATCTTCAATAAGTTTGTGGTGATAATCCCTTGTTTTATGCTGTTTTAAACTGTTCATGCACCTTTGGTAAATTGCTTTGAACAAATAAGCTTCAAGGGATGTATGTATTGTTATTTCTCCCGAATGTTCCCAAAGGTATACAAACATATCCTGAACCATATCTTCGGCAGCCTGTGGTTCCAAAAACAAGCAGGCATAGGCGGTAAGCCGGGGATAAAATCGTTTAAATAAAATATTAAAGGATTCTTTATCTCCTTTGCCTGGTAAGGTAGAAATTGATGCTTGATGCTTTTCGGACATTGAATAACAACTTATGGCCTACAAACATACAAAAACAAAACCTAATATTTATTTACTGAAACAGTTATTGCGATGTGGGATGCTACAGTATCCGGTTTGGACTTACAATTAAGCAACCCTAACGTTTGTATACAAAAGAAGCTTTGGTAATTTGTCAGGATGAATAACTTTACTGCTCTTAACTGCTGCCTGATTAATACACATGAGACTACTATTAGTCAATTGCTTCATCAATTTTCACTCCTATTCCATATCAATTCCAATGGAATCGCATTATATTTGTGAAATATTTCATCAAAAAGCGATAAGATGATACGAACGGTTATTAAAGCTGAAAATAATATTCTTACATTGCTAATACCTGACAAGTATGTTGGTAAACAATTAGAAGTTATCGCCTTTACTGTAGAGGAGGCCTCAGACGACGTTATATTTTCTTCCAAAAGCAAAAAAACTTTTTCGGCGATCAAATTAAAAACCAAAGGATTTAAATTCAATCGTGAAGAATCTAATGAACGATAATTCTTTTATTGATACAAATATCCTGGTTAATTGTTTTACCGAAGACGAACCAGAGAAAAGAGTAAAAGCACTAAAGGTAACAGACACCACTAATACATATATCAGCACACAGGTATTAACAGAGATTGCCAATACTCTGCATAAAAAGTTTGGTTATTCCTGGAGTGAAATTGAACCAACATTAAATGAAATAAATACTGATTTTAATGTTTATGTGAATAAACCTTACAATATTGAACGTGCATGCAAAATTGCAGAAAAATATCACTATTCTTTTTATGATTCTCTGATTATCTCTGCAGCATTATCCTGTAACTGCAAAATTCTCTATTCTGAGGATATGCAAAACGGCCAAATTATTGAAAACAGCCTTACAATAATCAATCCTTTCAATTAAACTGGCATATCTCTTAAATACCATAGTTGATATTTTTACCATTTAACCTCCATCTTCTGTCCTTTCTTCATAGTTAGCTCCTTACGGTTATTGCCATAAATCAAATTGGCTTTTCCATCTGCTTTAGCAAGTATCTGGAATTTGGTAATCTTTTTATCGTTCCAGGTCATCGATATTTCAAAGCCACCGCGGGCGCAGATTCCTGAAACAGAGCCTGAAGCCCAAACATCGGGCAAGGCAGGTAAGATACGGATTTCTTCATCAGTTGATTGCAGCAACATTTCGGCAACCGCAGCCGTGCCACCAAAGTTACCATCGATCTGAAAAGGCGGATGTGCATCGAAAAGATTGGGATAGGTTCCGCCGCCACCAGAATAATTGGTTCGTAAACCATCGGGATCGACATATTTCAGCAATTCGCGATACATTTTATAGGCACGGTTACCGTCCCATAAGCGTGCCCACAGATTTATGCGCCAGCCTTTCGACCATCCCGTTGTTTCATCGCCTTTAATCTCGAGGGTTTTACGGCATGCATTTGCCAAATCGGGTGTTAAAGCGGGAGTAATATGCTGACCAGGATATAATCCGAACAAATGCGACTGGTGCCGGTGTTTGGGATCTTCATCTTCCCAGTCGTAATACCATTCCTGCAAATGGCCTGTCTTGCCAATCTGATAAGGATACAGTTTGGAAAGAGCAGTTTCAACTTTCGAACGAAACTCCTGATCGGTGTCCAATTCTTTAGAAGCCTTGATGCATTGGATGAAAAGTTCCCGGATCATAGCCAAATCGGCACTACCTCCATACATTGTTGCACCTTTATATCCATCAGGAGTTTTATATTTCGCCTCTGGCGAAGTGGCTGGTGAAGTGATCAGGTTACCGTTTTTATCTTCCACCATCCAATCCAGGCAAAACTGAGCGGCTCCTTTCATTACGGGATAAGCTTCGTTTTTAAGAAATTCCTTGTTTTTTGTAAAACAGTAGTGATCCCATAAATGTGTACTCAACCAGGTGCCACCCATATTCCAATTGGCCCAGTTGGGATCGCCCTTTCCAAAGTCGCCCACCGGATTGCTCATGGCCCATATATCCGAATTGTGTGCCGCGGCCCAACCGTTACATCCGTAGAAAGTCCGGGCTGTTACGGCTCCTGTTTGGGATATGTTTTTTATAAATCCGAGCATGGATTCATGCATTTCCGAAAGATTAGCATTACCTGCAGGCCAGTAATTTTCCTGGGCATTGATATTGATAGTATAATTACTGCTCCAGGGCGGCCGCATGTAAGGGTTCCAAATTCCCTGAAGATTGGCAGGGACTCCGGGTGTGCGGGAACTGCTGATAAGCAAATACCTGCCATACTGAAAATACAGCACTTCCAGGTTTTTGTCTTCTTTACCTTCAGCGTAACGTTTCAGGCGTTCGTCGGTTGGCAGATTGGGTGCTGTGGTTGTTCCAAGGTCCAGTTTCACTCTCGAAAAGAAAGAGGTATAATCGGTCTCGTGAGCCTTCTTGAGCTGCGCAAATGATTTTATTGCTGCTTTATTCAATTGTTCAAAGGCAATGGCTTCATTGTTCAATCCCTCCGTGGCAGGATTTTTATCGAACCCGTTGAAGCTTGTGGCTACCGATACCAAAATTAAAGCCTCCGAGCCATTGCTCAGGTTAAGGGTGCTGTCGGTGGCAGTTATCTGTCCATCAGTTTTCACTATTTTAAACAGAGTAGTAAAGCGTGTTCCTTTGGCAGGATCGAAAACAACGGCATTGGGCATATCGCCACGATAACTGGGTTCAGCATGGACTGGAGCATACCCGTTAACTGACAGAACCGAGCCCGTTGCCATAGTTTTATATTTCAGTAAACTATTGAATTTAATGGCAAAATTTAACTTCCCTTTCTGACTGGCCGTTAATCTTACAACCATCACTTTATCGGGGTGTGAAATAAAATATTCACGCGAAAACTTCACACCATCAACTTCATAAGTCAACTTTGAAACGGCTTTGCTAATATCGAGCTCACGGTAATAATTCTGCGGGTTGCCCGAATGTTTAAAATCCATAAACATGTTTCCCAGCGGAGCATATGACTGTGAAAATTTACCCTGAAGTTTTTTATTCAATTCATCGGCCAGTTTATAATTTTCATTTTTCAAGGCTTCACGAATTTCCGGCAAATGCTTGTAAGCCTCCGGGTTCATGTTTGCATCAACCGGTTCGCCCGACCACAAAGTAGCGTCGTTCAGATAAATCTTATCGGAGGTAATCCCTCCAAAGACTGAGGCTCCCATTTTTCCATTCCCTAACACCAGTGTTTCTTCGAAATAATTTGCCGGTTTATTATACCAAAGAAGGTTTGGCGATTGAGCCTCCATAGTGTTTCCTCCTAAACATAAAAGAAAAAACAGGTACAAGAAATATCCTTTTTTCATGATTCGATATTTTAATTTTGAAATGCAAGGTAACAAGAAAAACCTTACCAGCTATCTGTCCTGAAAGGAGAAGCTGGCAATCCCGCTTTGTTGTAAAGACTCACCTGCGGATTCTTTGCCCATCCATAGCGCACAGCAAACGGATTGGAAACTTCGGGACTGCTCACAATAATATTATTTCCATCAATAACAGCTTCAGCATGAACAAACTTTCTATCGGGACCGGCAATGGCAAACCCAACAAGCTTTTCGCCCTTAACAACCAGACCACCATTTATATGTGTAAAAGCAATTTTGACTTTATTACCATCAATGGTCATGTAATCGTATAAAGGTCCAGAATACGGAATGTTTTCGCCGTATACTTTTGCCCTGGCAATCAAAGAAAGTCGCTTCCCAATATCCTGCTTGTTTTTAGGATGAATATTTCCCGGATCGTTCGCATCGGCATTATCGATAGCAACCACCATTCCCGTGTTGCGGACAGAAAGGTTTTTCAACTGCCCTTCACGGACAAAAACCATGGGATCATCTTTTACCGGTTCGGTAATTAATTGCTGATGATTTGCCAATTGTACATAGAAAAAAGGAAATTCACCTTGTTCCCAGCGTGTGCGCCAATCCAGGATAAGGGTTTCCATTATTTTATCGTAGATCTTTGCAGTTGCTCCGTTTGATTCGCCCTGATACCAAATCGCACCTCGGATTGCATAAGGAATAAGAGGGGCGACCATCCCGTTGTAGCACACACTGGGATTATGCTGATCCACACGTGGATCTCTGTTTTTAGGCTGCCGCAATTCATCCCTTCCTTCTGCTTTGGCTTTGGCTGCTTCCACTTTCCATTTCTCCATATCGTCGTGAAATTTCTGGAGTTCCTGTAAGGTTGGATTGTAGGCTGCTTTCTTTTTGATATAATTATCGATCAGAAAGGTTAATTCAGGATCTGCCTCAATGGCGGGCTGACTAATCCAGGCTTCGGCACAACTGGCTCCATAAGCTGTTGTGATAAGTCCAATGGGCACTTTGTACTTATTATAGAGTTCTCTTGCAAAGAAATAAGCTGTAGCCGAAAGATGTCCCACCGTTTCGGGCGAAACAACTTCCCATTTCCCGTTTACAGTAGCTTGTGGTTCGTCGCGGGGAGTAAATTCCGTATCGAAAACCCTTATCTGGGGGTATTTGGCCTGGGCAACTTCTTCTTTCTCGTTGAAAACACCAGCCCAGTAACGGTCCTCGCGCGCAACGGTCATATCCATGTTCGACTGACCCGAGCAAAGCCATACCTCGCCAACATAAACATCTTTGATGGTGATGGTATTTTCGCCCTGTATAATCATTTCAAAAGGCCCTCCTGCAGGGATGGCATCCAGGGATATGCGCCAGTTTCCGTCCTTATCGGCTGTTATCCAGTGTGATTGTTTGGCGATAGTTACGGAGACCGATTCACCGGGATTTGCTTTTCCCCAGACAGGAATTAACCGCCCTTGCTGGAGAACCATATGGTCCTGAAAGGGACTGGCGGGAATGACAGTCGCATTGAGTTGAAAGCAAAAGAGTAGTAACAGCGGAATTGATAAGTATTTATTCATTTTTAGATATATGAAAGGTGATGCAAAAAGTTAAACGGAACCACAGAGAGAAGACAATTAAAACCTCACCCCTGCCCTCTCCTCCAGAGAGGGTGACCGCTCCGGTTTGCCATTGAGTATCAAGTGATGTCTTAAAATTAATTCATCCTAAATCCTCATCAGAGAGAACAACCTTGATAGAGCCCCTTAACTACTCCCCTCTCTTTGAGGAGAGGGGTTGGGGGTGAGGTGTTCCTAAGAATTTCTATCTGCCGACTATCGTCTGAGATCTGAGGACTGCTCTTCCTATTTTGCCAGTTTATACACTTCGCTGCCGGCAAGCAGAAAGCAACCTAATCCATAATCCTCAAAATCGGGCGTATTGGTATAGGTTACAGGTTGACCTTCCGAAGGTTGTTTGCCCGTTCCCTGCACATAACCTAAAAATCCATTGGAGTGAACAGCCTCTTTCGACATGGCATTCCATGCTTTTTCAATTACAGGCATATACTTTTTGCTGCTGATAATACCGTTATTTACCCCGTATGCCATACCATAAACAAAAAGAGCAGTTCCGGTAGTTTCCTTGCCGCCAAAGTTATTGGGATCGTGCAGACTTGCATTCCAGAAACCGTCGGTACGTTGAATGGGAACCAGCGCTTCGAGCATCTTCACAAGCATTTTTTGGTATTCCTTACGATGCGGAGCATTTTTAGGCATAATTTCAAGTACGCGTACCAGAGCAGCTACCACCCAGCCATTTCCGCGCGACCAGTAGCAATCCTGACCATTGGGTTCTTTATAAGGAGCCACAAAATCCTTATCGCGCCACCAGAGATTATCTTCAGGATTGAATAAGCCTTTTCCTCCCTGCACTGTTTTGCTGTAATTGTACATCTCGAACATTCGTTCGTAATAGCGATTATCGTTATATAAGACTCCAAGACGGGCAAATACAGGCATAGCCATTTGGAAAGCATCGATCCAGTTCCAGTCGTCAATTTTCGGAGTCTTCATCATAGAATCGATGGATGCTTTTATGTCGGCAATATATTCGGGCTTTTTGTCCATCAGGTAAAGGTCGATGTAAGTCTGACCGCAGCAATGATTATCAGCATTTCTTGTCCATTTTCCACCATTCAGACCCCATTTGTGCGACTCGCCCCATTTAACGGCATAATCGTAATATGCTTTATCCTTGTTGATCTTGTAAAGCTCCATCAATCCTTCATAATACACAGCCCGTGTCCAGATGTTACTTTGACGGGTTTTATTGGTAACAATTACAACTCCCGGATCAGGCCACTTATTCATGAAATAGGAATTGGTAAGAATCATCTGATCCAATACTTCCTTTTTGGAAGGTAGATTTTGGGCACCGACTGAACTAAAAGTCAACAATATGATTAACTGTATGAGGTTTAATTTTATGAATTTCATAAATGTTATAATTTAAAGTTGTTCCTATTTGAAATTAAATGCAAGGGATTTTTATTCCTATGCCTAACGACCTAAAACCTATACCCCTAAATTTACTGTTTGTACAGAATTAAAGCGCTGTCATTAATATCTATCTTAAAATTTTTAACAAGTTGAACCATTTCGGCTCCTGCCAGAAGAACCGGTCCGTATCCGTGAGCGGCATAAACATTGATGGGACGGTATTTATAGAAAGCAGGATCGAAGCCCATGCCGGTCCCCACGCATGTTCCTTCCACCTGTCCTTTGTCATTTACCTGACTGGCAACTGCATTCCAGGCCAAACAAGCCATTGGGCCATATACCGCAGCATCCACGTACCCCCGGTTAATAGCTCTGGTGATAGAATAGGTATAGATTGCCGTTGCTGAAGTTTCGAGATAAGAGTCGTTCTGATCAATTAACTGATGCCAAAAACCTTTACCCGATTGGTAGTTTGCCAATCCACGAATGTGTTTGCGCAGAATATCGAGCACTTTTGCGCGACCAGGGTGATTTTCAGGAAGTACCTCGAGTAGCTCTACCATGGTCATTACCGCCCAACCATTGGCGCGTGCCCAATGAAACTGCGGATGTTCATTCATGCCCTGAATCCATCCATGCATAAACAAACCCTTTTCATAATTAAACATCCGTTCGGAAAACTGAAGTACTTGTTTAACCCCATCGTCGAAATATTTCTGGTCGCCGGTAAGTTTACCCATTTGTGCCAATGCAGGAACGCTCATAAAAAGATCGTCGAGCCAAATGGCATCGGGTAAAGGACGGTTGCGGGCCAGAGTACCGTCGGACAACCGAAATTCTTTGGTACTGATATAATCGATAAAACTTTTGATGTAAGAATTAAGATCTCCCTCGAAGCCCGCACGTTGTGTTTTAATCATGGCAGCACAAACAGCACCGCAATCGTCCAACGCATGTGGATGAAGGGTTCTCAGCATGGCATGTTTTGCATCCGGCTTTTTTTCTTCGAGTTTTACAAACCATGGACGGATGTCGGCCAGAAATTTTAACCTGCTTTTAGTATATGCTGCATATTTTGGATCGCCGGTAGTTTCGGTAGCAAGCAACATACCTGCATAGGTAACACCCCATTCGTAACTGATCAACCTGAAGTCGCCCGGTTTAAAAATGGTTTTCTCATCTATTTTAGAGTAATCCTTTATCTCCTGCTGAGTATCCTTATTTAATAAAACTGAGGGAGTAACCTGATTGAGGTAGTTATAAACCCGGTCTAAGACTTCAGTAATGCTCTTCACTTCGGGGTTACCATAAGGAGTATCATAGCTGGGCTTCATTAAATGAAGCGGCGAATTTGAATCGTTTACTTTCTGTGCCTGGGCGTTAAGGCCAACGAACAGAATCAAAATTGCGATCAGTTTTCCTTTCATTATTTTATAGTATTTAGTTGTTATTCACATTTTAAGAGGCTGTTTAATTAGTCTCTATCTGGAGGTTGAGCCTGTCGAAACCTTATTTTAAATAAGCAAGTTACACTTCGACAAGCTCAGTGTCCGGCATTTTCACACAACCTCTTTCTATTTTTCAGACACCCTCCCGAGTTTGAGAATAATAATATTTATTTTGTTACATTCCTTTTCACCAGTTTCAACTCCGGCTTTGGCAATTTAGCCATTTCCCCGCCAATATAAAAACCAGGGTGCGGAGGCTGGTTATATGCTACATTCTGCCATGCCACACTCAAACGATAAATGGGATCGTGCATCAGGGTAACAAAACGGTATTTTGTAGGAACTGTTGTGGTGAATATCCGCAACGACTTGTTATCGGTTGTTCGCAGCACCACCTCTTCGCGCCAGTCGCCAAACAAATCGGCGCTTAATGCAGGAGTTGACTTAGTGCCATTGTTGCTCATGCAACCTTCGGCAATCAGGAGCGGATCAACTTTTTCTGTCTCCCAGTTCCATTTCAATACCATATTTTTATCGAGCAATTCGCGTAACAGGTCGCCATCCCACCAGACAGCAAAATTGCAGGTATTGGGAGTCGTTTCAGAAATCTTTTCACCCTGAGCATTCCACATTCCATTGAGTCCGGCACCAAAAACCCAGCATTCGTTGCCTGGGTAACGGGGATCGACATTAAAAGAAACGCCGCGACCGGGACCTTCCCCTTTATCACCGCCCTCATCAGCAGCCTTCACCGAAGCAACTTTCCAGAGCATTTCTCCTGTTTTGGCATCACGCAAGTTAAGGCCGGCAGCGCCAAAGCGTTCCTGAATGTTGAAAACTTCCAAACCCGGGCGAGTGGGGTCCAGGTCCGAAAAATGCATTGCATCGGCATGTCCGAGGCCTGTTGAATAAAGGCCTTTGCCATCGTTATCAATTGCGGCAGCTCCGTAAATAATTTCATCGCAGCCATCGCCATCCACATCGCCTACGCTGAGGTTGTGATTTCCCTGTCCGCGGTAGGCCCGATTGTCTTTTGCAGGATCGTCGCTATCGAATAACCAGCGTTGGCTAAGTTTTCCGTTACGCCAATCCCAGGCCGACAAAGAAGCTCTTGTGTAATAGCCACGGCACATCACTATCGAAGGTCTTTCCCCATCGAGATAAGCCACGCAGGCGAGATATCGCTCGGAACGATTTGCATTGCCATCGCCCCATATCTGTTTCATCTCATCTGGAGGAGGATTTTCATTTACCGGATGACGTGGAGGCCAGTATTTCACAGTAGACATGGCTGCTCCCGTTAAACCGTCGAATACAGTCAAAAATTCAGGGCCACGTACAATATGCCCCTCAGCATTGCGGTGATCGACTACAGAGTCGCCAATAATATTACCTTTCCCATCAATTGTTCCGTCGGCGGTTTTCATCGCCACCTCGGCCCGACCATCTCCATCAAAGTCGTATACCAGAAATTGTGTATAATGCGCTCCTTCTCTGATATTTTTTCCCAGATTGATACTCCATAAAAGAGTGCCATCCATTTTATAAGCATGAAAAATGGGAGCATCGGTCATGCCACGATGGCTGTTATCACGACCAATGCCGGTCATGTGGACTACCAGTTCATAATCCCCATCTCCATCGAGGTCTCCGGGTGCTATATCTCCGGGCGAATATTTGTCGGGCGTTTGCAGATTGAGGGTAAACCAGGGAACTCCATCTATCTTCTTTTCGAAAACAAAAACTCCTTCCTCTCCTCCTTTTAAAGGTTTTACCCTATAGGTATATTTCCCGATGGCTAGGCGAGATAAATCCATTAACGATGTAGCTTCGCGAACAGGTTTGGTATTCAGTTTGACAGGCTTCGCTTTTCCTGCTTGACGGTATACATCGAACTCAGCATTTTCAGCATCGGAATATAACAATCGCCAACTCAGGAAAACACTGTCGCGGCCAGCCTGGACTGCCACCAATCCCCGTGATAAATATTCCATTTGTCGCTGAGCCATTACACCTGAGGCAAAGCATATGAAAAGAAAAGGAAATGCAATATTCTTGATCTTTTTCATGATCTGTTATTTAATAGCAGGCTTTTTTACCAGATAGCGTTTCAGTTTACAACCCTGTAAGGCTTTTATCTCCTGAGCCATTAACGAGGCAATAAGTTTTGCGCCTTCTTCGGTGGGATGTGTATGATCGCGTTTGAAAAAGTATATCTCAGTTACCTGGTTTTCTCCGTAAGTATCGAGCTTTTCGGATAAAACTTTATTCATGTCGATATACTGAATATTTTCCTGCCGGGCAATATCTTTGGCCCAGTCGGGGTAACTCCCGGAAGTGCGTATTATTTTACCATCTTTCCAGTCGTTACGCGGAATGGGCGTAACGATAACAGGAATACCACCTTTGGCTTTGGTTTCGCGAACCATTTTACGCATATACCAGCCATAACTATGAACCACTTCATGTTTTTTTGTGAGGATATTGTCAATTTCGACTGAATCCTCTCCTATTCCTTTTATGGTTCCACGGGCACGGGTACTGTCGTTTAAAGCACCGCCATCGTTATGCCCAAACTGCATCAATACATAATCTCCTTTTTTGATCTTTCGCAGCACAGCATCCCACAATCCCCGTGTCTGAAAAGTACGGCTGCTGGTTCCTCCCAGGGCATGATTTTCGACGTTAATTTTTGTGGAATCGAAATAAAACACCAATTTCTCGCCCCAGCCACGTAATCCACCGGCACCATCACCTCTGCCGTTTTTAACGGTGGAATCGCCAATGATATAAAGAGCCGTTTTGGGCTTATCGCTCTTAAAAGCCACCAATAAAAGAGCAGCAATTAAAAAAAATAAAGTTTGTTTCATTTTATCTATTCATATTATTAATCCTGTTTTTCCTTACTACTTACGACTAACAGTAACTGCCATTAAACCGATTACAACATCGTTAGCAAAAGTTTTAAGAATAATTTTGTTCAGCTCCTTTGACGCATCAAGTGGCAAATCGAGCACCGTTGCCGCGCCGCCGTGAATTTTATTTGTTTTGTTTTTATTAAGTACCGGGTAACTTTCGGTAGTTGCATCTCCGGTTTTAAGATGAATGCGAACCGGTCGGATACCAGCACGAAAGGCAAAACCATCTTCGTAATAATCCTGCTCTATTGACCACCAATTATCTGGATTTCGTAAAGTAAGCACTTCCGAAGTTCCGTCGTCATATATCACCCGAACTTCTCCCTGATCGAAATGGCTCTGCATATGGTGCGTGGAGCCTGCCATTAAAAGGTAAATATGCGAAGCTTTACCTGTGAGCTTAACAGAGGCTTCTTTCGGGTAATTATCCCATTGTGAAGTAAATAAGATATTGGGAATGCCCTTTGCGCTGGGAGTTGCAAAAGGAATACCCTGAGGTATCATGATCCGGTTAGCGTTACCCGCTTTAGCTCTTAAGCCTGAGTCGTCAATTTCTTCCGTTTCCTTAAAAGAACACCAGTCGCCTATTCCTTGCACAGGAATGGCCAGGGTTGGATACGGAGAACGAGGAGAGAGATATTGGTTTTGAAATATGTTTGTTACCACATCGTTAAAACCGGAGGTTAAACTTACAGTTTCATAGTTTGCGCCGGGTGTTGAGTCAACATTCCAACAGATAAGTTTTTGGGAATATTCCCGATTATTAAAAATAACCGAAGCAGTGTTAGTTCCAGGAATCAGATATTGAGCCGCAACTGCTATTTCACTTGATTGGCTTCTGGCCTGTAATTGAAGGCTATGCGAAAAATTCCCCAATTTCAAAGTCTCTCTCATAGGTTCTGAAGAATTGTTTCTTACTGTAAAAGAAAGACCCTTGCCGGAAAAAGTCTGATTTTGAATAATCTCAACCGCCGTACGTACTTCCACATCAATAGGTTGCCACCATTCCATCTGCCCCTGACAAAGTTTTAAAAATGCCGTGCGGTAACCATTTTCGCCAATTATTTTAGCGCTTAAAGTTTTGACGGATGTGACAGGACTTTCAAATAAACCCTGTAAATCGGCCACTTCCAGAATTTCAGCCTGAACAGATTTTAATTGAATACTTTCACCTTTGGCAACAAACTGGGGAACCTGAACTTTTTCAGGAGCTCCTCCAACCCATTCCACAGCGATCCGGTATTGCGCTGCCGGAGAACATTCCACTTCAATTTGAGGCAAACCTATTGCATTTTTAGCGATAAACCATTTTACAGGCTTACCATTTACAATTACCGATTTTACCTTCACGTGCCGTGCTTTTAATCGTATTGTGAGTTTTTGATTTTTAAAATATTCGCTCTTGATGATGTAGCTATCAGTCGCCTTGTTTCTTTTAAATTGTAATGCAATGTCAGGAGTTGTTAAAGAAGCTGAATCCCAATCGGATGGAAATCCAGGAGCAATGAGCAAACGATTGTCCATTTTGTCAGGCCGGATTCCAAATAATCCCTCTATAAGAGAACGGCTCACCATCCCAATACCATCGGCAAAATCGCGGTAAAGTTCACCACGGAAAGCATCATAAAAAGATAATTGTCCGAAGTTTCCTGGGCTGCTACCCAGGTACAGATAATCGAGCAGGGAACTTTTGGCAATTCGAAAAGCTTCATCATTTCTTCCGGTCAGCCAGTAGGCTAGTGCCGTATGAAAAATTTCGCCCGAAGCTACGTTGTTGATCGACCATGCATAAGGCTGCCAGTTGGTGGTTGAAAGCGTGTAATATTCATTCTCTACACCCCTGGCCTTAACAGGTATGTGAGGAATATGGGTATCCACATATCTCAACATCTGGTACGACTGAAAAGGATCTGTAACCTCCGAATCGATTGTGTGATAAACAGTCCATAAAGCAGCCGAAGTGTGTACCTTTTTCAGGCCGAGCAAATCTTTATACTCGGCAAACCAGCCCTTATCCTTCAGCCAAAAGTTCTGGTTCATGGCCGTCAGAATTTTGGCAGCTTCGTTCTGATATGGAGTAGAATCGTCGCCAAGGATCTCAGCCAAAAATGCAGCAGTTTTATTGGCGAAATAATTGTAAGCCGATGAATGCGTAACTCCTCCCCCGCTATACTGCAAGGCATCGCTCGCCCAGATACAGCAATAAGCATCGTAAAGGCCATCGTTGTTACCATCGAAGCATCGTTTTTCCCAGGCAAGATGAAGTTTTATGGCGGGCCACAATTCTCGCAATGATGCGGAATCTCCTGTCCATCTGAAATGTCGCAATAACTGATCGAAAAACACCAGATTCATATCGTAATGGTGTGGGTTCGATATCTTTCCGGGATTACGGCTGATGTATCCCTTTGTAAAAATGGAGTTGCCCATTTTCTCCTCCTGACGTGCCAGGTTGGTTTTGGGGTCGGGAACATTTGGACCCGAATCTGGTTCAAGATACTGCGCCTTGATATACTCCGTAAAGTGCATCTTAGCACGGTTGTGCCAGGCCAGAGCATCGGCAATGTAAGCCCCCCGCCAGCCAGGTAATCTCATGCGCCAGGCATTGGCCCCATGCAAAAAAGAAGGATCTTCCCACACAGCATCAGCAGCAATGCCCAAAGCTCCGCCAACAGCATTGATATAAGGATCGGGTGTACTTATTTTAATTCTTTCGGCAAGTGCTTTTCGTTGTGAGTCAGCTTTTGAAAACAGAAGGGGTAAGTCTGCATATTCCATACCTTTCTGGTTTGACTGTACACCCATCTGAAACCAGGACGTCTGCTTCGAAAGATCAACGATACCTGCAATTAAAGGATTTTGAGTTGCTGTAGAATTATAGAGATCGTTTGGAGAGGTTTGCTGGTTGGCATCCGAAATTTTCACTTTTGCATCGGGAGGAAAAACTCCGCTAACCGGCTTACGACTGTTATTTTCCTTGTCGGCTAAACCGTAATATACCTGAAATTGATTCCGGGAAATAACAAATTCATTATCCTTGCAATATTTAGTTTTCAGGTAGAAAGACGATTCAGGATCAGCCCCCAGGTCGCCGTCACGGGAGAACTTTTTGCCTGTCACACCTCCAAAAGCCCATAAAAGCTGAACATTGGCAGGTACATTAACTGGTTCTACCTTCACAATCATTCCTTCTGAATCGTATAGAGCCAGAACAGTAATGCGGATGCTCCCTTTACCAAGAGCAGGATCGGAAATTGAATAAAGCATGGAACCGGGACGGTAACGGGCAGTAATATTTTGGGCATCAATTAACCATTTAGACCCATTGGGATGAATTAACCCAAATTTTAGATTTCCTCCCATACCTGGAAGATACATGGCGAATTCGGGCAAATCGCCTGCCTCAACCCTAAAAGCTGTATTAGATCCATACAAAGCCCTGTTGAACCTGAGTTTGCCGTTGGTAATTACAAAATCATTTCCCTCGGGTTTATAGCGAATTTCCCGTTCCTTTCCATACCACAATATGTTATCAGGCTGCGCATTAACAATTCCATAAACAGAACTACCCAGAACCAAAACAATTGATATTTTCAGGAATCGCAAAAACATGTGCTATTCGTTTAGTAATCCAAAATAAAAATACAATGTACGCTTTACAGGATGCTCCATCTTATTTAATTCACCTGCAGGTCCTAAATTCCATGTATCGTTGCTGATGCCCATGGCCAGCTTGGTACCAAGCGGTGGAACGGCGTCGAGGAAAGAAATATCGCCTGCTGGCAATGCCGGATAGTTCTTAGGTCCTGAAATACCATAAAAGCTGAAAAGTCTTACGAACAAGTTCTCCTCTTTTGAAACAACAGTAAATTTACCATCGACAGTGTTAAATTCCATCCATGAAACATCAGGATAATAGCCTTTGAACTGAGGCAACCCCCAAGTATTATCCGCCGGTAACCGGTTATTATAAAATCTTTGATAAACATCGAGAACTCCGCCTTGCAAACGGTTTTTCCATACATGTGCCGGACCTTTGCCTAACCATTTTGCACCAATCACATCCGATTCCGGAAAGTCGAAACTAAGGCCCATAAACATTTGCGGTCCTTCAACTTTATATTCATAATCCATGGCAATCCAGCCGCTGCTGTACATAGTCCACGTAACATATTTCAGATCGCCTGAATAAGTCATGCGAAGCGAATAGCTTTTTTCGTTCTTCTGAGGAGTAATGCTTTCGAGTTTTGCAGAACCACTTACCAACACCGGGCCGTTTCCGAAAGGGATTGGTAATCCCATATCATTAGCCACTCTGCGAATTGTCCCATTCTTTTTACTAAAAGAAACTGCGATACCGGAAGCCTTCAAAGTATAAAGACTATCATTCTCCAGCATTTCGGCAATACCCTTTTCCTGGGTTAAATCGCCAGCCTGTTGCTCAATGGGCAAAATATTATCCTCCTGAATACCTGCGGCTTTCAGTTTCTCAAGTTCTTGTTTTTCCTGCAGACTTAAATCACGATTAACAATCTGATTGACGGCTTTTACATTGCCACCGGTTTTCCAGCTCCAGCAATAAATTTCTTTGCCCGATGGATCAAAAGCTTTCAGATACAGTGCGTCGTATTTTTTATAATCGGCAGTAAGTTCCAGTTTTATGGAATCGGTTTGCAGGGGTTTTACATCCATTTTACCAACTGCACCTTTTTTCATAACTGTAATGGAGGGTTGCCGATCGGTTATTTTACTGAAATTTACCAACTGCCATTCGAATTTACAGTTACTCAGGTTTGTGAAATGAAAACGGTTTTCGACCGGAATAAATCCGTTGAAATTATCTGACAGTTTTGGTAGATTAACTTTCACAGGAGAAAAAATTTCGCGGATAGCATAAAAACTACCCTCCTTTTCGCGATGCGGACCAACAATACCATCGGGAGCATTCACCCGGTTGGCATCGATAAAGCCGTTGAGATCGGTGCGAACAATACCCTCATCAACCAGCGCCCAGATGAACCCGCCTCCCGAGTTGGGCGTATTCCAGAACAACTCCCAGAAATCGGCCAATCCGCCGGCAGCACCACCATCGTCCTGAGCATGCAGGAATTCGGTTGGCATATATATTTTCCCCTCCGCAAATATTTTTTTGCAGCTATAATAATTTTCGTAGTGGTTGCAGTCAATTCCGTTAAAATCGTTCCCAGGTCGGTGGTGAGGATGTATTACTGTGCGTTTGGATTTGTCGTAACGAAGAAAATCGTCGTCGAGTTCCTTGTTTGTACCACCCTCGTTCCCATTGGCCCAAAAAATGATGGAAGGATGGTTGAGATCGCGGAGCACCATTTCTTTTACAAGCTTTTCGCCTGGCTTTGTTGCGTAGGCATTTTGCCAGCCGGCCAGTTCGTCGATAACATACAATCCCAGAGAATCACAGTAGTTAAGAAAAATCTGGTCGGGAGGATAATGTGAGCACCGGACCGCATTCATATTCATAGCCTTCATAAGCTTCACATCATCCAGGTTAATCTGGTTATTCAGGCAACGACCAGTTTCGGGCCAGAAGGCGTGACGGTTAACACCTTTCAGCTTAATTTTGGTACCATTCAGGTAAATTCCATCGCCCTGCCGCACTTCTATTGTTCTAAATCCAAACTTTTGGGAAGTTGAATAAATATCTTTGGTACCATCTTTCAGCCAGACTTTTACGGTGTAAAGCGATGGAGTTTCGGCTGTCCAACATGCGGGAGCATTCACATTAGTATTAAGCGTAACTAAAGTATCTCCGGCATCTACAACAGATGAAAAACTGGTTACCTTCCTGTTTTGCTGGTCAATAATTTCAGCATAAATTGTTTTTTTGCTTTTAATGCTTTGCGGAAAAATATCCATTGAAAACGTACCATCGGCCTTTGCATCTATTGCCATATGCCCTATGTGTTCCTGTGGAAAAGCCTCCAGGTAAACCGGGCGGTATATTCCTCCAAAAACCCAGTAATCAGCAAATCGCTCCGCATTGTTAACAGAGGCATCAGTCGACATTTTGCTCACAGTGGCTTCAAGGAGGTTAGGTTTTCCATAAATTATTTTATCGGTAATATCGTAACGAAACTGGTAAAATGCGCCCTGATGGATATCGCCGGCAAGCTTTCCGTTAACTTTAACCTCGGTATCGGTCATCGAACCCTCGAAAACAATAAATATTCGTTTTCCCTTCCATGAGTTGGGAACCGAAAACGAATATTTATACATTCCTTTTTCGTCGGCAAATTTGAATTTTTTGCCATAGGTACGGTAATCGCGACCATAGTCGTACTCTCCAAAACCTTGCTGCTCCCAATGCGAGGGAACTTCAATCTTTGTCCACACACCGCTGTTACGGCCAGAGGTACAGAAGAAATCCCATGTTCTTGTGTTCGTATTGTCGGTTCCCGAAATAAAAAGGATTTCCTTAGCTGGTGAAATTGCCTTTAAAGAAGACCCTGAAATCAGTAATAAAAGTATATAAGTGAAGAGTTGTGTTTTGAAAGTAGTCATTGATAACGTATTAAATTTAATATAAAATAAGAAAACTCAGGAAGAGAATAAAGGTCTCTTCCTGAAATTTTCAAAACTTATAAGTATCAAATATACGATTAATAGCCGGAATTCTGATAGGCGGCTTTGGCAGCAGCATCCAATGGTTTTCCAGCCTCGTCGGTTAACAGATCAAGGTAAGATTGTGGCCATGGCTTAAATGTATGAAATTTCTGAAGTTGCCCCTTTCCAGTTCCATTGGCGCCGAGAGTTGTATTTAAATCATCATTGGGAAATGGGAAATTAGCAGTTCCTGACGACGAAATGGGAGCACCCATGATATCACGATCGCGAACTCTTTCGTAATAAATTCCTGCATTATGAAGATCCTCGACAGTCTGAAGTTCAAAAATCAGCTCTCGTGCTCTTTCATTATAAATAAAATGAATAAACCTATCTCCATCAGATGCAGCTTCAACGGGATAATTTTCCTTCAAGGCTCTGGGAGATCCTCCTTGCCATTCAGTGCCATCAACCGCAATTTTCGAATATGAATCTGTTGTCACCTTAAAAGGTGAGTTTTTTTCGGAAGCAGGTATATCATACCGACCGGTTAAAACCCCAGGTTCATATTTCATTATAATTTCCGACCTATTTTCGTTTGCATGATAAGCAGCACGTTTGCGCAAAACATTAATATCAGTAATGGCAGCAGTATAATTGCCTTTTCTTCCATAGGCTTCAGCACGTATTAAATAAGTTTCAGCCAAACGAATTAAAGGAACATCAATAGCGCCTGGGTTATTAGGGATAGTACCTGTTCCGCGGTTTACGTCCAGCCATTTTCTTGGGCCAGCATACCATTGCGCAACACCTGTTCCACGATCCAGTCCAAAAGGTTCACCTTTATCACCACTTATCCTGTAATAAAGCTTCCTGTTCTGAGCAGCATAATCCTTAATTACTGCGGGATTGGCAGGATCAAAAGCTCCCGGTTTAAATCCTGTAACATTACCAGAACCGTCAACATTCAAATATTTAGCCTGGTTTGGACTGCCAACCATCCATCTGACCATCATAATAAAAGGCTGACTAACAACCCATAAAGAATCCAATGGTTCGTCTTTCGAGTTCTCAACATAAACTAATCCAGTTTTTTTATAGAGAATTTTAATCTTACCATTTACTGCAATAGGATCGCTTGGCGATTTCAGTACATTGTTGTAATAATAAGCCGTATTGGCGTCCCATTTTTTACCGCCGGTAACCTCAAGAGTTGTTGCATTATAAGCTGTGTTATTAGCGAAATAATCGGTGAGAAAAGTTTTATAAAAACGTGAGTCATTGGCTTTATCAGTATACATATCATATGCCCAATCAGTTGCTCCTGCTGTAGCATAAGGACGGCCATAATCCATCAGATTGCGGGTAACACCGCAACTGAGTGTTGTATAATTACTATTGTAAAGATGAACCAATGTATTTCCATATCTGGCGTTATAAACCTGAGTGGGTTCGTATTGCGCCGAAAGCAGAATTTCTTTACATAAATCTCTGTCATAATTTCCTGCAACATTCTTCCATAATTCGGCGAAATCGGTTTGTAAGCCACCATAGTTTGCGTTATTGCCCTTTTTAAGATCTATTACCATAGTTGCATAAAATATGGAAGAATCCAAATCTGTGGAAACATTTCCCTTATAAAGCATTTTTAAATGAGTTTCTCCACTGCTTCCCCAATTAGCAGCCTGAGCTCGATGCAAAAATAACTTAGCCAAAAGATGAGCTGCCGCAGGTTTGGTTATTCTACCCAATTCAGTATTAGGGACAGTTTCGGGAAGGACCCTAACTGCCTGACTTAAATCAGAAATAATTTGAGCATATATATTTTCAAGAGATTCTTTTTTAAATGCAAAATTCTCGGGCATTCCCGTAAAGCTTTTCAGCATCAGAGGTACTTCTCCTAAAACATTTGTAATTAAATAATAAGCGTACGATCTTAAAAACAGAATTTCTCCCTTACGTGCAGCAAGCTTTGTCTTATCAGCATCGCTCAGATTTGCATAGTTTTCCAGAAAAATATTGCAACGATTAATGGTAGGAAAAACTCCTTCGGATACAGTTCCCCCAATTGCCCCAATTAAAGAGGTTAACTGCGGAGCATACCTGTTCGCAGCAGTGGTTGCAGCCCAGCCAGCCGACGAATATCCTCCCATATCAATACGTTCAGCATTTGACCATGAAAATGCCTCCACATCGCTTGATACTCCAAACAAATAATGACCTTGATTATAATCAGGTTTAAACCTGAGGATCTGATAAGTTCCTTTTACCAAAATATCCAATCCTTCGGGAGTTTTATAGAAGTCCTGGGTTAAGGTAGTTACCGCTTTTTCTTCCAAAAAATCTTCGCTGCAGGAACCAAATGCAAAGACCAGGAAAAATAATATTATATATCTTTTCATAATAATTGTTTTTAGAAATTAAAAATTAGAATCCTAATCTTACACCAAATACCCAGCTACGGATTATAACAGTATTATTATTTGTACCACCAACCGGATCGCCAACAGAGTTGGTGCTTGTCCATCCATTCGTATCGTCGGGGTTTATACCGGCTTTTACCACATCGCTTCCAAAAAGGAATGGATTATGAACCTGAGCATACACCTGCAAATTCTTGGCGCTTATCCTGTTTAACCAATTTTTTGGAATGCTATATGACAATCCAATATTTCGAACGGCAACAAAAGATCCATCATTTATATACATAGCCTGGTTGACTTTGGCATCGGAAGTTTTAGGCATAGTAGTAGGTTGAGGCCATCTTGCCCCGGTATTATCAGGTGACCAGAATTCGCCAGGGTCCTCACTTCTTACATAACCAACGAATTTTCCACCTCCTGAACCTCCTGGCTGAAGTGATGAGAAATAAGACTGACCTATACGTGCATAAACGAAGCAACTTAACTCGAGATTCTTATAAATAAAAGAGTTGGTTAAACCACCAATCCATTTTGGGCGGTTTGTTCCGCGAATAACCATATCATCATCAGTAAGTTTGTGATCTGGAGTTCCCTGTTCTACTGGTTTATACTGACCGGGAGCAAAATACACTCCATTTGCTGCCCATTGAGCGATTTCAGACTGATCCTCAGGAGTATTCTGCCATAAACCATCTACCATGTATGTTCTGAAAACATGCAAAGGATGTCCAATGAACCAGTTATTCGCCTTCATATCTTCCTTGCCATTAATCAATTCTACAATTTCTTCTTTATTGCTTGTGAAATTTATATCGGTTGTCCAACGGAAACCGGAAAAATCCAGGTTAACCGTTGAAAGTGACACTTCAATTCCCGTATTTTTCATTTTGCCAATGTTAAACAAAATGTTAGGATAACCAGTAATTACAGGGATATCACGTTGCATAAGAATATCTGAAGTATTAGAGACATAAAATTCAACAGTACCTGAGATTCTGCTTTTCAGAACAGAGAAATCAAGTCCATAATTAACCTGAGCTGTTTTTTCCCAGCCTAAGTTTGGATTTGCCATGCTCATTGGGATATATCCAATAGCAGGTGCCGTACCAAATACATAATTATATTGAGTCAACGGTCCCATGGTTGTATAGGGCCCTACTCCGGAGTTACCAGTTATTCCAAATCCAACACGCAATTTTAACTCGTTTACCCAGTTAATTGGTTTAATAAATCCTTCTTCCTGCATCTTCCATGCTGCCGCAAACGAAGGGAAAAAGTCCCATTTATGATTGGTTGCCAATACAGACGAACCGTCCCAACGTCCAGTTGCCGTAATTATATAACGATCCATTAATGAATAATTTAAGCGGCCCATAAATGATTGAAGGGAATTTTCTCTGAATTCTGTTCCATAACTATCGGGCTTTCCATTAAGATTTGCGCCAAGGTTGTACCATTCGCTCGAATTATAAAGAATTTTTGAGGCTCCGAGATTAGAAGCTTCCTTACGATAATGCTGAGCCGACTGGAGTAATGTCGCACCAAAGGTATGTATGTCAATTTTTTTATCAAAAAACAAAAGGTTTTCAATCATATATTGGTATTCTTCTCCTGATGAATATGAAGCAGTTGATGTTGGCGGACTAGCCTTACGTTGCAATGTTGATTGTGAACCCTGCCATGCAGCATCGCGATAATACCGGAATCCACTACCCAGGTTCATTCTGTACTTCAACCAGGGAGTGAATTTAATTTCGGAAAAGAAATTTGCATTCACATTTACGGCACGACGTTCATCCTTACTGTTTTCAATGTCAATTAAAGGGTTCCAAACCGGGGCTGTGGTATTATTACCTGGAAATTCAATCAGTTGCCCATTTTCATCATAAGGCTGTGCCATCAAGTATTGACTTAAAGCAGTACCATAGGCATCTTTTGGGCCAGTTGCACTACCAGCCCTGTTAATAGTACCAAATTCCTGCTGGGTGCGTGAAGCCCCAATTGAAGTACCTGCTGTAAGCCATTTGGTTGGAGTTATATCACCATTCAATTTGATGGTATACCGGTCGTACGATTGATTTTTCTGAGTCCCGTTGTTTTTTAGATATCCCAAGGACAAATATAATCTCGAGGTTTCGTTTCCTGCAGAAAGAGAAATGAGATGATTTTGAGTAACACCTGTTTTTGTTAATAAATCGACCCAATTAGTTGTTGGTATCTTACCAGAATTATAAACCGGCACTTGTGAAGGCCATCCTTTGGCAATTTCTTCAGATGTGGAAGCGCGTGACACCACAGAGCTGAATGTTCCCGGATCATTCCATTCGTATGCCTGCCTGATAGCACTAATTGTTCTGGGATCGTTATTCCCAAACATTTGTATATCCGCAAAAGGATCAGGATATATTAAAGAGGTTGCTCCCGATTTGTAGGTTGTACCATTTATTTCAGCCAAACGATAGCGGTCCAGTGCTTCACCGGCAGATGCCCAATCGGTTAAGGAGTTAATCCTGTCTAAAGTAACCGACGATTCATAATTCACTGACAAGGAACCCTTTTTCCCTGATTTGGTAGTTACCAAAACAACACCATTAGCACCTCTTGAGCCATAAATAGCTGTGGCTGAAGCATCTTTTAAAACTTCAATATTTGCAATATCATTAGGATTGATATCGTTAATGCTACCCATTAAAATAATACCATCTACTACAAAAAGAGGAGAATTAGAACCATTTATGGAACGGGTTCCGCGAATGGTGATCGACGCAACCTCTCCCGGGCGATTATTTGATCCAATATCCACTCCAGCTACTCTTCCCTGAAAAGCCTGAATTGCATTCTGAACAGGTCTTTCCTTAATTGTTTTTTCCGAAACACGGGCTAACGCACCGGTAACATCACTCTTCTTAGCTGTTCCATAACCAATTACAACCACTTCTTCGAGGTTTGTAATGTCGGGAGAAAGCTTAACTGTAATATTGGTCTGACCTGCAGGTATAACTTTTTCGGAAAGATATCCCAAAAAAGAAATAATAAGAGCTGATTCATTGCCTGGAACATCAATCGAAAATCTTCCGTCGATATCGGAAACAACCCCGATCGTGGTTCCTTCAACAATAATATTAGCTCCAACAATCGGTTCACCTGTTGCCGCATCGGTAATGGTTCCGGCAACTTTTTGCTGTTGAATGCTGCGCTTTGGCGCAACAACAATAAGGTTGTTATCGAAAATCTTATAGGTTAACTGCGATTTCGAAAATAAATCATCAAGTACTTCCACTACATTTCTGTTCTCGGCTTTTATTGATACCGGATCGTTTATGAGTGTCATGTTATCACTGTAGAAAAATCTGAAATCGCTTTTTTGTTCGATCATTTTCAGAACTTCTTTCAGGCTTTGCCCCTGCACGTTTATATCAATTGAACTTTGAGAATAAACTGTGGCACTAACCTGAAGAGCGCATGCAAAAACTATTATAAAAGATAGTTTCATGATTGTTAGTAGTTTTTTTATTCCATAGCGAGACAATGGAATAACATTAGTATTCGTTTTTTTCATAGTTTTGTAATGTATTAAATGATTAATCCAGTGTGCTTCTGGTAAAAGCAACATTGGTGCATTGAATAAAACTTGCGCGGGATGTTCGTCCATCCTGCGCTTTTATTTTTTATAATTAGTATTTCATAGGCGTTTTGTTTTTTAGTTGTTAGTATTATCTGTTTTTTAATGTTTTATTGATATAGATCCTTATACATCTTGTCAAAATCTTCTCCTTCAAAAAGAAATACCTCTTTACCTTTAATTTTGTATGTTATTGGAGCCGAAACTCCCATCACCATAAGAACCTGTTCAATTGGCTCATTCAACAATGTCCCCGTGAATCTGAAATTTTTGAGACGCTCGGAATTAAAATTTATTTTAACGTCGAATTTCCTTTCCATTTCAATAGCCAAATGCTGCAGGTTCTGGTTCTCTATGATCCATTTATTCTCTTTCCATGAGATAACAGGCGCTACATCGTTCAGACGGGTAATAATGGCGGTATCGTGCTGCAAGGCGACTGGTTTTTCAGCCACTTTAACAACTTCTTTTGTTACAGCAACTTCATTCGAAGAGGCTTTCTTTATATAATAAGTGAATTTTTGGTTAGGTTTTAAAATGGTAATACCAGATGAGTTTTTTGTATTATTCCGATCAATATTTACTGATCCTTCTACCAGCGTAGTTTCAATTGTTCCTTCACCGGGATATGCCTTAACATTAAACTCTGTTCCAAGAGCTCTTACATCAACATGTGTAGTTATAACAATAAAAGGAAGTTCACGGTTTTTTGCTACCTTGAAATATGCTTCACCTTCGAGTTGAAGGGTTCTGTTGGTAATGCCGTAAGAACCGGAATACCTAAGCTTACTGCCCGCATTGAGAGTCACTTTTGTTCCATCGGCCAAGGTAAATTCAGCTTTTGAACCAAAAGGAACTACAAGCTCATTTTTAGCTGATAACGACGGAGAAACCTGTTTTTTACCAAGATTGTAAAAGAGAAACCCACTAATTGAGCATGCTATAATGATAACAGCCGCATATTTCTTAAGCGTATTCAAGGTTATTTTGAAAGGGTAAGAGAACCTGTCGCTTACACCTATCTCTTTTCTGAATTTATGAAAGGCTTCCATGTTTTCGGCCTCATTATCTTCGGCAGCAGCAAGCGATGCAATCCATATTTCACGGAACTCATCGAAATAACGCTTATTTGCCTTATCGCTGTTCACCCAATGAAGGAGATCCGTTTTCTCCTCTGAAGTTAATTCTTCCTTTAGATACTTTATTATCAGCGAATCGTATGTATTCAAATTATCCTGAGTTTGCATAATGGTAATGAGTTCTATTTAATACGACATAAATAAATGAGGTGAGGGTGTATCGGAATTGAAAAAAAAATTAATTCTGAGATAATCCAATAAGAATCAGTACAATATTTACATAATCGGCTAAAGCATCCCGGAGTCGGGAAAGTGCAATTTTCATCTGCATTTTTACAGTATTAACTGAAATGCCAAGCTTTTCAGCGATATCGTTATAGGTAAATTCCTGGTTACGGCTCATCAGGTAAACTTTGCGACAACCTTCGGGTAACAGGCGGATATTCTTTTTTAAGATTTCAATTACATCTTTTTCGTAAAGTTGTCCGAGAGGGTAATCGCTGTCCCAGGCCATTAAGCTATAATCGGAATCATCAAGGCTATTGGTCATGCTTTTTGCCAAAGCTTGCTTTTTAACAAAATTGATGGCTGTATTTTGAACACTCCTGGTAATATACGCTTTTACAGAGGTGGCAATTTCTATTTCGTTCCTGTGATTCCAAAGTTTGACAAATACCTCGGAAACAACTTCTTCTGCATCGTCGTAGTTGCGGGTGATATGATAAGCTACTAATCGAAAGAAGGTATAATATTTCTTATAAAGCTGCTCGAAAGCTGCTAAATCCCCATTCCTTAAACCGGCAAAAATCTCACTCTCAGAATAATCCATCAGTTGACTCCTGATTCATTCAGAATATAAATATAACACGAATATCAAATCTCTAAAAGCTTTTGTTAGAAAGTGTCAAAATAACGCTTTAAAATTGAAACTTTTAAATAATCGATTCCTTAAAAAATAGAAAAGCTTACCCTTGCGGAATAAGCTTTTCTATTTAAAGCTGTGAAATATATTAAGAATTGTCGGCTTGTGTTACGTAATACTAAGTATTGTTCTCAGACTATACCCTACATATAAAACTAAATGACCAAATATCTATTCTCCTTGCTTTTTCACAGATTCATTTCTGAAAAACAAAATAAACGCTAACAGGACAACAATAGAAGAAATGGTTGTAATTATCCAGATGGCATTCCAGTTATACAAGTCAGAATCTCCACCAATATTGCTGAAATAGTGAATTACGGCTCCACTGATAAGGTTTCCGGTTAAAAGACCAATTCCAAATGTTACCAGAAAAATAAAACCCTGCGCCTGCGACTTCAAATCATCTGTAGCTTTTTTATCGACATAAATCTGACCACCAACATAAAAACATCCAAAAATAAGCCCATGAACAAGAATCCCGATATAATAGGGCCACTGCTGACCGGCAATACCTCCCATATAAAAAGATAAATAACGAACTAACATGGCAACTAATCCGATAATCATTACGTTTCTGATCCCATATTTCTTAATTGCAACCGGAATCATAATCAGAAAACCCATCTCGGCCAAAACGCCCCAATTCATGGTAACCGTTATATATTTAATTTTTTGATTCAGCAAAAACTCTGAAAAGTAACTGAAATACATTGCAAATGGAATCATGGAAAGGAAAGACAGCACTATAAAAATAGCAAAGTTTTTATCCTTCATCAGCTTGAGAGTTCCCAATCCAAACATATCGATAAAGGATACTTTTTTGCCTTTTCCGGCTGGAGGAGTGTCGGGCAAAAATAAATTCAGAACAGCAGCTACTATTCCAGTTGCTGCACCAAAAAAAAACGGCATACTGGAACCATCAAAGTCAAGTTTAAAAACATTTACCGCCACAACACTAAATAACCCGGATGCAACCCAGCCTATGGAGCCGAAAACCCGGATCCGGGGAAACTCTTCTGAAGGAGAATGTGTCATCGCAATTGCACTAGTCAATCCCCAGGTAGGCATGTAAAAAAGCATAGTAAACATCAAAAGCACAAACAACAGGGTTGGATTACATGTTTGGGCAGCCATAAACAGAAAAGCACTATTGAGAATATTCAACGAAAAAAGCAGTTTCTGACCCGAAATATACCTGTCGGCAATCATCCCAAAAAAAGGTGAAGCCAAACATCCTATAGCCATCGAACTGAGAATAAATGATTTTTGAACAGAAGTTACCCCGATATTGGTCAGGTAAGCAGCCAGTGGTACCCACCATACTGCATACATGAGATATTGGAAAAACATCATAATATACAAGCTGATCCGACTCATAGATACGTATTTACCTGTTTAGAAAATATAAAAAAGGCCGACCCTTTTGAGTCGGCCTGGATTTAAAAATTAATTATAGCCCGGGTTTTGTTGTAATTGAGGGGCTTTGTTCATCTCATCCCGAGCTATTGGAACCCAATAGAACTTCTTATCGGTAAACGAGCGTTCATCAGCTCTATCAGCTTTATTATGTTTCCAAATGGTATAACCGTTATCATAATGTTCAATACGCATCCCATAAACGTTGGTAATAACCTGTTCTGCAATCATCCAGCGGCGAATATCGTAGAAGCGGTGACCTTCGCCAAAGAATTCGATATTCCTCTCGTGGCGAACATATTCACGTGCTGTTGCCTGATCGCCGGTAACCCTGTCGGGTAATCCGGCGCGGTTACGAACCATATTCAAAGCATCAATCCCCTTTTGAAGATCTGTTCCTCCCAGTTCGATACATGCTTCGGCATAATTCATCAAAATTTCAGCATAGCGGAATTCGACCCAGGTGTTGGTATTACGAAAATACTGGCCTGCTGTAGCCGGGTCGAGCAGTTTTTTAATATAATAGCCAACCTTTGTTCCGTTCCAGGATTCAATTAAACCTTGGCGAGTATCAATACCACTCTTATACTGATTGGCATCACCAACATTTTTATAATAATATCCCGTTTGTATTTTATTTTCGGGCTCTAAACCCGCAGCATCAGACGGCCTTCTTTGCCATACGGCTCCATCGTACAATATGCATGCATAAAAGCGAGGTTCGCGACCATTATATGGATTGCGTTGTGGGTCGGCAGCCAATTCCTCAGCGGTTGCTGTTCTAACATCCATATCACCAGGATTATACTTATCCCACTGGAATTTTGTTCCGTCTACCATTTCAAAAGCTCTTACTGCCGCTTCTGTAGGATTATTATTACCCCAATTGTGGTAACCGTTTGGGCCATACCACAAATTGGCATTGTTAACATTACCTCCGGTAAGTGGAAATTGAATACCCCATATGGTTTCATTGTTCCATGTACCTTTCTGATTAAAAATACCAAAATAGTTATCAGAATATTTTTGAATTTCGGCATTGGTAAGTGTTGCAGGAGGATCATCAATAGTTCCTACTAAAGAAAATGTACCATACTTCCCATCAATCACATCTTTAGCTGCATCGCGTGCCTGTTGCAATAAGGCGGTCTGACTTCCAGCCGGAAAAGAAACAAGAGCATTTGTAGCTTGTTCTGCCCAACCACCATTCGTTAACGTACTGGCACAGAAAAGCAAAACCCTGGATTTTAAGGCAGCCGCAGCCGCACGTGATGCGCGTCCCTGGTCCACCATTTCAGGTAAGTTATCCATTGAACTCTGAATATCCTTCAAGATAAAATCGAGTGTTTCTTTAATAGAAGACCTCATCTGAGTTGTAAAGTCATCATTAAGTTTATAAGGTTTCTCTGTTAAAACAGCTCCACCATATACCATTAACAGAGTTGAATAATCATATGCTCTTATAAAATGGGCCTCTCCCTTAATTTGTTTTTTAAGGCTTTCTTGGGTTGGTGTTGAAGTTGGAACTGCATCAACATTAGAAAGTATACGATTTATATTCTGAATGTTAGAGTAAAGGTTATTCCAACGCAAATAACCACCATGATCATTATTGGCAAAAAAACCAAGCTGATCAGAGCTCATGGTTCCTTTTAGCATTACATAATTTGCAGGTCGATGGATACAAAGAGTTTGATCAGTGCCCGAGGCAAGTAAATCTTCGCGTGCACCTAAAATACCAGCGTCTACGTTCCCTCCCATTCTGTCGTAGCATTTACCAAGATATGAATTAACGACATTAATATCAGAAAAAACCATGTTATTATCGAAAGTATCCACGGCTTTTTTTTCAAGAACATCATCCTGGCACGAAATCGCAAAAACCAAAAAAATTGCGAATGCCGAAATTTTATGTATTACTTTTTTCATTTTTACACAGTATAAAGTTAATAGTACTAAAAAGTTAGATTCGCTCCAACAGCAAACGTTTTCATCGTAGGATAAACACCCGGGTTGTTTGTTTCAGGATCCCACTTTTTGGTAGCCGAATAAATCAATCCAAGATTATTACCAGTAAAGTAGATACTTGCCTTAGCAATACCTATTTTAGAATAGAAACGTGTAGGTATTGAGTAGTTAACCATAACATTTTTCAACCGGCAATAAGCTGTATTCTCGAGCCAGTAATCGCTCATGCGAACATCGGGCGACCAGTAGAGATCGTCGCGGTTGTAAGCTCTGGCCACCTTAGCATTGGTATTTGTTGGAGTCCAGCGTCCATCGTATTGCCATTTATAATAATTACCCGCTTCTCCACGGCGGTTGTCGTACTGACTTCTTTTCAGGAATTCTCCCTGGCCCTGAATCTGAGCCGAAATTGTAAATGCTTTCCAATTAACAGTTACTGTACCACCATAAAAAGTCTCGGGAGCATCAACGCGGTCGAATAAAATACGGTCGTTACCATCGATAACTCCATCGTCATTAACATCGCGGAAAATGACATCACCGGGTTTTGCGCCGGGAACTTTTGCCTTTGTATCATCTACATGCTTCTGATCTCTGAATATGCCAATTGCATCGTACATTAGCCATGCACCAAAGGAGTGACCGGTTAACTGTTGCCAGGGCTGGGCTTTTTTAGGTTCGTCCATTTCAACAATTTCGTTATGGTTATAACTGAAGTTGGCAGTAACATCAATTCTTAAATCGGAGTTGATCGATTTGTGAAATCCACCATCCAGTTCAAAACCACGGTTATCAACAATACCAATATTTTCTTTAGGCAGCGATAAGCCAGAGTAATTCGGAACAGAGGCATCACGGGTAACAAGAATATCTTCCCTTTTATTATAAAAGAATTCGGCATTAAGGTGAAACAGATCGTTCATGAACTTTGAATCAAACCCAACATTATAGGTTTTTTGTGTTTCCCAGGTAATATTTACATTTGCAATAGTTGGAGGTCCAACAGCAGTTTCTATAAAACCACCAGTACCAAATACCATACCTGATGAAACACCATAGGAATCCATAAACTGAAAAGGATTTCCAGGGTCCATCCCCATCATACCAAAAGAAGCTCTTAATTTGAAGTAATTAAAAAATGAGAGATTATTTTTCCAGAAATCTTCTTCGGATGCACGCCAACCCACTAAAAATCCTGGGAAGTATCCCCAACGTTTTGACTTGGGAAATTTAAGTGACCCATCAGCCCGGAAAACAAATTCAGCCAGATATTTTCCTGCATAATCATAAGTAGCACGACCTATATACGACTTTCTTGCATAAATAGTCTGGGTACCTGTAATATTCTGATCTTTGGGATTACCAGCATCCAGCGTTTGAATGATTGGTGAAATATAATACTTCCGATATGCGTACATTGAATTAAAATCGTTGGAATATTGTTCAAAACCAGCGAACAATGCAATGTTGTGGTTCCCTAATGATTTTACGTAATTGGCATTCACCATAATAGTTTGGTTATAAGTTCGCTCATAACGTTCATTATTCTCGGGTGAAGATAAACCTCGCAGTGTTGGAGTTAAAGGCATTGAAGTTATAAAACCGTCAGCACCTCTCACAGCCTTGTCCCAGTTTGGATAATACAAAGTCCAGGGTTGATAGAATGCTTTGTTGTAATAATTGGTTAGATCATAGTTATAACTTCCTGTAAATGACAATCCTTTAATAAATGGAACATCAATAGTAGCGCTGAAAGTACTCAAAAGTTTATATGTTTTTTGATCGTTCTTCCCAGCACTTAATGTTGATGTTTCCACTGGATTATCACCGTATTCGATATCGGGTCCGGGTTCGCCTGTTGGCCAGAACGACCAGTTGGTGGGAACAAGACGGGTTGATTGACCAACAATAGCATCGGCACTCTTATAGGGGTAAATTCTGTTATTAAAGAATCCAGCCAATTCAACTCCTGTTTTTAACCATTTGTTAATAGGGAAATCGAGTTTTGCTCTTACGTTATATTGTTTATACTTGGTGGAGGAAGCTTTATAGAAAGCATCGTCAGTTTTATAACCAAGAGAAAAATAATATCTCATACCTTTTGAACCTCCGTCAAGAGCTAAATTATGACGGCTCGTGGTTGTCCACTTTTTAATTAAATCGCCATACCAGTCGGTGTTGGGATGTTCCCAAGGATCTTTACCATTTCTGAAAAGCTCAATATCTGCATCGTTGTACCTACGTGCCTTACCTTGAGCTACCTGATACTCGGAAAGCATAGTTGCATATTCTGCAGCATCGGTAACTTCGGGCAGCAAGGTCGGAGTCATAAATCCCTGATAGAATTGATAATTCAGCCTGGGTTTTCCTTCCTTCCCCGATTTGGTTTTGATAAGAATAACTCCATTGGCAGCCTGAGCTCCATAAATTGCCGCTGAAGCATCCTTTAAAACCGAAAGACTTTCAACATCTACCGGGTCAATTTCATCCATTGAACGACCTGGAACCCCGTCGATAACAATTAATGGTTGAGGTACATAACGAGAATCGTTCGACATACGACTGTCAAGGTTATCTGAATTCAATGTAGATCTACCACGTATCATAATTCTTGGAGTCATCTGTCCGGGTTCACCAGTTTGTTGAACAATAGTGGCACCGGGAATAAGCCCCGAAATTGCATTGGAAACATTCACCGCAGGAATTGACTGAAGTTTGTTTCCATCAACGGAAGCAACAGCACCAACAACATTCGCACGTTTTTGTGTTCCATAACCAACTACCACAATTTCTTCCAGGTTTTGAATATCCTGAACTAATTTTATATCAATGGTGGTTTGACCAACAAGAGCAACTTTTTCGGTAACATAACCAATGTACGAAAAAACCAGTGCAGTTGCATTTGCAGGTATATCAATGGAGTATTTTCCGTCATCGGCGGTTATTACACCCATGGTAGTACCTTCTACCAGAACGTTAACGCCTGGCAGGGGTTCTCCGGTGGAGGCCTCGGTCACCATACCGGTTACTTTTTTCTGCTGTGCCATTTTTTCCTCAAGCTCGCTTTGATAGGCCTTCATAGATACAATTACAATATATTTATCTACAACACGATAGGCTATATCGCTGTTCTGAAAAATATTATTCAAAACGTCGGCTAACTGAATGTTCGAAGTTTGAACATCAAGTTTTTTACCGAGATCGAATTGATTTTCGTTGTAGAAAAATCGGTAGTCCGACTGCTTCTCTATTGCTTTAAAAACATCCCTGATGTTGGCGTTTTTTAAGTCGAGGGAAATGGAAGCGTTTTGGGAGTAGGTATTGCCCGCAAATAAAGTTATCGAGCAAGAGATCATTAGTAGCATCGATATTTTCATAATGTGCAGTAGCTTTTTGTTTATTTTAAGTGCAATAAAGCACCCGTAGAAATTTAAAATTTTCATACTTTTACGGAGTTTGGTAAAATAAAAAAGTTAGTTAATTGCAAACAAGCTAATGTTTTACTGAATTTGAGCGGGAAAACTGGTCCTTTTTCCGCTCTTTCAGTTTTTATACCTTTTGTTTATTTCATAGGCACCTATTTTTTAAGTTAGTATTAGTAAATTCTATTTCAAGTAGACTGTATCCTTATCTATTTTATAAGTTAATCTGGTATTCAGGCATATAACTTTGAGAATACGTTCGAACGACTCATAATTTCTAAAAGTTCCCGAAAAGTATAAATCCTTCATCTTCTCGTTTTTCAGAATAATTGTAAGATTGTATATTCGTTGTAAACGTTTTATAATTTCTTCGAGTTTTAAATGCTCAAACTGGGTTTCACCTTTGCTCCATGCCGAATAAATTTCAGGATTAACATTTAATATCTGGGTTACAGCAGTAGATTTCATATAATAAATTTTCTGACCGGGTAAAATATCTTTCGATTCCCCAGTTGTTTTATTTTGAAAGCAAATGCCTCCTTCAAGAAGAACCGCAGAAATCTCATCATCATCGGGATAAGCCGAAACATTAAAAGATGTTCCAAGAGCTTTAATATGAAAATCAGAGGAATGAACTATAAAAGGTAACGATTTGTCCTTATATACCTCGAAAAATGCTTCACCTTTAAGAAAGACATTTCGATTATCTTTTCCGTAATTACTGTAATATGTTAACGCGCTGCATGAGTTCACCCAAACTCGGGTTCCATCGGGTAATTTCACCTGGGTACGCTCACCAATTCCGGTTACAACCTGCACCTTTAAATTATCATCCGAAGTTTTATAAACCTTATTAATAAGCCAGAAAGAAAAAATACCGATACAAAAAATGGCAGCGTATTTTATAAAGGATAAGAAAGGGTTTGGACCATCCATTTCAACCAAAGGCTTGTTCTCAATTCTATCTTTCAGCTTATTCCATAACTCAGGGGTTTGCGCTTCCCTTTTAAAGGTTTCCCATTTCCCCGCTTCATATAATTCCTTTAACTCAAAAAAGATTTTTTCATTCTCTTTATTCAACTGCATCCAGCTCAAAAGTTCATGCTTTTCCTCTTCAGTTGCTACTCCTTGCAGTACCGAGGTAATTAATTCAATATTATTCAATGATTCTCCCATCCAGTTAGTTTCATAATAATATGACACGCTGAAGACGACAACTACTCACTGATAAATAAATATTTTTGAAAAAAAATTATAAAACACAGTATTTCAAATAGTTACTCTACTAAATATTCAGGAAAAAAGAGACAAAATAAAGATAGTCTTTCAAATTTGTTTTGAGGATTTTTAAGGCTCTGTATATCTGGTTTTCAACTGTACGGATAGAGATTTCGAGTTTATCGGCAATTTCCTTATTTGATAATCCATACTCCCGGCTTAGGATGAATATTTCACGACAATTATCGGGTAAATGTTCAATACTAGCTTTGCATATTTCTTCAATCTCCTTTAAGAAAATACTCTTATAGCTTTCCTGATCCTGATCAAAGAAAAGTAGTTCGGCTTCCTTGAATTTAATATCAATAAAATCAACATACCGTCCCTGAACTTTGTTATTGCGAATATAATTAAGACATTTATTATGCAGAATTTTAAACAGATAGGCATTTACAGAGGTTTTTATTTCTGTAACAAAGCGCTTCTCCCAGAACTCGAAAAATATTTCCTGAATGATATCACGGGCCACCTCCTTATCCTCAATAAATTTGCGGGAAAATGCAAAGAGGCGAGGTTGCATATCGAAATACAACGTTTCAAAGGCACTCATGCTTCCTTGCTGAATTCTAAGCAGTAGATCATTATCTGAGTTAATTCCCATTTACTTTTGAGATCGTTGAGGGCAAATGTTATTATTGTAAATGTAAAAAAATATATCAATAATGCTTTCATTGCAAAATTCCTTCACTTCAAAACATGAAAGAAATAGGATATAAATGTAATAAATACATCTAAAAATTCCTCTACCATATCAATCTTGGCAAAATAAAAATCAACGGTAATCAGTAAAAAAACATTTTTTTCATCAAAATTTAATGTTATACTAAACGAAATTATTAAGAGTAAAAAAAATGTTTTATATTTGATCATCTAAATTCAAGTAATAATCAATTTGGATTTGTTGGTTAGTTAAAAGGCCTGGTCGTGAGACCCGGCCTTTTTTTAATTAAATAATACTAACCGACAGGTTTTATTCGTGGGTAAAAGTTTGTCAACCGTTGGCAAGAAAATGTATATTTTTACGGCATAACAGCGTTTTTTTTATAAAATTGTAAATTATTAAAACGAATTAAGTAAAGCATTATATAAAACACAAGCCAGATGTTTGAAAGAATAAAATCAAAAGTACTCGATGTAAAAAGTCTATCACAGGTGAGAAAGTTAAATCCTGGGAAAAAAATTGTTTTCTGCACAGGATGTTATGATATTTTACAATCGGGGCATGCTGTTTTTTTTAATCAGTGTAAAGAGTTTGGCGACATTTTGGTGGTGGGAGTAGGACGCGACGTTGTAATTGGAGAACTTAAAGGCCCGGGACGACCAGTAAATCCTGAAAATAACCGTGTTTATCTCATAGCATCACTTCAGGATGTAGATTATGCCGTTCTGAATGATACAAAACTCTTACCGGGGAAAATTGACTTCAAAAACATTCTGGAAGAACTTAAACCCGATACTTTTATACTGAACGACGATGACTCGGGCCTGGATGCCAAAAAAGACGTTTGTGATAAATTAGGTATAAAAATAAATTTTGTGCAGCGGATAGTGCCGGAGGAACTAGAGCCTACCTCAACAACCCGGATTATAGATAAAATAAACTTTTCGTTTAAGGCGCCGCTTCGCATAGACTTTGCAGGAGGCTGGTCCGATGTGCCTTATATTATGGAAGGCGAAAAAGGTTTTGTATCAAACGTGGCTATCAAACCTCTTATCGAATATAAAGCGGGAAGGTTTAATTTTTCAGGATATCCCCGCGGAAGTGGCTTAAGTACATCAACAGCCGCAAAATTACTTGAAATGCTAAGTGCCAAAAATTACAACTCCGATTCCAAATCGTTACCCACCATAGCTGAGGATCTTTTTAATCTCGAAAACAAAGAACTCAACTGGGCTATTGGTCGCCAGGACCAATATTCCATTGTTTATGGAGGATTCAACTGTTTTGAATTCGGGTCGGATTACGCTAATCCTCTGAATGGCGAAATTTCAAAAGATTTACTCGAAAAATTCAGGCACAACCTTTTACTCCTGCACACCGGAGTTTCAAGAAATGCCCAACTTGCCGTAGAACAGGTCTATCAGAACTATAAAACACCTCAAGGTAAAGAGGCTCTGAAAAAAATTGCTATATATGGCAAACGGTTCTTTGAGACCTTTTTGAAAGGCGATTTTGAAGGATGTGCTAAAGTTATGGAGGCTAATTTTATGGCTCAAAAACAACTTGCGGAAGCAACTTCTAACGAATATCTGGACCAGATGTACAATTTTGCCAAACAGAATGGAGCCTATGGAGGTAAAATATGTGGTGCAGGCGGTGGCGGAGCTTTTATATTCTATTGCGAAGATCCGGCTTCACTTAAACGTGCCATGAAAAAGAATTTTGTAGATTGCTTCGAAATCGATTTTGAATTTGAATACAATAATATAAAGGCATTGAATACACTTTAGATCAGAGGATTTGAAAGTTGATGGTCCATAGTCCATAGCATCCTAAACAGGACCGCTTCATGGACTATGAACTTTAAGCAATCTATCTAAAAAACTCCGGTATGTTGATAGCCTCTGAAGTATTTCATAAACTGAACTCTTTCGTAAGCTGCAGGATTACTTACATTCGCATGGTTAAGCAAGCCCCTGAAATCACTGATACTATTAAACGATTTTAATTTCATCCAGGACTCTAATTCCTGCAACATTTTCGTTGTCTGAACAAAGCCTTTCTCATAAAACACCGAAGCAACCTGAGCAGCATCGGCACCAGCCAAAAGTACTTTAATCAAATTCTTACCATCGTGGATACCAGTGGTAGCTGCTAAATCGCACGACACCCTGCCCGACATCATTGCTATCCACCTTAAAGTCAAAGAAAGATCCTCCGGATGGCTTAAGATATTACCGCTTGTTACCTGTAAATTATCAATATCAATGTCGGGTGAGTAATAACGGTTAAAAAGCACCAGACCCTTAATTCCCGTTTCCGAAAGTCGGGTAAGTATTTGAAGCAGATTTGAAAAATAAAAACTTGTTTTAACAGATACAGGTATAGAAACCTGCTTTTTAACTTCCTCTATAATTGAGAAATAAACTTCTTCATTTTCGGCAGAGGTGCGCTTCAAATCGGTTGGAAGAATGAATAAATTCAGTTCAAGTGCATCAGCGCCGGCATTCTGGATTTCGCGGGGAAAATACGTCCATTGACCTGCTGTAACACAATTTACGCTTGCAATTACAGGTATACTAAGATGCTGTTTTGCTTCCCTGATAAGATCAAGATATTTCAAAGTCGATTCATCGTTGGCCTGCTCCTTTTTTTCATAAAACTCAACTGTTTCCGGATAAATGAAACCCTGCATATTCATCTGCTGCATCCTGCTATTCATTTCAGCAACAATTTCCTCTTCGAACAACGATTTCAGCACAATAGCAGCTACACCATTTTTTTCAAGTTCAATGAGGTTGGATAATTTGGAAGTCATCCCCGAACTTGCAGCAATTATTGGGTTCTTTAAATCCAAACCCAAATAGGAAGTGTTAAGACTAATCATAAGAATTTTATTTAAACCTTAAACCTGTGATACCGTATACAATTATGCTTTTTTAATTATTGAATACCACTTAAACACAATTTTTAAAGTTTTGTTAAAGAACCGCAAGCGAGCATTTGTAAAATGTTATATTCCACACCTTCAGCCATTGTGCATATTATAAGCTTTAAATTTTGGACCAGACAGCATGGCTTTTATTCATGCTTGTGCTTTTTTTTAGTTGTACTCAATTCATGTAAAATAGCTTCAGATTTTCCGCTTGCTATTAATGATATTGACACCTTGTCGGTCTACAAAGAGCATCATCGCACCACCTCTTCCTTAAATGATTCGATCAAACAGGTTATAATTGCGGATTCAACCCTATTTGATAAAGACTCCTCTGTTAATACTTTACCCAAATCAGAACCCCTTAAACCCTGGACTATTTGTGCAGGAGTCTTCAAAGAAAAGAGCAATGCTCAACGTATGTTTGAGCAACTAAGTCACTTTGGAAACATTTATATAATGTTGCGCGACAGTTCTTATTTTGTTACCATTGGTTCTTTTACAACCCGTGATTCGGCTCAGCTATACAGAAAAAACAAAGCACTGGCAGGGACTTACATTATGAAATTAAAACATAACGAGCTATTGTCTTCCACGGACAACTAAAATCAGAATGACCCTCCTGTCATAATAAATAAAGGCTGGAACTCGAAGCTTTTGTAGTGAGGACGCAAACGTTCGGTATTGTAATGTTTACGGATATCAACTACTTTACGCTGACTAACCACAACATCAATGGGTGCATTATCGTAGCGGCCATTACGCAAAACTACCAGGCGCCCGTGGATTCCTTTCATTATTAAGTCAAGTGCAAGGTTACCATATGCCATCGGAACAATTGAATCTATAGCATCCGGATCTCCTCCCCTCACCAGATAGCCTAACTGCTGACTGATTGTATTCAAAGGTTTACCATTATTATATCTGGGCGATAACATTTTTACTTTCTCGGCAATTGTATTACCAATCCCTCCAAGTTTTATATGCCCAAACATATCTTTTTCGCGGTCCTGATACATCATTTCATCCATTCCTTCGAAAGTTGCGCCTTCGGATACCAGTACAACCGAATACCGGCTTGCAGTTCTGTAACGGTCTTCAACAAGCAATTCGGTAAGCTTTTCAATATTGAATTTAAATTCAGGAATAACACAACGGTTTGCTGCTCCTGCCATGGTTGGCAGCATAGCAGTAAAGCCTGCATAACGACCAAAAATCTCAACTACAAGAATTCGCTCGTGCGAACCTGCGGAGGTACGAAGTGTATTGGTCATATTGATAGTACGGGTAATACAAGTACTAAACCCAATACAATAATCGGTTCCGGGCACATCGTTATCCATTGTTTTTGGAATCGCGATCACTTTAACACCTTCCTCGTAAAGTCGCACCGAATAGCTCAGCGTATCATCCCCGCCTATAGGAATAAGAAAATCAACACCCAGAAAGTCAAGGTTTTTTACAATAATGGAAGTGAGGTCGTTCTCCGGCAGATTATATTTATCTTTCAGATGTTCAGGAACGGATTCAGAGGGTATTCGACCAGGATTGGTACGACTTGTATGAAGGAATGTCCCCCCGGTCCGGCCGGCACGATTTACGATCTCCTCGGTGAGTACCAAATATTTATCTGAGTTATCAGCTTCCTTGTCGGGAATAAGTTCAAGCAAGCCGGCCCAGCCACGGCGTAATCCTAAAACCTGATAACCTTCCTGCAAAGCTCTTAAGGTGATAGCTCTGATAGCAGGATTTAAACCAGGTACATCGCCTCCTCCTGTAAGAATAGCAATGGTACCTTTTTTATTCTTGATGTATGTCATAGTTAGCCTATTTTTCTTTATTTCAGAAGCTCTTAAATTTATAAAATAATTTTTATATAAAGAGTATACTTTTTTTATTTATGAGAATTAGTTACATACCCCTGCATAACAAGGAAAAAGTATTAATAAACTTCTATTTGCTGATTAATTTTCACTTTACCAATGATGTAAACGGGTACTTCAACCCTGATGCATTTAGAAAATAGGCTTTAACCGAACCTATCAGAATTTTGGCCTCCACAAGAATCGGTATTCTGTTTTCATCATCGGTAACCCATACAATAATATCTTCACCACCTTTGAAAATGGTTCCCTCAACCATCAAAGCCGAAAACTTGAAACAACGATACCTTTTCTTATCTTTATTCTGAATTATTTCTTTTCCAAGGTAACGGAAATATAAATTATAGACTTTATTGTCGATAATAGTCGTAACAGGAATTCGGTCATTTATTTTGAAATTGGCAAAGTCCATGCTCCTACAGAAATAAATTGCCGACATTACATCGAAAGTACATGTTGAAAGATGAAGAGTATCACGGGTTAAAGGCACATCATTATTTTCGATGGTGCCGTATATTTTTTTTAACGGGTAATTAAAGAAATACTGTTCGTAGGCTTTGTATCCACCTTCGTATGTATTTCTTTCATAATAGTGAGGTAAAAGAGTTTCTTTATCTACAAAGGTTTGAAAATTATCGCGTACTTTATAAAGCCAATCGTAATTTTTTAAGGAGTTCCCAGTTGCTTCAAGATGAAAAACCGGTTGTTGTTTGTAAAATTTGTCCATAACCCTAAACTGAACATCGCCAGCATGAATCCATATAAAACCCCAGTTATAAAAGGCCTGGTAATTCAATACTTCTCCGGCTTTAAAAGGATGATGTTTAATAGTACACTGACTAAAAACCAGAGAAGTAAAACTGAAAAATAAAATAACAATAACGGCTATTCTCTTCATAACTTAAGTTGAAAATGCGAAAGTAATAATTTGTCACAAGAAAAGACTGGTGTTTCCCCTATACCAAGCATAGCATTAATTATGAAAAAGCTCCTGAACTTTGTTAAATCACTAACTTTAATTTCTATCTCATTAATCCGGCCTTCCTTAAGATATAAAGCACGCCTGGTCCCCTGTAAAAGTGGTGTTGATGGGGTAAAGTAATTTTTTTCATCAGTAAATACAAGGTTAGCATACGAAGTATCTGTAATTAAGCCATTATGCACATAAATAAAATCTTCGTCTGGCGAGAGCTTTTTCCTTGCTTCATCAAAGAAATTACGATTTACGTATTTATATGAATAATCCAGATCGTTAGGACACACAACCAAATAATATTGCCTTATTCGACGAGGAGCATAAGGTTCATAAATTAATTCTCCAACTTCCTTACCATAAATTATTCTGCATTTATAAATCTGGTTGGGAATTAAATTGGCTGGAACTTTTAATATACTTTTTAAATCTATCTTTTCTCCTTCAGGATAATGTGTCATGCGGGTAAAGTCGAATCTTTCCTGGTGACATTCCAGGTTAAAATAAAGACCATTGTGATACTTTACCGATTCAACAAACGGGTACATAAACTTTGTCAATTACTTCGTTATATTCGTCCAGACAATTGCTCTGAAAGGTTATTCCACCTCCGCTATGATAATGCAATTTACCATTAACATTTCTGATAAATCTGATCATAACGGCGCTTTCGAGTTTTTTAGTATCCCATATTCCAAAAACGCCGGTATAAAAACCTCGGGGAACCAGCTCAACCTCATTTATTATGTTAACTGTCTTACTTTTAGGGGCACCAGTTACTGACCCGGCCGGTAGCAGCGAAAATATAAGAGAACCGAGGTTATTCAAGAATTCCTTTTTTACCTCACCCGATATCTGAGAGCTGATCTGATATATAGAACCAAAATTAGTTGGTACCAGATCAGCATAACGGTAACGTTTCACCTGAACATTATTGGCAACAATACTCAGGTCGTTTCTTAAAAGATCGACAATTGTTGCATGCTCGGCAGTTTCCTTTGCATTATTTAAAATCTTGTTCAGCGCATTGGGAACATCTGCACGAATGGTACCTTTCATTGGAAAAGTACTGATTATCCCGTCTTCAATAGAAATAAAACTCTCGGGCGAGAAACAAGCAAACCTATTATTGTAGTAAAACTTATACTTAGCCTTAGCTATCTGGAATATTTCGTACAGATTCAGATTGCTTTTTATTAGGGATGGCACTGTGAGATTCAGCAAAAAAGTGTTGCCCCTGTGAATTTCGTCCATCACCTTAGAAAACAAAGGTTGATACTCCTCAAAAGAAATTGGCGTTCGTCTGAAATAATCGAGATAAGGCATTTTCTTAAATAACTGAATATTCCCTGAGCCTGGCGTTTGATAGAATATGTTATTTCTGCTAAGTTGATCGATAGGAAATACCAGATTGCTTTCGCCATCGAAGCTGATGATAAACAGAAAAGGAGTTTCTTTTTTTACAAGCGTGTTAATGGATTCAATTGTTTCAACACTGGTAAGCATACCCGGAAGGAAATAAAAAATGGGTAAGCTACTTATATCGCACCGCTCAACCGCCTACCCTTGCTTCCTTCCGAACCTGGGGGAGTTCAGCAGGAGCTGGTCGTATAAGACTTACCCGGCGCAAAAGTATAAAATTAAATGGAAATAGAAACAGATATTTTCAGCAAAAAA
>JAEYWD010000123.1 GCA_023429135.1 Bacteroidota bacterium | reverse complement strand
CCGATAAAGGAAAAATTGTAAATTGGGCAATACAAAACCGGAAATAAAAATGCTAACACCAATAAACACAACAATCAACTGGCAGAACCAAAAATATAAAAATTTTATATTTTCCAGTTCTTTCGGGGCTTTGAGAGGCCACCCCCACAGGGGGTATAATAACAATAAACGTAATAGGGTGTGTTTATTGAGTCGTTAAGGCGCCATGGAAAAATAAAGATGAACCACGTGTTAAATTTGTTGACAATATTATTCGCACATAAAAGATGAAAGATTAAAAAGTAAATACAATGCCAATAATAATTCTTATAATCATTATAATTATTGTACTTATTATATATTTTATTGTTAATGCAATAGTTAATTTGATTTTGCCAATTGTACTAATTGCATCAATATTTGGAGGCGTGTATATAATTTATCAAATATACTGTAGTTTATACTTTAACAGCGATAAGTTTAAAGGAATAAAAGATAGTATTCAAAAATATATAAAAAACTGCAATGAACTAAATCATCATATTCAAGATTTAAAATGTTCATATTTAAATATAGAATCTAATGATTATGGGGAAAGCAATATTTACGATAATAGCAATTATAATTTTAAAAGAAAAGGATGGAGTAATGATTTTAGAAGTAACCGCATACATAATTGTTCTGCTTCTGTCTGTAAAAATGCGAGTAATCAACCATTTAAATATCTTTGTAAATATTTTAATATTAACATAACCGAAGAAACATTATCAATTTTTGAGAGTGTGCTAAATGATTTTGCTGCTGCTGAACAAGGAAAAACATTGTTACTACAGGAAAGAGATTTAATATTAAATAATATTAGTGATTCTATTCCATTTCTAATATATTCTATCAGCAAAAATAAATTAATTAAAAAATTAGGATTTGAAGATATTGATTTGAGTGATTTATACTTTCCAGTTTATAAATTTCAATATGTATCAGCTGGCGGAAATAGTTCTTTTAATTGTGATATAAAATTAGATATAGAAAATTTAGATAAATTTATAATTTATTTGAACGATTTAATAAAATTTAAAAAAAGTGTACAAGGACAAAGGGCATTAATGACTTCAAATTTACGAGAAAAAATTAAAATTAGAGACAATTATACTTGTACAAAATGTGGTTTATCAACTAATGATGAGAAAAATTTATTATTAGAGATAGACCATGTTATTCCTCTTTCTAAAGGTGGTATTACGTCAGAAATTAACCTTCAAACATTATGTTGGAGATGTAATCGTTCAAAAGGGTCTAAAGTTGAATAAAAACAGACTGATTTGTCAGATACATCGGTTGATTAAAAAGATAAATTGACAAATGTTAAAACGTACGAAAATTATAAAAACCACGGCGCCTAATAAATAGGAGCTCAAGTGGTCGGTACGACCCAGCTTGAGCTACCGGTTGAACGAAATCCGTTGCTTGTAAAGGTTAAACCAATTTTTTGTCAAAAAATCAGGCCGGACTAAGCTTCCGCTAGTGCATTAACAAACAATAATCTTATTTTTTATTGCATACATAATCAATCCGGCAGTATTTTTTGTTCCGGTTTTCATCAAAAGATTGCTCCGGTGACCTTTCACTGTGGTTACTGAAATATTGAGTCGGTCGGCAATTTCTTCATTCGAGAATCCTCCGGCAACAAGTTGCAGTACCTCCAATTCGCGTCGGGTTGGTTTGTCTTCCGTTTTATTATTTGAGTTCTTTGTATTTTAAAGTACTGTTTGTTGTAATACTATTGCACTGATTTATGTAGTTATAAAGTATTAAGAAAAGCACTACTAAAGTATTGGAAAGATATGGTTCGATTTTTGATAATTGAAGTCAAACCATTGCCCAATGAAACGTTTGAAATTTATTTTGTCCATACTTATTTTAGCATTTACAACCTCATGCGTTCGTTACCAGTATATGAGTTTAAGCAGTAATATTCCTAAAGATGAAAAGAGGGCATTTTATCATGAGAACGATACATTCAAAATCAGTTACAGCTTCAACGGCGAGAATTGCCCCATTCGCATAAATGTTTACAATAAACTCCGCGAACCCTTATATGTAGATTGGCAGAAGTCGACATTAACCATATTCAATGATCAGATGAGTCTCTGGGATGGATCTGATGAACAAACATATGAATCTATCAGTAAAATATCTCCGGGTTCGTCAATAGAAATTCAGCCATTATATATGATCACCAAGTTTGTTGATCTCACACCCGAAGATACCTACACCAAACTTACAATGATGACGCATAATGGTGCTTTATCAATGAGAAAATACACTTTCGATACATTAAACACACCTCTTTACTTTAAGAGCAAAATCCATTATTCGCCGACCAGGAGCGGAATTTTGAGCACTTATGCCGAGGATCAGTTCTGGATATCATCTCTGATTCCGACTTACAGCATTTTACAGTTAGACCATCCTGATACCTTTTATCTACAGAAAACAACAGGTTTTAGCACCGTTATCGGAATTGTGGCAATTGCAGGCTTAATTATACTAGATGCAAATTTACCCGATGAGGGAGAGTGATTCTAAAACTTTAATTCATATTTTTACAGTTATTCGGAAACTAAACTCATTAACTTTATGAAAATTAAATTCTGTTTGCTGCTGATATCTGCATTAGCAGTTTATTCGCCCGTTAAATCCCAAAAATCAACAGCCCGGTTAATCGAAAAAGTGGCCCCCAAAGGAAACGAAGTAGTAATTCCTTACGAAAAGTATCAATTACCAAATGGTTTAACTGTTATTCTGCACGAGGACCACTCCGATCCACTGGTACATGTAGATATTACCTACCATGTTGGTTCTGCCCGCGAAGAAGTAGGTAAATCGGGATTTGCTCACTTTTTTGAACATATGATGTTTCAAGGTTCGGACAATGTAGCCGATGAAGAACATTTTAAAATTGTAACAGAATCGGGAGGTACTCTTAACGGTAGCACCAGCCGCGACCGCACCAATTACTATCAAACAGTTCCTGCAAACCAGCTCGAAAGAATGTTATGGCTTGAAGCTGACCGTATGGGATTTTTGCTTGACGCGGTAACTCAGCAAAAATTTGAAGTACAACGTTCAACAGTAATTAACGAACGCGCTCAAAATTACGATAACAGGCCTTATGGCTTGGTTTACGAACATATTTCGAAAAACCTTTACCCTTACGGGCATCCCTATTCATGGCTAACTATAGGATATGTAGAGGAATTACAGAAGGTAAATGTAAACGACCTTAAGAACTTTTTTCTGCGGTGGTATGGTCCTAACAATGCGGCTCTTTCAATCGGTGGAGATATTAATATAAAGCAAACACTCGCCTGGGTCGAAAAATATTTTGGTTCTATACCGGCAGGTAAAGAAGTGAAAAATACCCAGGTTCCGCTGCCTGTATTATCCGCAGATCGCTACATTTCTTATACCGATAATTATGCAAAATTGCCTTTAATAGCAATCACCTACCCAAGCGCTCCGGCACTGCATAAAGATGAAGCAGCCCTAGATATTCTTGCTGGAATTATTGGCCAGGGAAATAATTCAATCCTTTATAAAAACTTTGTTAAAACACGGAAAGCAGTTCAGGCTTCAATGAATAATCCTACTTCAGAGTTAGGTGGTGAAATGATGATCCAGGTAGTTCCCTATCCTGATCAAACGCTGTCGGACATTAAAAAGCTTGTTGACGAATCGTTACTGGAGTTTGAAAAGAACGGAGTATCGGATGAAGATCTGGCTCGTTTTAAAGGTCAGGCCGAAGCTCGTTCCATAAATACTCTTTCGAGTGTTAGTGGTAAAGTATCAACTCTGGCGAGATATCAGTATTTAATGGGTAATCCCAACCTCATTCAGAAAGAATTAAAAGAAATCCAATCGGTTACCAAAGAAGACGTTATACGTGTTTACAACCAATATATCAAAGGAAAACCGGCAGTTATCCTGAGTACTCTTATTAAAGGTAAGGACATGCAACCTGCGGCTCCTGATAATTTCACCCTTGACAAAAGCAATTACAAAGCTCCCGATTATGGTTACGATGGTTTAGTTTACAACAAAGCCAAAGACAATTTCGATCGCAGCAAAAAACCTGGAAGCGGAGCCAATCCTGCCATAAAAGTTCCTCCTTTCTGGACAACAAAAACTGCAAACGGTGTTAACATTATCGGAACCCAGAATAATGAAATACCTACTGTTTCGTACTCTCTTTCAATTGAAGGCGGAGGTTTATTTACAGTTACCGATACTGCAAAAGCAGGTTTGGCCAATATTGTAGCCCGTATGTTGAACGAAGACACACAAAATTATACTGCAGAAAAATTCAGTGCCGAGTTACAAAAACTTGGGAGCACCATTGGCGTTTATGCTTCGGACGACGAAATCTCCTTTGAAGTTTCCACTCTTACCAAAAATGTAAATGCAACTATGGGTTTACTTGAAGAACGACTTTACCGTCCCAAGTTTACTCAGGAGGCATTCGAAAGGATTAAAAAACAGGTGATTGAAAGCATACGCAACGCTAAAACTCAACCGGCACAGGTAGCTTCTGATGTTTTTTACAAGGTTCTGTATGGCGAAAATAATGTACGGGCTTATGCAACTTCCGGCCTTGAAAGAACCGTTGCTAATATTACCCTTGCGGATGTTCAGGCTTATTACGATAAAAATTTTACCCCGGCTCTCGCATCCGTTGTTATTGTTGGCGACATTAAAGAAGCTGATGCCCGTAAATCGCTCGCTTTTATTGAAAAATGGCCTAAAAAAGACGTGCAGATACCTGTTCAGCCCAAGGGTAAAAATATTGACAAAACAACATTGTATTTTATTGATATTCCTAAAGCAGCGCAATCGCAGATCAGGGTTGGATATTTAACAAATCTGACTTACGATGCTACAGGAACCTATTATAGATTAGGACTTGCAAATTACATCCTGGGAGGTGCTTTCAACAGTAGAATCAACCTTAACCTGCGCGAAGCCAAAGCATGGACCTATGGGGCTCGTTCAGGTTTCACTTCAGGGAAATATTCGGGCGATTTTATTGCCAGTGCTGGAATTAAAAGTAACGCATCCGATAGCGCGGTAGTTGAATTTGTGAAGGAAATAAGCACTTACGCAGATAAAGGAATCACCCCGGCGGAACTTGAATTCACAAAAGTATCAATAGGACAAAGCGATGCTCGCCGCTACGAAACCAACATGCAAAAAGCTATTTTCCTTTCGAGAATTCTGAAATATAACCTTCCGGCAACCTTTGCCGATGAACAAAATAAAATTTTGAAAGAAATTAAGGCAGAAGAACTTAATAATCTTTCGAAACAATATCTTGATGTAAATAAAATGGCGATCCTGGTGGTTGGCGACAAGGCTTCAATTTTCTCAGGCCTCCAGAAATTGGGTTATCCCATAGTTGAATTGGATATCGATGGGAAAGTAAAAGCTTTATAGTTCTAACATTCACGTAAAAAAGCCGGCTTAAATTTCATAGGCCGGCTTTTTTTTATAATTTTGGCCGCCGAAACATAAGGCTAACTTATTAAAAATGACAAGAGAACGTGGGATATTTCAGCGAACCGAGCTGTTACTGGGTAGAGAAAAGATGGATGCAGTTTCCCAAAAGAAAGTGATAATTTTTGGGATTGGGGGTGTTGGTAGCTGGTGTGCTGAAAGTCTTGTAAGAACTGGTATCAGAAATCTTACAATTGTCGATTCCGACAGGGTTTGTATTACCAATATCAACCGGCAATTACACGCTACCACTCGAACTATTGGGCAGGTGAAATCGGAGGCGCTGAAAGAAAGATTAAAAGAAATAAATCCACATGCTGAGATTACAGCCATTCAGAAAATTTATAACAAAGCCAATCACGATTTTTTTGAGCTGGAAAAATACGATTATATAATTGATTGTATCGACAGCTTAAGTAATAAAATACATCTGATACGCATGGCTACCCGCACCGATGCTGTATTTTTTTCATCCATGGGAGCATCCCTCAAAGTTGATCCAACCCGTATTCAGGTTGGCGAATTCTGGAAAGTAGATGGATGTCCGCTTGGGTCGATGCTTAGGAAAAAAATCCGTCAGGGCGAACTCCCGGCGAAGAAATTTATATGTGTATACAGTAGCGAGGTACTTGAAAATAAAGGAGAAGGAAACTCCTGCGGAACTGACAAGTGTCTGTGTCCAAAAACAAAATTTGCACCCGGCGATCCTGAGTTAGCTAACCACGAATGGTGCAGCACCAAAGCCAAAATAAACGGAACAACAGCACACATTACAGCTATATTCGGCTTTACCCTGGCCGGTCTCGTTATACAGGATATTTATAAGCAGTAAAAACCAAAAAGAATGTAATTTATTATTTTTAACATATTTTTTCGTGCATTTATCACCCCCGGGCAGACATTAATGTATTATCAGGCAATCCAATGAACCCTAACCAGGTTTCAATGTTTTTATGAAAAAGAAAACCTATACTCATGAAAACAAAACTTACTTTTCTAATTGTGCTTGTAATCGCTATAGTTAGTTGCGAAAAAGAAAAAGAAGATCCAATCCCGGAAGTTCCAGAAAAAATCATCAGAACCGAGGTTAGCCCTGTCCTGTTCAATCGTATTGAGCAGTTATTCCCCAGTGGAAAGGACCTGAACGAAAATTTCCCTTTCTTGTATTCAGATACTGTTCAGAAAAAGATTATTCTGACAAGAGATTCAAAGGTCTTTTTAACTTTTGTAGCTGAAAAAGCTTTGTACCAAAATACTGTTGGCTGGTATTCATACCCGGCAAGTAATCCACCAAAAAATGCCGCAGATGTCAATATCCATGTTCTGTTCCCTAATGTTTCGGGTAAAGGCGAAGGTGGAGAACTTTTGCAGGGAGATATGCTTCAACTTGCCGATTCCACAATTTTTAAAAAAGGTACAGTAATCGGATTTTTTCTGATAGTTAAAGGATGGCAAAACGGATTCATTAACTATAGCGGAACCACCCACTATACCGATAACTCACTAAACAAAGATCAAAGACAATACCATGTTCTCTTCAGAGATAAAAATACAGGACATGTGATTCTTGGTTTAGAGGATATGGAATATGGGAAAAGCGACAATGATTTCAACGATCTGCTTTTTGTGGTATCCGACAATAAAGATGGGTACGAAACAATTTCGTTTGATATGACTAAAGTTCCAGTTCTGTAGAATGATTGGATTATTGCTAATGAAAAAAGGCCGGTCAACACTTGTTAACCGGCCTTTTTTGCGGACCCGGAGGAATTCGAATCCCCAACCTTCTGATCCGTAGTCAGATGCTCTATCCAATTAAGCTACGGGTCCTTTTTATTTCTGTTTTGCGAGCGCAAAGATAATCATTTTTGCTTTTCTTACTCTATTCGTAAACTATTTTGTGAAATTTTTAGCATTTTAATTTAATCAGCATTTTGCGACTCATGTTAAATATTTAAAATACAAGGCTATATCACTTCTTCACTTTTAATACCGACTGTTTCACCCGCTTTGAACACCCGAATATGTCCATAAACTTTATGATATTATCAAATTTCCAGTTCTCCATGTAGGGGTTTGCTAAAATCATAAAGGAGCCCGTTTCGATATTATCGAGCTTCAACTCAAAATAATCGTATTTCCCTTTATGTTTTGGGTTTAAAACCGATACAAATCTGAATTCCTGTTCATGTTTATAACTGCTGTCCTTTCGAAACGATGCAAATTTAACATTGGGAGAATTGGAACGGTTATATTGAAAGGGCCACAAATCATCGTAATCCACATATCCATAGATGAGTTGAGAAAAATCATTGTTGTTAAAACCTGCTGCTGACGGTATAACCAAATCCAGCAACTCTTCAGGTTTATAACGAATGGCCACACTGTCGGGATTCGAGTAAATATTCCACATGGCAAACGACTCCTTTTTTCCCATATACCAGCAGTTTGCAAACTGAGTTTGCTGCGAATCTTCTGTTTCTTTATTGGCCATAAAAGCCTTTCTCTTGTTTTCTGATATCTTCCGGCGCTTTTCAGTCGATTTCAGATTCTTTATTTCCACATCCCCATTCTCTGATTTATCCATATAACTCAAGGTGGATTCGGGTAAACCTTCCAGTGGATCTTCAAGAAAATCAAGCCGGTTAAAAAATAATTTTTTATTCAGTACAAAAGAAAGAAACTTATGTAGATCAAGATATTTCCACAGATAATCATCTTCATCAAAAGTAATGCGCTTATTCGTTACTATTTCCATATGAATACTTTCATAAAAAACAGTTAAGGGAATCAAAATGTCCGTTAGTAAAGAGATTACATTGGATAAGATTCAAAAGATCGACCAATTAGTTTACCGTGATTTCGATGCAGATAACTTGCTAAACATAATTTTTAAGGTCTTTTAGTAACCTTATTTCTTATTTGTATTTTGACAACCTTAGTACAAATGATTGAAGATATTATTTAACCATAATGCTACCCACCTTGTTCCACAGTTATTACACAAGCCTGCATGTGTATCGTCTTCATACCAGCATGTGCATGGTCTTCATACCGGCTTGCGAATCGTCTTCATACCGGCTTGAAGACGACCTTCATACCGGTATGTCAGTTGTAATGAGGGATAGTTGAAGGATATTAATCTTAAGTCATCACTGAAAATTAAACGTTAAAGCAACCTTATAGGCAAAGTTGTCGCTTATTTTGGAGAAGCTATAAGGACCTAGTCTGTAATATACAGCAAACCCGTAACCAAATAATTTCTGATTCAATAATTTACCAAGTATTAACCCAGTTTCATAGTAACCCTTTTCCATGGTTTTATAAACTACTCCCTGATGGAATAAAGGATTTTGCATCTTTCCGTAACCCGCGTTGAATGCGACACTTATTTCAGGTTTGAATTTTCCTTTTCGGAAAAGCAGACTTTCAAAATTTTGCCGGAAATAGCCTGAAACAAATTCGGATGAATAGAATTCGTTCATCCGCATGGTTCCGAAAGCATTTTCGGCATCGAGTGAGAATCCGCTGTAATTTCCATGTCCGTTATATAATAATCCTAATGGCAACGATCTGCTCGCCTTTCCTGAAACCAATGTTATGGCTGTTTTACCAAAAGTTTTGGTGGTAAACACCTTTGACAATCGTGCTTCAAATTTCTGATATTCAAGATTTCCATCCCATGCTTTGAGCCCTTGTTTATAGTTGACCCAAAGCACAGGATACTTTGTACCGGTCGAGATTTTTCTTCCCCGTGGTGTAAGAACGAATTTTTCGTTGAAAGTAAACTTGACACCAACAGCAGCTTCTGTCAGGCTATAACTCTCAACATACGAATCGTTGGGGTCGAGATAGGAATATCCGGGTAAGGACCGGGTGGCATTTGCAAGTGAAAGCCGGAATTTAAGATATTTTAAAGCCCTGAATGTTACTGAAGTTTCCAGTCCCCGGATTTTATCCATGCGGTTCACCAAAAAGTTCCGGTATAGTTCGGTTGAAAAAAGAAACTGGTCGTCGACAAAGCGATATGATCCTGTTTCGGTAACGTCGTTAACATATTGTACACTAAAACGGGTATCCGACCCCCAGGCTGGGAAAAGATGCAGAAAAGTGCCGTATTTGCTCTTTTTATCTGTAATTCCGTAAGCGTAATGACCTCCAAGTGAAAAATGCTGTGACAATTTATTATTTGTCTGAAGCCCCACTCCTACTCTAAATCCCTCCTTGCGGTTGTAATTGAGAAACCGACGCAAATCAACATTGACATAACCAATAGGAATAAATCCTGTTGATAAGGTCTCCCAAATTTCGAGGCGTTGATCAAGATTCTTAACACGTCCTATGCTATCAAGTATTCTATAAGTGAGAGAATCGGCCCTTGTTAATGGAATTGGCCTGTATCGGTTCCATAATGTATCGGTTTGGTGATATGCCTCGGGAGCTACGCTCAGGATAATATTCGAAAACCGGGTAGTACTTACGTCGTCATCAAGCCTTATATCGCGCAGGTACGATTTACCAAAACCAACAATGGTAATGTCGCGGCTACCTTTATTGTTAATAAGACCCTTAAATGCAAGCTGGGTATTTAACTGTGTGGGAAACCATTTCTTCCGGTCAATCAATTCGTATCTCTGTTGAATTTTAACCGATACTGATTCGTTTTGGGTATAAGCTTCTGCAATTACATTCTGAATAGCATAACCATTGGTGTTTATATACAGAACTCCTTTTAATCCGTCGAAATTTCTTCCCTGAATTGGCTTAAACGATATAACATACAAGGTATCTAATGTTTCGGTAAGAAAGGTATCTTCGAGCAAAAAGGAATAACGCGACTTACTTCCCGAACTTATAGGATTGAGATAATAATGGTCGAACAGAACGAAAAAATCGTTATAAAAAGAGAACGATTGTAACTGGGTTGCTATAAGAGTGAAAGAAGGATCTTTGAACCCCGAAACTCTCGAAGCAATAATTTTCTCCTGATTTTTATCGGGGAATTTGAATTTGCGGTCGCTTATAAACTCCATCAGCATCAGGTGCATCTTTTCCTTCGCACGCGACGAATCTCTTTGCATCTCGCGCACGCTTTGATTTAGGATACTATCGGCGGATTTTTTTTCCCTTACAGGCTTAAAATGCATCTTATTGTATGAAGAGTAGCTGAACGACGACATTTTCTCCGGATTATTCCGGTTCCGGTTTTCAATCACCTGATCGATTATGCGGAAAGCAGGATTTACTCCGGGAAGCACAACAACTTCCTGAAGGGACAATGATTGCGGTATTAAGGAAACATTTAAGGTATTTTCCTGAACGGAATCAATGGATATTGTTTGAGTTTTGTAGCCAATGAGGCTGAAGGTTAGGTTTTTTAGCGGAGCTTTGCTTATAACATTGTAAAACCCGTCGATATTACTTACTACACCATTTTTACCGTCGTTATAAACAATGTTTACAAAAGCAAGATATTCGTTGGTTACATCATCTTTTATCCGCCCGGAAACCCTGAATGACTGACCCAAACATTCAAAACTGACAAGCGTAAGGATAGTCACAAAAAAAAATTTCATAATCGCTGATTTTTGAGATTCTAAAAATACAACGATTATGAAAATTTACAAGTAAAAGAAATTGTTCTTATACTGGCTGACGGGACATTTTAAGATACATAACCTCTTTGGCAGTTAAGAATCTCCAATGACCTCTTTTCAGTGCTTTTTTGGTAAGACCTGCAAAATATACACGATCCAGTTTCTGAACTTTATATCCCAAATGTTCGAAAATGCGACGAACAATACGATTACGGCCTGTATGTATTTCGATACCGACTTTCATAAAGTCGTTATCGTGTGTAAAGTCGAGCGAATCAGCGCGTATAAAACCATCGTCGAGGGTTATTCCGGTCATGATTGTTTGAAAATCCATGGCGTTCAGCTCTTTGTCGATCTGAACATGATAAATTTTCTTCATTTCGTTTTCGGGATGTGTTAACTTACGGGTAAGCTCTCCATCGTTTGTAAGAAGTAGAACACCGGTAGTCATACGGTCCAGACGGCCAACCGGGTAAATTCTCTCGGGACATGCGCCTTTCACAAGATCCATAACGGTTTTTTTCGCATTCGGATCTTCAACAGTTGTCACATAATCCTTTGGTTTATTCAGAAGAATGTAAACTTTCTTTTCAGTTTCGAGCTTTCTTCCGTTATAAAGAATTTCGTCGCCAAAGTTTACTTTGGACCCCAATTCGTTTACAATCACACCATTTACGGTGATTAACCCATTCTTGATAAATTCATCGGCTTCACGGCGCGAACATAGACCAGTGCTGGCTATGTAGCGGTTAAGACGAATTGGTCCTTCCGGAATTGTTTCAAGAGATGCAGGATATTCGGGACGGATATGTCCGACATCCATTCTTCCTCTGCCTCCGAATTTAGAAAAACGTTGCTGCGGTCTTCCTTTACCATATCCACCGCCACCACCCTGGCGTTGATATCCGCCACCGGAGCGTTGATATCCGCCTCCAGGGCGGGAGTTTCTTTTAGGAGGATATCCACCCTGGCCGGAATCGTTGCTACGGTAAGGTCTGTCGCCACGCGGTCTTTCCTGGTCGCGGTTTCCCCAACCGGAGTCCTGACGGCTGCTTCTTTCTCCCCATCCTCCACTATTGCTTCGGTATGGACGATCGCTCTGTCCTCTGTCATCTCTTTCGCCCCACTGACGTCTGGGACGATCAGTGTTATCGCGTCCGCCTCTGTCAGGTCTGCTGCCATAGTCGGAACGGTTTCCATAATCTCCTCCGCCTCTGCTGCCTCTGTCGTCTCTCGAACCCCAATCAGTTCTACGGGGTCTTTCTCCCGAATCGCCATAACTTCTTCTTTCAGGTGAATATGGTCTTTCCGGCCTGTCAGGTCTGTCCGATCTTTCAGGTCTGTCAGGATAACTTCTTCCCCATCCTTCATTGGGAGTTTCTTCCCGGTCGCTACGATATAGCGGTCTCTCAGTATATGGGTTCTTTTCTGGTTCGGGTGCTTTTTTAATTCTTGGACGTTTGTTTGGCTTTTGTTGATCGCTTCGGCTCACGTCTCTGTCTTCAAAATCATCGCGGTTCATGTTTTTTGCGGTTGTAATGGTTATGGCTCACGCCGTAATTAATATTTTTTAATTCTCGCACAAATGTATATCATTTTCTTAAAAAAAAATACACTTCAATAAATATTTAATTAACTATCAATTGTTTCATAAAATAAAACTATCTAACTATTTATCCTTAAATCAGTTTTTATCAGGAATAAATGTTTCCTAATTAAAAGGATTAAATAAATAAAATGTTCAAAAAATAATTCACAAAAAAGATTTATTGTCAAACTTCCTTTCATTTTTACAAAGAACATCTGATCCCTAAAAAAAGTTTTAAACCCTGCATGGGTGCATAATTATAAGCCGGATCGAAAGTGTAATTGTAAGGGTTGTTCACCGGATCGTTTACTTGCTTATCAAATGGATCAAAAGGTCGCATAATTGGATCGTCGGGAACAAAATTCAGAATATTTTTTACACCACCATATACTTCCAAAAGTTTACCAATTTTTTTTGTAGCCTGAAAGTTTGCAATGGTAAACCAGGGCGAATACTCAGGACGGTAGTCGTTTGGAAGCACAGGCAATCGCATAGGACCATCCCAAAAACCAGTTATATCTAACGTTAGACTGTTTCGAAAGCTATAACTAATGGTGTAATTCCCCGACCATTTTGGAGCATGCAGTTGCGTAATTTTAGAATAACCGCCACCATTTTCGGTTTTTATCATCCTGAACACATCCTGATAGGTTGCTCCGAGAATAAATTTCCATTGTGTCCCAAGTTGAAAATTATTTTCAAGACTAATACCTCTGGTAACAGCATAACCATCAAGATTTTTGTAAATAATCTGATTAGGGTTCGTATCAAAATCGCCCATGATCTGGTTGGTAAAATAGCTGTAAAACGCAGAGAAATCAATATTCAGCACCGATCGATCGAAATATTCATTATAGGTATAATTCACATTCCCATTGTAGGAGCGTTCGGGCAAAAGATCTTCAAGAATAACAACTTCTCTCGCACCGGTAAGCGCAGCATGATCTTCTGTAAACAGATTAACAACCCTGTAACCTGTACCAAAGCTAGAACGAATGGTATGGTGATCGGCAGGTGTAATTTTGAGCGCCACCCTTGGAGATAGGATATGTCCATGGTTTTTGTCGTAGTCATACCTCAATCCCAATAGCAAGTGCCATAAGCGTGAAAATTTAATTTCGTCCTGAATAAAAACACCCGGTAAAAAAGTTTTTACAGGGTTATTTGTAAGGGAAGAATCGGCCAAAGCTGTTGCCGGGGTATTATCATCGTACCAGGTATATCGCAATGCCGTGCCCAATAAAAGTATGTTGTTTGGAGACAAAGTCTTATCCCAATATATTTGACCAAAAGCTATATTTTGCCGGGCATTGTAGGGCGTTACACCATAATAGCTATTCTGGTCGTGAATATTGTACGAAAAGTTTGTCATAATTTTTTCGCTGAAAGGCAACTGATAAGTTCCTACCAATTCAAACCGACGGGTGTATATACTTTCACCATAAATTGAATCGGAGCCCCGCCAACTTTCGTTCCAGGTAGTTTGTCCACCCCATCTGTCCTCGTAAACATAACGCATAGCTATGGAGGCAGCTTTATTATCAGGCCGTTCAATATTCCATTTATTGAAAAGGGAAAATCGCTTTTGCTGGGTTAAATCGGTAAATGAATCACCATTTTTATCATAAGGTTCCCAAAAATTGTAATAATTTACCCCAAGCAGACTGTAAACTTTACCCAGTTTAAATCGCGACGAAATATCTGCCGAATGCTCTTTCCAGCTTGTTGTCATTAAATCGGCCGAAAAAACTGGCGCTAACGAAGGAGTTTTGGTAATAACATTTATGATTCCTCCCATGGCCTCGGAGCCATAAAGAGATGAAGCCGGGCCTTTAACAATTTCGAGTCTTTCGACCATCGAATTGGGAATACCCGACAAACCGTAAACTGTTGACAAAGCACTTACAATGGGCATTCCATCAATTAAGATCATGGTGTATGGCCCTTCCATACCATTCATATGAATATCGCCTGTGTTGCAAACATTGCAGTTAACCTGAGGTTTTACGCCGTTCACTATAGATAAGGATTCGAAAAGATTTGGAGTTGGATTAGCCCGGAAAAACCGGGGCGTATAAATTTCAATAGGAACAGGACTCTCTGATCGTCGCACTGTTCTCATGGTGCCTGTGACAACAACTTCATTGAGGTTGGTTTTCGATTCTTCCAGAACAATATTTAAGTTGGTTACGGCACCGGCTTTAACATCAATATTTTTTTCGAAAGGAAAATAACCTATAGCAGAAACCTTAAGTTTATACTTTCCGGAAGGAATATTAGAAATTCGGAAGTTACCCAATGAATCGGTAACAGCTCCGAAATGTGTGCCAGTGAGTCCTACACTCGCAAAACTTACACTCTCTTCGTTACACGATACGGAGCCTTTTAAAATCCCATTCCGCTCCTGAGCTTGGACATAAATGCCTGTAAAAATGATATAAAAAATAAGAGTAAATCTATTCAGCATAACGTGGGGTTAATAAATTGTACCCCATAGACAACCAATTCAACAGAATTGTTTTTTATAATGAGCTAAATTAGCTCTAAAATAAATTAGCCATTGTTTTACAATGGCTAATTCGTGAAAAGAAAAGCAGTATCAATGTTATGCTAAATAATGCTTTATTTTTCCTGATTTTCTTTATTCAGTTTACTGTGCTTTTTACTATAAGCAAAATAAATGATAACTCCCAGCAACATCCAGATAAGCAAACGCGACCAGTTGGGCCAGCCTAAGCCGTAAATCATGGCACCACAAACAACAATTCCCAAAATAGGAACCACTGGTACAAGCGGAGTTTTAAACTGTCGTGGTAATTCTGGATTAGTTCTCCGCATTACCCATACCCCTGCCGAAACCAAAATAAAGGCAAACAAGGTTCCGATGCTTGTCATATCACCTACCACATCGCCCGGAACAAACAAAGCAAACAAGCCTACAAAAACAAAGAAAAGCATGTTCGATTTATATGGAGTTCTGTATTTAGGATGAATTTTAGAGAAGACCGGAGGTACCAAACCGTCTTTACTCATGGAATAAAAAACCCGGGATTGTCCATAGAGCATTACCAAAATAACCGATGAGAACCCTGCTAAAATTGAAACTGTTACGAGTTTAGCTAACCATTCGTGACCAACCATATAGGTTTGAATAGCAAAAGCAACTGAGGCTTCCTTTCCAACTGTGCGAAAATCGTTGGTTGTTGCTACGCCAGTCAGAACATACGAGAAAAGAACATACAACAAGGTACATACAACGAGTGAACCAAGAATTCCTATGGGCATGTCGCGCTTTGGATTTTTAGCTTCCTGAGCAGCAGTAGAAACGGCATCGAAGCCAATAAAAGCAAAAAAGACAACTCCTGCGCTGGCAAGAATTCCAACCAAACCGCCGAAATTATGTACGAATCCCTGATGATCAACATATTTGGAAGCAGCAGGAATAAAAGGAGTATGATTGGAAGGATTGATATACGACCAGCCTAAAACAATAAATAATATAACTATGGCTATTTTAACAATTACAATTATTCCATTTACAAAAGAAGATTCTCTGATACCTTTAATTAAAAGAAATGTCAATAACAGGAGGATGAATAAAGCTGGTATATTCATTATTCCATGCGCAGTTACAACTCCGGCACTATCGGTAAGTACCTCAAAAGGCGAATGCGACCACTCAAATGGCACCTGAAGATTAAAATACCCAAGCAGTTTATTAAGATATTCGCTCCATGCAATACTTACAGTGGCAGCCCCCAGTGCATATTCGAGTACCAGGTCCCAGCCAATAATCCAGGCCACAAACTCTCCCATGGTTGCATATGAGTATGTGTAAGCACTACCGGCAACAGGTATCATGGATGCAAATTCGGCATAACATAAACCGGCAAATGCGCACCCCAAACCAGCAATCATAAAACCTATGGTTACAGCAGGGCCAGCATTATTAGCTGCTGCATCGGCCGTGCGGACAAACAACCCTGCTCCTATAATTGCACCAATACCAAGAGCTATTAAACTCCACGAAGTTAAAGATCTTTTTAATCCTTGTTCAGTTTGTTCCGATTCCGCAATAAGTTTTATAATTGATTTTTTCCTGAAAAGATAACTCATACCCCCATTGTTAATGTAACTAAAGAAGGCTAAAATAAACAAATTTTATTTAAACCCGTTTTTTACCGACTACATTTCTACTTTTTGTTTTAAAAGTCTTTTAATCCGTAAGACAAATGTTAAATAATCCTAAACGCAAAAAAGATGAAACTAAAACTCCTACCTTTATGCTGATTTATTTGCAACCGACCATACAATGCAATCATTAAAAGAAAAAATCGGAATACTTCAGGTTATAACACTAAGCATCTTATTGTTCATGGGCTGCACTGCAAGCAAATATCCGGCTAAAAAGAATAAAAGCAGAAAAATGAAAGCCTGCGATTGTCCTACTTTCGGGATAGAAAGAAAAGCGGCCTGTTATTATTACTATTTTAGCTGAAATGTTTGCTAACCCCATCTATAAGGTTCTGATTATTACCATAACAATTGTTCATGGTTCTTTAAAGTTAGCCGAAGGTCAACAATCTCAGACTGTTCTATTTACAGCCAGACTGGAAAATACAGGGGACAAAACTCCGGTAAGCTATGCTGCTGTTTTTAATAAAACTACTAATCATACGGTCTTCAGCGACAGCCTTGGATATTTCAGCATTAACGTAAAAACCGGCGATTCTCTGTACATTTCAAGAATAGGTTTTTATCACCAGGAACTTATCACCACAGAAACACTGCTTAAACAAAAAAAGGTTCACTTTATCGAAATGAATCCAAGATCGTACGACCTCAAGACTGTAACTATTAATAATGACTGGGGGACCTATGAAGAATTTAAATACAAAATAATACATACACCCGCCCCAAAACCAAAAAATCAAATTAACCCGCACGTTTTCAGCGGGATGAACAACGAACCTGTAATTATAAAAGAGCAAGCCAGTATCCCCTTAGGAAGTCCGGTTACAGCTCTTTACATGCTTTTGAGTAAAGAAGGCAAAACCCTTCGTAAACTCGAAAAACTAAAAGAAGAAGAACAAAAAACATTATCGTACAGCGATAAATATAATTCCGCAATAGTATCCAGATTAACAGGTTTAAAGGAATGGGAACTCGAGAAATTTATGAAATACTGTAACATGGACATCAACTTTATAATGAATTCGACAGAAGTTGACATAACTGCCAAAATTCTCGAATGTTTCAAAAATTACAATGCCGAAAAGGTTGCAAATGATAAAAAATCTGAATAAATCCATTTAGCTTTTTTTAACAACTCTTCACCTTCCAAACCCTAAATAATAATTTTCAAAGGTAGATTCCATATTTATAAAAGGCGTATATTAGCGGCTTTATTATTAAGGACCGTTTTAAAGGACAGAAAATTAGGGAAACACCATGAATCTGTAGCTCTTAAGAGGTTCAATAAAATTTAAAATAATTTAAAATGAAATTCAAAACATTCTTTTTATTCCTACTCATTGCTGCTATTTCTACAATTAATGTAGATGCTCAAAAAAAGAAAAAACCTGTTAAACTTGTAAGCAATAACGACAGTGTTAGCTACGCTTTAGGAAGTTTCTTAGGAAGCAATCTTAAAAACGGAGGTTTTACCAGTGTAAATCTGCAAATTCTATCCAGAGCAATTGAAGATGTCCTAACAACCAACGATACCCTTATTAAGCCTCAAACAGCTAATGAACTTATCCAGAAAGCTTATGTTGCCCTGCAAAAACAAAAAGCCGATCAGAATCTGGCAAAAGGGAAAGCTTTTCTTGAAAATAATAAAAAACAGCCTGGAGTTATTGAACTCCCCAGTGGATTACAATATAAAATCATAACCGAAGGTTCGGGAACACCTCCAAAAGCCGAAAGTCAAATAACAGCACATTATAAAGGTTCGCTTATTGACGGTAAAGTATTCGATAGCTCTTACGATCGTGGAGAACCGGCTCAGTTTGGTGTCAATCAGGTAATTGATGGTTGGAAAGAAGCTCTTCAGCTTATGAAACCGGGATCGAAGTGGCAATTATTTATTCCTGCTAATTTAGGTTATGGCGAAAACCAGATGCAGGGAAGCCCCATCGAGCCAAACTCGGTTCTTATTTTCGAAGTGGAACTTATTTCCGTTGACGATGCCCCTGCATCGGAACCTGCACCAGCCGAAGAAGTGAAACAATAACATTTTTAAACATAAATTAACAAATAATGAGAATGAAACAATTATTAGTTTTAGTAGCAGTGGCGGGAATAATTCTTTCCTCTTGCGGCAAATCAGGACAAACCGCTAAACTTAAAAATGAAACCGATTCAATCAGCTATTATATAGGAATAGCCTTTGGAAAACAGTTAAAATCAATTGGCTTGACCGACTACAATGCAACAGCTTTAGCTAAAGGTATGAACGAAGCATTTAAAAAAGATTCGTTAAAAATTACCGACGAAGAATTAAACATGAAGCTCTCATCATATGTAGCTTTATTACGTCAGCGTGCATCGGAAAAGAACCTGAAAGCTGGCCAGGATTTCTTAGCTAAAAACAAAGAGAAAAAAGGAGTTCAGACTTTACCCAGTGGATTACAGTACGAAGTTGTTAAGGAAGGTTCCGGTCCAATGCCCGACTCTTCGAGCTTAGTTACCTGCCACTATACTTTGTATCATCTCGATGGTAAAGTAGTTGAATCTTCTGAAAAAAGAGAACCTGCTAAATTCCTTGTAACACAGGTTATTCCCGGCTGGACCGAAGCTCTTTTAAAAATGCGCGTGGGTTCAAAATGGAAACTTTATGTTCCGACCAATTTGGCTTACGGCGAAAACATTCGTCCTGACGGTCCGCTTAAAGCTAACGAGGCTCTCATTTTCGACATTGAATTGCTGAATGTTGAAAAAAACCCAGAACCAGTTAACCCCAATGTTAAATAAACTTTTTAAAGCATAATTTCAAACCCTCTGATTCACGTCAGGGGGTTTTTTATTTTATAGGCTCTTATTTGAAACACCTTTCTAATGTACGAAACTGAACACGGCCTGTTCCAATAACGTACATTTTGTACTTACCCCATTTTCCGGCTAATATACTGTAATAGAACCTCAAAAAAGGCAGTGGCATAATACTTGTGATTTGCCCTGAGTTATGTAAAATCAGGTAATTTATGATTCATATAAAAAAGGTTAATAAATCGTACGATACAGGTAATACAAAGCTCCATGTTTTAAAGGGAATCGATTTGAATATCAACCCCGGCGAAATGGTTTCGGTGATGGGAGCTTCAGGGTCGGGTAAATCCACTCTTCTGAACATTTTGGGAATTCTGGACTCGTACGATTCGGGAGAATACTATCTGAATGGAACATTGATGAGCAACCTCAACGAAAAAAAAGCTGCTTATTATCGTAATCAATATCTGGGTTTTGTATTCCAAAGCTTCAACCTTATCTCTTTCAAGAACGCACTAGAAAATGTTGCACTTCCGCTATATTATCAAAAGGTAAGCCGTAAACAACGTAACAGAATTGCGATGGAATACCTGGACCGCATGGGATTGAGAGACTGGGCACATCACATGCCTAACGAACTTAGCGGCGGTCAGAAACAACGTGTTGCCATAGCCCGTTCCTTAATTGGTAAGCCCAAAGTTATCCTGGCCGATGAGCCTACAGGCGCTCTGGACTCAGTAACATCGCTCGAGGTTCTTTCCTTCCTTCAGGAAATAAATAAAACCGGTATTACCATGGTAATTGTTACACACGAAAAAGATATTGCCGACCGTACACAACGGGTTATCCGTCTCCGCGACGGTATTATTGAACACGACTACTATAACTTAAACTAGTTCAGTCATGTTCGATTTAGACAAATGGCAGGAAATTTTCAGCACTATTAAAAAGAATAAGTTGCGCACTATTCTTACAGGTTTTAGTGTGGCCTGGGGAATTTTTATGCTGGTAATATTGCTGGGGTCGGGTGTGGGACTCGAAAATGGTGTTAAAAAAGATTTTGAGGGCGATGCTGTAAATAGTATCTGGATTTATCAGGGCCAAACTTCCATGCCTTATCAAGGAATGAAAGTTGGCCGGAATATTCAGTTTACCAACGAGGATTACGATCGCATGCAGACCGTTATTAGCGACAAAGGCGAGAATTTTTCAGGCAGATCGGGAGTAAGGGGGACAGGAGTAATTTCTTATAAAAGCCAATATGGTACATTTGAAACAACACCAGTTCATCCGGGAATGAAATTTCTTGAAGATGTTGAAATTCAGGAAGGAAGGTTTATTCACAACAGGGATATTTCGGAGCGAAGCAAAGTTGTAATTATAAGCTACATTGTTAAACAAGAGCTATTCAAATCAGGAATTGCTTTGGGAGAATTCATTAAGGTAAACGGCGTACCATTTCAGGTTGTTGGAATCTTTAAGGATAAGGAAGACCGGGATAACAGGAGAGTTTACATACCCATTTCCACCGCACAAATGGTTTTTAATGGCGGTAACAAGCTTTTTACCGTGGCATTTACAACCAAAGACATGAGTGTTGAGGAAAGCGAAAAAACCGAGGAAGTTATCCGTGCTTCTTTTGCAACAAAACACAAGTTTAACAAGGACGACAAAAGAGCCATCTGGGTTCGGAACAATGTTCAGGAATTTCAAAAAATGCAAAGCCTCTTTGCCGGAATAAGAATGTTTATCTGGATCATTGGAATTGGAACCATTGTTGCCGGAATTGTTGGGGTAAGTAATATAATGATTATTGTTGTTAAAGAGCGTACCAAAGAAATTGGAATCAGAAAAGCAATAGGAGCAACACCGACATCCATTATAGGCCTTATCCTTCTGGAATCTATTCTGATTATGAGCTTTGCAGGATACATCGGATTAACTCTTGGAGTTGGATTACTCGAAATACTTTCTCCGCAGTTTAACTCACCCGATTCTTACTTTTTAAATCCTTCGGCCGATTTTGGTATTGCCGTAAAGGCAACCTTACTACTTATTGTATCAGGGGCAATTGCTGGTCTATTTCCGGCGCTTCGGGCCTCAAAGATTAAACCTGTGGATGCGTTACGCGATGAATAATAAACTGAGAAAAACTAAACTATATGTTTGACCGTGACAGATGGCAGGAAATATTTTCCGCCCTTAAGAAAAACAAGCTAAGGACCTTATTAACTGCATTCGGAGTATTCTGGGGAATATTTATGCTTGTAGTTATGCTTGGTGCCGGAAAAGGTCTGGAGAATGGTGTATATAACGACATGGGAGGATTTGCAACAAACAGCACCTTCCTTTGGTCGCAAAATACAACAGTTCCTTACAAAGGATTTAAAAAAGGACGCTGGTATAACTTTAACAATAGCGATACCAAAGTGTTACGCGAACAAATTCCGGAAATTGAAAATTTGGCTCCCCGCCTTCAGGCACGCTTCTGGCAAAGCGAAGGTCAGAACAATGTTGTTAGAGGCCTGAAAACCGGAGCTTTCAACATTTTTGGCGATTTCCCCGATTTCAATAAGATTGATCCTGTAACAATTCTGAAAGGTCGCTATATCAATGAAGAAGACATAGAAAAGCGTCGTAAAAATGTTGTTATTGGAGCCCGTGTTGCCGATTTGCTCTTTGAAAAAGATGAAAATCCAATAGGAGAATACATTCAGATCCGTGGAGTTTATTTTATGGTTGTGGGAGTTTACAAATCACAGCACACCGGTGGCTGGGCCGAATGGCAGGAAACTACTATCGAAATGCCATTAACTACCTTACAGCAGGTTTATAATTTTGGCGATCGCGTTGGCTGGTATGCAATGACTTCGAAGCCCAATATTTCAGTAAGCGTTGTTGAGGAAAAAGCCAAAACCATTCTTAAGCAGCGCCATTCGGTCGCACCAGAGGATAATGAAGCAATAGGATCGGACAATGTTGAAAAACAATTTAATAAAATAGGAAAATTATTTTTGGGCATAAAGGCTCTCATTTGGATTGTAGGCATCGGAACGTTATTGGCAGGTGTTATTGGAGTTAGTAACATAATGCTCATAATTGTGAAAGAGCGAACCAAGGAAATAGGAATTCAGCGCGCCCTTGGAGCAACTCCGTCCAATATCATCTCGCAAATAATTACCGAAAGTATATTTTTAACCTCTATCGCCGGGTATGTAGGACTTCTTTTAGGAGTAGGTGTTATTGAACTCCTGAACAAGACATTGGAAAAATCGCAGCAGGAAGGTGCTAATGTAATGTTTACACGTCCTGAGGTAGATTTTAACATAGCTACAACCGCCCTTCTGATATTGATAGTATGTGGCGCTATTGCCGGTTTTGTCCCTGCTAAACGTGCTATAAATGTTAAACCTATTGAAGCTCTTCGTTACGAATAAAATAAACCAGTAATTGCATTAATTTATACATATGAAAAAAGTCTTTAAAATTCTGATTGGAGTAATATTTCTAGGGTTGTTTGGATATACAATTTACTTTCTTTACCAAAAATCGAAACCGAAACCCATAATATATCAAACGAAAAATCCGTATATAAGCAGTGTAGTAAAGAAAACTGTTGCCACAGGGAAAGTTGTTCCCCGTAAAGAAATTGAAATAAAACCAAAAGTTTCAGGTATTATTGAAGAGATTTACCTCGAAGCAGGAAAAATAGTTCGCAAAGGTGATTTGATTGCCAAAATCAAAATCATTCCCGATATGGTAAACCTTAACAATGCCGAGTCGCGCGTTAACAAGGCAAAGCTGAATCTGGAAGATGTTCATTTGGTTTTTGATAGACAAAAAAAGCTGTTCGACCAGGGAGTTATTCCTGAGGCCGAATTTCAAACTACACGCCTGAACTTCAGCAACGCCAAGGAAGAACTGGAAGCTGCCGAAAACAACCTTCAGCTTATTCGTGAAGGTGCCCTTAAAAAAGCCGGACAGGTTACCAACACCCTTGTTCGTTCAACAATATCGGGAATGGTGCTCGATGTACCGGTGGAAGAAGGAAAATCGGTAATTGAAAGTAACAACTTTAACGAAGGTACAACCATAGCCATAGTTGCCGACATGGGCGAAATGATATTTGAAGGTAAAGTGGACGAAACCGAAGTGGGAAAAATCCATCAGGGTATGAATCTTTCGCTTTCTATTGGCGCAATAGAGGCCGATACCTTTAACGCCGAGCTCGAGTATATTTCACCAAAAGGAAAAGAAGAAAACGGAGCTATTCAGTTCGAAATAAAGGCCAAAGTTAAATTGAAAGAAGGTAAGTTTATCCGCTCAGGCTACAGTGCCAACGCCGATATTGTGCTCGACCGCAGAGATAAGGTAATGGTAATCGAGGAAGGTTTGCTTCAGTTCAAAGGCGACTCAGCTTTTGTAGAAGTTGAAACTAAACCTCAAACTTTTGAGAAGAAATTTATACAAACCGGACTATCCGACGGCATTAAAATTGAAGTAAAAAATGGCTTAACAGTTAAGGATAAAATAAAAGTAAAGAGCTAAAGTTTTTGGTTAATTGGTTTTTAGTAAGGGTTTGCCGCACGACTAAAGTTGTGCGGCATTTTTTATGTTTGCTACTATCGATTTGATGTTTACCTTGCACCTTTTTTATACAAATGGACTGGAGTGAACTTAGCTTTTGGAGCTGGATAATATTGTCAATATGTGCTGTTCTTATTGGCATGGGCAAGACCGGACTGTCGGGCACAGGAATGTTGGTTGTACCTATAATGGCTGCAGTTTTTGGAGGTAAACCATCGGCAGGGCTTGTTCTTCCTATGTTATGTATTGCCGATCTGTTTGCCGTTGTATACTACCATCGGCATGCCGACTGGAAGCATATCCTAAAACTCCTTCCATGGACTATTGTTGGACTTATCGCAGCATTGCTTATGGGATCAGGAATTTCCGATCACACTTTCAAGGTTATGATTGGAATTATGATTCTGCTGAGTCTTGCGGTAATGATCTGGCAGGATTACTTCAAAAAAAGCAATGAAATCCCAACCTCAACATGGTTCTCCGGTTTATTTGGTTTTGGGGCAGGATTTTCGACCATGATTGGCAATGCTGCCGGCCCGTTAATGGCTATTTATCTGCTCTCGGCCCGTTTACCTAAAAATGCTTATATCGGTACCGGGGCCTGGTTTTTCCTGATTGTAAATTACACCAAAGTACCCCTGCAGATTGTCTTCTGGAAAAATATAACATTCCACACCCTGACCCTGAATTTTTTAATGATCCCTGCCATTGCTGTTGGCGCTTTCCTGGGTTTTAAGCTTGTGAAAATTATTCCCGAAAAGGCATACCGGATTTTTATACTTGTTTCTACGGCGGTTAGTGCGGTATTTATGTTCTGACAAGAAATCAATAAGGCTTTTTAGGTCTTAAACTAAGCCATAGTTGCAACAGCATTCTACTGTATTCCAAATAAATGATTAATTTTGTGTGAAACAGAATTGAATTATGAACAACAGAAGCTTAATACGGTTTGATTGGGCAATTAAAAGGTTACTGAGAAATAAAGCTGACTTTTCGGTTCTGGAAGGATTTCTTTCAGAACTGTTGAAAGACGAGATATTAATTCAATCCATTCTTGAAAGCGAAAGCAACCAAAAAATTGATTCCGATAAATTTAACCGGGTCGATATACTGGTTAAAAATTCAAATGACGAATTGGTTATTATTGAAATTCAGAATGAAAATGAATATGATTATTTCCACCGGATGGCTTATGGGACTTCTAAAGTAATTACAGAGTACATTTCTGTTGGAGAACCTTATAAAAATATAAAGAAAGTTTACTCGATAAATATTGTGTATTTCGAACTGGGTCAGGGCGAGGATTATATTTATCATGGCAAGACTGATTTTGTAGGTTTGCATAAAGCAGACAAGCTTAAATTATCAGCGAAACAAAATGAATTATTGGGGGGTAAAATTGAGCCATATCAAATATTTCCTGAATACTATGTTATTAAAGTAAACAATTTTAACGATATAGCCAGGGATACGTTGGACCAATGGATTTATTATTTCAAAAACAACGAGATAAAGGACAATTTCAATGCAAAGGGAATCGATAAAGCCAAGGAACTCTGGCGCGTGGATAATCTCCCTGAAGATGAACGCAAAAAATATTTAAAGCACATTGACGATTTGCACTATAGTGCCAGCATGGTGTGGTCAATGAAAGTGGATGCCGAGGATAAATTAAAACTTGAAATAAAAATTGAGATTGCCCGTGAAATGAAGAAAAATGGTATCTCGTATGATTTGATTGCAAAATCTACAAATTTATCGATCCAGGAAATCGAGAAAATTTAGCATGTTCAAATGTTAATCTTTCCGTACTTTTGGTTTTCAACATTAGCAATCGCATATTTTGTCAAAACTCCATATATACAGGGCATCGGCAGGTTCGGGGAAAACTTTCACCATTTCCAGAGAATTTATTGGCTTGTTGTTCGAAGATCCTGAAAAATACCGGAACATTTTAGCAGTTACTTTTACCAACAAGGCTACTGCCGAAATGAAGGGCCGTATTTTGCGTGAGCTTCATAAAATGGCGGCCAATCAAAAGTCGGATTACATCTCTTTTCTCCAGTCAAAAACCAGAGCCAATGAGACTGATATTCGCGAAAAAGCCAGGTATATCCTTAATCTGCTTTTGCATAACTATTCGCACTTTACCATCACTACCATCGATAGCTTCTTCCAGAAGGTTATACGATCATTTGCCCACGAACTTGGCCTTTTTTCGGGTTTTGAAGTTGAAACCGACACAGATACAGTTCTGAACGAATCGGTAGAACAGCTTTTCAGGAAGACCACAACAGATGAAAAACTCCGCAAATGGCTGGTTCGTTTTGCCGAGAATAAAATCGAAGGCGCCCGGAGCTGGGACCTGCGGAATGACATTCTTCGCCTAGGCCGCGAAATTCATAAAGAAATTTTTAAACAGATAGATCCCGCTTATTTCAAAGAAGTAATTAGCAGAGATGCCATTGATGCTGTTATTCCGGCCATGAAAACTTTTGCTGCAGGTTTCGAAAACACCATGAAGCAACTTGCATCTCAGGCCCGACCTATATTGCAGCGAAAAGGAGTTACACCTGACGATTTTAACGGTAAAACCAAAAGCTTTGCCCAGATCTTCGGGAAAATTGCTGCCGGTCAAACATACGAAATCTCAAAAACGGTTCGTAATGCCGTGGATAATGTCGATTGCTGGTCTACAAAGTCGAGCCCGCAAAAGCCGCGGATCGATTCGGCATTCCATGACGGACTTAACCAGCTCTTAAAGCAGATAGTTGAATACAGCGATAACAACATACAGGCTTACAATACGGTAGATCTCATTTTTAAAAATATTTATGTACTTGGAATTATTGCCGACCTGATTCAGGAAATAAACGATTATACAACGGATAAAAACCTGTTCCTGCTTGCCGATTCAACTGCCTTTCTGCAAAAGATTATTGCCGGCTCCGACGCTCCTTTCATCTATGAAAAAACCGGTTCCCGGGTGTTTCATTACATGATCGATGAGTTTCAGGACACATCGGGGATGCAGTGGGAAAACTTCCTGCCGTTGATAGAAAACAGCCTCGCCGGAAACTACAGAAACTGGGTGGTGGGTGATGTTAAACAATCCATTTACCGTTGGCGTAACAGCGACTGGACCATTCTCTCCGACAAAATCTTTCAGCAGTTTCCCGAGGAATCACTTGCGGTCCACCCTTTGGAAGATAACTGGAGAAGTACTGAAAATATCATCAGCTTTAATAATGTTTTTTTTAGTTGCCTCCGGCAAAGTTTACAGGACGAACTGGATAATATAATTGCAAGTAACACCCTGGTAGGTTGTCAACTTACAGGTTTTAACGATTTCTTTACCAATGCTTACAGCGACTGTATCCAGAAAGTACCTGCTCATCGTAAGGATGGCAAAGGATACGTTCGCATGGAATTTCTTGAAAAAGAAGATTGGCAGGACACCGCTCTGGAAAAGCTGATCGCTACAGTTGAACAACTTCAGGACATCGGCTACCGACTGAAGGACATTGCCATTCTTATCCGCGATAAGAAATCGGGTGTGGAAATCACCAATTACTTTATGCAGGAAAAAAACAATCGTGCCGGCAATTACCGGTACGACGTGATTTCGAGTGACGCACTGTTTCTGCAGAATGCTCCTGTGGTGCAATGGGTTGTTTCGCTGCTGCGGTTTTTGACGGATCCAACCGACGAGCTTAACAAAGCTTTTCTTGTTAACGAATACAAGGATTATCTGAAAATTGAAACCGATAGTACAGACATTGAAAATGCACTTACTGAATTTACGGAGAAAAACGTAAAATACAAGTCGATGCCGGTATACGAGCTTATCGATACCATCATAGTGCTGTTCAACCTTAGTAACAACATTAGTAACATGCCATATCTGCAATCGTTCCAGGATGCAGTGCTCCAATATGGCAAGAAAAATACAATCGATGTGGCATCGTTTCTGCTTTGGTGGGACGATTTCAGCAGCAAGCAAGTGATCTCGATGCCCCAAAACCAGGATGCTATTCGCCTGATGACCATTCACGCCTCCAAAGGTCTGGAATTTAAAGTTGTGATCATCCCTTTCTGCGACTGGGATTTTGTAAACCCCAACAGTGATAGCTTTATCTGGGCCGTTCCGCACGAGAAGCCATTCGATCAGTTTAAACTATTACCCGTTCAGTTAACTTCAGCGGCTGGAAAAAGCATTTTTAGCTTTGAATACTTCAGAGAACAGATTTATACGCGGGTCGACAATCTCAACTTACTCTATGTGGCATTTACCCGTGCCATCGAAAAGCTGATTGTATTTACCCCTCAGGTAGAAATTAAAAAGGAAAGCAAAAGCACAGGACACCTCTTAACCATGTTCAGGAACAATATGGCTTTCTGCACGAACCTGGAATTGCTCGATACCACTAAACTTAACTTTGAACAAGCCGAAGATACATCCATACTTGAATACGGAGTAAATGAATCCCGCGCCGATATTCAGGAACCGGAGACCGCAGGCCTCGAAATTGCCGAATATAAATCTGCTTCCATCGAAGCACGGAAATCGAAAATGGTTGTCTCGGGTGAATTCAGAACGCTATCGTCCATTGGCAATAACCTTCGGGTAAAGGGAAATCTTTACCATGCTGTTTTTCAGCAGATAAAAACTATTTACGATGTTGATGATGCTGCAACAGAACTTGTGAGAAGAGGATTGTTGCCAGAAACAGAAGCTGGATCTCTGATAAAAGAAATTAAAGCGCTTTTAAATAATCCCAAAGTAAACCCGTGGTTTACGAATACATGGGAAGTCAAAACTGAAGCCGATATACTTTTGAAAACCGGTAAACTAAACCGGCCCGACAGAATTATGTTCGGACCCCATAAGGTGATTGTAATTGACTATAAATTTGGCGAACAGGTGGAGGAATCGCACCAACGGCAGGTGATGAACTACAAAAACAAACTTCAGCAAATGGGTTACAAAAATGTTGAAGCCTTCGTATGGTATGTTTTTCTGAACAAGGTAGTGCAAGCCACCGACAAACCGGTTCAGGGTAAATTATTCGAATAATGACAGATACGCATCAGCATACTTTCCCATGGGGGCATCAACGGCGGTTTAACACCTATGTGGATTACTTCAGGAAAGTGTTCGGACAAAGGGTACAGAAACTTACCATCGATGCAGGATTTACATGTCCTAACCGCGATGGAACCAAAGGCATAGGAGGATGTACCTATTGCAACAACGATGGCTTTAATCCATCATATTGCCAGCCTCACAAAAGCATTACCCAGCAGATAGCCGAAGGCAAGGAATTTCATGCGGTACGTTACCGTAATGCTGTCAAATACCTGGCCTATTTTCAGGCATTCTCAAACACTTATGCCGATATAGCAGTTTTAAAAGAACTATATGCAGAAGCACTGAGCGACCCGGATGTGATTGGCCTGGTTATCGGCACCCGTCCCGACTGTGTTGACGACGAAAAGCTGGATTATCTGGCAGAGCTTGCAAAGAAGTACTACATTCAGGTAGAATATGGGATTGAGTCGTGTTACAACGAAAGTTTAAAGAAAATTAACCGTGGGCACACTTTCGAAGATTGTGTAAAGGCTATTGAAGATACGCACCGCCGGGGCATTAAAACCGGAGCGCATATTATTTTTGGCTTCCCCTGGGAAACAAAAGCGGAGATGATTGCCGAAGCCGATATCCTGAACCGTTTGCCTCTCGACACCCTAAAATTTCACCAGTTGCAGGTGGTGAAAGGAACCATCATGGAAAAACAGTATCTTGAAAATCCTGAGTCCTTCTGGTTTTTCACCATTGAAGAATATATTGATTTTTATATCGGTTTTCTCGAAAAGCTAAATCCCGCGTTTGTAATCGAACGTTTTACGTCAGAAGTTCCGCCGAGATTTCTGGCTGGACCAGGCTGGGGACTAATCCGTACAAACGAACTCTTGCAACGTCTCGAAAAGAGATTGCAGGAAAAGGATACATGGCAGGGAAGACTGTATAGAGATAGGAAATAATAAGGTTATTTTTTTGGGGGGCGACACTTTTGTACTAAGGTGCGAAACAGGTAAATAAGGTTTTAGATCAAACTGAATTAGAGCTCAGAGCGCATCTTTAAAGCATCAGATTATCAAATTAAAGCGAAAAAGCTGCTGATTGAAAAAAGTTCCTTTAAATACCTTATTTCTTCTTGTATTCAGTGATTCTTTAATCTTATTCCCCTTTCTTTAGGGTTCAAAAATAATAAGGTAAAAATTTCGTGGGTACCATATTTGTATTAAGATTCGCAATACAGGGAAATAAGGTTTTAAATCAAACTGATTATTAGCAAAGAGCACATAGTAAAGGATCAGATTATCAGATTAAGCCCCAAGATTCAATTGCTGGGAAGCTGATGGTTGAAAATAAGTTCTTCTTTTAAAAACCTTATTTCTTCTTGTATTTAAACCTTAGTACAATAGAAGATTAATGATTATTTAACCTTATTACCTTATTTTTACTGAGAAAAGTGTCTATAATCTGCACTTAGGTTGGATATACAATGGAATAAAGTTTTTAAGAAAATACAGAAGACGCATAATCCTAAACACTTTATATTTTGATTTTTTCAAACCTTATCTTTACTTTTAACCTTAGTAGAAGAACTATCAAAATCAAATTTACCCTATTTACTAAAAATGAAAGTTGAATACAATAATCTTTATACTCATTTTGTTTTTACAACTCTTCATCGGGAATGTTATATTATGGAAGAATCTAGAGAAAGGATTGAGAAATACATAACAGGAATTATTAACAACAATAAATGTCAGCTATACTCAATTTATGCTAATCCTGAACATGTTCATTTTTTAGTTTCAAGAGCTCCGCATATTAGCGAAGAGACTCTGGCCGAAACCATTTCGTTTGGTTCGACACGATTCATAAACGATAAAAAACTATGTAAATTCAACTTTCAATGGCAAAATACATGTTGGGCATTCTCGGTCTCAAAATCAGATGTAGATAAAGTTTGTAAATATATTCTGAACCAACCAGTTCATCATAAAAAAATTACATATCAGGAAGAGTACGAGGAATTTATAAAATTCTATCAAAAAACAATCAATCCAATACGGTAATCACCTTAGCAAAATAGAACCAAAAACATGTTTAAGAAAATTATTGTTTTCGTTGTTATTCTTTTTGTTCTAACCCTAACCATTTTCTACAATATCCATAGCTTTCTTTCACCTCATAAACCCATTAAAGATGCCAGAATACTTGTTATAGATGCCTGGCTTAGCGATCGCGAATTCAATAACGCAGTTGAAGTTTTCAAAGCAGGAAATTATTCACGGGTAATTGTTCCGGGAAGCATGATGGATCGCTCTCTGTTTTTTCCCGGCATGGAAGGTTCGGGTGATGTTGCATCGGTAATTCTGATGTATAAGGGAATCCCTCCCGATAAAATAACACCACTCCTGGTGAAACACGTAAAGAAAGACCGTACCTTCCAGGCTGCCCTGACAACACAAAAATGGCTGAAAGAGAATAAAATTTCCCCCTCGGCCATCAACTTATTCACCAGTTGCACTCATTCCCGGCGAAGCTGGATGCTTTATAAAAAGGCCTTTAAAAACGATCGTGTAGTAGGTATTATTCCCGCCCAACCTGTTGGATACGATGCTAAAAAATGGTGGAAGTCGAGTAACGGATTTCGTACTGTTTTGGATGAAGCAATTGCTTACCTTTATGCCCGGTTGTTTTTTCATCCGGATATGTAAAGCACCACTTCGTTAAATTTGGATATCAAAAGATGACACCTTTTTTAAAAGACATTTCGGAATACCTTGTAACCACCTTCCCCAAGGGATTGGAGAATGTTTGTCTGGTTTTTCCAAATAAAAGGGCGGCGCTTTATTTGAACAAATATCTGGCCGACAGAATGGATAAGCCCGTGTGGGCGCCTCAATACAGTACCATTTCGGAGTTGATGAGCCGGATGAGTGGTCTTGTAAACGGCGATCCGCTTATCCTTCAGTACGAATTATATAAAGCTTATAAGGAAGTTCACACCAAAGCCGAACCTTTTGAGGAGTTCTACAACTGGGGACTTACAATACTATCCGATTTTGACGATATTGACAAATATCGGGTAGATGCCTCAAAGCTATTCAGGAACCTGTCGGATTTAAAGGAAATTGATGACCGCTTCGATTTCTTAACCGGCGATCAGAAGGATATCATCAGGTCCTTCTGGAGCAATGCCCGGCTTGAAAAAGCTTCACCGCTGAAGGAAGGTTTTCTGAATTTCTGGCAGGAACTGGGATTGATATACGATATCTATAAAACTAATCTCCAAAAGCGGGGTTTAGCCTACGAAGGAATGATTTATCTGGAAGTCGCCAATAAAATCAATAGGAATGAAGAGATTGCACTTCCTTACGATGCCTATTGCTTTGTTGGTTTTAACGCGTTAAACGAATGCGAAAAAATACTTTTCGATTTCTTCCGCAAATCAGAAAAAGCTTATTTTTTCTGGGATTACGACGATTATTATTTTAACAATACATGGCACGAGGCTGGCTTGTTTCTGCGCGAAAACATCAAACGTTATCCGTCGCCGCAGGAGTTCAGGCAAAAATCGGACTTCTTTACAGCCGGAAAAAAACAGATCAGCATTGTAGCTGCCAACAACGACGTAGCTCAAGCCAAAATTCTTCCCAACATAATTGGCGACAATGTAACCCAGCGCACGTGTGTGGTTCTGGCGGACGAGTCGCTGTTAATACCTGTACTCTCTTCGCTGCCCGATTCCGTTGAAAAGGTAAATATCACCATGGGGTATCCTTTTGCCAACAGTGCAGCATTTACGCTGCTCGAGCTTATTATCAGGCTTCTAAGGGCTGTCCGGAAAGATGAAGAATCGGGTAAACTTTACTATTATCGCGAAGTACTTGCTTTGTTGCGGCATCCTTACATTCAGCAGATAAATCCGGAGGAATCGGAAAAAATAATCACCACCATTACACGCGACAATCTTATTTACATACAGGTTTCAGAACTTGAAGCCATTACTCTGATTCACGATTTCCTGAACGTTTCGGACGCCAGTCTGTTAGGAAACTTTGCTGTTTTTATTCAACAAATTGCGTCTAACCTGGATGTAATGCCTCAAACCGATCCGCTTGATATACAGTATTTACTTTCGCTGTACAGTTCAACAAACAAACTTCACAACCTTATCACCCAGGAAAACATTGAAATACCCGCCATTACCCAGCTAAAGTTTTTACGTCAACAGGCCAGGCGCATCAAAGTTTCATTTATTGGCGAGCCTCTCACCGAATTTCAGGTTTTGGGAGTGCTGGAGACACGTTTGCTCGATTTCGATCATGTGATCATGCTTTCGGTTAACGAAGGAATTCTTCCTGCCAAAGATCAGAGTAACTCGTTTATTCCTTATAACCTCCGCAAAGCGCTTGGCATGCCTACTATCGAATATCACGACTCTATTTATGCCTACTATTTCTACCGGTTTATTCAACGAGCCGACAGAATAACCATGATGTACAATGCCAAATCGGGTGCGTTGCAGTCGGGCGAAATGAGCCGTTACCTTTACCAGCTTAAATACGACGACAATTTTGAGGTAACTGAGCAGGCTCTCACTTTCCAGATTTCCATTCCATCGGAAGAAGCCATACTTATTTCAAAAGAAGGCCGGGTTGCTGAATTGCTGAAGAAATTTGCGCAAAACAAAACCTTCACTCCTACCAGTTTAAACAGCTTTTTAGGGTGCGGTTTAAAGTTTAACTTTCAGTTTTTGGAAGAGCTGCGCGAAAAAGAAGAAGTTTCGGAAGATGTGGACGCACCAATTTTCGGGAAGTTGCTGCATCATGTAATGCAACAGCTCTATCAGCCTTTTGAGGATATCTATATTGAAGCGAATGATTTAGCCGATATGCGGAAATCGGACAAAGTTACGGATGCCATTGAAGCCGCCTTCGAAAAGATATATCCCGCCCGTGGCGCACAAACCTGGAAGCTTTCGGGCAAGAACCTGATTATCCAGGAAATAATCCAAAAATTTGTTCTCAAGATACTGGAAGTAGACGAGAAATATGCCCCCTTCAAGCTGATAGCAATTGAAAAGAAAATTGAAAGAGAGTTCAGCATTCCTACCCTGGATTTTCCTGTAAAGATTGGAGGGTATGTAGACCGCATTGACTTTAAAGACGGTATTTACCGCATAATTGATTACAAAACCGGTGAAGCAACTCCCAATTTTGCAGATATTGAAAGTCTGTTCACCCACGAAAACCGCAAATCGAAAGATGCAGCGCTCCAATGCCTTATTTATGCGTTTGTGATCATGGAAGCTTTCCCGGAAGGTGCCGTTCAGGCAGGATTATACAGCGTAAAGAAAATGTTTGATAAGGAGTACAACTATCAGCTCCGCATCACCAAAGGCGAAACCATTTCGGATATCAGAATTTACCGGGATCAGATACAGCAGCAACTTCAGGATACGTTAACCCGCATTTTCAACCCCGCACAACCGTTTTCAAAAACAGAAGATATAAAGGCTTGTGTAAATTGTGCGTACAGGAATATTTGTCACAGGTAGACCAAAAAAAAAGTAAAGGTCACATCTGTCTCAATGTAACCTTTACTGTGCCTAACTACTTGCTTTTTATGCTACTTACCCTTCTTTACATAAATATTGCCGCTCATATTCTTCATCATAATCTCAGGGCCACCGCCATTCACTTTGCCATAAATCCACTCTTCGAGTTTTACTTTATAAACTCCTCGCTCTGTTGTTTGCTGTTTTTTAGGTAAACTCTTGTCTATATCGATTTCAAAATCGGTATAAACCTCTCCCATATCCGATTTTAACTTAAGATTAGCTTTCAAGTCGGCAGGAAAAGTAACATTTATGTTTCCCGAGAGAGTCGAAAAAGCCATTGGTGCCTGCGGGGTCACGGCATCGAAAGTTGTGGAGATTTCGCCACTCACTGTATTACATACCACCGAACCTGTAATATTGGTAAGCTTTATATCGCCGTTAACATTGGTTACCTCAAGCTCACCCTTTACATTTTCTACTTCTATGTTTCCGCTGTTTACCGTGCCTATGTTCAGTGTAACATTGGCATCCCTCGGTATTTTAAAGCTCAGGTTATATGCTTTCCCCGGAAAGCCTGTACTTACCGAAACTATGTTATCGTTTTCCTTTGCTGTAACCTCATACCCACCTGAAGATGAAATACGGCGCATTCCTTTATCAGTTTCTTTAGCCTCATTCCTGCCAATTGTTCCGGTAGAGCTTATATCGATCACCACCTCTTTACCTTCATAGCTCACCACTTTAATGGAGCCCTCGAGCAAACTAGCCTTCAACGTGAATGGTTTTCCGGGATTACTCAGAGGAACTACCAACTGATCAGTTTGTGTGTTCTGGCTGTAAACTACCGGAGTTGTATATACTGCAACTGCCAGTATCAGAATTATTTTAGCTATTGTTTTCATTGTTTTTATTTTACGATTGTTTTTTAATATATACATTTCCATTGAGTGTTTCGAATTTGAATAATTTACCGCCTTTACCAAAGCGGATCGTATCTACTTTATCGAGTTTGTAAACCATTCTGCCACCTTTATTTTCCTGCTTCTTGGTTGCCAACGCGGGAAGTGTTTCTACTTCGGGAAAATCGGTAAAAAATTCGCCATGCATACTTTTAAACTGAAGATCGGCCGACAGATCGGATTGATAGGTAATTTTGATATCGCCGTTTATGGTATGATAAGAACAAGCCTCCGTTGGATTCATAAGGTAATTGATTGTAATATCCCCATTTACCGTATGTGCTTTGGTAGTAGATTTGGCATTTGATATGGAAATACCATCGTTTACATTATTAACAACCATTTCCCCCGATACATCCTTCACACTAATAAAACCATCATTAACGGTAGAGATCTTAAGATTCAAATTATAGGGAACCTTTACCGTATAGTTGACTTTATAATCATAATCGATATCAATGTTTCTATTCATACTCCTGTTAGGCCTCGAATCGAACGGCTGGGCAATATAGGCAACAATGCTATCGCCACTCTGGCCAAAACCCAACTGAAACTCCCTTTTGCCGGTTTCGAGCGATTGAGCATCATCGGCCGAAATTATCGTCTCGGCTTCAATAATTACCTTATTGCCTGCATAACCTTCAACCTTCAGAAAGCCGAAGATGTTATAGATGTAAAGCGTACCCGCCTGCGCATTTGCCACTGTGAATTCCTTGTTTATTTTCCCGGTATGCTGTTGACCTGATGCAGGCATATTCAGGCATGAGTATAGCATTCCTGCAATCAGCAGGATCATTAATTTTTTCATAAGCGAATATTTTAGTGTTTTTAAATCAGATTAACTTATTGATACTCTCTTTGAATTTAACTTTTACCATTTCGTTTAACTCCTTTTCATTAAGAAGCTTCTGCATTGTTTTTACCGAACGCTTTTCGTGAAGTTTAACCATGGCGTCGGCAATGGCAGACTGCAGCAGAGGCGACTCCTGAATTGAAAGGCTATGCACCAGTCCTTCTCTCACCACGGCGATATCACCATATTTAATCAAGGCTTCGAGGGTAACCAACCGAACGTTTACATTAGGATCGCCGTTGAGGGTGGTAAACAAGGCATCGATAACTTTTGAGTTTGCTTCATCCAGCTCTTCGGCATAACTTACTGCCCTGATACGTTGCGAAGCCGACGGATCCTGCAGCAGCGTAAGCATCATAACCTGTTTCATCTCCGAAACCTGCGACGACAATGTTTCAATCTGATCATTATAAGCTGCCAGGTTTTTCTTTTCAGGACGATTGAGGAAATATCCCAACACGAATCCGAAAGTAATCATTACCAGACTAATTGCAAAGTGCGGCCTTAGTTGCAACTGCCATTGCTCGCGAATCCTTTCGGTCCAAACCTGAAACCAGTTATTTCGTGAAGCATGTTCTACTTTAAAATTCCTGAGCATTACATTAAAATCGGCCTGCATACCGGGCGATGGTTCCGGCACCAGGATCTCGCCCATGAGTTCCCATATTTTACGAGTGGCTTCAAGCTCGTTCCTGCAGTTTAGGCAGTTTTTGAGATGGCTCTCCAACTGCATGCTGGCTGAATTGCCTAATTTACTGCTTAAATATGGTGTAAAGAGTTCTCTACTTTCCCTGCATTCCATAATCGTACATGTTTTCAATTTTCAGATATACCTCCCTTAACTGGTTCATAGCCCTGTGTACCCGCACCTTTACTGCAGTTTCGGTGATGTTGTAAATCCGGGCTATTTCGTGGTACTTAAGCTCCTGATAGCGGCACAACACCAGCAGTTCCCGGTTCTCGTGCGAAAGATGTTCCATGGCTTTCTCAAGATTTTTAAATTCCTGCTTCTTTTCGAGCTGAATATCCAGATTCAGTTCATCGCCGGGCTTACGGTCGTATCCTGTTAAATCCTGAGGGGCTGGTGTCCGTTTCGCCTTCCGGTAGTAATCGTTCAATACATTTTTGGTTACATGGTACATCCACGATCTGAACTCGCCGTTACCGGTGAAACTGGCCCGGTATTTCAGCATCCTGAAAAAGGCATTCTGAACCAGGTCTTCACTGAGGTCCTTCTGACCAGTGATGTGATAAAGAAACCCGTAAAGCAAGGAGTGGTGCCGCTGATAAAGCACTCCCATCTTATCGAAGTCGCCTTCCCTCACTTGAATCATAAGTTCGTTATCAGTGAATTTTTCCAAAGTATCCTTTTTAATATGTATTTAAACCGAAAACCTAAGATGCGGGAAATAGTTACATTAAATTTCGGAAAATTTTTAAATTTTATTGAATTATTCCAAATGTGTTGTTCTTGCTGTCAATAAAAAATTGGTTCAAAGATTTTTACAGTCATTATATTCTTTAAAACAGCGAACGAACTTAAAAACTAACAACAGATCGTTAACCAGAATCAAAAAAATCGTAACCCTGTTTGCTTTTTTCTGTATAATGGATAAAAAACTAATCAATAGGAGATTAAAATTATGAGCAGAATCATTTTTGGAGTATTATTTATCATTGGCGGTGCCTCAGGCCAGTTAGCCCTTCGAGGAACAAACAGCAGCATTGCTCTTGTTGTTGTTGGAGTTATTTTTGTTGTGATCGGTATAGTTCAGCTAAGCAGTAAGGATGAAGATTCCGTATATAGTGCTGTTGAAACAAAGCCAAAAAATCAGTTAAGTGTTGTTAACGACGACAAAATTGTTGTATACAACAAATCCCATGAGTCGCTAGGAACATTGACTGAACTTAGTTACGGGCAGAAGTTCAGGGTTGACCTTGCAACAGATTATGACAGGTTTTATCAGGTTGTGACTGGTGATGGGAAAACCGGGTATATACTCAAAACATCCAGGTTCTCTCCTACAATTTAATAGCATTAATCGTTGGTCTCATTAAAATAGATAGGACCAAAGCTTCAGGATTTAACATTCATTAATCATTTCAAAGTCGCAACCTCACCATAAATAGCAAAAATAATAATATGGGTAAACCTAAAGCAGAAATTATTGTGACTGCAGTTCGCACCTTTTTCTCTTCGCGGAGGACGAATACTAATAACTTATAACCTAAAATCCCCATCCACCCCCCAAGGCAATTTAAAATAATATCGTCAACATCTGCTGTTCCGAGGCCGAAAACACCCTGAACGGCTTCAACAAGAAAACTTACCAGGAATACTAGCCAAAGAGCAGGCATAATTCTTTTGTCATTCAGGAATAATGAAAGATATACACCCAGGGGAATAAAGATCACAATATTACCAATCACATTGCTAAAAGCGAATTTTCTTATGACGGCTTCATTCCCGAATATATATTCAATGATACCCCGAAAAGGAACGAGATTGATTTCTCTGGACAAACTCCTTTCACCATAAAACAACTCCCCAAACGAAATTCTCGATAAGAGCAATAATTTTAATAAAAAGAGGATGTAAATTATGAAAACACCATATATTATCACCGATTGAATGGATGCATGTTTACTCATACTATCTTTCCTTTTTTACAGTTGTCTTAAAACAAGAATAATTTCATTAGATCCAACTCAATATATTCCGGAGTTACCAAAGCTATCATGTAATCCATTCTTATAATTTAAAAGTTCCAATAACTCCTGGGTAGTCGCAAAATGATTCAATTGGAGGAATAATTCATACTGGTCAGGGGTTTTACCTCCCTCAGAAGTAGCCACGTGATCATTTTTCTCTATCAGAGTAAAAAATATGGATAATAATAGTATGGCGATGCTTTTCATTGAAAAATTTTTCTTACCTAAAATAACAGATTTTAAAATAAAACCATAAATCTTCTTTAGATTGATTCATAAGACATCCTATTCCGGTACTCTGTAAAATATTCCAAATATCCTTTCTTTATACTTACAAATACTAGCAATAGTAGGAATATCAGTACGATCACGAATGTTGTTCAAAACTTCATTCAGTAATGGTAATGTTCCTGTTTTCAAAATAGTCCATTTAACTTCCTGCTTATGCGAATTGTTGTTAAAACCGATAGCTTAATACTGAAAAAGCACAGAATTAATTATATTCTCCTTACAAAAAACCGGAATTACAAATTCCTTATACTCCCCCATTCTGAATAATTCAAATCTTACTACAGTTTGTTTGTTAGCATATACTTTGGTTTCAATTATGGAATTGATATTTCCTCCGGTCCATTTCAGCCGGTTAGTTGTAATGAGTCCGTTATTCTCCACTTTATACGGATACAGGGTTTTGCCTTCAGTCTTATCCGATTTCCATTTTACATAAAGAATATCGTTATTAGGTTGTTTACTTAAGCTGACTATTCTTATACTCAGGTCAGCTAATTTCCTGCTTTTAAAAGACAAGGACTTGCCATTTCGTTTAAGCTCTGTTAATCCAAGTACATTATCTGATGAAGTATAAGATCCATCTCTTACAACATAAAAATTATAAAAGTTAACATTTCTTACCTTTTGAAGGTTGAAGGAAAAACTTCCCAGGCTATCCGTATTAAAGTGGCCTATTACATAACCAGAATCGAAATCCGCAACGGTTTTTGCTGTTAATACAATAATAGTTCTGTTAGGAAGTGGAGTATCAGAGTCTCTGTCAACAACTTTGCCCTTCAGTTTAAGCGTATCTTCAGTAAAAGAACAACCTGAAAGAATGATCTCCGAAAAAAAGGCTAATAGGATAAGGTATTTCATTTACGGTAATTTAGTTGTAGATGAAATCGGGCATTGAAGCCTAGCTCTGAATAAAAAGCCTTGAAGTTCCTGTTTCTTTAACTTTGTGTTGATAATTAGCACCAATATACAAAATTCCTGATTCGAAGGATATAAAGTGAAGAGTTAATTAGTTCATTTTAATGAAAAGATAAAATTGTCAATTGTTTAAAACCTTCTCCAATGTCCTTACAGTTAAATTAAATGTATAAATTGATAATTAGGTTTTGTAAGTATTTATCTTATCCATCTTAATTGAGAGAAAATCACTGAATCATTTGTCAGTATAATGTTGGTTTCACCGAAATAATCAGTTTCTACCCTATCAATGATTATTGTCTCAATAAATGTTTTACTATCATTATCAAAGATTTTCAATTTTCCGCTATAAGCAAAATCGAGGAGCGTCCATCTAATAATATCGGTAACATAAGCGTGTGGATGTTCCTGATCCCGAATTCTTACCAACGAATCACTATTATTGAAATCAACATTTCTTTCCTTTTCCAATTTTGTACCAAGCGTATCGGGAATTATTACCGGAAATCCCTTAAAACTGGTCAGATAACTTATTGTTTGTCTATAGCTAAAATCATTTGGCTCACCGTTATCTTCCTTTTGACAATGTTTTATCAAGTCGTCTAACCCAAAATAAAAGTCAGCCTTTTCAGTTTTATAAATCACTTCTTTCTGGCTTTGAGTCCCTTTTAAAATAACAGGTTTCTTATGATGTGTACAAGAGAAAATTAAAAATGATAAAAGGAATATGGTAATTTTTTTCTTCATAATTACATTAAAGATTTGAAAGAGCTACAGTTGCGACGTTAAACAGGTTAAACCTGTTTTATCAGTTTGGCCTATTAAATCGCAATAACTATTAAAAACCAGGATAAATATTGATAAAACTCTATTCATTCTACTCGCGATTTTTGTTTCTATACGCGCTAACTATGCAATAACCCCAACCCATTGCACTTATTTCTATTATCCTCCATAAGGTCATTATGCGGCGTTAGGCCCAGTTTCCGTTAGATTTATTTTGTTATTAAGTGCCCCAATATACAAAATCGAAAGAATAAACGCCGCAATACAGTGACCTAAAGTTAAACAGGTTTTAACAGGTTCGGGTATATCTTGGCAGGCAGAGCCACCGCCGAACAAAACATTTATAGGCTTAAGCAAACAAGGGGAATTTGCAATTTCAATCTTTGCGAGTGTTATGCCGGATTGCAAATCCTGCAATGTCTCAAGCGGATTTGCAAAATCCGCTTAACACTTCGATTTACATTTGCCGCTTATCTAGGGCACTGTATTTTTAATAATACTTAATTTTCCTTTCAATTATTGCTTCAATCTTATGATTCTCGTTGAACTCATAACATATAATCCAGTTTCCAAATGCATCATATTCATATTCAAATTTTTTATTTGAATTACCGGTTTCAGTTTCTATATCACCATATTTGTTATAAGAGTATTTATGAATCATCAAAGTGTCTTTATTGTACTCACTAATCAAAATTTTATCAGATATTTCTCCTTTATGATTAAATTTATAATGACATGAAACTTGTAAGGCATGGTTATTCGATAATTCGTCTTTAATAATTCTACCATTTGAATAAATATAATTGGCAAAAAGAGTATCATCATTTTCAGTAACTATTACTCTTTTGTTAATACATTTATTTTTATTATACACACTAAAATTAATGGAAATATCATTTGGTAAATAAAATGTTTCATAAGAAAGAGTATCATTTATTTCTGTTCTAATCTCTACAAAATACAGTTTAACTGCTTTGTCCTGAAAGTACAAAATAGTTTTAATGTTTCCTGCCTTATCAAAAAGGCACAAAGAATTTTCAGGTGTATTAAAATAATAAATCGATAATAATTTAGATTCAAATACATCTTTTTGTCTTGTAGGGTAGAAATCACCTTTTTTCATACCTTTTAAGGTATCAATTAGGGCATAATATTTAGTTGATTGAACTGACTCAATCGAACCTTTCAAATTATAATTATCCTTATCGGAATTAATCGGCTGAGATACCCCGTTTAGAAAACTACTGAGAAATAAAATTAATAAGGTTGTCTTCATGTTTTTCCTTAATATAGTGCCCAACGCCTGAATAAACACAACTATTAAGTTTATTGTTATTATTCTGCTTCTCCATTAGGTGCTTACGCAGCGTTAGGTCTAATTTCCGTTAGATTTATATTGTTATTAATTAGCCCCAATATACAAAATCGAACGGAATAAACGCGCAATAAAAGGCGACCTAAAGTTAAACAGGCTTTAACAGGTTCGGGTATCCCGGCGGAGGAGGAGCCATCCGACAAACGAAAACATTTAGACTTTTAATTCATTCCTTTGCTATAGCCTCAGTTTTATCTATGGCCAAGCAGGTGGCAGCAAAACCTTCTGAAGTACAGTTTCTTTAACTTCGCCTTCCACCAAAGTAACCTTATATGCATTACTGTTTTGATCAAGAGAAACAACTTGTTTAACTTCCTCATTCTCGAAATAAATTCCAGCTTTGTCATCACAAGCGAAACCTGATTTGAATTCACCACTCTTTATCTTTGACCAATAAAGAGGCTTTCGTTCGCTCTCAGCATGATAATGTGGACAGTGACTACCGCTGATAAAACCTAATCCTTCTACAGTAGTCAATTTACCAGGACGGGAATCTGTAGTTCCCTGCTCGAACCAGCAAAGGGAGCCTGCACTTCCACCTCCCAGTACAACTCCACTCTCCCATGCTTTTCGTAAGGCAAGATCGATTCCTTGCGCCTTCCAAATAGCCAGCATATTTAATGTATTACCCCCTCCTACCAAGATGGCGTCCATACTTGTAAAAACATCTTCGAACGATTCTTTTTGACCGTACGAAGAGATAAATGAGCGTTGAACGAAGGGTCGTATTGGCAGATCGGCACAAGTTTCAAACCAACGCATAACGTAGCCTGCAGCGTCACCGGTTGCTGTGGGCAGAAAGCAGATTTTTGGATTTTTCTTTCCCGTTAAAGAAGCAGCATACTTTGTAAAGCCTCTATCGAAATCCCCTCCATAAATGAAGAGCTTCCTAATAATGGATCCGGAATTTGCCGGTGGCGACTGAAATAACGGAGAAGAAAGTATTGGCACTGCCGTGGTAGTTGTTTTTATAAAAATTCGACGATCCATCTTTTTAGTTTTGATTGTTTTAGCCAACCCGTTACAAATATTAAACCATTCGATTTTAACTACTATATGACATCAGCTTAATGACTACATGTCACAACCACATTGTATGATTAATTTACTTTCCATGTATGATTCTTAGACATTAAATAAAATGTTCAAGGTTGAAAGAATAACCTCGCAATACATAAATTACCTAAAGTGTTAAACCGGTTTTAACCTGCTCAGATATATCCAAAGCCATCCGCCGAACAAAAACATTTATAGGCTTAAACGAACATGGGGAATTTGCAATTTCAATCAATGCTGAATTATCTTCCAATTAAATTTTGTTGCATGTTTTATACCGGATTATAAATCCTGCAATGTCTCAAGCGGATTTGCAAAATCCGCTTAGCACTTCGATTTACTTATGCCGCTGAGCTGGTGAACTTTTAGTTCAACGTTTGGTTATTTTTTTCACAATTTAATTTTCAATCCAAACTCATTTTTCAACGTTATCAAAGCTTCTGCATTTCCCTTTGCATCATCAACAGGATTATGAGTATGTTCTGTTTTTCTTAAATGCTTAAATGTTTTAAAAGTATCCTTAACTAATCCTTTATACAGACTACCTAAATTTTGTGAACTAAAACCAAATGGATTTTCACCTATAAAATGATGAAAATACCAACAAATAAACATCCAGTCAAAACCATTATTGTCACTTATAAAGATTGGTCTGTCTTTACAATTTGACTTTACCCAAGTATTAAAATCTAACATTACTTTTTCAGGTTCATCAAATAATAATGTTTCTTCCCTTGAAAAACCTGATACTTTTAATGCATCTGTAATATACTTTTCAGATATAGGCCTAATTTTTCCATAAAATGTTTTATCTAGATTGTTGTCAACTACTACTGCTCCAAAAGAAATCATTGAATAATCTCCTGGAATCGGGCCATCGCTCTCTATATCAACCATTATATATCCCATAATATTTTTTAAAACTCCTAGTTACGCTTCAATTTACATATACAGCTTCTCCGGCTGACATAATTATTATGTGTATTTTAATAGATTTTATTTTGAGATACTATTTGAAATTCATCCTCATATAATATCATTCCTGGTTTATCAGTTTTTAAAACTCGAACAATCAGATTATTTTCTTCCAATATTATCGCTAAGTCTCTCATCTTATCAATATATTCAAATGCTGTATCTTTAAACCATGAAATTGCATCAATTGACCACTTTTTCTTACTATACGGTGGACATGGTAAATTCTCATTGAAGAATTTGAATATATCAATTACTAATTTTTCTTGATATGACTCAAGTAATCCCCTTTTTCTCAAATATTCAGCTTCTGTAAAAAGTCCACTTTGTGTTCTGGGAGAATCTGAATCCGAACCAACTACAAATCTAATATACACTGTTTTTTTGTAAATATCTTGTTGATTAATAAATTGGTATCTATACAATATCATATGGCACGTTTTTTATTCAAAATTTAATCCACAATCTGGGCATAATTTATCAGTTGCTAAAAGTTTAAATCCACATGCTGGACATTTTTCAACAACTTCAACGAAGTTAATATCTTTGTTAGTCAATGATTCATTATTTTTTATCGATCGACCTTCGAGAAAAGTTAAGGTCGGTCTTCGAAAATATGTTGTCGATATTTCTAACCAGAATTCTTGGATTTTATCCTTTTTCTGTCCGAGAACAATCAAGTAGTCCTTGCTAGTCCATGTAACAACCATTCCATTAATTTTAATTAATACAAATCCAACCTTAAATCTTGGGGGTTTAGAAAAAGGACTCTTTGACCAATCTTTATCCTTTGGATATTCAGTCTCTTTATACTGAAATCCTTTATTATCCAAATATTTATTAATCTCATTTTTATAAGTTCTTAAATATCGATTATAAATCAATCTGGCTTGTTGATAAATCAAAAATGCAATACAAAATCCACTAAGAATATATCCTACTAATTCCAATGTCTCACTTTTTTTAAAATGCTACTGATGTTGGCAACCGGAAATTTACCAATTAATCATAATAAAAATTATTTTTCATGTCTCTGGATATTAATGGGAAGAAAGTTCTCATTGTCCTTAGTCCCCAAATCCAAAATTTTTTGGAGTTAAATAATAATGTTGAGAAATAATAAACTGAATCATCCTTAAATTCTAATCTCAGATATCCAAAAGAATTCCACAACAAGGTTAATTTATTATTATCTAAAGTTTGAACAAGGATAGCACTTTTTAACTGGTTATGATTATATTCTTTAACTCCAATTTTACCTTTAATAATAATCTTCTGTTTTTTTAAATCAATACACAACTCAGCATTGTAATCTTCAGTCAAATGTTCGACCAGTAAAATCAAGCAAGGCAAAGAAGTTATCATTACAATAACAATTGAAATCCTAATATCCAGTAGTGAAAAGTTCCCCTTGAGATACTCGACTATGTGTATAATAGAAAAAAATATAATCATAAAGATAGGAAACCCCAATCCTTTGATGATTCTCCAAAGTGTTATTTTAAGGTAATATGACATCTTTTTATGCTTGTTGCCAACGCCTGAATAAACACAACTATTACGTTTATTGACACTGTATTAGCTGTTAGCCCTTTTTATTTTGTAATTAAAAAATCGGTTATGTCTTTTATCCAATTGTCTTTATATTTTACCAAATAGTTTTCGTGTCCTGCTAACTTATAAGTCTTTAAAGACTTGTTGCCTTTCAAATTTGAGTAAATTTCATCTATTTCTTGTCGGCTTACGTTTTTGTCTTGTTCTCCATAAAGTAACAACGTTGGACAGTTAATTTTCTTTGCATAGTCAACAGGATTGTGGCCAAAAGCCCAGAACCCGTTTTCTATTCCTCCCCAAAATACCAAAAGACCAGCTAGTGGAAAAGACGGAACATTCATATTCTTAAACCTAGCAGAAACAGTCTGATACATTGACCCAAATGGACATTCAATAATTATACCTGTTGGTTTGAGGTTATATTCATTTATTGCTTTCATAATTGCTACAGAACCCATTGACGTTCCAAATAAATATATTTTCTTTTCTCCTTTTTTTACAATGTAGTCATACGCAGTTTTTACATCTTCTGCTTCTTTATAACCCAATGTTGTTTGGTTTCCTTCAGAGCCGCCACTACCCATAAAATCAACCAATAGTGTGTTATATCTTAAATTAAAAAACTCTTGATACTTATCAAGCATAGCCGATTTATCACCACCATATCCATGAAAAACAATCACTGTCCCATAAACAGAATCAGTCTTTGCTGAATTTTCAAACTCGATATGCCAACATTCAATTTTTTTATAACTCTCAAGGTAAATGGTATTAAAATTCCAATTTGGTTTGTTATCATTTTCAGGTCTTGGATTATTTACTCCAAATAAGAGAGTTTTAATTTTATCAATTGAAGAAAGCTTTTCCGGGCTTTTAGTCTTTCCTGCTTTATGTTCTGTAAAATGAGTAATTTTATATGCATGAAAAGAAGCAACAACATTCATTAAGACAAATATTATTGCCAATGTCCAAATTATCCACTTAAATTTTTTTTTCTCTTTTTCCAAGTCTATAAATTTTCGTTAAGTCGTTTTCTTAGGTTGTCAGCTAACTAATCAATAACCCTACCCTATTGCACTTATTCCTATCATCCCTCATGTCCACGCCCCTCCAAGCCCCCAAACAACCGGAAAAATATAAAACTTATATTTTTTTCTCCCCTTCTCCATAAGGTCTTTATGCGGCGCTGGGTTTGGTTTCCCTTAGTTTTATATTGTTATTAATTAGCCCCAATATACAAAATCGAACGGAATAAACGCGTAATACAGGGTGACCTAAAGTTAAACATGTTTTAACCAGTTAGGATATTTCGGTGTGGGCATGTGGCTCCAGATTTGCACATCAGCCCGCTTGATGCAAAACCCGTGTTAGAGTTTCCTTGTTCTTTATGTGAATGTATGTTGACATTATTTGTTGTCTTCAAACCATTTCACAATTGATGGCATATCTCTCTCAAATCCACCAGGAATAAAGAAGTTAAGAAGTCCGCATTTTTCACTTGTTCTGTTTGCAAAGTCGTGTATGGTTTTTGCTGGTATTCTTAGAAAAGTTCCTTTTTCAACATCTACCCATTTGTCGCCTACAAGTATAGATGCAGTTCCTTCGATACCATAAAATATTTCGTCATTGTCTTCGTGTTGGTGAGGACCTGGTCCGTCCGAATTTGGTTCAAGCCACCACTCCGAAATGCTGTATTTGTTTGCTGTTTCATTTTCATCGGCCTTGAAAACTGCCGTCATTGTTCCGCAGTGATAAATTCTACCTTCTCCTGCTTTAAGAAAAAGTTTGTCCGTTTCTTTATGTTTGTGTTTCATAATTTTAAATTATTACTTTTCAGGGTGGCTCAGCACTTACCGCTAAATAACTGAATAAACACATTTATTGCACCTATTGTTATTAGCCCCTGGATCTTTCCTTGCGAAAAAAATTCCCAACTTCAAGATATTTTGAACAGCAGGCCTTTTGTTAATTGTAATTCTAAGTCATCAACCTTAAATCGTTGTAAAGCACATACAAGCAATGCTATATTGGGGAGGGTAATACCAGCAGTTTTTATTTTATTTAATCTGTATTTCAATACTGTATATAGTCCCATTAATTTTCCCCAAGTCAATTAATCCGATTCTCTCTTGTCCTTGTAGTAAATTTTCATTTAACAGAAATGATGTACCTACTTTTAATCTTACTTTACTTATCCGAAATCCAAATTTAAGGTTCAGAAGGTTTTGACTAAATGGTCCGATATAACTGTTAACCCCATCACTTATTTTAGTTGTTCTAAAATGACTAACAGAGGTTTCTATGCAGATAATATTCTTTTCAATTCCAACAATACCGCTAAGAGAACCATATCCACCAACCAATCCAGCATGAAGTCCTAATTCGATGCCATAGTATGGAGTAATAAAACAAAATTGATGTTTTCTCAATAGATTAACCTTCGGTAAGAATAAGGCAAGTTTTGATTCTCCACCATACTGAAAAACAAAATTCCCTTCATAAATTACTTTTTTAATGTCCTTGCTTTTCTCTGAAATGAAAATCTGCGTTGAATCAGTTTTTGAACATTTATAGTTCCGATTAATTGTTTCAAATAGGACTGAAATATTACCCTTTGTATCAATTATTACAATATCGGATTTGTCCTGTGCATTCATTTTCTGCAACAATCCAAAAACAAATAAAAATATCAAAAAGTTCTTACACATTTTAGGTGTTCGAGTTCTGCTGTAAAATTGCTGGCACCATACCCCTAACCAATAACAACTACTCTTCCAAATAAAAGGTTAGGCTCATAGCTCAGGTTTGTTTTCAAGCTATTTAGTTGTTTGTAAAAATCCAAAATGCCGAATACAAGTGTTTACTATTGTTCTTTAACGGATAAAAATACCACCAACTCTCTTGCGCACCATTATTATCAAAAAAAAACAGCCTGGTGTTTTTTCGTTAAAGCTTTTGTTGCATGTGTTATGCTTTCAAATCATGCAATACGTTAAGCGGATTAGCAAAATCCTCTCATTCAATCAATTCCAAAATTATCTAAAAACACATTTAGAAGCCGGATGTTTCCATAGTATCGTTATATTGGTTAATTCATCCTGTAAAGCATTTGTATTACCTAAATTGTCTCCGCTACAATTCCGGACAACTGAAACATAATTGCCAGCAGGATTGCAATTGCCATAATAGAATACTGTTTCTCCTTTATAATTCGCCATAGCATAATAAGAATATTCGTCGTTTTTTACATTATTAATTGCTTCCTTTAGCCAAGCTATCTCTTCAGCAGGATTCGAAACATTACATTTATTTAGGATTTCTGCTTTTTTACTTTGGCTTGCATCTTTCTCACATGAAATTAAGGTAATTAACACCACAATTGTAGCAAAACCCGGGAATTTAAAGAATTGTTTCATTTTTTTGTTTTTAGATTATTAATAATCAATAGATGCAGATTTTTGGTTTGGTTGCTTGTTGCCAACATTTTTATTAATTCGCTTACCGTTTCGATTCACATATGCCTTATATCTGGGGAACAACTTCGAAACTTGTGATACTTCACTATGTTCTTCATATCCTCCAACTTATTCAAAGAAAAACGAAAGTATATTGGGAAAGTATGACTGCAATTGGTTTCTTTGTCCGGATAAATAAAATAGTTCATGCCCATACCATGCAAATCATTATGGTTTAATAATCGGAATAAAAAAGGAAGTAAATAATAAGTTCACTTTCATATAGAGTTGTCATATTTTATGTTTGCCGAAGGTAGGAATAGCACCTTAAAAAGATTGAGGCAGTGTTTGTATCCACATTAAGAAAGCTGATGCGGGAGACGAGCTTTGAAAACCCCTGTAGCTGTTGTTGTAGTTTCAATACCATTTTTTATATTCCTGACTTCTTCTTGGAAATCTGTAAACCAATGAAAATGTGAAGGAATGCCTACCAATTGGACTCGCAAGGGATTTAGACCTGTTATATGCTGCGTATGTATAAATGACCCTTATACCGAAGTTCAGTCTGCGACATGTGTTAATCCATGAATTTATACCTATAGATAGTCCTAATCCCGAAATGGACAGAGAGTCTTTTTTATTTGCTTTTATAATATCTGTTGGTATGGCTTCCCATGTTATTCCTGTCAATATTTCTGTACTTACTATTCTGTCCTGATAAAAGGTATAAGATAGCCAACCGCCTAAAGATGCTCCAACCATATTTTTTTTAAATTCAATAACCGAATCTTTTAAATTCAATAATATCGATTTTTCCTGGTTTAAAATTCGTGGCATTACCCACAATTGAAATCGCATCTTTGCTGATACCATTAATCCAAACCCTCCCCCGAATTGAGGTGAGGGATTATAATATTCTGATAATTTATTTATTGGTGCCCAAACGCCTGCCGACAAGTCAATGGTGAAAGGGTAAAAGTACCATAAACTATCATAATTTTGCTTAACATGTTCTTGTGAAAATGCCAAACTGATAAAAAGAAAGTTTAAAGAAAATGTTAGTAAAAACTTTTTCATTTATCCGGGTTCAGTAATTTCCTCGCAATAGCCTAAAAGGCCATCGTTAGGCTTGGTTCCGCTAATTCTGTTGCATTAATTAGTGCCAATATACAAATTTAAGATTATGTTGCATGAACTTATGCCGGATTGCAAATCCTGCAATGTTTCAAGCGGATTTGCAAAATCTGTTTAGTGCTTCGATTTATATATGACGATTAACTGAGAAAATGGATTTCGTTCAACCGTTAGCTCAAGCCCGGTCTCACCGACCAATTGAACTCCTTCTAATTCTTGGCAAATGTTTATATTAATGTTAAACAAAAATAAACTATTAAAAAAAGTGCTATAAAAATACACGTAAATACGTTTTTGATCCTTTTATTTCGTTTTGTCACAATACCATCAATTTCTTTTCCTGTTTGTATCATATCATGTCGAAATAAAAATAACAAAATTGCTAAAACGATGAAAATTATCAATAGGACCTTGTTAAATGACAAAAAATATTTAAATGACAATGTAATCCCTGTTAAATAAACAATTGTTTGAATTCCCTGTCCCAAATTATCAAACAAAATAGATTTGGGATTACCATTGTGTTGAGCAAATGGATTTAAAATACTTGGATAGAGATTCAAATAATCTTTAATACATAATTTTTGATCTGGATCTTCAGTCTCATTAAAAAGTGTTATAATTCTATCCATTTTATGAATATTGCTAATTACAAAATATAGCAAGGCGAAAGCTATAAGAGTCGCAACATATTGAATTGGAATAAAAAATTGTCCTATAGAGATATTTTGTTGTTTCTGAGCTAATCCTATTAATAAAATTATATCAATGGAACCAATCCATAAAGTGCTAGAGATAATCTTTTTTAAGCATTCCTTTATAATATCAAATTTGATTTCATCTCTTCCCATGTAAGATATTTTTAAATGTTTGACAAAACATCCCCTTATCATCAACCCCAACTGTCATTCAAGTGAAAAAGGTCAGGCCCATGGCTCAAGTTTGCTTTTCAATTACTTAGTTGTTGTTAAAAATACAAAAAAAGCCAATGTCTCAACCGTTTTTGAAAAATCCGCTTAGCACTTCGATCGTCCATTGAATAGGCATTTGTCTAAATAGGATTTTAAAAATCTATAATATATGATGCAGACATACTTGTTTTAGTCGCTTTCAAGGCAAAAGGTTCTTGATTTTTTGAAACATATATTTCAATGGTTGGTGATCCGCTTCCAACCTGAACTACACACTTAAATCCTTTTTTTACAGGACCGTATGTTTGTTCCCAATGTCTTGTTTGATAGTTATTTTTGGTGTAATTTCCATCCGGTGTAGTAACCGACCAATTACTGAAAATGAGGGGATAACTACTAGATATAACATACTTTACATAGTAATTATCATTAATAATTGTATTATTATCATCCATTTCATCTTTATTACAAGAAGAAATGGTGAAAATAATTAAACCACTAATTATCATTAGTGTGCTTACTATAATACTTTGTTTTAGAAAATGTGATTTCATCTTGTTAGAAGTCTCGAAGCAATTTGTAAATGTTACTTTCGCTGTTTATATTCTGCTTAATTTTCATTTTCCGTTTTTTTGTCTGACTATTGTAACAAAGTTATTGATGTCATTTGTCATATCAATTGATTTTTAGTATTTAAATCTGCTGTAGTCAATGCACTATGCTTAAGGTTTAGAGGTTGCTATAAACTACCACTAATCGAGATAATATGACTGATTGCTCAGCTTATCCCCCTCAGAACCGGATGTATAGTTATCCTGTATCTAGATCTTCAGTTCAATGATCACAAATAGTTTAGAGATGTAATGTAAACTTAGTTATAGGCTAAATGGGGATGTGACAATGAAATGTAAAACACTTTTAACAGATTCCTTTCAATTTAGTTTTGCTAGCTTATTAGTTGCTTATCAACTCAATCACTTGCGTTCACTTGAAATTATAGCTTCCCCAATTTCTGAGTAATTGTCGCTATAGTCCCTCCAAGCACTGTACCCATAAAAGCTAATGTAACATCATTGGATAAGTTAGAGAAGGTATTTAGTAGGGCCAATACCAATATTAATACACCACTAAATATTAAAACCGAATAGACAATGTTTTCTGTTTTTCGTATACTACCACCTTTGACAATAATAGTAGTTTTCCGATTATTCTCAAGCAGTTTGAGTTTTTCACTGGTTTTTAAAACGCTATTTTCAAGTATTATCTTTCTTTCACTTAACAATTCATATAATTGTTGATCTTTTCTTTCCATAATAGCCATTTCAAAAGCATCAAGGTTTTTTTCATCAACATCGTTTGAAGTAAAGTTTTTAAATCCAATTCTTTTTCGAATTGGTCTAGCTTCACTTTCTTCTTCCTGTTCCATTCTAACTTTAAAGGGAATTATTTCTTCGTACATATTTTAAAGGTTTTGGTTCGTTTAACAATATTGTCATATAATGCACCGGAAGTAAAATTTATATTATCCCGTTAGATTTATGCTGTTGTTTATCACCACCAATATACAAAATTCTCCATTCGGCGGCTACAAACCGGCGAGCATTATTGAATACTTTTCTTGAAAAAAGATTTCTTCCGGCTCCGTATGCGGGAGAAATGGTGGAAACAACAGGTGTTGATCTTCCTTCCATTCAGGAAAACTAAGGAGCAAATAAAGCAAATGTTCCTTCGTTTTAAGAGATGGAAGGAACAAATAAAGCAATCGTTCCCTGATTTAAAGAGAAGGAAGGAACGTTTGAAGCTTTCCTTCCTTCCAGTCTCACAAACGAAGAAGCAAATGATGCAATTGTTCCCTGGCTTAAAGAGAATAAACAGTAGTGTCCGGATAAAATTGATTAGATTCCTCTCTGCGATCGGAATGACAGGGCTTTGGACTGAATTTTAGGGGTGGAGGGGGGGTTTTTGGGGGGGGGGGGGGGGGGGGGGGGGGGGGGGGGGGGGGGGGGGGGGGGGGGGGGGGGGGGGGGGGGGGGGGGGGGGGGGGGGGGGGGGGGGGGGGGGGGGGGGG
>JAEYWD010000085.1 GCA_023429135.1 Bacteroidota bacterium | reverse complement strand
CAACCCCCCTCATGACGCCAAATCTTTTATTTTCTTAACGCAATTTTTAGAAGGCCGGTCCCGAACCTTATCATTTCGGTTTTGCCGGAACTTTTAAAACTGATCTGCTGACATTTACCCAAATCTGTCATAAGTAGGTTTTAGGATGTAATGAATAGCAATAAGGTGGCAGATTGAGGATATGCAGGTCGGATGGAGGTTCTTCCAGCAAAATTCCCTTATATTCGCAGAATAATGGTTACATTTAACAAGGAAACCTTGTTTCTGCCGTCGTAATATAAGATGCATCTTATGAAAATAAAAAACATACTCATTGCCGGTTTAGCCTCTGTTTTGGTGGTCTTGTTTATTGTTTCCTGCTCTCCGCTGAAAAAATATAAAAGCAGCGTTCAGGGCTGGGAGGCCGATATCCGCAAGTTTGAACAACTCGACAGCATTCAGCAGTATCCTGATGATGCTATCCTCTTTATGGGGAGCTCCAGCATCCGCCTCTGGAATACCCTGGAAGAAGATATGAAGCCTTATAGTGTGATTCAGCGTGGCTTTGGTGGTTCCAAATTTTCGGATGTGGCCTGGTACACCCCGCGGATTGTATATCCTCACAAATGTAGTGCAATTGTAATCTTTGTTGCTAACGATATCATCGGATCCGACGAGGATAAAACTCCAGCCGAGGTAGCTTCTTTGTTCTCATATACCGTAAAAACCATCCGTAAAAAGTTGCCTGAAGCACCCGTCTTCTACATTCAGGTTACTCCTACCGAACGTCGCTGGGATGTTTGGATCAAAATTCAGGAGGGAAATACGCGCATTAAAAATCTTGCACCGAAACTCCACAAGGTTTATTATATAGAGACGGCCAGATATTTCCTTAACCAGGAAGGCAACCCCAATCAGGAACTTTTTATCAAGGACAAACTGCATCTCAACGAAGAGGGATATAAAGTGTGGACCGGAATAATAAAACGGAACCTGGATGCAGTTTTAAAAAAACAGATATGAAAAAACTAAAGGAAATAGTGCTGTTTATATTTTCCATGATAATTATGGCAGTATCAGTGCTTCTGCTGGCGATTGTGTCGTTTGTTTCCATGGCGTTCAATTCCCTGCTTTTTATCCTGATGGTGACAGGCCTGAGTTTTCCTATGTTCGGGAATATGCTTATTGGGATGTTACCACAGAAAAGGGGAGGGAATACAGGTCGATAGACCGTAGTGGCTATGTTGCATAATAATGTAGATCAAATACAAAGTTTCTTGTCCTTTTGTCATGACACAAAAGGACCAAAAAGTCTAGGCTTCTTGGAAATTTGCTAAAAATTATAGTTCTGGCTACTGCGGGGGTAAACTCGCTACTGTATTGCATAAACGAAAAAACCACCAATTAAGAAGTTCTTACTATAATGAGAGGAATTACCTATTAACCCGCTCAAACAAACCCCCTCGTAACGCCAAAACTATAATTTTCTTCACGCAATTTCCAAAAGGCCGAAAACCTTCTAAATAGCTCAAAAATGAAATGAAGATTCCAAACAATAATCTTCAACAGAGCCACCGTAGTTGATAGCTCATATATTTAATGCAAATCAGATACAATGTTCCTGTCCTTTTGGAAGGACATAAAGGGCCAAATTATGCGAGGCTCTGACCAACAACAAGAGTTGTAAGCGGTAACATGCAGTACTTCCCGTAACTTAATTCCAATTCCTGTGAAAAAATTGAAAGTTAAAATGTACTTTTGTTTAACTTTAAGATTCATAAAGCAATAAACAACACATATTCCTAACCTTTTACATAAGAATACATTGGTCGATGGTTAAGAAATTTGCATTTGTAAAAGTCATTATATTCTCTGTAATTATTTACGGCTGCGGAGGCCGTCAAAATAACAGCGGCCCCTTAATTTCCGAAAATGACAACTACTGGTTCGAACGCGAACAAGCGGTGGACCTCTCGGAGCGAAACTGGAGGTTATGGCTCGACACCACCAGAAACTGGCAGGACGACACCCTGATGATCAATCCCGATTCACTTAACGAGCTGCCTGTGAATGTCCCCTCATGCGGCTGGGCGCAGCTCGAGAAAGGGCTGGGGAAAAATATTAAGTTACCTGCTACCGTTGAGGAGCATTTCTGGGGCCGGAACGGAAACTCATATGGTGTTACCGGCGATTATATCGGGGTATCATGGTTTTCGTCGCAATTCAATATTTCGGAAGATAATCTGAAGCGACGGGTAATACTTCACTTTGAAAGTGCCCGACTGAGAGCCGAAGTTTATATCAACCGGAAACTTGCCGGGTACAACCTCGTGGATGGCACTCCCTTTGAAGTGGATGCCACTCCATTTGTGAAAGAAGGTAAAAACCAGATTGCTGTCCGAATCACAGATGCGAACGGTGACTTCACCTGGTGCGACTGGCCATACTTCCGGTGGGGCAATTATCCTACAGTCCCAAGTCATGGTTTTGGCGGAATTACAGGCAGGGTTCGCCTGTATGTTACCGATAATTCTTTTATTGAAGATGTCTTTGTAAAAAACAAGCCTTCCATTAACGATATCGATGCTGAAATAAGGCTGCAACGGCGCGACAGCATCCCGGGAACTCTCACATTAACACTTTCCAAATGGGGGTCTCGCGAAATACTTTTAAAAGAGGAGATAAACGTGAAAGCCGACTCGGTAGTTCCTGTGTACCGGAAATCGGTAAATTATCAGGAAGCTTTGCCATGGTCGCCCGACAGACCTGAACTATACCTTTTAAATGTTACCTGGAAAGGGAAGGACGGAAGCGAGGATGCTTTTGTCCGCCGCTTTGGATTCCGATGGTTCGAGGTGCGCGATGTGGCGGGCGATAAGCAATTCTATCTCAACAACCAGCGTGTGGTGCTTCGAACCTCCATATCATGGGGCTTTTGGCCGGTAAACGGGATATTCCCCACCCATCAGCTTGCAGTCAAACAAATCAATACAGCTAAAAAACTAGGTCTCAATATGCTGAATTTTCACCGGAGCATCGGACAGGCTCATCTGTTCGATCTGGCCGATGAACTTGGTATCTTATATTATGAAGAGCCTGGTGGTTATCGTGAAAGTGAAGATAGGTTTTCGAGGATGTGGGGACGCGAAAAACTGCTGCGTATGGTAAAGCGTGACAGGAACCATCCTTCGCTTATCATTTATAATATGGCCAATGAAAGCTGTCAGGATCCCAAGCCCCAGAGCCGCATCGACATTGCCGATGCTCATAAACTGGACGAGACGCGCATTATCACCTATACATCCCAGTATTATTCGCCCGATATGCCCCAATATGGCGGACGATGCCCAAAAACTCCGGCACCCGTTAAGTTGCACATGTTACCCTATAATCATGAGCTGCTATACCAGGGCTGGTGGGATGAGCATCACGCCGGTGGTCCCGGTTCGTATTATGACGAGATGTACAACGGCCCCGAGAATTTTTATATGAATACCAGTCATAAGCCGGAGATCATTTTTTATGGGGAAGAAGGTGCAATTGGCTCCCCAGGCAGGTTTGAACTGATTAAGAATGCCATTGAACAGGAAGATACCAGGGGATGGGATGGCGACGATTTCTTAAAATTATTCGAGACCTACGACAAGTTTATCTCTGAGCGGGGCTTCCGGAAGGCGTTCCCGAATGTAGACAACTTAACACGTGGCATGGGAAATGTTGCCTATTATTACCAGGGACGAGCCATTGAAAACATGCGTATTAATAATATAAACGATGGTTACGCCATCAACGGGTGGGAAGAGAACAAACTCGAGAATCACTCCGGCATTGTGGATATATATCGTAATCCCAAAGGAGACTTAAACCTGATTGCGCGCTATAATCAGCCTTTGTATGTTGCTGTCAAGGCCCGGAACAAAGTTCTGGAAGTAAATCATACCACCTTTGTCGATCTGTATATAGTGAATGAAGCAGATTTGAATGGTGATTTTGAAGCCGAAGTTTCGGTGACCGATCAGAAGGGCGAATTGTTTACAGCAACCTATCCTGTTAAAGTCAGCGGCGGCAATGTTTTTGGCGAACTTCTTGTGAAAGGTATTGAAGTCACCCCCCGCACCGATGGATATACCCAGGTGGATGTGAGGTTAACGCGCAATAATGAGCTTATCACGGAAGGACAGGAGATGCTGTATGCTGTCGATATAGATGCAGATGCGCTTACTGGTAATTTTTCGGTAATGGATACTTCGGGAATTCTTCAGAAATATCTTAGTGAGGCAGGTCTGAAATCGATTCAAAGTTATAAGAGTGGCCGACCCCGTACATCCTGTTTACTCATAGGAGAGGCAACTCCTCCCGAGAATTATCCCATCCGTCATGAGCTTTACGAATGGGTAGCCGAAGGGCATACCCTTATCATTGCAGGAAGTGCAGAGGCCTGGGCTCAGTCGCTCGGCCGACGCGAAATTGTGGACTACCGTGGAAGCCGGCCACTTGGCAGCTTATGGTACGGTGGTAATTATTTTGTGAAGGAAAACCCCCTCTTTGAAGGTCTGCAGGTAAATTGTGTGTTTAACTGGGAATACCAGTGTTTTGCGCAATACAAGAGGAAACGCATCGGCTTGCGCCTGAATGCTGATGATATTCTGGTAGGAGCAGCATCCGACCATAAGCAGGAGTTATATTCCGTGGTGAGTATTATACCCGTGGGAAAAGGGAAGATCATTCTTTCGGCTCTGGATATTCTGGGAGCAATAAAGGAAGGATACCAGTCGTCAGCAGTAGCCAAGAAGCTTCTCATAAATTACCTGAAATATGGTAAGAAGAAATAAAGGAGCATTTAGTGTCGGGAAATCATAATATAATGCGAATCAAAGGTTGAAATGATAATTTCGTCAGTTTTTCGTTTCAGGACTTAGAAATCAGTAACTGATAAATAATCAGATTCCTCACTCCATTGCTAATGACAGAATTTTTTATAAACCGCCATTTCTGTATCCAGCTATTTTGCGCCAAATATTTTTTGGGCGCTCTCAACCAATGACAGATTTTGATAATAGCTCCTAATGAAATATTTTTTGCCATTGCGGCGATGATCAATAAATCTCTTTGCTTAAATTTCTGACGCGCCGCCGAAATATCCGGTTTATTTCCATCCGGGGGCTCCGCTTTGCTCCACCCCCGGCTACGAAGAGGCCACTCCTACGGAGCTTGATACATGTAATTACCGCATTATGCTCCATTTTTGGGTAGAATCTTTGAACGAGAGTATAAATGTGTTGAAGTAGAATTATTTTCTATAAAAAAAGAGCCTGAAATTTCTTTCAGACTCTCTTCTTATCAGTTATCGCAAACTATTTTTTCTTCTTCTTTTTGCCATCATCTTCTTCATCGCCGCCTGCGCCGGTTGCAGCATCATACTTTTCCTGTGCGGTTTCCAGAGCAGCCTGCGCATTCTTTACAGCAGCCTCGGCAGTTTTTTGGGCAGCTTTACCCTTGCCAATATTAGCTTCGCCGGTGGTCATTTTCTTGACCAGACCTTTGGCTTTGGTGTCGCTTGCCTTAACGTCGGCTTTGTATTGAGTATCCAATGCTTTTAGATCAGCTTTTGCCTGGGTGACTTCATCCTTGTCTTTCGATTTCATTTGCTTGTCCAAAGGTTTTTTGCTTGCAGCATAGTCTTTATCGAGTTTCTTCCTATCATTATTAACGCTTTTACCCTCCGATTTACCTTCGGACACCATTGTTTCTCCGGTTGTAACAAGAGAGTCGGCTATTGCAAGTTGTTTTTCGGCTTTTGCCAGGTTAGCCTTTGCTGTATTAAGGGCTGTTTCAAGTTTCTTTATCTCGGCAGCTTTCTTGTCGGGCGCCTGCGAATAAGCAGAGATTGAGCAAAACATCATAAAAGCAATGGATAATAATAAACTGTTGAGCCTAACTACAATTAAACGATTTTTTCCAAAAACTGTAAAATTTGTTTTCATATGCACTTTATTAAAAGTAAGTATTGTTGAATAATAAAAAGTCTGGTTTTCAGGTTTATGTTCCTTCTTGCAACTTTTAATTTAAGTTACAAACATTTTTCAAATTATACTGCTTTTAGGAGATCTTTTTTATTTATTGTATTGAATACGGCTTCTTCTGCCTGGCAGGGGTGACCGAATTGCTATCGAAAGTATTTTTAGCAATTCGATGATAATTGTAATGAACGTTGCAGACATTCCATTTTTGTAGGAAAGAATGTTTGAGAGGGATTTTTGGCGGCGGGAGAAGAGGGTTGAGAGGAGAGAATTTGCTGAGATCGCCGCAATTGGGAACGCCCATTTTATAGCGATTTAAATCTATTTTTCTCTCTTGTCCTTTTGTCTTGACACAAAAGGACCAAAAGGTCAAGGCTTCCAGAAAATTGACTAAAAACAATATTCTGTCCTGCTGCGGGGATAAGCCGCTATTGTGTGTCAAATTTTTAGGAACATAGCATTCTGGAAGTTTGTTTGTTGAACTAAATATTTTCTATCAATACCGCTCGAATCCCTTCACGACGGCCAGAATATTGTTTTCTTCACGCCATTTTCTGAAGGCCGGTCCTGAACCGTGGGCATTTCGGTTTTATTTGAACTTGAAACTAAATTTCTTACTAACAGCTTCTTACCCAAATATGTCATTGGTATTAAAGGCGTGGTAATACGAACCCTGATAGCTTTTGATCGTCGACGGGGGCAAAAAATGTAATTGAAGCAGGCGTTTAGTTAATAGTCATAACAGCGGGTCGACAGACCACGGTCTACGGTCCACAGCCAATACAACTTTGGTCAATAACCCTGATTTTCAAAATTTCCATGGCTGTTAGCTGTCCTCGGTGGGTATAGGTAGCAAATGCTACAAGATAAAGGATCGTAGCAAACGCTATGACCATCAGGGGCACTTCGACAAGCTCAGTGACCGCAGGAAAATGTAATTTATAACTGCAATTAATTTCAGCTAAATCTCTCCTGATTGCAATAAAAGATATAATTTTAGGTTAAGAATAACTAATTTAAATAGTCGATAGTCGATGGGGAATACAGTTTGTAAAAGACCACAGACCACGGCCAATATAATTAGTCGATAGTCCATGGTCGATAGTCGATAGGCAATACAGATTAGTCGATATAAAATATACGACGATGGAATACACCCAAAACTAACTCAATTGTGACTGAGGAAGGCGAAGCCGCGAAAAGCAGACAAGAATTCATACTTATTTCTCTTTTATTTTAGGGGTTTTGAGGGTTAAGAGCGATAATCCGGTTTTGGTTCGTTTGGGAAGGACGTTGTGGGAGAGGTGTTTTATATGAGGAGTTAGTTTTTCTTGTTGTTGATTGAGGATTTTTATCAGGCAGGAGCATGATCAGATATGTTCGACTGAGGAAGGATCCTCGGCCCGAACGGAGAATAGAACCTCACCCCGGACCTCTCCTTCAGAGGGGTGACTGAAAAGGTGGCTGGGAGAATATAACTCCAACCCTGACTATTGGCAGGCAGGCCTTGAGAAGGGGCTAAAACAAATCGTCGGATGTTTATACTGTATTGCTAATATTGTAGGTAATATCAGACCGACTTATCACTTTATTTATTTGCTCATTATTTAATTTTCAATTACGTTTGCGCATTGTGGGTTACGGGTTACTGGTTTTTGGGCTTGCATTGCTTAAGATATGTTATAAGAGTAAAGAAAACAATGGTTTGACCATCGATATTATATAAATTACTTATTCATAAATGAAAAACATTCCAGGCATTTTATTACTTGTTTTGTTGCTGGCTTCGTGCGGACAATACAAGCGCTTTACCTATATCCAGCCAACGGCAGCCAACAATAAGGATACCATTTTTATCAAAGACTTTACCGAATATAAACTCCAGCCGGCTGATATCCTGAAGGTGGATGTACTGAGTATGGATAAGAACGTGACGCTGATGTTCAATAAGGATGTGTCGACAAGTTCTGTGAATACGGGAGGTTCCGGAGGTGGAACTTATTATCTGATGGGGTACTCGGTAGACCAAGAAGGGTTTATAAGCCTGCCTGTGCTTGGAAAACTTTTGGTGGCAGGGTTAACGGTGAACGAAACAAAAAACCTTATCCAGCAAAAAGCAACGGATTATATCAAAGATGCCCAGATTGAAGTAAAACTTTTAAGTTTTAAAATTCACTTTTTAGGTGAAGTGGCACGACCCGGACAACAAACTGTATTCAGCGACAGGGCCAATATTCTTGAGGCTATTTCCATGGCCGGTGACCTTACTTATAACGGGAACCGTAAAAAGGTAAATATCCTCCGCTCTTATAAAAACCAGACCAAACTTATAGAAGTTGATCTTACCCGTCGCGATCTGCTTACCTCTCCCAAATATTTCCTTCAGCCTAATGATGTAGTGTATGTGGAACCCCTGAAGACCACCACGTTCCGTTTACGTTTGAACGAATATGCAGGTATAATGAGCTTTTTTACGTCTACCATTACCCTGGTTGTTTTAATTGTTAACCTGAACAAATAATATGACAGAACCTGTATATACGGAGTCCTCTGAGCAGACATTTGATTTCCGTAAGCTTCTTTCGCGCATCTTAAAAAACTGGTACTGGATCCTGGCATCGGTAATTGCAGGTCTAGCCATTACCACCTGGATAAACCGGTATACGGCTCCTATGTACTCGGCAAGTGCTACCCTTATTATTAACGACGAGCGTAAATCGACTGCCGAACTGCTTATAAACGCTCTCGACAGATATAATGCACGCCGGAATATCGAAAACGAAATTGCCATACTGCGATCGTATCGTATGGCTTACAAAACAATCTCCGAACTTGATTTTGATATTTTCTACTATAAAAAGGGCAATATCAGGCAATCGCTTATTTATAAAAACCACCCGTTCCGGGTTATACTCGATACATCAGGTGTTAACAATATTGGCGTCCCGGTTAATATCACCCTGAAATCGAAAGACAGTTACGAAGTTTATATTAACGGGGGAGCAGGTGTAAGAAAGACCCTGAAATATGGGGAGTATTTCAGAAACAAATCGCATAATTTCACCATTCAGCTTGTTAATCCGCAGTTTTTTGTTACTACCAATGAAGATAACTATGCTTTTGTAATCAATGATATTAACAGGCTGGCATCGGCTTATGCTGGCAAATTAAGTGTTGCAGCTATTGACAAGCGGGGTACAGTGCTTGCACTCCGTACGACAGGAGCTGTGGCTCAGATGGAAGCCGATTACATTAACAAACTGATGGAAGTATATATCCGTACCGGTCTTGAAGAAAAGAACCAAACCGCCATTAACACCATTAATTTTATCGACGAACAACTTGCCGTGGTGGTTGACTCGCTTAACCAGGCGGAATCGAAAATGCAGACTTTTAAGACCAGGAGCAAGATGATGGAAGTATCGGAAGAAGGTCAGTTTTTATTTGCCAAGGTGACCGACCTGGAAAAAAACCGCGCAGGAATGGAGGTGGAACTACGGTATTATGAATACCTTCAGAACTATCTCGATTCTAAAAGCGACTTCAGCACCGTAATAGCTCCCTCTTTTATTGGTATTTCCGAAGGCCCGCTGGCTTTGAGTCTCAGTGAACTTATTGAATTATATAAGGAAAGAAAAACACTGATGCTTACAGCTACCACCAATAATCCTGCAATAACGGTTATCGACGAAAAAATTCAATCGTCTATCGATGCTTTGCGCGAAAATCTTTCGGAAGCTGTTAAGATTACCAACGATAACCTGAAGGAACTCGCTTATCGTATGCAGGCTATAGAAGCCGATATGGTGCAGTTACCATCCACTGAGCGAAAGCTTTTGAATATACAGAGAAACTATAAGCTCAACGATCAGATCTATAACTTTTTGTTACAGAAGCGTGCCGATGCAGCCATTGCTCGTGCTTCGGCCGTTGCCGACAATAAAATTCTGGATATTGCCCGGTACGAAAATTCTCCCATGATATCGCCCAAAACATCGCGTAACCGGATGATTGGCCTAATGCTTGGGCTGTTGGTCCCGATAGGGATTATGTTTATCATCGAGTTTTTTAACCCCATCATTACCGACCCCAACGATATTAAAAAGCAGACCCAAACCCCGCTTGTTGGTACTATTGGGCATAATACCCGCGACTCTGAAATTCCTGTAGCAGCCAACCCACAGAGTGCCATTGCCGAATCGTTCCGGGGACTGCGAACGAATTTGCAGTATTTTCTGCGCGAAAAAGATCATAAGGTTATCAGCATTACCTCCACCATCAGCGGCGAAGGGAAAACATTTACATCCATCAACCTGGCTGCTATTATTGCCCAGGCGGGAAGAAAAACTTTATTGGTGAGTCTTGATTTAAGGAAACCTAAAATCCATAAGGTTTTTAACATGGAAAACCGTGTTGGACTGAGCAATTATCTTATTGAGAAAGCTGAGTATAAGGATATCATTACTGCTACCAATATCAAAAACCTGTTTGTAACGCTGGCCGGTCCCATCCCACCCAATCCTGCGGAGCTGATTGAAACGCCGAAAATGGAAGAATTTATCCGTCAGGCAAGCCATGATTTTGATATAATCATTCTCGACACCCCTCCTCTGGCCATTGTAACCGACGCTATGCTGCTTTCGCGGTATGCACATGCCAACCTGTTTGTAGTTCGGGCCAATTACTCATCAACCGATGTGCTGAAGCTTGTGCAGGAACTGAATGAGAAGGCCGAAATAAATCATCTGGGAATCGTTCTCAACGATATTAAATTCCATGCATTCCTGGCAGGTAAAAATTATACCTATAAGTATGGCTATTCCTATGGGTATGGCTACCGCAAGGGGCAGGGATATTACGAGGAAGATGGGGAAGAGAAAAGGAAGTGGTGGAAGAGAATTTTGGGTTAGGGTTGCGGGTTACGGGTTTCGGGTTTCGAGTTACGAGTTAGACCGGCGGTTGTAGGCATTTCTGGGTTTAGTAAATAAAGCAAGTTAGCAAATACCATGCTCATCAGGGTTTGATAACCTCCGCCCGCTTTAGCGTCCCGATACGTCGTAATTTACCAAGGCTTTTCGAAGGATAGAAAAGCTATTGCAGATCTAAATTCAATTTCAGAAAGAACTGCATTTTCTGTGATTACCTTATTGGAACTTTTGACAGGAGCCAAAACAGAAATTGAAAAGGAAATCGTTTCAAAAATTTTCGATTCTTTATATAGTATACCTTTAAATCCTGGGATCTCTGATAAAGCAACTGAGCTAATGTATCTTTACACATCAGGACAAAGGACTATTTCTGTTCCTGACTGCTTAATAGCAGCAACCTCTCTATACACAGGTTTCCCGTTACTTACATATAATAAGAAGGACTTTCTTTTTATTGAGGATTTAGCATTTTTTGATTTACCATAACAGGAGTTAAGCTCATCGGCAATGAAAGAATCCGGAGGGAAGGATGGTTTATGAGTTTAGGATTTTGAATATCAGTTTAAGAAATATCGGCTGGAAGCCAGAGAAATCAATCGTAGCGGGACGCTACGATTAGCAGGGGTTGTCACCCTGAGCGGAGTCGAAGGGTGAATCGGGGTTACTTATATATAAACAAGTTATCTATTTTATAGAGTCGGGTGTAAGCCTCAACCGAAGTATCTCACTCCGCGAGGTTGTGCAAAAAGTTTTAAATACAATTTAAACACGAAGTGTCATGCTGAGCGGAGTCGAAGCATGAGGAGTCGAAGCATGCAGGTGCGGCAGAAGCCACCAGGCTATTGTCTTAAAACTTGGTAGTTATTAATGTTCCTGACATCTCATAAATTAAATATCATTACTTATTGCATTTTTACTTAAAATTATGCCTTAGCATGACGCTCAATATGACAAACGACTGATAATCAAACGTCAGACTGAGCGAAGTCGAAGTCTTCCCGACCTTTTCACACAACCTCTTGAACTTTACTCCCCACAGTCGTGAGATCGGCTATGCCTTAGTTGGGTATCTTTGGTTCAAGCCAAAGGTACAGATGAAAATGTTTTCCACAGCCCGGCGTATCATCCCGCTACGTCGCAAATTACCGGCCTCCGGATTAACTAATTTTGAGGTAATTAAAGTGATCAATCCTATTCAATTTCTAGATTTTTGGGAGGAAAAAAGATGACAGATACTGAGCTTAGATTAAAAGCGATGAGCATACTCAGCAAGACCATAGGTAAGGTGGAAGCTGAACGTTTTATTTCCTTAATGATAAGGGAGCCTTTCGATTATACGGAATGGCAGAAGCAACAATGGAACGATATTGATGTTAAGGAATTAAGTTCGATGGCCATGAAAGGTTTTGAAAAGACTGAGTGAAAAGTCATTTACCAGTCATATTGAGCGGAGTCGAAATATGACTTGTAAATGACAGATTATCAATTGTCCGACTGCGCCTGTCTGGCTGCCAGGCAGGCGCAGTCGGAGTTCTATCGATCTTTTTTAACAGGCTCTTACCTGGGAGGAGGTTTAGCCGCATTAGCGGTGCCCTCTTGAAACATTCATAACAATGCAAGGTGACGAATTAAGACATATAATTGAAGGTGGTGAAAACGAAATTGTGGAGTGTGTCGACGGTCCTCATTAACACTTAAGCTGATATGCAAATTGCTTAATTAACTAAGCAATTTTATCAGGGCAAACGCATTTAAAAAAAATGGGTATGACTTTTGACTCTTAATAAACAACTTAGGGAAAAGCAATTTTTAAACAGCCTTTTTTCCTACTTTCTTTGGGAAAAGAAAGTAGGAAAAGAATCCTTGACCGCAGCAACGCGGTCCGTCTCCTTCGTCGAGTTGACTTCGTCGATTGCTCCGCAATTCCCTTGAACGGGCTGCGGCCAGCAAGGAATTTTGGTTTACGGCTTCGCCACACTCCAACTCAGGTGATTGAAAATCGAGAAACTTGTTTCTTTGTATTATTAAGAAAGTAGGAAAAATCCAAGTTTAAAAAGTTAAATGCGTTTGCCCTGGCAATTTTATCTATAAATTGTTTATTCTAATAAGCATTTTGTAATTTGCATGATTCATTGTAAATAGTGGAATACTTTATAGAAAATTCAAACCGCAAAATTAGTAATATCCCGGGATCATTCAGCCGGTACCTGATGCACAGGATACATTGGAACGCAATACACGTTTGAAATAGGCGGAAAAACCAAGAGCAAGAAACAGGTTTCACAAGTTTCAGATAGTTTTGTAGCTGCTGACGACCTGGAATATGGCTCCGGCAATAAAATCCCGTTATGGTTGTTTGGGTTTTTGTATTAAAACACAGCGGGAGATAAGGGATGAGGAGATACCTGATACACATTCCGGTACGAAGCCGCAGGATACAAGCGTAGCGGAACCCAAACAATTCGAAAATCAAAAAAGCCTCCCGTTAATTTTAACGAAAGGCTTTTGATAGCATGATAGCATAAGAATTTTACAGGGTAACGCTTTTTTCTGATGCCTTAGCTGTGGTTTTGCTTTTGGAGCGGCTCCCACGATCCTCTATAATGCGGGCGTTGTTGTAATCCTTATAAAATGCCGGATTTTTATCTTCGAACTGAGGTATGAATTTATCGAGATGATCCTTCAGTGTACTGTTGCAGCCATCGAAAAACTCTGCCAGGTTGCTTGTGGCTGTCGATTTTTCCACCCGTACGTTGCGTGGCATGGTTGACATAGTTTTGAATGAAGCCACTTCTGCTTCGATAGAGGTTACCATTTCGGGAGTAATCCCGTAGTCGGCCATGGAGCTGCTATATATCTTGAATTCGCTTACGGTTTCGTTGAGAAATTTAATAAGATTGGCTATACTTGCGCGATCCAGATTGTATTTACTTACATCCATCCGCTGAACCAAATCAGCATTTTTCTGATGTTTGCCGTACGACGATAAAGCACCCGAAAACAATGATATACGCGATATAAGAAGTCGTTTCATCTGGTTCTTCGATCTGGTTACACCTTTGCCATCCACTGCCTGACGCGGATGCTCGGCATCGATTTTAGACAAATAACCATTAAAATTTGCAGCTTCGCGAGCCATTGCAGCAATGGTATCGACATCGGTTTTGTACTTATTCAGAATAAGGTCTACTTCCCTGAACATGCGTAATTGTGCTTCCTGTTTGTTGTTCATAATGTTGATATAAAAAGTAAGAATATAAAATTTACCCGTTTATCAACCTTTAACTTATCAAACCTTGTAAATACGCTTCTGTTCGTTTCTTTTCCCAACTATCCGACCCCTGGTTAAAGGACTACACGGTTGTTTACGCCAGAAGTTTTGAAAAGTTACAGTCGACTAAAGAACTCATAATAACCATTGAACAGCGATTTTTAATTTTGATTGTCGCACTCCGGGACACGTTCAACTCCTCCGGTGATCCGATAATTTAACGACGGTAGTACTAACACCTGGCTGTTAAAAAAAGGTTTGCATTCTTAAAAGCGGCCTCTGTTGAGATGAAACCAGCGTATGTTGAATCGAAATTGGCCTATGTGATACCGGAAATGGTTTATGTTACGCTGAAATTGAAATATGTTGAAGGTGAATTAGTTTATGTTGAAATGAAACCGGCGTATGTTAAATCTAAATTAGCCTATGTTATACCGGAAATGATTTATGTTACGTTAAAATTGTAGTATGTTGAAGCGAAATTGATCTATGATGCGATAAAAACGGCGTATGTTGGATATGAACCGGGGTATGTTAATCAGAAAATGATCTTTGTGGTAATAGAAGTGAAGCATGCTGAAATGAAAATGATTAGTGTGAATATAAAAATGTTGTACGTTTAAATGAATATTTTATTCCACGTTAAAACCGGCATATGTTGGGTGGAGAATGGCCTATGCTACCGTAAAATTCAACTATGAGCAAAAAAGACAGAGATATGATTACGGGCATGATCGCATTTTTTCCCTTGTTACTTCCTACTTTTTACATTAATTTCACAACCCAGTTTTTTAAGTTACGTATAGATTGCTTTGACCCAAGTAGCTTTAACAATTATTAACCCAAAGTGCTGTGAGTAAAAAATATGTTCAATATGGGTGCGGACTTCAAGCCCCAAAGGAATGGTTAAATTTTGATGCATCACCTACTCTTAGAATTCAAAAAATTCCAATTATAGGCAAAATTATATCCTCAAAATTAAATGTGATTTTTCCTAGCAATGTACTATACGGAGATATAATTAAGGGCTTACCTGGAATTGAGCCTAATTCTTGTGATGGTGTATTTTGCTCGCATGTTTTAGAACACCTTTCCTTATCAGACTTTAGAGTAGCTCTTCAAAATACCTACGAAATCTTAAAACCTGGAGGAATCTTTAGGTGTATTTTACCTGATTTAGAAAAGGCGGCAAAGCATTATTTATCCGAATTGTCAAATAATAATTCTGAAGCAAGTATAAGTTTTCTTTCTGAAACAATGCTCGGATCAGTAAAAAGATATAGGGGACTCAAGGCTCTATTAACCTTCTATTTTGGAAATTCACAACATCTTTTTATGTGGGACAGGTTATCTTTAGAATCTGAACTTAGGAAAGCTGGATTCCAGCGAATTCAGTTAAGTAATTATAATGAAAGTAAAGATGAAATGTTTAAGCTTACGGAAGTAAAAGGAAGATTTGAAAATGCTATTTGCTTTGAAGTTGAAAAATAAAAATTTTGTCGATAAATTTCGATCTAATGATTAAAACCATCAACCTGCCCAAGATACTTGATGAGAGGGGTAATCTTTCGTTTATCGAAGAGAAGAACCATGTGCCTTTTACTATAAAACGAGTCTATTGGATTTATGATGTACCCGGTGGAGAATTCCGGGGTAGCCATGCATTCCGCGAAACAGAGGAATTGATTGTTGCACTCTCGGGAAGTTTCGATGTTGTCCTGCATGATGGTGAAAAAGAACACCAATTCCATCTGAACCGATCTTATAATGGGATATTTATTCCTAAAATGGTTTGGAGGAAACTGGATAATTTTTCGACGAATTCTCTTGCACTTATCCTTGCTTCTACAGAATATGATGAAAAGGATTATATTCGGGATTATGATGAGTTTTTAAGATCAAAGGCATGAAGCAACATCCGAAAGTTTACGATTGCTCTATTATTGAACTTCCAAAAGTAAAAAACCGGGCAGGAAGCATTTCTATTGTTGAAGGGATGAAGAATCTACCTTTTGAAGTTAAACGGGTTTTTTATCTCTATGATATCCCAGCCGGGGAAGACAGGGGCGCCCATGCCCACAAAGAATGTCACCAGTTTTTAATTGCTGCCAGCGGAAGTTTCGAAGTAACTTTGGATGACGGAATAAATAAGAAAACTGTTGTACTAAATCGTCCATTTTATGGTTTACATATACCTCCGGGTATCTGGGCTCATGAATTGAATTTTTCGGCAGGTGCGATTTGTTTGGTTTTAACTTCACATTTATATACGGGTGAGGATTATATTAGGAATTATCATGATTTTGTCGCTTCTTTAGATGATAGAGATATTAATTTATAAACCAGAGTTCAAGAATAACTGGATTACTGTTCTTGAAAGATCCAAGAATGGTACTTTTTTATTTCATAGAGATTATATGGATTATCATTCTGATCGCTTTAATGATCTCTCCTTTTTAATTTTTAAAAAGGGAAATCCAGAAGGTATTTTACCTGGGAATATTTCTGATAAAGTTTTTTACTCACATCAAGGTTTGACATATGGAGGTTTAATTTCTACCGACAAATTGGTTACTGAAGATTTTCTTATAATTTTTGAACTTATTAATACTGAATTGAAGAAAAAAGGAATTAAAGAAGTCGTTTACAAACCGGTTCCTTACATCTATCATAAACAACCTTCACAAGAAGATATTTACGCTCTTTTCAAATTACGGGCTACTAAAATTGGCTGCAATATCTCTTCTACAATTTATCAAAACAATAAGATTAAATTTATTGAATCAAGAAAAAGTGGTTTACGAAAAAGTAAAAAAGAAGGCGTTTATATGGAAGAAAGTAATTCGTTTGAATTATTCTGGCCAATTTTAAATTCTAATTTAAACGAAAGATATAAAACAAATTCTGTTCATACTCTTGAAGAAATAACCTTTTTATATTCTAAATTCCCCAATAATATCAAATTATTTCTGGCATACCGGTATAATGAACCTGTAGCAGGCACGGTAATTTTTTTAACGGACGAGGTTATACATGTTCAGTATATTTCTGCTAATTCTATTGGGAAAGAGTGCGGTGCACTTGATATGTTATTTGATGAACTAATTAATCAAAAATATACAAACAAACCAATATTTGATTTTGGACAATCAACTGAGCGTATGGGTGAATTCTTAAATGAAAATTTAATTTTTCAAAAAGAGGGATTTGGAGGACGAGGTGTTGTTTATGATATTTATAAGTATACAATAGATTAACTATGGTTTATAACAATTTTATAATAAATCCATACTACGAACTAAAGCCGGATTATAAGATATGCCCATTTGGTAATAGAGAAGTTGTTTTTAATTTTAAGTTACCTAAATCTAAAGAAATTGATAAATACCTCGAAAGTTTATTTGAAAGTCGAAAATTTAAGTACACTTATTCTGGAAGACATGCTATTAATTTAGCTTTGACTCATTATAATTTGAAGGCTAATGATTGTGTTACAATCTTAACTACCACCAATAATTTTTACATAAGTAGTTGTGTAACAAAAGAAATAGAGAAATTCTGTAAATGGTCCAGAAAAATTGAAATAAACACAAAAGTTATTTTAGTAAACCATGAGTTCGGATTTCCGTACGAAGAATTGAAGGAACTTAAAAATTATAATATTCCAATAATTGAGGATTGCGCTCACTCTTTTTTCTCAATAGATAACAATCAGGATATTAATAAAGTAGGCGATTTTGTTATATATAGCTTTCCTAAAGCGTTTCCAATCCAATTCGGGGGATTATTGCTAGTAAATACAGATTTTACAGTAGACACTATGCTTGATTCTTCGGCGGAGGAGTATTTGAAGAAGGTACTTTCATATTATTACAAAAGTAGAAGTGAAATAATTCAAAAGAGACTAGAGAATTATAATTATTTGAGAATGCTTCTGGCCCCTTTTGGATTAACAGAGCGGATGGAGCTCCATGATGGAATTGTCCCTGGGGTATTTTTGTTTACGGCACCTTTAGAGGAATCTATTTTACAAAAAATGAAGGAGTTTCTTTACAATCAGGGGATACAATGTAGTGTTTTTTATGGAGAGCAAACCTTTTATATTCCCTTACATCAAAATTTAAATAAGAGTGATCTTTTGTATTTCAGAGAAGCTATAGTTTATTTCTTAAAACAAAATTAATGATAGTATCTAATATCAATTTGGGGAATAATGTCAATATTGACCCAAGTAGTTTATTAAATAATGTCAGTGTTGGGGATAACACAAAAATTGCAATGCGATGCAATATATTCGGAGGACCTGAAAATATTCTAATTATTAAATCTGACTCATACATTGGTATGAATTCTATTATAAATGGATATGCTGCAAAAGTAATAATTGGGGCACATGTAAGCATAGCTCAAAATGTAAACATCATGTCAGACTCAGGGCCAAATGCAAGTATTTATTTTCAAAGAATTTTCCCCATATTGGTTGGTGAAATCGAAATCGGGGATCATTCGTGGATAGGAGCTAGTACAATTATTTTACCAGGGGTTAAGCTTGGGAGGTTTTGTGCAGTTGCAGCCAACAGTTTTGTTAATAAGTGTTTTGATGATTATTCCATAATTGGAGGTACACCAGCCAGATTAATTAGAAAATTAAGTAATTCTGAAATTGAAAAATTAAAATATGATAAAATTTCTTGATTTAAAGAAAATAAATGAAAGATATGAGCCTGAACTTACAAATGCAGTTAAACGTGTAATTGCTTCGGGCTGGTATTTACTGGGAGATGAAGTTAAATCCTTCGAAGAGGAATATTCAAAATTCATAGGTACCAAACATTGTATTGGTGTTGCAAATGGACTTGATGCATTAAGGCTGATTTTTAGAGCATATATGGAATTGGGCCTTATGAAAGAAAATGATGAAGTAATAGTACCTGCAAACACATATATTGCTAGCATATTATCAATTACTGAGAACAGGTTAAAACCCATTCTTGTTGAACCTGATATCAACACTTACAATATTGATCCATTCAGAATTGAAGAGAAAATCACTAAACGCACAAAAGCGATTTTGATCGTTCATCTTTATGGTCAAAATGCAATGCATCCCGAAATCCAAAGATTAGCTGAAAAGTATAACCTGAAGTTAATAGAAGATAATGCTCAAGCTCATGGATGTTACTATGATAAGAGGCGGACAGGATCGTTAGGAGATGCTGCAGGTCATAGCTTTTACCCCGGGAAAAACTTAGGCGCGTTGGGTGATGCCGGAGCAGTAACAACTAACGATGACCTTTTGGCAAATTTAATACGAACAATAGCAAATTATGGTTCCAACAAAAAGTATGTTAATGAGTATAAAGGGATAAATTCGCGATTGGATGAGATTCAAGCTGCAATTTTATCTGTTAAATTGAAAATGTTAGATCTAGATAACCAGAGAAGACGATACATTGCCAAATATTATATCGATAATATAAAGAATGGATTTATATTAATACCTCACATAAGTAGCTCTTCTTTAGAGACAAATTTAGGTCATGTTTGGCATTTATTTGTAATAAAATGTATTGAAAGAGAAAATCTTCAAAAGTTTCTTAATATCAATGGAATTCAAACGTTGATACATTACCCGATCCCGCCAAATAAACAAGGCGCTTATCCACAGTTAGGGAATCTCTCTTTTCCAATATCTGAGAGGATTCATAGAGAGGTATTAAGCTTACCCATTGGGCCTGAAATTGAAGATGGTGAGATAGAGCATATAATCAAAATAATAAATACTTATAAAGGTTAGACAATGCTTGAAAAAGGGAAAATTACAATACTTCTTTTATCATATTATAGCGGAAATCGTATTAGTTCAGCTTATTTCAAAATTAAAGAGTTGCTCAATAAAGAAGATATTCCATTTGAATTCTTAATAATAGATGATGGCTCCAACGATAATTCTTACGAATTAGCAATTCAATTAGAAAATGAATATCCCGATGTAAAGGCATTTCAACTTAGCAGAAATTATACAAGTTCTTATTCAATATTTGCAGGACTAACTCTTTCAAGTGGTAATTGTTTTACCGTAATTCCAGATGATGAGCAACAACCTTATTCGTTACTTATCGATCTTTATCGATTATGGGAAAGGGGCGAAAAAGTAATCTTTACTCAACGAGCAAATAGAGACGATCCTTGGTTTTCTAAAATACTTTCGAATTTGTATTATAAAGCAATGAATAATCTTAGTGTTATTGAATTTCCAAAAGGTGGTACGGATACATTCTTGATAGATAGAGAAATTGTTGATATTTTAAACAAAAGAATACATCCAATTAATACATCCATAATAACAGAGATATTACGGCTTGGATTTTCTCCTAAGTTTCTAGAATTTAATAGACCAATTGGTTTAAACAATGGTAAATCTCGATGGTCATTCAAAAAAAAAGTTAAACTCGCAAAGGATACATTTTATTCATCTTCTTCATTTCCGATTAAATTCATCTCTTTCATTGGAATTTTTTTCTCCGTGATTTCTTTTTTTCTGATTCTTTTTTACGTATATATTGCAATTTGGGGGAATAAATTCTTTTGGAAAATTGAAGTGCGTGGGTGGACTTCTACCATTCTTTTGATTTCATTTTTCGGTGGATTGATTCTTCTTTCATTAGGTATTATTGCTGAATATATTTGGAGAATCTATGAAGAAGTTAAAGATAGACCTGGATTTATAATTAAAAAGAAATTACAATAGTTTTATGCTTAATTTGACAAGTAAAAACAATCTAAGTTATATTTTATTATTATTACTCATTTTAGAAGTATTGGCTCTTTTATATACAGGTCTCATTGTTGAACCAGCTCCTGATTCAAATTATTATATACCAATTGCAAGGGACATTCTGGATGGATATGTTCCAACTTTTGATGTTAAAACACAATATACACCTTTTGTTTATTATATTCTGGCAGGATTCTTTTTACTTTTTGGCACTTCTTACGAGATTGCCGCTATTACTATATTCTTATTCTCTTTAAGCAATATTTTTTTGATATTTTCTATTTTTAAATACCGACTTAAGTTTTCATTAAATTGGAGCTTATTATTTCTATGTATTTATACTTTTCTACTATTTAGGTTAACAACTTTTTATTTTCTTTTAGAGCCTTTTCAACTTTTTTTTGCTTTAACATCATTTATTTTAATAACAGCTAAAAATAACAACATATTAAGAATTATATGTTCAGGATTACTTATGGGTATATCAATCATGTGCAAGCAATATTCTGCATTGTTTGCTATAGGAATTGGTATATGGATGTTTTATCGACTTTTTATCAAGGAGATTAGTTTTAAGGAATTCTTAATTAGTATAATATTGTGGTTTTCGGCAATCTTAATACCATACTTTATTTTTGTTTTATTTACCAAAGCAAGCTTATTGGAGAGTTTGGTGGCTTTTGGATTTATAGGAGACGGTGCAACGTCTTATGCAAAAACCCAATTTTCATTTATTAATATTGGTTGGTACGAAAAGTTCAAAGTAATAGTATTACATCTAATCGAATTTATGCCATTTATTGTTTATCCTATCTATCGGATGATTGATAAAAATGAAAAGAATACAACCTTTCTTAAGGACGGTATATTTATTGTTGGTTTAATTTCTATTGCAGTTGTATATGTGCGACAATATGCTCACTATTTTCAATTGATTCTACCTTGGTCAATAATGCTTTGGGCAATAATGCTAAATGACTATTGGAACAAACGAGATTTGATAGCTAAATATATTTTATTTAGATACTTTTTGATAATATGTTTCTTAGTTTCACTCCCTGCAGCTTTTTATATGTCTCCCAAAATTTTTATATATCATTTTAAAACAAATGTTATTTTAAAGAAATCATATGAAATTGATTTTAAAACTGAAGCTCTGCAAATCTTTAAAAGTGGTACTTCTGTTTATGTAAGAGGCAACAACGTGCTATATGTTAGTTGTAATTATCGCAATCCTGTACATAATTACGATTTTTTAAGCCCAGTTGAGATGATAAGGGAAGGAAAAATTCCAAGAGCTGTGAATAATGTTATTATCCCAAAGCATCCAAGCGATATTTACCTTTCTCACAAGAAATTTTTTCTTGATAATGGATTTAAAGTAAAAAGCGAAAAAAAGTTTGGTCTTTATTTGGAAAGAATAACTAATTAATTCTAAGCAGCTAGTAATTACCAGATATTCAAAAATGACAGGATTGAGAGGTATTGCATTAAAAGGTATACTATGGAGTTCTATTGAAAGATTTTCCTCTCAAGGTGTACAATTTATTTTAGGGTTAATATTAGCCCGAATTTTAATGCCTTCGGATTATGGTTTAATTGGGATGTTAGGTATTTTTTTAGCTGTTACACAGTTATTAATAGATGGGGGATTTGTAACAGCCTTAATTCAGAAGAAAAATAGGGATGAGCTTGATTATTCAACAGCATTCTATTTTAACTTATTAGTTGCAGTTTTTTTTTATTTATTACTTTTCCTAATAGCTCCTTTAATTGCTGACTTTTTCAACCAACCACAACTTATTTGGTTAACTCGAATAATTTGTCTATCGGTATTAATAAACTCTTTTGGTATTGTCCCAAGGGCTAAATTTACCATTAATCTTGACTTTAAATCACAAACTAAAGCTTCAGTCATTTCAATTTTAATATCTGGAATAGTTGGAATATGTTTAGCATTTAATGGCTGCGGAGTATGGTCCTTGGTAATTCAAGCTAATCTTAAGTCGTCAATTGAAATAATAGTTCTTTGGTATATTTCTAAATGGATTCCGCAACGACGATTCTGTATGAAGCGCTTTAAAGTGATGTTTTCATTTGGTTATAAGATCTTACTTTCTGAACTTTTGAATACAATTTTTGGAAACGCATATATTCTTATAATTGGAAAGTTTTTTTCTGCCAATGATCTTGGTTTTTTTACAAGAGCTCATCAGATTAGTGCCTTTCCATCTTCTAACATTTCAAGCATTATTGGTCGTGTTACTTTTCCAGTATTGAGCAATTTGCAAGGAAATGAAGCAAGACTTGGAAGTGCCTATAAAAAAATTATTATAAATTCCGCTATAATCGTTTTCCCTTTGATGATGATGCTTTCTGCTCTTGCTGAACCTATTGTAACACTAATTCTCACTGAAAAATGGAAAGGCTGTATCTGGATGATTCAATTATTGTGTTTTGCTGCTATGTTACACCCTATACATGCCATTAACCTGAATATCATGAATGTAAAGGGACGTTCCGATTTGACACTTAAAATTGAGATAGTAAAGAAGGTTATAATTGTAATTATTTTGGTGATTACTGTGCCTCTTGGAATTAGGGCAATAGTTATTGGGCAAGTTGCAACATCTTTTATTGCTCTAGGAATAAATTTATTATATACAAAGAAAATGATAGATTACGGTTTAAAGGAACAAATTTTTGATATAATCCCTATTCTTTTGTTGAGTTTTGCAATGAATTTAGTGATTTTTTACTCTATTTCATATTTAAATTCAAATTTATTTAAGGTTATCCTGGGTTTTTTTGAAGGAGTTATTTTTTATATTTCATTTGTTTGGGCCTTAAATATTGGGAATATAAGAGATAGTTATTCTTCAATCAAGAATGAGAATTTTATTAGCTAATAATAAATCTAATATATTAATGGATAAAAATATTTATGTAACTCAACCATTCATGCCCCCGCTTGATGAATTTAATAAATATCTTAAAAGAATTTGGGAAAATAAGTGGTTGACAAACAATGGTGAATTTCATCAACAATTAGAAACTGAGTTGGCCTCGTTTTTGGATGTGCCTTATCTCTCATTATTTGCAAATGGGGCATTGGCGTTAATGACAGCTCTACAATGTTTGAGAGTTACAGGTGAAGTTATTACTACTCCTTTTAGTTTTGTAGCAACTACTCATTCACTTTGGTGGAATAACATTAGGCCTGTTTTTGCTGATATAGATCCTATATTTGGAAATCTTGACCCAGAGAAGATAGAATCGGCAATTACTCCTCAAACAACAGCCATTATGCCCGTTCATGTTTATGGAAATCCTTGTGAGCATGATCGGATAAAAAGGATAGCAGATATTTATAACTTAAAAGTAATTTATGATGCAGCTCATGCTTTTAATGTTAAAAAGAATGGGAGTAGCATTTTAAATTGGGGCGATTTATCAGTATTAAGTTTTCATGCTACAAAAGTATTCAATACATTTGAAGGTGGGGCTATAATTTGTAAGGACTTAACTACTAAGAAAAGAATAGACGACTTAAAGAATTTTGGTATACATGATGAGATTACTGTAGTTGCTCCTGGCATTAATGCTAAGATGAATGAAGTTCAATCTGCTTTCGGTTTATTACAATTAAAATACTTGGACACTCTTATTAAAAAAAGGAAAGTGATTTCCGATTTCTATAGATCTGAATTACATGGCGTTAAGGGATTGAGGTTTCAAACTGATATTCCGGGTGTATCACATAACTATTCGTATTTTCCTGTTTTTATAAATGACGATTTCCCAATTAATCGCGATTCATTATATGAAGAACTGAAGAGAGAGAATATATTTACACGGAGATACTTTTTCCCATTAATTTCTGAATTTCCAACTTATAGTGGCCTTCCAAGTTCAAGTAAACTGAACTTAATTGTTGCATCCCGACTTTCTAATGAGGTATTATGTTTACCAATCTATCCTGAATTAGATCTAAAGGACGTAAGAAGAATTATTAATTCTATTAAAAAACATTCAATAAGTAACTTTTAAAATGTAGTTATGCAAGATTCTTTTTATAGGAAATCTGAAATAAAAAGATTAGGATTCAAATCTATTGGTGAAAACGTTAAGATTAGTCGTTTCGCAAGATTTTACGGGATAGAAAGAATTTCCATTGGAAATAATGTTCGTATTGATGACTTTTGCATTTTATCCGGAGAAATTGAATTAAGGAATAATATACACATTTCGGCATACTGTGCTTTGTATGGAGCAGGAGGAATCATATTGAATGATTATTCCGGGTTAAGCCCAAAATGCGTTTTATTATCAGCGACGGATGATTTTAGTGGCAAGTTTTTAATCGGCCCTCAAAATTTGCCAGATCATACAAATGTTATCATTGGCAGAGTATTAATTGAAAAGTACTGTCAATTAGGAACTAATACAATTGTTTTGCCTAATGTTACAATTGAGGAAGGTAGCGTAACCGGAGCAATGAGTTTAGTAAAAAAATCCTTACCAGCATGGAAAATCTATGGAGGAAATCCATTAAAGTATATTAGAGAAAGAGAAAGGGACTTATTAAGATTAATTGATAAATCTACAAATGAATAACAACCTGACAAAAGTCGTTCATATACATACTGATCCTAAGTTTATTCTTGGAGTTAAATCCTTTGAAAATGAAAATGTATTTAATCTTTCAATCGTATTTAGTGAGCCATTACTTAATAATGACAATACAATCAATAACATTTATTATTGTTCAACAAGTATAAAGGATATTGATTATGTTCTAAAATGCTGCGAAAATGCGGAGATTATTGTTTTGTGGGGTTTATCTCCACTCAATATTTTTTTAACGACAAAGCTTCCAGTTTCTACTAAGAAAGTATGGAGATTTTTTGGTGCAGAAATTTATCGTTTATATAAATCGGAATTTCTAAGTGAGAATTCTTTGAGATATGATAGTCCTGAGAGGCAGAATAGCATAGTAACTTTTTTTTCTTATCTAAAGAGTTTGTTTACTGGGTTTGTTAAAATCCCTAAAATTGAGATTTTTAAAGTTACGAGCAGAATTGATTATTTAATGGGACTTTCACAGGATGAATATACTTTACTTAAATCTCTAATTCCTTCACTACCTCCATTCCTGCAAGCACCTGATTGGCCGATAAGTGAACATAATTTCAATCCATTAAATAGAAATAGAGTAAAAATCGTTATAGGAATTAGTCGAGAAATTTGGAATAACTATTTAGATATACTTGAAGCAATCCGAAATGATAATTATTTGAAATGTTATTCATTTGAGGTCCTATTTAGCTATGGTTCGGAAAATAAGTACACAAGAAAAGTTAGAAAGGTTGTTAAGGATTATCCTACTATAAAATTAATTGAGAATTTTATGAGTAACGATGAACTTTCTTCTTTTCTAAATAATACAAAGGCTCTTGTAGTCAATTCTTATCGGCAGAATGGAATGGGAACAATATTTGCTGCCTTAAGAGCTGGGGTTAAAGTTTATTTAAATGAACGAAATGTAATGTATAAATGGTTAAAAAATGAAGGATTTATCATTTTTAATATTCAGGACTTTTTTGATTCATTAAGATCTAATTCATTGAATTACGACCCTCTAATTGCGCAAATAAACTCAGAAAATTTTATTAGAGTTTCTCAGAAGAATTCAATAGAGCAATTCCAAAATGTGTTATATAAAAATTACGAAAAAAATTTTTTTAAATAATGAAAGTTCTTTTTTTATCACAAGGACAAAAAATTGATGATCATCCGGGATGGCATGATGCTTTAGAGAGACTTACCAATGAGGGATTTATTGATGGATTTAAAAATATACCTTTTTTCGGATATGCTCAAGAAAAAGGATGGGAAGGCTTTTATAATGAAGTGATAAGGTCTTGTAAAGAAGAATCATTTGATTTGGTATATTTTCACCATTTTCATGGAGGAAGAAGTATTAATGTTTCTCCCCGAGAGTGCATCGAAAAAATTTTACAACTAAAACAAAGACCTATAGTGATAACGAGTGTAGGGGACTTATTTTCTTACAATTGGATGATGCCATATTACCCAGACCATTTTAAAGAAGCCTCTAAGTTAGCAGATATTACATTCAGTACTCAAATAGGGCGATCTGCTGAAAAAATGATGAAATGGGGTGCGAAGAACATTGTTTTATCACCATTAGGAATTTGTCAAAAGAGATTTAAAGCATATGAAAGGTTTCACAATGGTAATTATATGTTTGATATAATTTTTTTAGGAAGTAAGGGTAACCTACTGAGAGTAAATCCAATTTCTAAAGCCTGGTGGACAAATATTAAGAGGACTAAAGTTGTAAAACAGCTTCATAATTCTTTTTTGGATAGATTCGGTTTATTTGGTTATAATTGGAACTTTCAATATTCTCAAGGTCCAATTTCATTTGATGCACAACAAGAGATTTTTCAAAAAGGGCGATTTGCAATTGATGCTCCTGCCTTATTCTGTTCAGATTATTATACCTCCAACAGGCATCTTTTGCAGATTGCAAGTGGAGTACCGACTATAATGTTTGAAGTTCCACGTATAAAAAATATTTATAGAGAAAACGAACACTGTTACTATATATCTAAAAATGAAGATCTAGTAGAGAGAATTAATCAGCTAATGAAATTGGATTACGATGAATTAATATTTAAAGCTAATATGGCTGCTAAATATGTTTTTGATAAACATACTCAATATCATAGAATGAAGTTCAAAATTGATACTGCCAAACGATATAAAGAAAACGATTACATTTTAAATGTTGAGTTTCCATTTTTTCTACCTGAAATTAATTTGCATGAAGAAATGAAATATGCTATAAAAACCACCAATATATAATATGACACCTAAAAAAAAAATACTTTTTATACATCATGGCTCCGGTTGGGGAGGTGCACCAAATAGCTTAATAAAAACAATAAAAGAGTTGGACACTGCCAAATATGATGTTCTTGTCTTACTCATTAAGGATTCCATTGTGAGAAAGAAGCTAGAGGAAATTGGTATAAATTATATAGTTGCACGGAGTTTTTTTTATCGAAAAATATACTCTTTTTATTTCCATTGGGTCCCATATTATGTTCCCTTTTATTATTTTCCGAAATTTTTTAAACTTTCCTTGTTTTGGTTATTATCGAGATTCTATTTTGCGAAAAGGGAACTTAAACATTTAGATTATGATATTGCTCATTTAAATTCCTCACAAATATCAGATTGGCTAGCCCCTTGCAAAAAAAAGGGTAAAGTTGTAATGCATATTCGTGAACCTATTTCAAAGGGTACCTTTGGCTTTAGATATACTCTATTTAGAAGTCAAATGAGAAAATATTGTGATAAAATTATAGCCATCAGTTTTGATAATGCTAAACGTATCGACTTACCAGAAAAAACAAGTGTAGTTTACAACTTTTCAGAAGTTAATAACAATTTTGTTAAGGAAGATTCTTATTTTTCTAAGAAGGTGCTATATTTAGGAGGTTCAGCTCCTTACAAAGGATTCCACAATATGGTAAATGCCTTAGAATTTCTAGACAATGACATCAAAGTCTATTTTGGAGGCATATATGATAGTCAAGAGGAAAATGAGTTCAAGTTTAAAATAAAGAAAATTCTAGGAATTGGTTCTGATCTCCGAAAGACTCTAAGGAAAATGCGTCAATCTCATAAAACTATTGAGTTAGGATTAATCTTTAATGTTACAAAATATATTGGTGAATCATGTTGTTTAATAGCACCATTTGCAGCTTCGCACTTTGCACGACCTGTTATTGAAGCTTATTTAAATAAAAAACCAGCAATTGGAACAAATGTAGAAGGAATGGATGAAATCATTACTCAAAATTATACGGGGCTTATAGTAAAAAATGAAAATGGTAGAGCTTTAGCAGACGCAATTAATTATTTATGTAACCACCCAATAAAGGCAAGAGAGATGGGAGAAAATGGGTTTAAACTGGCCACAGAAAAATTCACTTGTGAAAATGTTAAACAAATTATTTCAATTTATGACAGCTTGTGATGAAAAGCAATAGAAATATTAAGTATATTCTTTCTTTAATTATCTTCATCACATTTTTTCTTGGTGAATCAATTGCTTCATTAGGATTAATTATTGGCAGTATTTTTCTTATAAAAGAACTAATAAATAGAAAGTATGAAGCAATTAGTATCTTATTTATAATTTTCTACATAGAAATTGGTCTTAAATCGGTTCCGGGTTACCCCTTCCAATATATAGAGGCCTTAAATCAAAATGGTGATAAACGACCGGTATCATTCCTAATTCTGCCCGAATACATTTCTGTAATCAACTTTGGCTCCTTTGATATATCAATTCATTTATTAGTTAGTATTTTCTTTTTTGTTTATTACATATATTTAGCATTCGCCACACCATTTATTTTGTCTGGTTTATCTAAAGTGGTTATCTATTTGTTTGCTTTTTTGTTTATACCTTCAATTCTGTGCTTTATAATTGCAAGTTTTCTTGGGATAAATGGTGCATTAGCTGCAACTAAAGCTCTAATGGGATTAACTGTTTTTTTTTACGGTTATGCTTTTGGTAAACAAAAGTCTCGTACTTCTATGCAGCTTCTAATACAACTTAAAAATAAATATATTTACATATTGGCAGTTTTACTAGTAATTGGACTGGTCTATAACCACATAGTTTTTTTATACATTGGAGTAGCAACTTCCTTAGGTATATATATATTGGTGTATGATAAAGAGAAACTTAAGTTTCTACTAATATTAGTATCGGTCTATTTAGGTACTATTAAAAATACTTTTACAATTATGCTTATTCCCATTACGAGTGGAATAATAACTTATTTTTCTCTTAAATTTTTCAAACGCCCTATTATAGAATTTTTACCGAAATTGGGGTTAATAGTTTCGATTGCATTTTTAGGTTTAATCCTTTCTATTCCTAAAGAAGATATTCAGCTTAAAGAAAATATAACAACTGAAGATAGGTTATATAATAAAATTTTTGGTGATCGATATTTTGTATGGACGAGTTACTTAGAAGAGATAAAAGATAATAATATCTTCTTTGCAATACCAGAAGAGAAAGTTAAACTTGAAACTGTTTATGAGACAGAAGAAGAGGTATTTTTTGGTGCTCATAATACTTTAATACAGCTACTTTATTATTTTGGAATAGTTCCAGGAGGTATACTTTTCTTGGCTTTATTCTACTTCATAAATAAAATGATTATTGGGTTAAGATATTTACCAAAAGTAGTTAAGTCTATAGCTTACGGCCTTTTAGGGGTGTTCATAATTTTTAGTTTAACAGGACATTCAATTGTTACTCATGCATCTAGCATTTTTTTTTGGCTATTTGTGGGAATAATTGCAGGTTTGGGCGAGTATGCTAAGATTGATAGGTTAAAAAATATTCCACCTTATAACAAATTTTAAATCATATATTAATGTATAGCTCTCTAAGAATTGTTTACAGAAGAATTCTACCACTATATGTACAAATTCTAACATTGTACAAATGTTTAAAAGCTAATATACCATTTAATAGAACTTGGCAGATTTATGGTAAATTCTATATTAAAAGACCAAATAGATTTCAATCTCCACCAAACATAAAGATTGGTGATGGCTTAATTTTACAATCTAAGCTTACACGTAATAGTTTTGGCATAATTCAACCTAACTATTTCCACCTTGGCTCTGGAGCGCAGCTTCTAATTGGGAAAAATGTAGGAATTTCAGGAAGTACAATTAGTACAAGTTCAAAAATTTTTATTGGAGATAATGTTTTAATAGGTTCGGGTTGCGTTATAAGTGACTCAGATGCTCATCCTATATATCCAGATGAAAGGATGGATCCATCAAAGACATGTACAAATCCAATTGTTATTGAGGATTTTGTATTCATTGGGGCCCGTTGTATTATTTTAAAAGGTGTAACAATCGGAAAAGGATCTACAATTGGCGCAGGGTCAGTTGTTACTAAATCCATTCCCCCCAATTCAATAGCAGCTGGCAATCCTGCAAGAGTTATTAAAAAAATAGAATAGGTTTATGCGTTTGTATGTGTTTCAATCTTTGCCAAATAATCTTATTGAAAGATTTGATGTCTCACAAGCTGCGGCTAATTTTTGCTTTGCTTTAATTGATAATAATTGTTTTGACAAATCACTTTCATTAGTACCGATAAATGTCAGTGAAAGCATAAAGAACCGGTGTTCATATAAGGGGGTAATATTTATTCAATATAGGGTTTTCCCACACTGGAAAATTCTTAAATTCCTTAATAATTTTGTTGAAAATATTGTAATTGTTAAAAATGCTTTAAAAGCAAAGAATATATGGTTCTACAACATTACAACAACGAACCTAATTTCAATAATCTTATTAAAATACCTTTTCTTTAAACGGGTATATGCAATTATTGCTGATTATAATCCTCCATCAAATAGATTTAGCAGTGAAAATCTTATATGTTGGATGATAAACAAAATGAAGGGTGTAATTTCTCTTTCGGCCCGTACTGACATTCAAAATAGAAATCATGTCAGCTTAGCTGGGATTATACCTTCTTATAAAGTAAATAAATTTAATATAGATCTTAATAATAGGAAATTTCTTTTTTCAGGTATATTGAATAATGTAAATGGTATTGACATGGCTATTGACATCTTTAGTAATATACCTGAAGCTGAACTGATAATTACAGGCAAGGATAATGGAATTTACGAAAAAATTAGAGGTTATAAGAATATAATTTTTCTAGGATTTTTGTCAAAGGATGAGTATGAAAGAATTTTAGAGAATATTACCTTTTGCTTGAGTTTTAGAGATCCAAATCTTCCAGAAAATACGAATAACTTTCCTTCTAAAACGCTTGAATACTTGTCACAAGGGAAAATTGTAATTTCTACTATAGAATATCCAGAGTTAGCCTCATTAAAGTACTTTTATGTACCATTCACTAAGGAAGACATTAAATTATTAGTACAGGATTTATTAAAGATGCCAAGCGAAAAACTAATGAGTTTTTGCAATAATCAAATGGAAGTGGGGGCATATTTTTCTGAATCTAAATGGAAATCTATGATCTCTTTTATCGAGCAACAATAAAGTAGATACTTTTTATTTCCAAACTTATATATTATAATAATGAAAAGAGATATTATTTTTTTATATCAGTCACTAGCCGATTATATCTATTCTAGTATGATTGTATTTGTTCAGTCATTTCCTAAGTTTACTTTACACATTGTAAATTATCCAATTAATAAATATGCCCCATTTCATTTTAAAGAAGTAAAAGGAATTTATTTATATGACAGAACGAAATATGACTATAACTCCTTAATAAAATTGTGTGAACAAATTAATCCATCAGCCATTTTGGTTTCAGGCTTTTCTGATAAAACATATCTTAGGGTAGCTTTTCAATTCAAAAGTTTAGCCACCACAAAAGTCTTTTTATTGGATAACTATTGGAAGGGAACCTTACGTCAATACATTGGTCTACTTTTTTATAGGTTTATTATTAAAAGGATTTTCTCAAAAGTTTGGGTCCCTGGAATCCGTCAATACTCATATGCAAATTTGATGGGATTTGATCACTCTGATATAAGTTTGGGACTTTATGCGGCTAACACTGATCATTTTTTAGATTCTTACAAGCATTCCTATTATACTAAAGTTGAAAGTTATCCCAAGGTTTTGCTTTTCGTTGGTAGATTGGTTAAATATAAATGGGTAGTTGAATTAATAAGCTGTTTTATTGAATTAGATGATGAAGGTTTAACAAATGATTGGGAATTATTAATCGTTGGAGAAGGGCCATTAAATGAAATTCTTCCAACAAGTTCAAAGATAACATATAAGGAATTTTTACAGCCACATATTTTAGCAGAGACTACGAAATCATGCGGTGCTTTTTGCTTACCATCAGATTGTGAAAATTTTGGTGTTGTAGTTCAAGAATTTACAGCAGCTGGATTACCGATAATATGCTCGGATAGTGTTGGAGCTCATACAGATTATGTTATTAATAATTACAATGGCTTTGTATTCAAAACAAAAGATAGAAGAGATTTTAAGGAAAAGCTTAAAGAACTCTTTTATTTGGATAATTCAGAGCTTCTAAAAATGGGTACAAGAAGTTCAATTCTCTCAACAAGATATACTAAAGAACAATGGGTACAGCATCTTTCAAATTATGCTAAATCATGAAATCCAACTAACATTTTTTAGTAAGTAAATGGAAATCCTAATTATTATTCCCTCTTTTTATCCGGCTCAAATATATGGTGGGCCGGTATTTACATCATTTTATACTTGTAATGAACTCTTCAAGATAGGAGTTAAATTTAAAGTAGTTACAACTAATGCTAATGGTTGTTCTAAATTAAAGGTTGACCAAAATAAATTTATTTATAAATATGGATATCCAGTTAAATACTTTAATGAAACAATTATTGGAAAATTATCACTAGATTTACTTTTTGGTATTAGGAAGGATATAAAAAAAGCAAATATAATCCATATTCAAGGGTTATTCTCCGTACCTACTCCAGTATCATTAATTCTTGCAAAGACCTTTAAGAAGAAGGTTCTTTTAACTCCCCATGGGTCACTCGGTCATTGGAGTATAAATCAGAAAATATTCATTAAAAAATTATGGTTATGGATTTTTATAAAACCTTATGCAAAGTTTATTACTTGGCATGCAACCTCCACACAGGAAAAAAGGGACATTGAAAAGAATTTTCCGGGAGCTAAGGTTGAGATGATTCCTAATGGTATATACTTAGAGGAGTTTTTAAAATTTGAAACTTTTAGTAGAGAGGATTATATTTATAAATTTACTGGTTTAAAAAAAGTGGTTTCTCATATCGTGATTTCTGTGGGGAGAATTCAAAAAGTGAAAGGGTTTGATATTTTAATAAAAAGTTTTAAACTCGTTTTAAAGGAGTTTCCCGATGCATATCTTTTAATTGCTGGAGAAGATGAAGGTGAGCTTGGAAATCTTAATAAAATTGTATTTGAAAATAACCTTATACAAAGAATCACATTTACAGGAATGATTTCCGGCAGGGAGAAGATTAATTTTTTTGCAAATGCTGATGTTTTTGTATTACCATCTCACTCAGAAAATTTCGGTTTAGTTTATGCTGAAGCCCTTGCAGCTGGTACTCCTATTATAGCAAGTATTAATACTCCATGGCAAGAAGTTGAAGAAAGCGGATGTGGGAGATGGATTCCCAATACAGTCCATGAAACAGCAAACGCAATTATTGATATTTTAAATAGAGATCCAGAATTATTAAGAAAAAATGCATTAAAGTATATTCAAAAATTTGAGTGGAAAAACATTGCCCTAAGTTTCAAAAAGTTGTATGAGAGTTATGATGTCATTTAATTATCTTGAATAATTTGAAATTATCCTTTCTAAAGAATCAATTATGAATAGACTACTAACAACTATTATCTTAACAAAAGATGAATCAAAACATATTAATCGTTGTATAAAATCTGTTAGACCAATATGTGAAGAAATACTTGTAATTGATTGTAAATCATCGGATGATACTATAGAGATTGCAAAAACACTTGATGCAAAAGTAATTCAACATGAATGGCCTGGAAATCAGGCAGAACAACTTAATTGGGCTCTCTCGAATATAGATTTCCTTTCACCTTGGATCTTACGTCTTGATGCTGATGAATATCTTACACCTGAATTAGCTCAAGAAATTTCCGAGAATCTCATAAATATACCTGATGATGTTACCGGAGTCTATCTTAAACGCCGGGTTTATTTTATGGGTAAATGGATCAGGCATGGAGGGTATTACCCTACAAAAATATTGAGAATCTGGCGGAAAGGTCAAGGACATTTTGAAGCAAAATGGATGGACGAACATTTTATTTTGGATGGGGGTAGGAGTATAGAATTAAAGAATGATTTTATTGATCACAATTTAAATAATCTTAGCTGGTGGACCGAAAAGCATAATAATTATGCTACCCGAGAAGCGATTGAAACACTAAATAAAGAGTATAACTTCTTCCAGGATAAATCTATCGAGGCTTCTCTTATTAGTGGTCAGGATAGTCGCAAACGCTGGTACAAAACCAATGTTTATTCTCACATTCCACTATTTGTACGTCCCTTTTTTTATTTCCTTTTCCGTTATTTTATCCTTCTGGGTTTTTTGGATGGCAAAAAGGGTTTAATCTGGCATTTTTTGCAGGGTTTCTGGTACAGATTCCTGGTCGATGCTAAAGTATATCAGATAAAATACATTTCGAAAACAACGGGCAAACCGGTTATTAATGTTATAAGGGAGGATTTTGGGGTGAAGGTGTGAGGAGACGGGTTAAGGGATTCGGGTTACGGGTTGAGCAGCCGTTGCGGGGTGCTGGATATAGTCATTTGGGGTCATTGGTGGTCATTGGGTAACAGGACGAATGAAGGAAATGAAGGGAATTGGTCATTTACTGCGTGTCATTTGTTGTTGTAAGGTTGTAAGAAGGAAAAGAGAGCATAATAGAAGTTGAAGTAACGGGTTACGAGGTACGTGTTACGGGTAGAACAGCCGTTGGGTTGTGAGTTGTAAGTTAAGCTTATTAGAAGGGAAGTCCCCTGAAGGGGGATTTGGGGGGTAACATGAGTTACGGGTTAGGTTGCGGGATACGGGTTGCGGGTAAAACAGCCGGTATGGTTGTTGGGTAGTCATTAGGTCATAGGTGGTCAATACCGGGGTGTAGTAGGGTAAATGGAGAAATGAATGATCCGTGCCGATGCTTAGGGAATTTATTTAAAAATCTTTCTGAAATACTGAATATACACCAACGGATAGTACAACACCGCCGCTGTCCTGCTTTTAACATTGTATTTTTTTTTAACGTATTCAACCGAAGGGAAGAGCTTTCCTCTTAAGAACAGTATTCTCTGCCGGGTAGTGGTAAGTTTTCCCATCATATCCAAAGTGCCTATCTGCTTTTCTCCGGGTACCGTTTTGCGGCATATTTTTAAAAATTCTTCTGCATAAGGGTTGTCCTTTAGCTCCAGAGGCAGGCCGGTTGTAAGTAAAGTATTGAGGAGTTGCAGGTATTTTTCGAATGGAGCAGCTAAACCGGTATTTTCGGCCAATGTGCGGAAGTTTTGCCAGTCGATGGTATGCCCATGCTGCCCAATATACAGATGAAGGTCGGCCAGCCAGATAAGGCGTGAATATCCTGCAAGCACATGCTTATGCATGTGACTTAACAAATGATACACTTGCATTTCGGAACGGAATACCAGGCAATAATGGTCCCCGATTGTAATACTGCCGGGGTTTTTTATTATTTGTTCCAGGGGCAGAAAACCCGGATCGTAGGAAGCGGCAATATGATTATGAAGCTCAATGATCACATTCTTAAACTTTATGGGAGGGATATGCTGCCATAAACCCGTGGTATGCGGAGATTCTTCGGCATAGGTCTCTTCGCCTCCAAGGCTGAGGAGGATGTCGCGGGCATGTTTTTCCTGCCCTCCGGCAAATAACATGTCGATGTCGAGCATTGGCCTGAGTGCAGGGTTGTCGTAAACGGAAAATGCCAGTGCAACGCCTTTCAGCAGAATGGGTTTTATGTTTTCTTTTTCCAGGTGGGGGAGGATTTCTTTCAATACCATCTCCATCTGGAGGCTTTTGGCAACACCTCTTTGATGCAATTGGGTGAGCTTCGTCATAAAGCTGTCGGAAAAATATGCCTCAGCTTTTTGTTTTCGGATGGTGCGATACAATAAAGGAGTTAACCTGTTCCATGCAAGAAAATCCCAAAATGGAATTTTGGCTTGTTCTTCAATAATAAAAGGTGCCAGTTCCTTAAGTGAATGATTAAGCACCAGGGAACGAAACAACAGCAGATATGGGTTAAGGGGAAGCATAAGTAAAGGTAAGAAAATAGTCGTAAGTCGCAGGTACCATGGGCGCTTTTCATACCGTACGTTTTGTTGCGGTTTTTCATCCCAATGGAGTCATGCAGAGCGGAGTCGAAGCATGGCAGTAGGAAGGAGTTGCCTGTAGTCATGCTGAGCGGAGTCGAAGCATGCGGGTGCGGAGGAGACTATGCGCTCCCCCTTCGACTCTCAGGGTGACCTCCGAGTGACGGCCGTTCCCCCGTCACCCTTCGACTCCGCTCAGGGTGACGAGCATTCAAGAGCCAGTTACCATTCAACTCAATGATCTTTATCCTCTTTCAGGAGAAGGGTTCCTTCGGTTTGCTCAAAGGAATTGTGGTCATGCAGAGCGGAGTCGAAGCATATTTCGACAAGCTCAATAACCGCCGCTTAAGGTGAATTTCCGGCGGGTCAATTGGAATGGTTATTTTAGATTTAACAGTTTTTTTAAAATAGCGAATGAGTTATTTTAGATTTTAGCAAAAAACTAAAATAACTAGTATCTTTATTTTAGTTTTGTAGTGAATGCAAAAATGAACATCATGCGGAAAAATTGGATACACATGGCGATGTTTAATGTCATTGATGAGACTGTGTAAAAAGGTTGGAAAGACTTCGACTACGCTCAGTCTGACGATTGGAAATCAGCTATTTGTCATATTGAGCGTCATGCTGAGCCCGTCGAAGTGCGAAATATGACTGGTAATTGACTTTTTACACAGCCTCTCTATCGGACCTTTTAAAAATAAACAGATGAAAGATTTTAAAGCAGGCAGGTACATAAATCAAGGTCTCCATAAGAGTTTCCAGCCTAATTTCATCAATCGGAAATGGATGTTGGATAATATGGAGGTAATCCATTTATTAAGTCAAGCTGACAGGGAATTGGGGAAACTTGACATGTACTCGGATTATATACCCAACATAGAGCTCTTTATTAGCATGCATGTTTTGAAAGAAGCCACACAAAGCAGCAAAATTGAAGGGACACAAACAAATATGGAAGAGGCTCTGATGGATAAAGAAGATGTTCCATTAGATAAACGTAATGACTGGGAAGAGGTACAGAATTATATACAGGCTATGGAGCATGCTATAGAGCTGTTGGAATCCTTACCTTTTTCTTCGCGCCTGATTCGCGAAACACACAAAATATTACTACAGGGTGTACGAGGTGAATATAAGCAACCTGGAGAGTTTCGCTCAAGTCAGAATTGGATTGGAGGGGCAACTTTAAAAGATGCTGTTTTTATACCTCCGGCTTCTACTTCTGTTCCTGAACTGATGAATGATATTGAAAAATTTGCCCATAATGAAACTATATTTTTTCCGGAATTATTAAAAATAGCTTTGATTCACTATCAATTCGAGACGATCCACCCTTTCCTCGATGGTAATGGTCGTGTAGGCCGTTTGATGATTACGTTATATTTGGTTAGTTGCGGTATACTAAAAAGACCTGTGTTATATCTTTCAGATTTTTTTGAGCGGCATCGTTCCTTATATTATGATAATTTAATGCGTGTGAGGGAGAAAAGTGATATCGTTCATTGGTTTAAATTTTTCTTAACAGGTGTAATTGAAACAGCCCAAAAGGGAATAACAACTTTTGATAACATTCTTCAATTACAAAAAAGAACGGAGATTGATATTCAGGTACTGGGAAGCAGAGCTGTTAATGCTCAGAAAATAACTCATTACCTGTACAAACGTCCGGTAATTGATGCTGCTAAGGTATCAGAAATAACTGGTATTACTATGGCTTCATCGTACAAACTAGTTACTGACCTGGAGAAACTTGGTATATTGGAGGAATCGACCGGAGGACAAAGAAGCAGAATTTGGAACTTCAAAAAATACCTGAATTTATTTACATAAAAGTTTGTTGTCCTCCCTTCGCCTTTCGACTCCCACGCTGGAATGTGGCAGGCAGTTCAGCGTAACAGCCAATACCCAGGAATAAGAAGTATAAGAGAGCATCGGTAACCCAGGGAGTCATGCAGAGCGGAGTCGAAGCATGAGGGAAAAGGAGAAGGATGGAAGCTTCGATTCACCCTTCACCCTTCGACTCCGCTCAGGGTGACAGTTCTTCGACTCCGCACCCTTCGACTTATTTCGACAAGCTCAATAACCGCCGCTCAGGGTGACGGCCAACCGGCAAAGCTCAGGGTGACTTTAGGTTCGTTTGACAAACTGGAGGATCTTTTGGGCATTTTTCCGGAACAGGGTTGCAAATCCACCCACCTTTGTCTGCCTGAGGGCGATATAATCCTCCTTACTTTTGATATATATGTTTTTGAGGCTGCGGTTGCTGGCTCCGCCTGTGCGCATGCGGGTTATGACCTGGTCGATATAGCAGGTTTTAAACCTGCTGTCACTGAAAAGGCGGAGGATGAGGTCGTAGTCGGCCGAGATGCGGAAGTCGGTACGGAAAGTTCCTTTTTCCGCGTACCATTTTCTTTTTACAAAGAGTGTAGGGTGAGGCGGCATCCAGCCGGTTTTTAACAGCGAAGGGTTAAAAGGAGAGCTCTTCCAGAAACGGATTACCTGGCCGGGGTTGTTACGTGAAACATATTCGAGGTTTCCATAAGTGGCATCGCAGCCGGTTTTTTCAAAAGTTTCGACGATGTGCCGAATTGTATCGGAGGAATTGAAGAGGTCGTCGGAATGCAGGAGCCCGATAACATCGCCGGTAGCCATGGTGATGCCTTTGTTGAGAGCGTCGTAAATGCCGTGATCGGGTTCGGAGATCCATTTTGCAATTTTGGAGGCGTATTGATGGATGATGTCGAGGGAGCCATCGGTGGAGCCGCCATCGACGACAATGTATTCGATGTTGGGATATGACTGAGAGAACACCGAAGAGAAACTTGCTTCGAGGTGATCGCGGTTGTTATACACGGCGGTGATGATGGAGATTTTGAGCACGGGTATTTTTATTGCAAAGATGGGAAAAAGATTTGAGTTACAGGTTAAGGGTTGAAAGTACCAGGTGAGTCATGCTGAACGATTGCATTGTCATGCAGAGCGGAGTCGAAGCATGAGGGAGAGGAAGAGGCTTATCGGCTTCGATTCACCCTTCGACTCCGCTCAGGGTGACAGATTAGGTTTGTAATATTTTTGAATGTGTTTCATTTTTGCATTCGCTTAAGCCTGGTAATAGGGAGAATTTCCCTTCAATTAATGCTATTTTCTTTGCCCTGGACCACCCTTTTAGTCTTTTCTCAAGCCTAATTGCATCTGTAGGATCCGAGATCATAACATGGTATACCAGTTTGACAGGTCGTCTGCTAAAAGTATAGTATCCTGGATTTATTCCTTGCTGATGTTGTTCCAACCTTAATTCAAGATTATTTGTAACACCTGTGTAAAATGAGTCATCAGAACACCGGAGGATGTAAACATACATGATGTTAAATTTTAAAAGTAAATTAATGATATCTTGTAAAATGGAGGGATGCGGCTTCGATTCACCCTTCGACTCCGCTCAGGATGACGGCCGGGGCTTCGACTTATTTCGACAAGCTCAATAACCGCTTCTCAGGGTGACTTAAATTCTTATCTTCTTCTTTACTGCGGGGTTGCCCTGGTAGATCGTGTAGGGTTCCAGGTCGCCTGTTGCCATGGATCCTACGGCTAAAACCGCATGGCTTTTGCAGGTAACACCGGGGCAAACAACACTTTTAGCGCCGATCCATACGCCGTCTTCCAGGAATATGGGGCCTGTTGTCAAATCGAATGTTTCGATTTTATAGTTATGATTTCCGCATAAGAGAAAAGCTTCCTGAGAAAGGCATACGTTATCGCAAATAGTTACCTTATCGAGATTATCAATCCACACTTTTTCTCCAATCCATACATAGTCACCAATATCAAGTTTCCAGGGGTATTTGATATTTACCTTTGGTTTAATGTTTACGCCTTTTCCAACATTTGCGCCGAAAAGGCGAAGCAAGGAGCATTTAACAGAGGAAACAGGTAACCAGTAGCTGTTGAATATCCATGCGTTGACATAGTACCAAAGTGTACGTTTCATTGGGCCGGCACCGGGTTTATACCATGAGTTGTCGAACTTAGAGAGATCGGTTTGCATATGGATTAAAATGAAACAAATATAAGAGAAGGAAGGAAAGTAGCCATGTAATATTTGAGAATTTGGTTGCGCACTTCGACAAGCTCAGTGACCGCTGCTCAGGGTTCAGCCCTTCGACTGCGCTCACCCTTCGACTGCGCTCACCCTTCGACTTCGCTCAGGGTGACAAGAGGTAATTGTTGAAGAGGGCGGTGCGGAAGGCGAAGTAAATCATAGAGCTTTTGGTTTTGAGGCCTGAGATAGTTTCGTGATGGATAACATAACCCAGCGAGAAATGAGCTGTGGTTTTGGGGTTCAGGAACCAGATGAGCTGGGTGTTATTATGCAGCACGTCCCCTTTTTTTAAGGCAAGAGGGTCGGAACCGCCAGGAGTTATAACAGGGGTTCCGGACTGCTGCTGTGTTACTCCGGTAAAATTTTCGAATTGCCAGCGTCGCCAGGAATATACGAGGTTTACAATACCTTCGCGGATATTGTTACCGCCAGGGTGTGCCAGTGGTTCGCCATAATGCAGCCAATACAGCATTTTATTATCGGAAGAGAAAGTCCTTGGGTCGATGGTATTGTATTCTGCCTGCAGGTAAAGATTCCTTAAACCAAAAGCATTGAAATATTTGGAACCAAGCTGGAACCCTTTCGACAAGGTTCCTTTGTCAAACAAATTATCGATAGCAGCTTGCCCGTATATCCAAAAGTTTTTTCCGACCATTACCTTCAGGTTCATTCCCCAGATAGAGTTGCTTCTGGCTGAATTCAGAGGCAGCATAACAGGATTAAATTCTTCCAGGCCGGGAGAGAATGTTCCGGTGGTATCAGGGTTATTGTAAACGGTGTTTTTAATAAGGGAAAACTGAAGCCATGGGACTATGTTAGTAGACAGAATGTGGGAAGAAATCATCCTTTTATAGTACGTGTGGATGTTATCGCGTTTTGAATTGTTAATATCCTGAATAATTCCCAGCATCCAGGAGTACATCCATTTTTCGGAAAGAAACGATATTCGCGAATAAGGATAGTTATATGCCACATCCGACAGCAGCAAGGAACGGTAGCCATCGCCAATGAAGTTTTTTCCCTGCCCTAATTGGATATTTAGTTTTTTTACCGGTGAAAATGAAAGATAACCGGAAGCATGGGCATAATCCCAGGTTTGGTTGCTTAATCGACCTAATCCCTGTCCGGTGATAACCTTATTTTGGATATTGTTATGTACCCACATGGGGAAAATTGCCTGGTTTTCATAAAAAGTTGTTCCGAAAGCGAAGTGCTTTCCCAGGCGTCCACCTGCAATAAAGCCACGGGTATTGGTAAAAGTTTTGCGTCCGGTGTTATCCTGGCCTAAGGCAAGGTCGAAAACCGGATCAAAAAAAAGGTAATATTCTCCACTGTCTACCTGGATGAAGGATTCGTGGAGGAGTTTGCGGGTGAACCAGGAACGGGTTACGGGTTTCGGGTTATGGGTTGAAGAAGAGTCGTAAGTCGTAGGTCGTAAGTCGTAAGATCCTTCGACTCCGCTCAGGATGACATCAGAAGATGAAGAAGATCCCTGACTTTGAAAAATTAGGGAGTCCTGGGCGGAGCCACGGAGCTGGGTGTCGACGTAAGGCTTTATTACTGTAAAGAACGGGGTGCCCGATTTTATCATTTTGTATTCTGCACGGCGGTTCATCTCTTGGGATAGAGGGGTGAGGAGCTGGGCCTTTGCTGGAGAAGTGAGAAGGATGAAGGACGAAGTAAGCAGAAATAGTCGTAAGCAGAAAGTCGTAAGTCGTAAGAAAGCAGCCGGGTTTCGATTTTCGGGTTGCTGACTACTGGGAGAAAGACGACGGGGATACAGTCGTAAGTCGCAAGTCGTAAGCCGTAAGACTAACAGCCGGGTTACGGGTTTCGGGTTTCGGGTTGAGAGACGATGAAGAAAGAACATCAAATAATTGAGTATATTGACAATCGTCCTAAAACTCCGCTCAGGATTAAGGCTACAGATAGTCTGGCTTGTACTTCTACTCCCCTCAGCATGACAGCTATTTACTTTCATTACCCTACTCATACAGCAATGTTTTAACACCAAGACTTAAGAAGGGTATTACCCTCTGATCGGCTCCTGTTTTATGAATTCTTAACCGCAAGTCTGCAAAAGCCACCCACCGCCAATGGGGAACCAGAATCCTGCTGATTTCCGCACTTCCTTCCACTACCGTATTTAAGATTCCCTGTCCTATATAGTTTCCATAAAATTTTGAGAATGTCCACTGTCGTTTGTATATGTCCGAGCCATAGTTCAGGGTATCGGGATCCGTTCCGTAGCGTTGAATTAAGCCCGAAGCATGGAGCATCCATTGGGGTGAAAAGGCTACACTCAATACGCCTGTGAGTTCTCTGAAGCTGGAACCCAGGGGATGAGCAAGGGGCTGTTGGAGGTAGCCATAGTTCTGGAGAGAGTACGTATGAGCGTAGGTAAACGGCCGCATATGATTATATTCCAGGAGCAGGAGTGATTTTTTATTTTTCCACAGTCCGTAAGTTTTAAATCCCGCCTGAAAGCCATATTTGCTTGCCCACCATCCATTATTCTTTGTCACATATTTAAAGTTAAACTCATCGAGTATAAACTGGCCATATAAGTAGTTTTTGCCGTAAATTCTCCATTTGCCTCCTATACCCATAAGGACATTGTCGGGCGACCCCTGGTTATACTCAACCGGCCGGTAAAAAAGAAAAGGATTCAGGTAACTCAGATCAAAACCTCTGTGCCGGGCCGAATCCTGCTTGCGCCAGATGACCGCTTCGAAAATATAGAAGTTAAAGCGGTTTTTGTGGTTATAGCTCAGGGTGTGCTGGGAAGTATATTTTTGGAACCGTTTACTACCGGCACCTTCCACCAGATCGCGCATGAACATTACCTGGTGCTGGTAATTGATTTTCCAGATGTTGAGGCGTGTTTGGAAGAACGGATATGCTGCGGCATTTTCGGAGAGCAAAAGAGATCTCTGGCCATCGCCTATGAAGTGTTTGTCGTTACCGGCCGTTAAAGTGAGCCATTTGTTAGCTTTCCACCATATATTGCCCCTGATGGCACCATAAACGGCCTGCTCGCCTTTTCCGGAGAGATATCGGTTATGACGGGGAACAAGTTCGAGGCTGTCGATTGAATAGCTTTGGCCCGGGAATTTCTGTTCGTAGAGTATCGCGGAGAGTTCGAAACCTGCTCTTTTGCCGAGGTTGGAAGCTATGTAAGCCCCCTGGGCAAATTTATAAGAAAAGGTGCCGGTATTTTGGTTGTAGGAGAAGGAGGCGTTGAGGACGGGGGAAAGAAAGGAGTACCGAGTACCGAGTACTGAGTACCGAGTAGAACAGCCGGGAATATTAGTGGCATTTGATGTAGAAGACGCACTGCCCTTCGGCAGGCTCAGTGACCGCTCTTTGGCAAGAGATGCATGTCCGAGAGACGCACGGCAGTGCGTCTGTACAGGCTGGAGGGCGGAATGGTAATCGGGGCGGAGTAAGAGGGAATCTTCAAAAAGGAATTTGAGATGGGGGTGGTGGATGGAGATGGTTTGGGCCTGGATACCAGCGATGTAAAGTATACTCAAAGATAGCAGGAGAAATATGTATTTTATTTTATCCATCGTAGAAGGTGCGAGAATCAAAGATAGTAAAAATTTGCACTTCGGCAGGCTCAGTGACCGCACTTCGGCAGGCTCAGCACTTCGACAAGCTCAGTGACCTGGCCTCGACGGGAGATACACGGCAGTGCGTCTGTGCGGGAGGAGTACTCTGGAGGGGGTTTTAGGGGGTCCAGCCCTTCGACTCTATACTAAAGCTTGACTTTCAGCGTTCACGGTGAGGGTTATTCAGTGCCGTCATGCTCCATTTAAATGGGAAAAGTTTTTCATGTAAGAAAAACTTTTCTATTTTTACATAAACTTTTTCTTATAACAAAAATGAATAAATCCATTATTCACCGTGAAAGTTATTTTGAATATATAGCTCCGTATATTGGCAATTCTTTAATTAAAGTGCTGATTGGTCAGCGACGTGTTGGGAAGAGTTATATACTATTCCAGTTGATGGAAGAAATCAGAAAAGAATCGCCGGATACGGAAATAATTTATATCAATAAGGAAGATTTTGCGTTCGTTCATATAAAAGATACCGCTACTCTGATAAATCATATTGAGGCTAAGGGTCCGGCAAGTTCTAAGAAAGCAATTTTTATTGATGAGGTTCAGGAAATTGAAGGATTTGAAAAAGCACTGAGAAGCCTTCAGTTAAACTCAAATTATGATATATACTGTACGGGCAGTAATGCCACCATGTTGTCGGGAGAGCTGGCCACTTACCTTGCAGGCCGTTACATTCAGATAAGGGTTTATGCACTCACTTATGAAGAGTTCTTGTTGTTCCACCAATTATCCGATTCGAACGAAAGCTTTACCAAATACCTGAAATATGGAGGAATGCCTCACCTTGTAAACCTTAAAAATGAAGAACGGATTTACTATGAGTATTTGCGAAATGTTTTTGATACTATAGTTTTACGGGATATTGTTACCCGCTTTAAGGTGCGAAATGTACATTTTCTAAACAATCTGATCCAATTCATAGCCGATAATATTGGCTGTGTTGTGTCGGCCAAACGAATAAGCGATTACCTGAAATCACAGAATATTCAGTTATTGCCTAAGTTGGTTCTTGAATACATGTATTACCTGGAAACGGTGTTTTTTGTTGAAAGAGTGAAGCGTACTGATGTTAATGGAAGGAAGATTTTTGAAATTGGCGATAAATTTTACTTTGAGGATCTGGGAATGCGGCATGCACTTATACCCTATCAGCAGAAAGATGTCAATAAGATTCTTGAAAATGTTGTTTATCATCATTTACGGGCTAGAAGATACGAGGTAAGGATTGGTAAATACGGGGAAAAAGAAATTGACTTCGTTGCCCAAAAGAATGGTAAAACAACCTATATTCAAGTGACTTATCTTATTACTGACGAACAAACTCATAACCGTGAATTTGGCAATTTGCTCCTAATCCCGGATAATAACCGTAAAATTGTTGTCTCAATGGATCCCTTATCAGGAAATGAGTATAAAGGAATAGAACACTGGCCGATCCGTGATTTTCTGTTAAACCGTGATTTTTGAATAGGGATAAAGGGTACGGAATGATGTGCCCTTCGGCTCCGCCCCGGGGTGACGGCCCTTCATCTTTGGGTACGGTTTATTGGGTATTTTGCGGGTTACACTTTAACGAATTATTTTAATTTTGATAGTATTTTTAAAATAAGAAATGTGTTGAAGCCTGGAAATGGCTTTTGGGTGGTTGAACATTAGTAGCAGACTCAGCACTTCGACAAGCTCAGTGACCGCACTTCGATAAGCTCAGTGACCTGGGCTTGGCGAGATGCCTAAAAAGTGATTGGGGAGCAGATTTTTTATATTTTTGCGGTGATGAAATGAGGATTGTATGGAATTGAAAGAGCGTGATAATGTTAACAAAACTGCTGACGGTCGCCAGTGGTTTGTGGTATATACCCGGGCACGAGCGGAGAAGAAGGTATATGCCGACTTATGTTCTTTGGGAATAGAAGCTTACCTGCCGCTCCGTAAAGCGCTGCACCAGTGGAAGGACCGTAAGAAAATGGTAGAGGTGCCGCTGATAGGCTCGTATGTTTTTGTGAAACTTAAATCGAATGAGCGGGATACTGTTTTCAGATGTAACCATATAGTCCGCTATATAACCTTCGAAGGTAAGCCTGTGGCAGTTCCCGAAAAGCAGATGGTCAGCCTCAGGAGCCTGGTGGAATCGGATATAGATATAGAAGCAGTAGTGGAGAGTATCAGGCCGGGAGAGCATGTGAAGATTGTTTTTGGTCCTTTGGCTGGCATAACCGGAGAGTTTGTCAGTCTGGAGAGTGAGAAGAGGTTTTTGTTACGTATCAATAAAATAGGGTATTCGCTTATTGCGAAGATTCCGGCGGCATGGGTGGAGAAGGAGGAGGAAGTAGGAAGTAAGAAGTAAGAAGGATGAAGAAGAATACAGACTGGTTGGGCAGCAACCCTGTTGCACCATGGTTCAGGTCTGAGGACAAAATTATTTCTTAAGAGAGCCAAAAAGTCTCCCGAAAGCTTCCGGGAGGACAGTCCCGTAACCTGGAGCAGGGGTAATCCGTAATAGCTATTTCTAAAAGAAATCAGTTATGAATTCTGTTTTTCCTTCCTTCATAAACCGGCTTACCATACTGTTCTGTTTAATATTGACAGCACCTGCATACGGTCAGGGATTCAAGATCACTCCTCATAATAATCAATATTATTCTACCGATTATATTCTGAAGCCAGATCCCGCTTCTATAGTGAAGATAATTTTAATTTTTAAAGTAAATGACGGATATAAGTCAACTCATATAAATCCTGAGTTTTCGTGGAATGGGGGATACGGTGTACTGAAGTCGGAAATGATTGGTTCGGGTAAATATCAGATAGATCTCGATGTAGTGTATAAAATGAAAGATGCCAACACTCCTGAGCTGAGCGAATTTAAGACCCCACGGATTATTGATATAAAAATTCATGACCTGAACAGGCATTTAATCAGAATTGAGTATGTTACAGATTTGACGGTAAATAATATTGCCAAAAAAATTTCGATTTTCAATCCCGTTGAATCCAGATATGATGAGCTAATTAGTTTTATATATGAATATAATGAAATACTGCGGAAATATGATCCCTTCTGCGATTTGGTATTACCTGAAATAATCACGGATGATTTCTCAAAAAAGATTAAACAGTCAATCGATAGAGATTGGAAGAAAATTAAAGTCAGCTCACTTCAATCGCACAGTAAGAGCTACATTAAAGTGCTGAACGGTAATGCTCAGCAAGAAGGCTCAACCGACTTAATCGACCGTCTTTCACAAACCAATACTATAAAATTAAATTATTACAACGCTCATAGGATTAATTATCTGACTAATTTATTGGAGTATTGTTTATATAATCCTGAGAAAAGTTACAGTAACCTGATAATTAAAAGTTTTGAGGCAATAAAACGCGATTCGGCCGATCGCAATTTAGTCATCACCCATGTTACCCGGAACGGATTTCAAATCAATGACCTTTCAGTGGCCTATACTCCTGTAATAAACCCTCATGAGGAAATAAAAAAACCGGTCGAATATTTCAAATGTCCTACTTCGCCTACATATAGTATTTTCGCAGGTTCTCAGTATATTATCTGGGTTGAGAATAAAGGTAAAGAAAAGGTGTCGTCTGATAGACTTGTGAATTGTGTTGATGATAAATTCAGAGAGATTGTTTTGCCTGTTCATTCATCGCTGGCAATTGTTAAACTGCAAAACGATTTTGGGAAAAATCTTAATTATGATTTGCAGGAATTCGAGAGTGAACTCAAACGATTGATCGTTAAATATAAATGTTTGTATATATCGCACATTTCAGTACCGGTTAATATGGGAGGAAGGTTGAAATAAATTGGTTGGAAAGTCATAGGTAGAGGGGGCACAAAAAAATTGGGGTACAATGGGTAGATGACAGGTATTGTTGTATTAAGCGCCGGTAGGTGCGGTCTATTTGGTGTGCCGGGCATGTTGCAATTCTAAAGGGTGCGGGAGAAATCCCAAGTCCCGAAGGAGCTGTGATGACCGGAATTCTTTAGCGCAAAGCAAGGGTGCTCAGGGTGACCTGGGATCTGAAGGCAGCTGAAAGCAAAAGTTTGATAAGACGAACAGAAACCGGATATAAGGCCTGTCTTTCCGGGTAAC
>JAEYWD010000072.1 GCA_023429135.1 Bacteroidota bacterium | reverse complement strand
TGATGGGTTCTTTTGCCTCAGCTTTTCTGTTATTTGGAATTGCATTGCTTTACGGTGCTTCGGGATCATTATTCCATAAGGATATTTACGATTATGCTTTAAATGCCGGAGAATCGCTTCCTTTAATGTATAAAGCCGGGGTAATTTTGATGGTAATTGGTATGGCTTTTAAAATTGCCGTTGCGCCTTTCCATTTCTGGGCTCCTGATGTTTACGAAGGTTCTCCAACATTCATTACAACTTTCATGGTTTCGGTGGTTAAAGTGGCCGGTTTTGCAGCTTTTTTCCGTTTGGCCCAGACTGTTTTCCCTTCAGCAGTGGACGTATGGGTAAATACCATCGCCGTCCTGGCAGCGGCATCCATTATCATCGGTAACTTCACGGCTGTTTACCAGAAGGATATGAAACGGATGCTCGCTTATTCCAGCATTTCGCATACAGGATATGTGCTATTGGCCATCGTTGCTTTTAACGAATATTCGGCCAAAGCTTTATTGCTTTATTCTATCGCGTATGTACTGGCTAATATTGCTGCATTTGCAATTCTGATTGTATTACGCCAGAATGGTGGCAACTCGGAATATGAATCCTTAAACGGTTTCTGGACTAAAAGCAAAATTTTATCTGTCGGTATGACCCTTGCTATGCTTTCGCTCACAGGTATTCCTCCATTGGTTGGTTTTGTGGCAAAATACACGGTTTTTGTATCGGCTATTGAAAGTGGGTGGTTGTGGCTGGTTTTAATTGCGGTTTTAGGCTCTTTGGTAAGCATATTCTTCTACTTCAGACCCTTTATTAATATTTGGTTCAAAAGTTGTGAAAATGAAGGCCGGATTGTGGTTTTGCCTTCATTGGTGATTGTGGTTGTAATAGCTGTTTTATTACTGATTGTTGTTCCTGTTTTTACTAATGTTTTTATAAGCTTTAGTCTTTAAAAGTTTTAAATAATCTGCAAACTATTTATGAAACCAATTTTACCTGCAATCACTTGCATTGTATTGGTTGTTGCCTGTCAACAGCCGGAAAAATTGCAGTATCCTGTTACTAAAACAGTGGACACTGTCGATACTTACTTTGGTGTTAACGTTCGCGATCCTTACCGTTGGCTCGAGGACGACAATTCCGAAGAAACCAAAGCATGGGTGAAAGCCCAGAATGAAGTTACTTTCGGATATCTTGAAAAAATTCCTTATAGAAATAAAATTCAGGAGCGATTCACTGAAATGTGGAATTTTGAACGCCGAATGCTGTTGAACAAGGAAGCTGATGTTTATTACTACGAAGGCAACAACGGTCTCCAGAACCAGAATGTTTTGTACTATAAGAAATCTCTTTCCGATGAACCTAAGGTATTGCTTGATCCTAATACACTGTCGGAGAAAGGTACCATGGCCTTAAATACTTATGCTGTTTCTTCCGATGGAAAATACCTGGGTTATGCCGTTTCGAACAGTGGTTCGGACTGGGCTGAGATTTTTGTAAAAGAAATAGAATCGGGTAAATTATTGGACGATCATATCAAATGGGTAAAATTCTCAGGAATTGCCTGGGATAAAAGTGGTTTTTACTACACACGGTACGACGAACCTAAAGGACAAGAATTAACCGGCCGGAATGATTTTCATAAGCTTTACTATCATAAGTTGGGCACAACCCAAGCTGAAGATGTTCTGATAATGCAGCACAGCGATCCCCGTGTCAATTTCGGCGCCCAGGTTACCGAAGACAGAAACTATCTTGTTATTTACGAGAGCAAGGGCTTCGATGGCAATAAGATCATCATCAGGGATATAGCTTCCAAAAAAGATTTTAAAACTTTCGGAAAGGATTATTCGGTGAAATATTCGGTTGCTGGTAATTTTGGAACTACTTTCTATATCATTACCAATGAAGACGCTCCAAACAATAAAATATGGGCAGTTGATGTTAAAACCGGCAAAGAGAACATTACTGTTATCCCTGAAAAGGATTTTGTATTGGAAGGTGCTTATCTGAACGGGAAAGATAAGATTATTGCTCATTATCTTAAGGACGCGCAAACCAAGATTGAGCTTTATGAATCCAGTGGTAAGTATATCAAAGATATTAAGCTGCCTGCGCCTGGTACTGTTCCCGATATATACTCCAAAGCGGGGAACGACGAGATATTTTACACCTTCACTGCTTTTACTTATCCAACATCGAGTTTTGTTTACAATCAGAACAACGACGAACTACAGCCATTTTTTACTTCCAAGCTCGATTTTAACCCTGGGGAATACGAAACTAAACAACTTTTTTATACAAGCAAGGATGGAACCAAAGTCCCAATGTTTGTTGTTCATAAGAAGGGAATTGAGTTGAATGGTAAAAATCCTACTCTGCTTTATGGTTATGGAGGTTTTGATGTGAATATCACCCCTAGTTTCAGCGTTTCTCGTTTGTTATGGTTGAAGAATGGAGGAATTTATGTTTCGGCAAATATCAGAGGGGGAGGAGAATATGGTAAAAAATGGCACGAAGGTGGCACAAAACTGAATAAGCAGAATGTTTTCGACGACTTTATTGCTGCGGCAGAATATCTGATTCAAAACAAATATACATCTCCCGAAAAACTAGCGGTAATGGGTGGTTCAAATGGAGGTTTGCTTATCGGAGCGGTTGTTAATCAACGTCCTGAATTGTTTGGAGCTGCCATTCCTGCTGTTGGAGTAATGGATATGCTTCGTTTCCATAAGTTTACTATTGGAGCTGCCTGGAGTTCCGATTTTGGTTCGAGCGAGGACTCCACCCAGTTCCATTACATCTATAAATATTCGCCACTTCATAATATCAGCGATTCAAAAAATTATCCTGCAGTTATGGTTACAACCGCCGATCACGACGACCGTGTGGTTCCGGCGCACTCGTTTAAGTATATAGCTACTTTGCAGGAAAAATACAAAGGCGCAAATCCTGTTTTAATCCGTATCCAAACCAATGCAGGACATGGTGCAGGTAAGCCTACCGCAGTTACCATTGCTGAGCAGGCTGATATTTATTCATTCCTTTTTAAAAATCTGAAAGTAGATCCTAAGCTTTAAAATATTCAATCAGGAACATCAGTCGCTATGATTGATGTTCCTGATTGAATATTTTTTTACCTACCGCCTAAACTCCTAACCCCTAAACCCTCTTTTAAAACCAACGGCTTATTAAAATTCGTGGTACATTAATCCCATACCATTGGTTGGCATACACACAATAAAGCACAAAAATCAGGATTGCGAAGACCAGGATTGTTCCTAATACCTTCCCAAACATATTATGCCCTTTGCTCATCACCTTTTTGGCAAATGTGGTGACCAGCTCATCCAGAAACTTAAATGCCGGATAAAGAATAATAACCAGAACAGCCATTCCTATTGCTGTAAATTTCATAGGATTTGTAATGCCCCTGTAATTCATCAGGTAATCGGTAATAAAACCTGTAAGTAGGTTCACAATTAAAATGGTGACAACCAATACGCAAAAGCTGAAGAGATTTTTCATAACTACATTTTCCCTTGATAATTGAATTTTGCCTTAAAGTTTGTAAATTAATTGCGAAAAAAATAATAATCAGGAAAAACGAGTTATGGAAAGAGTATTAGTTACTGGTGCAACTGGAAACGTGGGAAGTTATGTATTGGATTTTTTGAGGAAAGATATGAATATTGAAGCAGTTGCTGCGATTAGCCGCCCCGAAAGTGCAAAGAAGTTTTCACCTGATATAAAAACCGCAGTTCTGGATTTCGAAAATCCGGCAACATTCGAAACTTCTTTGGAGCGAGTTGATCGCATTTTTCTAATGCGACCTCCCCACATATCAAATACCAAAAACACGTTTCTTCCCTTTATTGAGGTTGCGAAAAAGAAAGGAATCACGCATATCGTATTTCTTTCCCTAATAGGAGTTGAAAGCAATAAAATTGTTCCTCACTACAAGATTGAGAAATATATTCTTGCTTCAGGAATCCCTTATACTTTCCTGAGAGCTGGATTCTTTATGCAAAACCTCAATACAACCCATTTGGACGATATCCGAAATCTTCATAAAATAATTCTTCCCGCAGGAAATGGCAGGACCAGTTTTGTCGATACCCGCGATGTAGCTGAAGTTGGTGCTCTTGCATTGTCTACCGGCAACCATTTCAACAAAAAGTATAATTTAACCGGAAGCAGAGCTTTAACTTATTATGAAGTAGTCTCTGTCTTGAGCAGCGTCCTTGATAAGGAAATAAATTACCGGCCCGTATCTGTGTTTAAATTTTTCTGTCACATGAAAGGTCAAGGGCATAAAACGGCCTATGTAATAGTAGTAACAGTTCTCTACCTTGTTACAAAGTTTGGAAAGGCAGGAAATATTTACCAGGATATTCAACAATTACTTAACAGGGAACCTATTTCATTTGAAAAATATGTGTCCGACCATGTTGGATATTTTAAAAAATAGGACTTTCCGGTATTTTAATCGATATATCTCGATAATATTAAAAGAAAAAGTCATTATATAATGATGTGCATATCTGTTGATTCACTCAAAAAGTCTACCGCTTCTATTAGAAGGGAGCTGGTTTTAAACATCTATATTAGTATAAAATAAAAAAGACCAATAGGACTAAAAAACTCAGTTATGAAAAAATTTTTAAGAATCAATTTGATTTTAGCCGCTGTTTGTATGATTGCAATGGCTGCGTTTACGGCCTGTGAAGGACCTGCTGGTGCTCCTGGAGAAGATGGTAAAGATGGCAACGCTGGGATTGATGCTAACGAAACGTGCAAAAAATGTCATAATTCAAGTTCAGGATTGTTAGCTAAAAGTAAACAGCTTAATCACTCTTTACATGCTACCGGCCATGCCTGGGAAGATGAGGGTACAAGGAATAATTGCGCTCCCTGCCACTCGAATGAAGGCTTTTTGGATGTTATAGCAAAGAATCCTTCCAAGAAAGCTTACAATGCTTCAGCCTCTGCACTTACTGCTCCAACATCATTTAGCTGCCGGACTTGTCACAAGATTCATACAGCTTATGATTCGACCGACTATGCACTTACAACCACGACTGCAGTTGACATGTTAATTGATACTACTAAAACATTGTTGGCCGATTTTCCTGCGGGATCAAGCAGTCATCTTTGTGCAAAATGCCACCAACCTCGTATTGTAAAACATATGGATTTTGCAAACAACCCGACCGGCACATATACTGGAATTAATTTCAGATGGGGTACGCATTATGGAACCCAGGCTGCAATTGCATCAGGCAGAGGAGGTAAAGAATTTACTGGTACAGTAGCTTACACTAATTCAGCTCACAAAGCGGGAGCATCCTGTGCTACCTGTCATGCACCTACGGCTTCGGGCAGTTCACTCTCAGGCGGGCATACATTTCATATTGTTGACGATAATGGTTTAGTGAACAATACCAACGGATGTAAATCATGCCATGCCGACGCAACTGCTCTAGCAGGCAAGATCACAAATACTCGTACCGAAATCAATACTCTCCTCAACCAATTAGGTGCCAAACTGGACGAAATCGGTGGGGCTACTGGCGGAATCCTTCAAAAGGACGCCTCTGGTTATACAGGTTATGTAGATGTCTATGATGCATCCGCAAACCCAACAGGCAAATGGAATTCTACCGGGACAGCAGGTGGACGTTCTCCATTTCCAACCATTAACAATAAACAGGCAGCAGCAATTGTCAATTTCCAGCTTGTACTCCGCGACAGAAGCCATGGTATTCACAATTACCCATATACCAAGGCTTTGTTAACTAATACAATTGCTGCCCTGTAAAAAAGGTTTTTCTAACTCATACCAATACGGCTAACTTAAAAGGGCTGCTTCGCATGAAGCGGCCCTTTTTACATTCAGGAGCGTGTAAAATGACTTAATTGCTCTCAAGTTGAAACCACTTGCTCTCACGTTGAAATCACTTGCTATCACGTTGAAACGACTCGCTATCACGTTGAAATCGTTTGCTCTCGAGTTGAAATGACTTGCTAAGACGTTGAAATCGTTTGCTCTCATGTTGAATGGTGACTTGTCCTAAATTAATTTGCTCTAATGAATTTAATGTATTGACTTGGATTTTGAGCTTATTATTTTTTTTTGGCTGAAAAATTTTATAAAATTGAAATGCATCATTCGCAATTTTTATGGAAAGCATTCAACAACTTTACGATCAGGCCTTCCAATACTGGGAAAGCAATTCGACAGACAAAGCAAAAGAATTTATTGAAAAAGCGCTGGAAATAGCTCCAAACAATATTTCAATAAGAGCATTGGCAATGCACATATATGAGCCTTTTTTTGATTTGCATTACCTGGAGCATGCCGAATTCATTGTTAATTATGATATTCATTATAAAGATACATTAAGCAGGCATCATGGCCCCCATGATTTCCTTGATCATTTGATAATGTCTTACCATTTTTGCTTTACAAGAAGCAGTATTCTCAATAATAAAGAGGACGAAAACGCTAAGAATAATGACCGGGCTCTTGCTGAGAGAGGTTACCAGTACACAAAGAAAATACTTGAGAATGGCTATGGAACAGAGCACCTTGATTATTTTCTGGATTATCTTTTTAAAACAGACAGATATGATGAAATTATAGAATTTGCCCAGTTTATTGTAAACAGGAAAACAGCTGATGAATTAGGTTTGCCCGGGCTTAATCATTCAGAAATTCCCGATTGGAATGAAGATATTTACCATGGTCCAATTATGGATGCATTTTTCTATACTGGCAGAAATTTGGAAGCACTCGAATGGTGTAACAAGTATATTGAGATTTTTCCTGATGACTGGACAATGTATTTTTCGAGAGGCGAAGTGTATTGCCGGTTAAATCAACCAGAGGAAACTGCGCGCCAGTGGATTTTGGGAACTGAGCTGGCAGGATTTGATGATTGGCTCACCTCCGATATGGATAATCTTTGCAATATGGTTGCTGATAAGGAATGTAACGAAAAACAAATACTCAGGCACCGTTTATTAGCTATTAAAGATAAAATACCTGATGATAAGAAAGCTTTATTCGAAAAAATAAATGTGGATGCTTTCGTGAGTATCGGACACTCCGATAAACGATTAACATCTGCCGATTATGTAGAAGGAATGCTTCAGGTAAAGCTTCCTCCTTTAAAAAAAGAAGATTATTTTCTAAACGGACGTTTGTGGTTACCAAAGACCCAAGGGGCTCACCCTTATTTGCCTCCTGATCCGATGGTAAATGGGAAAAGCAATGAAGTTCAGGAAAATGAACCGCAAATTATACCAAAAGTTTATAAAATAAAGCCAATTACAATAGAAAGATATGGTGTGGATATTACCGAACTGGTACGTGCAAAGAAATATCCTTTGGTGGTGGGGCGTGATCGTGAAATCGATGCTCTTATCCGTATTCTGATCAGGATGGAGAAAAACAATCCGGTTTTACTAGGCGAGGCAGGAGTAGGGAAAACTGCAATTATACTAGGGCTTGCCCAAAGGATTAACGCCGAAAAAGTTCCAGCTTATTTAAAGGATAAAAGAATAATTGAATTGTCAATGAGTGCCCTTGTGGGAGGAACCATGTGGCGGGGCGATTTTGAAACCAGAATTACCGATATAATCAAAGAACTTAAGGAAAACGAGGACATTATTCTTTTTGTCGACGAATTGCATACTATTATGGGAGCAGGGGCTGCAAACCGGGGCGACCTTGATGTCGCCAATATTGCCAAGCCTGCGCTTGCCAAAGGCGAAATACGATTGGTTGGGGCCACTACGTCGCACGAGTATTCTCTGTATATAGAAAAAGATCAGGCTATGGCGCGTAGGTTTACTCCTGTGCGTGTTGCCGAAATGGATCGCGATGCAACTCTTGAAGTACTTAAACACCGGGTTGGCTTCTGGCAGGAACATCATCGGGTGGTTGTGCCCGAAAAAACATTGATTTATGCCATCGATCTGAGTGAAAACCATATCAGGCACCGCCGTTTTCCTGATAAAGTCATCGATCTGCTGGACGAGAGTTGCGCGTTTGTAAGTACCAGGAACCAGAAACAGGACAATGGTAAGCTTCTAACTTTATCTACCGATAATGTTAATCATGTTTTCAGGGAATGGACAGGTACATTGACTGAACGACTTGACGAAAATACATCAGAGAAACAAGATGTCGACAAAAAGGAACGAATGGCTATTTCCGATTCCCTCCAAAAACTTATTGTTGCTCAACCTTTGGTTATAAAGGAACTAACATCTCTTATTTTACAGGTGCGGCATTCGGTAAAAGATCCAGTTATTCCTTTTGTATTGCTTTTTTATGGTCTGGCTGGAAATGGGAAAACAACAGCCGCCACTGCTTTGGAAAAAACATTGTGGCCCAGCGAAACCGACAGGCTAATGGTCTTAAACCTGGCCGAATATTCGGATCATTTTTCTTATCATAGGTTAGTTGGAGGTCCTCCGGGTTATGCTGGCTATAACGATGAGGGAATTCTTACTGCCCGAATTAAACGGAAACCTTTTTCAATAATAATACTGAAAAATATCAAAGAGGCTCATCCTCAAATTATCCGATTTTTCGGCAGTCTGTTTCGTACTGGTATGTTTGTCGATAAAAAGGGGCAGACCATCTTAGCCGGCGATACAATATTTATTCTTCATTTTGATGCTAAATCCGAAAAAGGCAGCCTTGGTTTTTCACATTCGAATTTATCTTTAACTCCCGATGACGGTCAGATTTTGGATATGCTTAAAAATAATGGGTTCCCTGCTTTGTGGAACAGGGTCTTTCTCAGGACTTTTTACTTTAGTGCCTTAGCCAGCTCCGATATGCATAAGGTTTTAGATATCCATATTGAAAAATTTAAACATCAATATGAACAAAAAGGAATAAAACTCTCGTTTGCCAATAGCATTACTGAGGTACTTACCAATGCATTTTACGAAATGCCGGGAGAAAAAAGAAATATGGAGGTGCTAATCGATCAATATGTTGTTCCAAAACTCAGGGATCAGATGTTAAAATCGAAAGCGAAAACTATCAAGCATATAACTGTTAAATAATCAAATGATGTTGCCTTTAAAAATACGGATGTATGGACCAGGAAGAAAAAACCGAAAAAATAAATGAACTCATTGATTTGGCAATTGAGCATATAAACAATAAAGAAGAGGAGCAGGCAAAAGAGATTGTCGACCAGATCCTGGAATTAGATACTGAATCGCTTGATGGTCATATTCTGGCTTCCCAGCTTCTCCCTTTCATGGACGAAACCAGGAACGCACATATTAAATTTGTACTCGATCGTAAAATTGATTACGAAATTCCACATAAGCTCACGTATAAGCGTTACGATCATGTAGATAGTTTCCTGACTTATCTGAAAATAAAATCGCACCGTTCCGAAGAAGAAACTGGTGAGTATAAGCAAGTTTTAAACGAAATTATAGACTATTCATTCCGGCTGCTTGCTGCTGGTGTCACCATTCCTGAAATTGTTGATTTTGCCGAAGTTTTAATTGAATGTTCTCGCTTCGATGATGTTATTAATATCGGATATTTTCTTACAGGGGATAAAACAGCCCGGGAATTAGGCTGGCCTGGACTAGACTCAAGTAAAGATTCCAAAGATCTTGATATAATGGATACTTTGATAATGGATGCTTTTTTCGATAGTAAAAGATATGAAGAGGGGTGCTGTTGGATGCATAAATGTTTGCTCGAAAAAATGACCGATCACTTTCGATGGTACCTTATCGGTGAAGCATTGGCATGGATGGGATATCCTGAAGAAACTGCCCGTGTATGGATTATTGCTGTTGAAAAGGGTAATTATATTGTTTCGGAACGCGAAACATTTGAAAAATTGTCGAAATTAATACTTGATCCCGATTATCAGGAAAAAGACGACCTTCATAGTCTGGTCCTTTTCTCGAAAGATAAAGTACCTGCTGAGAAATTGGAAGAATATGAAACTATTATGGGCTTGATTTATCATTCCATGGAAAATGTCGAAAAGCCCCTTCCTACAATTAAGTATATAGAAGATAAATTGGGTATTACTCTCGATCGTGAACATGAAAAGCGTTACAGTCACTTTCGAACTACACGTTTGTTTTTGGGCAAAAGAAGCTCGCATCCAATTGTACAGGAAATTATTGCAACTATTGACCAGTATATTGGCGGGGAGCGCAAAGCTCATGAAATAAATCTGGCGAACCAAAAACAGGAAAAAAAGGTGAAAGTGGCTGTAGGAGCCGATCCTACGGTTGAGCAAGCACTCACACTCAATCAGTTTGGTATCGATATTACCGAACAGGCACGTAAAGGTCTAATCCCCCCAATTGTTGGCCGCGATCGCGAAATTGACCGTATGGTCCGCATTTTAGCCCGCAGTGAGAAAAATAACCCTGTTTTGCTCGGTGAGGCTGGAGTTGGCAAAACTGCTGTTGTTTATGGACTTGCTCAAAGAATTGTATCAAACAACGTTCCTGATGCACTCAAAAATAAAATAATAATGGAACTGAATGTGGGAGCACTTGTTGCCGGTACTACCTACAGAGGCGATTTTGAACAGCGCATGAACAACATTATTAAAGAAATGCGGAACAACCTCGAATTAGTTCTTTTTATTGACGAATTTCATACCCTTATCGGTGCCGGTGATAGTAAAGGCCAGATGGATGCCTCAAATATACTCAAGCCAGCTCTTTCTTCAGGCGAAATACGGTTGATAGGTGCAACAACATCGCGCGAATATGCAAAATTTATCGAACCCGATGCTGCATTTGAACGTCGCTTTTCGCCTGTATACTTAAACGAAATATCCCAGCAAATTACTTTCTCTGTTATTAAAGCCAGGGTTCCTCTTTGGAAAATGCACCATCATGTCGAAATTTCAGATACTGTTCTGCATTCGGCCATTCATCTGACCGATCAACACATCAAACATCGACATTTCCCCGACAAGACAATCGACCTTATTGATGAAGCCAGCGCCTTGGCTCGTATTGCTTCGGTATCAAATAATGGATCTTCTGTGATATTACAACACGAACATTTGAAAAAGATAATTGACCAATGGATGGGGGCAGCATCCATTAAGGGTTTAATTCCTGAAAATTTCCTTGGAAAAATTGAAAAGCAATTTTCGGAATATATTATAGGTCACAACGAGATATTGAAAGAACTATGCACGTTAGTAGTTGACCAAAAGCTTGGATTGAATATCTCGCGCCTTCCCCGGGTCCTTTATTTCTACGGATTGCCCGATTCGGGCAAAACCGAATGTGCTAAAGTAATTTCGAAAATTTTATGGCCCGATGAGCAGGAACGATTTCTACACCTCGATTTGGGGTTGTTCAACGATCCTTCCGACCTTAACCGGCTTATGGGCACATCGAGCGGTACCGTTGGAAGCGAAGATGGCGGTAGACTTTCTGTTTTTCTTTCACATAACCCTTATTCGATCGTTTATCTCTATAATTTCCAAATGGCCCACGAACGGATTATCCGTTTCTTTGCCGGTATTTTCCGCGAAGGTTTGTTTTCCGATGGTTCAGCAAAGACAATTTATGCCGGAAATGCCATTTTTATTCTTAGCTCTACTGTGCATGGAAACGAAAAGAAAATTGGCTTCAACCATAACAACATTCAAACTACAGGTTCTTCGCATGTAAATAAATCAGTACCCGAGGCGATCAAAGCACTCGATGTCCCTTCTGATATCCTCCAGTTTGTAAAAGAATTTTATTTTTTTAATGAACTTAATGATGACGAGCTCGGCGAACTTGTGAAGCGCAAAATTAAGGCTATTGGCAATCAACCTGCAATAAGAGAGCGAAAATTACATCTTAGCAAAAAGACGATACAGGAAATAGTAAAGACCTATAAAGGTCAACCCCTTGAAAAACGAAACCTGAGAGGCTTATTGCAAAAATATGTTTATACTGCCGTTGAATATTGATGGTATTACAATATATCCAACTTTAAACAAAAAAAGCGGAAACTTTCGCCCCCGCCCTTAATTCCTAAATACTCAGGGAACTATTGTTTAAAAGTTCTCATGTAATTTACCATGTCCCAAATATCCTTGTCGTCTATCTTCTTGTCATATTTAGGCATATCACCTCTGCCAAATTTAGTTTTGTAGAAATGTTCACCATCAGTCTGGTTCTGATAAGCAGGCTTGGACATATCTCCCGAAGGAGTGTCTAATGTACGGGACTTAGGACCATCACCTAAACCTTTTTTACCATGGCACGATGCACAGTTCTGGTTGTACAGAGCTTTTCCATTGGCAATGGATTCCGGAGATGCTTTCTGCGGGTTCTTCATTGTTTTATAGTTAGCAGGTACATCCCAGGGTTTAGGCTGAGCCGAAACAAACGACATTAAAAGAACTACTGCCAATACTACACCAGCAATAGATGATAAAAATTTGATTGCATTTTTCATATTACCTCCTTTTTTAAAATTATTCTACAACAGCTTTTTTACCTTTTATTTTTATATGAATTAACTGAATCACTACGTATGTATAGTGAGCCCATACTCCAATTAAAAGAATGGTTAAACTTACAATCATCCACATAGGAGCAATCTGGGTCCATAAAGCGCGGTGTGTTACCAGAACTTTTTGTTTAGGAATACCCCATTGTACGATAGCGTCCGCTTCAACGTTACCGTAAATATCATGTTCTGCAATGAATGCTACAACATGGATGTTTCCTAATGAATCACCGGGCAGATTGGTTGGGAATTCTATTGAGCCGGTACCCGCCGCATCAAGGGTTGCATCACCTACAGGAAGCTTGCTGAACATACGTTGAACCGACACTGTAACCGCTTCATCAGTGAGAGGGATTTCACTTCCGTCGGCATTAATTCTGAAGCCTTCTACTTTAACAGTTTTAATTGTATCAACCATTTCGCAGATAACTTTTATACGTGCATCTGTAAAAATAGCTTCTCCCGTGGCCGATTCGTATATATCGCTTCCCGAATATTCAGCATTAGCAGTTATAACGCCATCTTTTGTTCTGGGGATTTTAGTTCCAGGCTTAATAAATGCATAGGCATATCCGTTTTTATCGGTGATGTTATTTTCAATATTTATCAGAGAATCAGCTCCAATTGTATAATTGATTTTTGCACCCACAATGGTGTAATCAATTTTCTTCTCCATGTAAGTAAGCCGCGATTTCAGTTCTAAACTGCCATCACCAAGCTTTTTTACAGTAAACATCAGATCAGGTGTCTTTTTTTCAGCTTCCTGGGCTATTAAAGCATCGGGAGCAATGATCAATAGAAATAATAAACTTAAGATATATTGAGGTCTCATGGCTAAACGGTTTTATTTGCATAATTAGATGTCTCTTCTACCTCTTCCTTCTCAGTCATTTCCGAAATAGAAATGATAGGTATAAATTTGGCTGCCAGCATCAAAAGCATAATAAAAACAGCTATACCCGCGGTAAAAAGGGAGAACTCGACCCATGTGGGCGAATATTTAACCCATGCTAACCGATCGTCCTGTATGGGCAAAAATGGTGTTTCAAGAGTAGGAACCACAATGAGGTACCGGTTAAACCAAAGAGAAATAAGCGTGACCAGTGCCCCAAAAGTTATGAGGTTAACTGTTCGTAAGCGTCTGAAGGCAAGAATGACCATCGGAACAATTACACCAACGTAGTTTGCAAGTACAAATTCCCAGAAATACTCTTTAAAAAGATGGTCAATCAAAATTTTATCCATTCTAACCGAACCATACCATTTAGTAAGATAGTCGCTGAAGGTAAAATACCCATAAAAGGCGCCAAGAATAAGCAGCATAATACCAACATTCACAAAATGTTGCCGGGTAATATATTGCTCAAGCTTAAATATTTTACGGTAGAACCACATCAATACAATCAGTAATCCGGTTCCCGAATATACTGCGGCAATAACAAAATAAGGTCCGAAAATAGTACTGTGCCACCCCGGCTGAAGAGTAACACCAAAAATCCATGCCAAAACGGAGTAAACTATAATGGCAATAGCGATAACCATGGCAGCCATGATATTTTTACTTCTTTTTATAAGTTTAACTTGTTGTGGTGTACCTCTGTAATTCATAGCTAAAAAAGTATATAGCTTCTTTTTCCAGGATGGAACGTTCAGTCCTGCATAATCTCTTAGCTTTGCGAAATCTTCAATAAACGAAAGATACAAATAAAGTAAACAACCAACAATATCGGTCATAATTGCGATAACGTCCCATGTGATGGGCGATTGGATACGCGGATAAATCAAGAGATAATGAAGCCTGTCGAAACGGCCTACGCAGAAAAGAATAAAACAAGGTCCAATTAACAGAGAAATAACGGTAATCAATTCTCCCATTCGCATAATAGGCTTTCTCCATGGTGTTTTCATGAGATGTAATGCTCCTGAGATAATAGCGCCAGCATAACTTAATCCCATAAAGAAAATGAAATTTACAATGTAAACTCCCCAAACTACATGATCGCGCATACCTGTTACATCGTGACCATACCTGATCTGATAAACCAGTCCATAAATCCCTATTATAAACAACAACAACATTACTCCGAAAATTACCCACCATTTTTTTGATGGATTCTCAAGTTGCGGAGCAAATTCCTTTAATAAAAAATCCGAGGTCTTTTCCATATATTATTGGGGATTTGAGTCTTTCCTGAATGTTTCCTTAATCACATCTAAATTATCGTACCGCGATTTTATAGAATCGGGTATTCCTTCGTAACCGCGTTCCCAGGGGAATTGACGTTCGTGAGGCGGCAGATAATAAACCGATGGTTCGGTACCAAGATGTTCCATATGCCGGTATCCGCCTCGTGTAGCAATAAGCTCACTGAAACGGACTGTTTCGGTTCCATTGGTAACAGTATCCTCGAGAAGATCGCCGAAATAAATTACTCCCATAGGGCATGCTGTTGCACATCTGGGTAGCTCGTTATTTCGCAGCTTATCCGGGCAGAATACGCATTTGCCAACAGTTCCTTCCTTGGGAGGAACATTGGTTTCAGGAGAATAGGGCGTGTTTTCGTCCACTTTCACTTCCGGTTTTTTCCAGTGAAAAACACGGGCAGAATAAGGACAACCAGTCATACAGAACTTACAGCCAATACACCGTTCAGCATCGACAAGTACAATACCGTCGGTTCTCTTATAGGTGGCGCCTACGGGGCAAACACTAACACAAAGAGGATTATCGCAATGGTAACATGGTTTTGGGAACCAATAAGGTGCCGTGTTGTCCGAATCTTTAAGCAGATAAAGTTTTATCCACTCATGATCATGTGGCAGTTTATGCCCTTCCTGGCATGCATCAACACATTTCCGTGCGTTTTTACATTTTGCCAGGTCAATTACCATTACGAATTTTCTTCCCGGAATACCCTTATGCGCTTGTTTACGGTCGATAAAAATATTTTTGGGTGGTAAAATGGATGATTTTTCGACTTCAACAACTTTACCGTCAGGGGTTAGTACTTTAATAGTCTCCTTTAACTCTTTATTGTCTGCCGGCTCTCCTCCGTTTGCGATTTTGACTCCCGCCAAACCGGCAATCGATGCCGCTCCCGCTCCAAGTCCAAGCTTCAGGAAGTTTCTTCTTGATTTCCTTGCTTCACTTTTTTCCATAACTTTATTTTTCAAGAGTAATTTTATTCATGTATTTCATGATAACCGGTTGCCATGGCTTTAAAATGACTGCTGGGTTTATGACCAATTGTGCAAAAATATATATGGACAATCATAAACAGTGACACGATAAAACCAGCAATAACATGGATCAAATCGGTTATAAACAAACCAATGTTACCAAAAACATCATTTACCACAAGTCCCGGAAAAAGCAATGCCCAGCCGGTAACAAACATCACCGGCACAAAACCATACATAATAAATGCATAGGATAATTGCTGCAATGGGTTGAATTTACGTGCTTGAGTTATTGGAAACGGTGGTTTCTGATGTTTAAAAATTCCAAAAAGATAATAATTGAATTGTTTGAATATGCCTGGCCAGAACCCTTTCCAATGAATGTTATAATGCCGGCCATTGTTTAAATACTTATTTCCAAAAAAGAAAATAAGATAATTGATGGTAAGTATTATTCCGGTTACGTTGTGCCAGGCAACAGCATGATCAAAACGGATGATAGGATTCTCGATACTTGAATACTGCATACTTACACCTGTAAGGATTAATAAAAGACACATAATTGCATTTATAGTATGCCAAACCCGGATCCACACCGGATAAAAATAGACTTTGTTCATGAAAACTAGCGTTTAAAAATCCTTAATAACAAATGAATTAATATTCCTGAAAATGTAAGAGCAGCCAGGGCTATACTGATCACATTCAGGTAATAATTACGGTTTGCTCCGATAACAAACGATTCATTTAAAATAACACTGTTCAGGAATCCATACTGCTGCCGGTTCTGCTTCACTTTATATTTGTATAGCGAAGCCATAAGCAATGAGTTTTGCGAATGACATTCGGCACAAAGATGAACTGCTTTGGCTTTTGGTAATATTTTATGAGAAACCAGTAAAGTGTCATTCTGCCGGGCATGACATTCAACACAGCGTACATTCTTGAAATGAAGTTCCTGATTAGGCAGCCAGTCATGCTTTTGAACGATATTGGCTTTATCCTTGGTGGTTAAAACTTCCATACGGTTTATATTTGCATGGCATCCCAGACAAATATTATTGTCGTACAGAACAGTTTTGGTAACATTTTTACTAACCCGTGCATTTGTTTTATAAGTATGCGGATCGTGGCATTGCCAGCAAGTAAAAGCATCCTTATCGGACTTAAAATGAACGCTGTTTTCAAAATGAGCAGTTATTTCCTCGAAATGGTACTTTGCATAAGCTTCATCGCCCGCATGGCAATCCATGCAGGCGTAATTTTGTTCAGCTTTCAGATTGGCATCGTGTGGATATTTGCTAAAATCCTCCGAATGACAGTCGGTACATTTAAAGGTTTTGTGATTCGAACTATAAAATAAAGCCGTGTCTATCACATAATTGGAACATAGTTCCTTGCGGATTACCCGGCTGCTGTCTGAGTTTGGAAACTCGTAATGGTAATTTGCATGGCATCTGAGACAAGTGTTATTTTCATTTCTGAAAAAAACAGGTTTCTTGGGCTCCGGATTTGCTTGTGTAACATCCTGAGCATTCAGAGGAGTTGCAAATAACAAAATAAAAATAAGACAGCTTGCTGAAAAGAAGAATTGCCTTACCATTTAAACCTATTAAAACCTTACGGTAATGTTAAAACCTAATGAAAGACCACCTGAGAAGAACTCAGCCTCGTTCATGGCCATATTATATTGGCTGATAATACTTCTGTAGCTGGCCACGAATACCTGAAATGCATGCGTTGCAGTTCCTTTCTCGAAACCAAAAGCAAAGTTAGGTTTGGGAGTAAATGCGTTGTCGCCCTTTCCGGTAAGGTAGGCCTGGTCGTATTCGAAAGTTGCACCCCAGCCCGGAGCAAATTTAATTTTACCACAGGCAGAAGCTCCAATATTGTAATTACTGTATTTGCGGTCAACCGCATTAAAATACATAAACGAAGGAGCTACCTGGAACGAAACAGTCTCACTGAATTTACGTGCTAAAATAAACTGGGTAAAATAAGAGAAGCGGTGCATATATTTATAGGTTGCTTCCGGGCCAAAAAATTCTTCACCGCGGGCATCCAAAGCAACATTACCATAATAACTTAAAGAGAAAGGTACGCTACCTGAACGGGTTTGCTGTAAAATGGCATATTTCCAATGAAGATCCTGAAGTTTACGATCTTTTTCGGTTCCTATACCAACCATTATTTTGTCGGTAACGCCGTAATTAAATCCCATCCTGATATTGGATGCAGCATAGAGCCCGAAAATATCATCAAACTTGTTCTCTTTTACATTACCGAAACGGTGGTGGATAAGCAGTTCCAGCGATCCTTTCGCCGGAGTAATTGGTGTTTGCATATCTATTAACTGGGCTGCGTCAAACCAGCCTTTCACAGGTCGGTTGTCAGGTTGGTCCTCACCAGATTGCTCCGCTTCCTGAGCTTTCAATAAATTACTTGTAAATAATAGGAAAAATAAAACACATGCAATCGAAATCAACCTTTTCATATTTCAAAAATTAGTTAGTTTTTAATTAGTTATTTTTTGCGCCTTGTTCAAACCAAAGCAGAATCTTAGCGAGGTTATCAGGTGATGTATATCCCTGGTGAGCCTGGTTGTTGCTAAGTTTTACAAAAATTTTACTTGATTTGGCATTTACAGTATCAATAAATGTCGAGGTAGCCAGACTTTTATAATAGTTTGTCTGAGTCTTTAGGGGCGCGTGGCATTTGCCGCAGTCATTAATCAACGCAGGTGACACTTCCGTTTTAAACGAAACCTGCCCTTCAATTTTTGGAGGATCAAATGCGACCTTTTCGCACGAGCTAAGGAACAGAAACCCACCAAACACAATTAGATAACTTAAAAAATTTCGCATTTTTTCACTTTTAAATTGTTATGTTAAGCTCTTAAATTAAGGTTAGTATTCAACTTTTCTCAAAGTTAATGGTTTAGACCAATCTGCTAAATCAATAGCAGAATGAATATCCATTGAATAGGATCGATTTATGTCAGTATAAAATCGATTTTTTCCAATAAAAAAAGATATTTTTATCGTTTTATTTCTTATATTAGTATTGAGTTAAGCCACAATAAGTTTTTTAAACACTATTTATGACTACTTTTCACCGATCTACTAATTGCAATAGTTGTGATGTATGTAATTTAAAGTCGCCATTTTTCAGGAATCTTACAGAGGATCAAATTAAGATTCTGAATGAAAATCGTTATGAGATAACTTTTCGCGAAGGTGAGAATATTATTAAGCAGGGAACAGCATCGTCACATATGGTTATGCTTACTTCGGGCATGGCTAAAATGTATATTGAAGGAATTGATAACCGCAATCTTATTCTGGAACTTGTTAAGCCCTGGGTGTTAATTGGCGGACCAGGAATTTACATTGATAATCGTTATCACTACTCTGTTACAGCACTCGAAAATTGCACTGCATGTTTTATAGAAACCGCAAATCTTAAAAAAGTTATTCGTAAGAATCCCGATTTTGCCGAAATTATGTTATCGCATTGCAGTTTTAACGGTTCTAAGAATTTTGAACGGCTTGTTAGTATTGTTCAGAAACAGATGCATGGAAGAATTGCAGACGTGTTACTTTACCTGATGAAAGATGTTTATGCTTCCAGTTCTTTTGAACTGAATATTTCGAGGCAGGATATCGGGGATTTATCTGGATTGTCCAAAGATAGTGCAATCCGAATTCTGAAGGAACTCGAAAATGAAGGCGTAATTCAGATAGATGGACGAAAAATAAGCATCCATAAGGAAGATATGCTGAAAATGATTTCGTTTAAAGGCTAGGTGCCGGATCTTTACTTTCGATAATAATACTTTGATTCATCATCAGGCCTATCATGGGGTCGAAGCCTATTAATACGCCCTTTATCCTGACTGAGCTTCCAATTTTTACTTCCGAAGGAAGTGATTTTACAGTTGTATCCATTACACATTTCATCCCCATCATGGCATCGTCCATAGTTATTATGGTTCCATGCATGTCACTGTTCCTGATATTGGCAACCGGACCTGTAACTTCAATAACTTTATTGCTATATTTTATATTTGCAATGCTGTCATTCATCAGAAATTCCTTATTCAGAGCCATGGATGAAATCTCAAAATCGGCTTTCTTCGACTTAACAGTTTTGGGTTGACGTAAATAATAGACAGCGACTAAAACTCCTAAAATAGCAAGTGGAAGAAGAATTGCAACAATAGTTCTTGTTTTCGATTTCATAAAAGTGTGTTTTGATTTAAAGGTAATAAAAGATTTCAAAATCCGAAATATTCATTTAAGTAAAGAGCAAAGGTTTATAAATCAGCTTATATTTTATGAAGATTCGCACTTTGAAAAAAAATCCTTATTTTCATCCTCTTTTTAATAAATCTATATGTTTAACCTGCAGGATATACAAATCGACAGCATTATTGCTCATTATATAGGGTCTAAAACAGAAGATGAGGGCACACGAACCTCCGATACTGAAATTGATGGCGACGATAGCACTTTTGAAACTCTTAAACAGTATTTTCTAAGTCCTTTTAAGCCCGAGGAATATTTTCATCTCGACAAGGACGAAGCTATGTTTGGCTTTATTTCCGAACTATTCAGCGACAGAAATATTTTTATGGAACAATCGGTTAAGCTGGCACACTATCTTTACGATCAGTCGGAGCATCCTAAAATTAAGCCAGGCGAATTTTACGTAGTATATTTCAGCAACTGCATTATCGAAGATGAAATTGTAGATGCTATTGGCCTGTTTAAAAGCGAATCGAAAGATACCTTCTTAAGAATTAAGCAATATTCCGGCGGATTTGACATTGCTGCCGAAACAGGCGTAAACGTTAATAAACTGGATAAAGGTTGCCTTATTTTTAATACTGAAGCTGAGCAGGGGTATCTTGTTTCAGTGGTCGATGCATCAGGTAAAGGTGCCGATGCCCAATACTGGCGTAACAGTTTTCTGCATCTGAAGCCTCGTCGCGATGATTATTACCAGACCCGCAGCTATCTCGATATGTGCAAAACCTTTGTTGTAGAACAAGCGCCCAAAGAGTTTCAGGTAACCAAAGCCGACCAGGCTGACTTTCTGAATAAATCGGCCAATTTTTTCAAGAGTAACCAGGAATTCGATCTTAATAGTTTTACCCAGGAAGTTATCCCACAACCTGAAATTGCAGAGTCGTTTAAAGAATATAAAAAGCAATACGAGGTAGAAAAGGAAGTAAAGCTCGACGAAGAGTTCTCGATTTCCCTTCCGGCAGTAAAGAAACAGGCAAAAGTCTTTAAGAATGTAATTAAGCTCGATAAGAACTTTCATATTTATGTTCATGGTAACCGCGAATATATTGTAAAGGGCTTCGACGAACAAACAGGAATGCATTATTACCAGCTCTATTTTAAAGAAGAAGAATAATTCCTATAAAATTTTATATTTTCATCTGGAATTTTTCCATTGATATTTGTAACTTTCCTCTAATGAGGATGAGTAGCCTGATATTGGTATATTTTTGTTTTACTTTTCTTATTAAAGAACTCGCATTAAGGTTATTATCAGTCAATGGCAAAATACCTGGTGTGTTCATTTTCAATCGTAAGGGAACAATCCTCTAAAAATAGCGTTATTGATGTGAAAATACAGTTATTCATAAATTTTAAAACATAGTTATATGAGAGTTTTATTGATTTTTTTAGTTGTTTTAGGGTTTTTATCCTGTAATAAGTCGGAAGATGAAACAGTGGTTACCTCAAACGACTCCATAGCAATGGGAGCAACCTATGTCAACGATATTTATTATAGTTTTACCAATGGTATAGTTGGAACGGTTCCCCGAAACAACTGGGATATAGCTTTTAAAACAAGCCCGCGAAGTTCGTCAATACTGATTAACAGCACTATGGGTGTGAAGTTATGGCAGTACAATGGCGATACTACCAAATGGACAACTACATTTGATACTACCGGGATCAAAAAAAGCTGGGTTTCTTTGCTCGACTCAGATACAACATGGTCACTGAGTGCTTTCGAAGCAAACCAGACCGGGCATCCCGATTATGGATGGGGTGAATATAATTCAATCAATCACGATGTTATCGGAACAGCATTATTTGTAATTCAGCTTCAGGATAAATCTTTTAAGAAAATCTGGATAAAAAAACGCATTGCGTCCAGCAATACTTATGTTTTTACCTATGCTGATCTTAATGGAGCGAATGCTGTAACTAAAAATCTTGTTACCGGCAATTATTTGTCCAAGAATTACGTTTATTTTAAGTTTTCAAACGGTGAACCCGTCGACAGAGAGCCTGCGCAGAATGATTGGGATATTGTGCTCACCAAATATTATGAAATGGTATATAATAGCTCTACTCAGAAATACGAGCCTTATAACGTGACCGGTATCCTTCAGAATGAAGGTGTTACCGTGGCAGAGGTAAGCGGAGATGTTGCTTCGAATAATTATTCGGGTCAAAAGTTTGCAACCTCAATTTCAACCATTGGTAGCGATTGGAAAACCCTGGACATGCAAACTTTTGCCTATACAATTAAGCCCGATGTTAAATATTTCGTTCAAACCAAATCGAAAAATGTTTATAAGGTGGTGTTTAAAAAATTTGAAGGAAGTTCAACCGGAAAAGTAGTTTTTGAAAAGACAAAATTAAAGTGAGTTTTATAAAATTTTCAGCAGGCTGGTTCATCATTTGTTTGTTATTCTTGTGCCAGCCTGTTTTTTCTCAATTACGCGACACTGTTGACCTTGATGAGGTTGTGGTTACAGGCGAAATGAAACCTGTGGTTACCGACCGTTCTTTATACCAGATAAAATCGATATCGGCGCGTGAAATCAGAGGTCGCGGAGCAACAAACCTTTCAGAGCTTTTATCCAACGAACTTTCTTTCCGCATATCGCAGGATGCTGCATTGGGTTCTTCGCTACGTTTAAACGGTTTATCGGGGGAGCATGTTAAAATCCTGATCGATGGGGTTCCCGTGGTTGGCCGTCAGGCGGGTATTCTCGACTTAAGTCAGATCAACCTTTTTAAAGTTGACCATATTGAAGTGGTAGAAGGTCCTATGTCGGTTATTTATGGCAGCAACGCTCTAGGCGGAGTTATTAATATTATAACCCAGCGACCGGTTTACGGCGACAGGAGCATTTATAAACTACGTACTTATTACGAAACAGCAGGGGTTTATAACCTCGATCTCGATGGCGTTTTTACCCGTAACAAACATACCTTAAATCTTAGTGGAGGAAGACATTTCTTCGGAGGGTATTCAGCCCCGAACGATTATTTCAGGTATCAGACCTGGAAACCGAAACTGCAGTGGAACGGGAATGCAGATTATTCCTTTCGGACGGATAAATATAAATTAAACATAAGTTCATCTGTTTTCTCGGAAGAGCTTCGCAATAAAGGCAATCCTGTTGACAATCCCGAAAGGGCCAAGGATGAATATCATTATACAACCCGGAGTTTAAATAAAATCGATTTTTCGGCTCCAATTTTCAACAATTTTACCACAACGGTATTAGCATCTTACTCTTATTATAAAAAGCGGAAATTAACCAAAGTAAAGGACCTTGTAACATTGGAAGAATTTCCGTTTGATAACCCCACAGCACAGGACACCACAACTTTTAACAATATAATGGGTCGGTGGATGTTGGGCGGAAAGCTGTCGTCTAAAGCTGACCTTCAAACGGGGATTGAATATAACCAGGAAAACGGCTCGGGAAAAAGGATAGGAGGGGACCAGTCGTTAAGTGAAGCCTCTGTTTTTGCCAGTTTGAAATATAAGTTATTTAAACCTTTCGATTTGCAGGGAGGATTGAGGTATATTCATAACTCGCAGTTCGATGCTCCTTTGGTTTATAACTTCAATGCATTATGGAATATAAATTCAAAAGCTAAATTGCGCTTATCATATGGGAAAGGGTTCCGTGCTCCTTCTCTTAAGGAACTTTATTTTGAATTTATTGATATCAATCATAATGTTCTTGGTAACGACAGCCTCCAGGCCGAAGAATCGGTTTATGCCGGTTTAAATGCGGATTATTCGATAAATAAGAATCTGAGCACAAGTTTGAATTTATTTCAGAATGTAATCGACAATAAAATTGATCTTCTGTATAACTCTACCGATCCCAGCAAGGCCCAGTACTATAATTTATCGGGTAAGAAAACCACCATTCGTGGTTTAAAATTATTGATGAATTATAGCGCCGATAATAAACTAAAAATCCAGGCAGGAGGCCAGATCAACGGTCAGTCGAAAATCGCTTCAAGCTCTTACAACTGGTCCACTGATGCTTCGCTCAACACTTCTTATAATTTTCAGAAGCTGAAGTCGAAGCTTTCGCTTTATTACAAGTACAACGGCAGGTTTGTGTTTTATACAGCAAATTACGACGAAACAGGAACGCTGGAAAGTGTTAACGAGAACTTTCTCGATAAATACCATTCACTTGATTTTATTGTTACGAAGTGGTTTTGGGACGACAAGGTGGAGATTTCGACCGGCGTAAAAAACGCATTCAACAATACCAATATTCTCGGAAGAGGCTCATCCGGGGTCCACAGCGGTGGGGGAGCGAATGACAACCCTGTTGGGTGGGGGAGAAGCTTCTTTGTTCAACTTCAATTCAACCTGAATTATGATCGCAAAATCAATATACAATAGCCTTTTTTTACTCCTTATACTCACTTTTTCCGGTTGCTTTAAAGAAGATACTCCGATTGAACCGGTTTTTAGAAATGGGATCAGGATTACCAATAATATTTACCATTACCAGAGTTTCTACGATTTGTCCTCCGATTCTATATTCACAAATTCAAACAGTAAATGGGATCTGGCCTTCGAAACTTCACCATCAGGCTGGAGGGTAAAAATTAATTATTCCAATTTTCTTGGAATTTACCGCACCGGCAGCAGCAATTTTGAAGCCGAATCCTATACTATTAATAATAAAAACTGGATTTACGACGCCAGCAGCGGAAATCCCGACTCAACTGCTATTGGAAACTGGCGTGAGGTGACTGGCGACGGACCCCAGATTTATCTTTTAGGGACCTACGATGGTGTTCGCTATCGACCATTCCGAAAGCTTAAGTTTTTGAATGTGAACGACACAGCATATAGTTTTGCCTTTGCAAACATAAATAACACTGATGTGACCCAGGTGACCATAAAAAAGAACCCTGAGTATAATCTTGTTTATTACTCTCTTTCAAAGAAAGATACAGTTATAATTGAACCAACTAAAAACCAATGGGATTTACTTTTTACCCAATATACCACAACACTTTATACTGATGCCGGTGTACCCACCCCATACATTGTGCGTGGAGTATATATTAATCCGAATAATGTTGCCGTTATGCTCGATACTACTACTTCCTTCTCAAATATTGGTATTCCAAACATCAATTCCGGAAAATTAAATGCTATTCAGGATGTTATAGGATATAACTGGAAGTCGGTTGAGATAAATCAGTCTGCGAATACGGCTAATTATGCCGTAAGGCGAAATCACTCGTACCTGATTCGCGATACAAAAGGCGATTTTTACAAGTTCCGTTTTCTGAGTTATGTGAACGATTCGTTGAAAGTCGGATATCCCATGTTCGAAAAAGTGAAGCTTTAGAGAGCGGTTAGTTTTGGTGAAATGGTGATTTTTTGATTACTTTTATTCAATTAATTATCAACAAAACTTACTATGAAGAAATTAACCCCTTTTGCCGTTGCTATGATTATGTTGCTGGCATCGTGTACCTCAAAACAGGAAAAGATGGAGAATACATTAAAAGAATTTATTGCGAAAGTAGAACCCCAGGTAAAAGCTCTGGTTCAGGAGGCTTCCATTGCAAGCTGGGATGCATCCATTACCGGTAAGGCCGAAGATTATAAGAAGTCGGAAGAAGCGCAGTTGAAACTTGTGAAACTTTTCTCCGACACTGTTCTTTTTACAGAGCTGAAATCGATCAAAGAATCAGGTCTTGTAAAGGACTCTGTTCTGAATCGTCAGATGGAAGTGTTGTATCCGGCTTTTCTGAAGAATCAGGTAAAACAGGAACTACTTGAAAAAGAAGTTTCCATGCGATCGGAGCTTGAAAAAAAATATTCGAACTTCAGAGCCGATTTGAACGGCAAAAAAGTGTCGGATAATGAGATTGAGCAAATTCTTACCTCGTCCACCAACACTAAAGATCTGGAAGCTGCCTGGAAAGCCCATAAAGCTATAGGAAAAGAAGTTTCTCAGGATATTATTGCTTTGGTTAAGGTACGGAACCAGATTGCAAAAGATCTTGGCTATGAAAATTATCATACCATGAGTATGATTTTTTCGGAACAGGAGCCAAATGAAATATTGACTCTTTTTGATGAGCTGGACACGCTCACAAGATCCGCTTTCGCAGGTTTAAAAAATGATATTGATGAATATTTTGCGAAACGTTATAAACTGCCGAAAGAAAAACTGATGCCATGGCACTATCAGAACAGGTTTTTCCAGGAAGCACCAAGAATTTATGATGTTGATCTGGATCAGTTCTATAAGGATAAAGATGTTGTTGCCCTGACTGATGAGTTTTACAAAGGTATAAACCTCGATATTGCAGATATTATTAAGAATTCGGACCTATTTGAAAAACCGGGCAAAAATCAACATGCATACTGCACCGATATTGACCATAACGGCGATGTGCGGGTACTTTGCAATGTTAAACCAACCATGAACTGGATGAATACCATGCTTCATGAGTACGGTCATGCCGTGTATGCCAAGTATTTTGATCCTCAGAAGCCTTACATTTTAAGGGATGCGGCGCACACATTTACAACCGAAGCAATAGCCATGATTATGGGACGTAATGCTACCAATCCGCAATGGATGGTGGATATGAAAATTGTTACTCCCGAACAAAAGGCTGAGATTGCTGAAGTTTGCCAGAAATCATTAAGACTGGAGCAGCTTACATTTAGTCGTTGGGCACAGGTAATGTACCGTTTCGAAAAAGCAATGTATGCAGATCCCGATCAGGATCTTAATGCTTTGTGGTGGAAGCTTGTGGAACAATATCAATTACTTAAAAAACCCGAAGACAGGAATGAACCGGATTGGGCCTCGAAAATACATGTAGCACTATATCCATGCTATTATCATAACTACCTGATGGGCGAATTATTGGCTTCACAGCTATTTTATCACATTTCGGACAATGTTCTGAAAAACAGCGATTACAGCAATGTTAGTTTTGTAAATCATCCCGAAGTAGGACTATACCTTAAAGAAAAAGTATTTATGTCAGGTATGTTATATAAATGGAACGATATGATTGAGCGCGCCACCGGAGAAAAGCTTACCGCAAAATATTATGCAAAGCAGTTTGTAGAGTAGTTATTTGGATTATAAATGCAAACGAGTGAGTTCTCAATTTAGGACTCACTCGTTTGCATTTTACTTTTTGTTTACTTGACAGTATTTTTATTATCAATTCTTTATTCCTTGAGAAGCTTGACTTTATTCCCAACCTCCCTTATCAATAAAGGAAAAGCTGGCTCTGTCATATTGTGGCCAAATCCCTGAAGTTCAAACAGTCTTGTATCTTTATGACCTGTAATTTTCATCATACGAGTCAGGTAGGCATTTTCTTCGTAGCGGCCCAGCATTTCCATTTCCCTGTCGCCGGTAATAAGAAGAAGCATAGGAGCATCGGCACGCACGTGATAAAGGGGGGCTAATTCGTCGATAATGGGTTGTTTATCTGGTATACCGCGCTCTTTGCGGATGGTGAAGTGCGTAATAACCTGCGGACTTAAGGGTATCAGTCCTGCAATGCGGTTTGCATCTATATTGTGAGCTTTCAGCCATTTTTTATCCAATCCGACCATTAAATCAAGATATCCTCCGGCCGAATGCCCTGAAAGGAAAATAAGCGACGGATCGCCTCCATATTTTTGAATATTGTTGAATACCCAGGCCACCGCAGCAGCAGCGTCTTCGATAAATTCGGGCGATTTGGCTCTGGGAGCAAGCCTGTAATTGGGAGCCACTATGCATAAACCCTTATCTTTTAAAGCCTGCGGAATTTCTTTTTCGCCAGATGTTAATCCTCCTCCATGAAACCAGATGATTGTGGCAAAACTTTTGCTTTTTTTCGGATAATAGATATCCAGCAGACATCTTTCTTTTATATATTCATTCCCGGACTTCGTGTTGTCGTAATAAGGAATGTTTTTATCTGTTTGATATTGCAGATCCTGAGCAAAAGAGGTGATACTTTCCATTGCCAGGACAAAAAAGGTAATTAGTATGGTTTTCATAAAATCATTTTAGCTGAAATAATGTTGCTAAAGTAAGATTTTAAAGGGAAAGCGTTAGTGATTATAGCCAAAACGGTTGATAATATTTTCAATTTCAAATATTGCTTCATTCCGATTTTTGTTGCAGAAACCCTTCCCATAAAGATTTGAGTTTTTATTCAAAAAATTCCAGAAAAAATCATTAGAATGGTTTTCCTCCATATTAAATGCTATTTCAAATTTTAGTTACACTTAAAGGAATTGTAAATTTAAAATTACTTCCCCTTCCTGGTTCACTTTCGACCCAAATTTTACCTTTATGTTTTTCGATAAATTCTTTACAGATGATTAATCCTAGGCCTGTTCCTTTTTCGCCTGCAGTTCCTTTCCTGGGCATTTTATCCTGAATATCGAACAGATGGTTCATATGTCTTGGATCAATTCCAACCCCATTGTCCGAAACAGTAATGGTCACATTATTTTCACAGATTTCAGCAGAAATATCAATATTTCCATTTTGATTAGTGTATTTTATAGCGTTGGAAACTAAGTTCCGCAAAACTGTCTTAATCATATTAAGATCAGAATACAGATTTACAATAGGCACTGCAACAATGCCAACTTGTATATTTTTCGCTGCTGCCAGAGGGGCTAGATTTTCGGTTACCTCGTTACAAATATATAATAAATTAACAGGTTCGGGCTTGAATGCGATGGTGTTTGATTGTGTCCTGGACCATTCCAGAAGGTTTTCTAACAAGTTGAAGGCATTTTTTGATGATGAATATACTTTTTCAACAAATTGCTTTCTCTTACAATCGTCAAGTTCATCGTAATTCTCAATTAACAGTTCTACATTACCTAGAATATGGTTAAAAGGGTTTCGTAAATCGTGGGCGATTATCGAGAAGAATTTATCTTTTGTGGCATTTAATTCGATAAGTTTTAGTTCGTTGTTTTTAATTTCGGTAATATCGTAGCACGAACCAATATATCCCAAAAATGTATTGTCAAGATCGTAAAAAGGACGTCCAAAGTCTCTGATCCAGCGATATTCTCCAGCTTCATTTTTTAATCGGTACTCCATTAAAAAAGCTTCGTGTTTATCAAAGGCATTTACGTAAATCTGAACACAGAAATCGAAATCATCAGGATGTACTCCTTCGGCCCAACCGTAGCCAAATTCCTGTTCAAAACTACGTCCGGTAAAATCAAGCCAGGTTTTGTTGAAGTAATCGCACAGCTTATCTAATCGTGAACGCCAGATCAATGCCGGAAAATCTTCAAATATTTTCAGATATAACTCTTTAGCTTTATTTATTTCAATTTGTTGTTTTTTTAAAACCGTATTTTCTTCTTCAAGATCTTTTATTTTCTTTTTTAATTCAAAATAATCATTTTGCATAATAACGTTTTGTCTGGTGATTAAAAATTCAGGTGTACCTTATAAATTTACAATAAAAAGGTGATAATGGATTTGAAATTTATAGTTGATTTAAAATAAACACTCCGTTTTTATCAGTGCCAATCCAGACATTGTTATTATTATCGGTTTGAATGGTTGTGATTTTATCGCCAAGTGTTAAGTTTTCGGGTGCCTGAGTCCAGGATGTGCCATTGTAAACATGCAGAATATAAGAAGAACTTTTGATACTGGAGACCCAGCAGTAATTTCGTCGATCGGACTTCATTGCTGTGATGAATGTAAATCTTGAACTCATAAAATCCGCCGCAAGTTTGCTCCAGGAATTGTTCCGGTATTCATAAAGAGTGTTTGAGTTTGTGCCCGAGGAGGATAGGGAAAAGTCTTCGAAAAGGTATAAAATTCCCCCCGGACCTGCTGAAAACTTATTACTCCAGTAAAAAGTCCCGCTCTCATTTCCTAAGCACTGCCAGATGTCTTTTCTCATTTTGTAAACATTCGTTTGATTTACTTTCCCTGAGGTGGTTACATACAGGTAGCCATTGTGATCGAAGGTAATATCGGTAATAACATGTTGATTTAAAGGCGAATTCATTGGAGTGAATACGTTAAATTTTTCACCATCGTACATCACCAATCCTCCAAGGTCGAACGCGCAGCTCGAGAACCAAACGCGGCCATCTAATCCCACTTCAACGCAGCGAATGTAATCCCTGGGTAAGTCAGAATTAGCTTTTGTAAACCATGAGATTCCTTCTTTTGTAAGATGTCCTAAGCCTCCGCCATCGGTGCCTATCCATAATGTTTCATCGCCTGCAATGGAAATGTCAAGAATTGAAAAATCAAGTTTATACATCTTTTCTTCAACTCCTTTAAAATGATAAAGTTCCTTTCCGGAAGCTATCCAGGTATTCCCCTTGTAATTAGGCTCAATACAATCAATATGTTTGCCTTCAAGCATTCGTTTTGAAACATCGAAACGAATTTCAGGGTAATAAATTTTTAAAGTATCTTCTTTTTTAATCAGGCTGTCCGGTTGAGTTACGACGCTTGTTTCTGTTTCAGTACATGAGTTAAAAAACAGAAGCCACATTCCTGTGATTGTTAAGTTTTTAATCATCCTCATAACGGCAGTTTGTAGTTGTTTATAGGTGGTTTTTCAGATAAACTTAATGGATTTGAGGAAAATTGTCAAGTAAAACGAAAATATTCTCTCAGGGTACCGCCGCAAATGGTAATAAATTCCTCTCTTTGTCCCTGATTTTTCCCGTTCTTATTCACTATTCACAAGGATTCTTCACCAAAAACCTGAAAAATACCCGGTTACAAGTTAGGATCATGAATTGAAAACCTTTCGGAAACTCTAAAATATATAAACATGAAAGAATATTATGTTACTAAAAGATATGTGGATGCCGACGAAGACGAGGGTTTCTATGTTGAAAAAATAAAAACAGGTAATAAAGACATTACCAAAAAGATTGATACAGAAAACCTTTTTGAAGATGATGATGATCTGATTGAATATCTATCTGAAGTTTTTGATCAGGATCCCGATGACATTGAAGTAATTGAAGAAGAACTCAAGGTTGAGTTCTCTGGTAATCCTGATAAATTAGATCCTGATGGTGCCGGAATGATTCAGGGATAAAATTTCAAAGGCGATGTTAGAAAGCGGCTGTAAACATGAATTTACGGCCGTTTTTATGAGGTACTCTATGGAGAGAAACATTTTTCACCCGAAAAGCCTATCTTCGCATTTTATTCCATCACCTGGAACCATGAAAACCAAAATATGGAGCAGAAATTTTATTTTACTCACTGCTTCCAATTTTTTAATGTGTATTACTTATTATGCCATTATCTCCACTTTACCGGTTTACCTGGTAACCAGTCTGCATGCAGGTAAAAATGAAGTAGGTATCGTACTTGCAGCTTTTACAGTTGCTTCTATTCTCGTGAGGCCCTTTGGCGGTTTTGCGCTTGACAGGTTTGGCCGCCGCACTGTTTTTCTTCTTTCACTGGCTTTATATTCGCTTTTTTTCAGTGGTTACCTTGTTGCGGCAAGCATAGTTGCTTTGATCGCCCTCCGCTTTCTTCAGGGCTTAACCTGGGGAATAACAACCATCTCAGGTTCGACTATCGCAGTCGATATTATTCCGGCTAAAAAGAGGGGAGAAGGTATCGGTTATTTTGCTCTTTCCACCACGTTGGGAATGTCAACCGGTCCTGTGCTGGGTATATTTCTTCAACATAAGTTTGGTTACACCGCTATGTTCTCGGCAGGAATTATTGTAAGTCTTATAAGTCTGCTATGTGCGTGGTGGATGAAATTTCCACGTTTAAAAATGGGAGCGCCTGTCAATTTATCACTTCATAATTTGTTCGACAGAAAAGCAGTTCTGCCATCTCTGAATTTGCTAATTATCATGTCGACCTACGGAGGTTTGTTGTCGTTTATAGCTTTATATGGCAAGGAGATAGGTATTCAAAATACCTCTCTTTTCTTCCTTGTTTTTTCGGTTGGAATTGGTATTTCCCGCTTCACATCGGGGAAAGCTTTCGATAAGCATGGTCCACTCAATATTCTTACTGTGTGCTTAAGTTTGCTGATATTGGGATTTTTAACCCTCGTTATTTTTAAAAATGCTGCCGGTTTTTATGCTTCTGCTTTAATAATGGGATTTGGAATTGGGGTTGTATTTCCTATCTTCCAGGCCATGATTAATAATTTAGCCAATCCAATGCGGCGGGGTGCTGCAAATTCCACACTCTATACCTGCCTGGATATTGGAATGGGAGCAGGGATGGTAATTATGGGATATGTGGCTGAATATGTAAGCATTTCGGTAACGTTTTTGCTCAGTGCTGGAATAGTGATGGCCGGACTTTTCTTTTTCAGACAGAAAACAGTCCCCTATTATTATCAGAACACCGGAATTTCAAGGTAGGAGAATTTTTATGCCTGTTCTAAACCAGAAGTTTCCTCCAGATCCACTTTATCAATGCATTGGAAATGGAGGAAACTTTGATTTCCTAAACTAAGCTATAACCTTCTCTTTCTTTTTATCGACCTTTAATGCAAATGCAGTCCATAAACATGCAAGTAGTTCTATGGTAATGGTGCCTACAATTCGTCCGTCGGCAATGCCACTTGCCAAAAAGCTTACCATGCATACCATCCCGAAAATATGACCGGCAATTTTCCAGGTATACATTTCATGGAGGTGATACCGCGCAATTTGCATGTAAAACATGGCAAGTACAACCGACAGTATACCTACGAACCTCATCCAGAGTTCTCCTGTGTTTAGATATCCAAACATACCAACAGTCGCCGATGGCATAATAACCATTGAGAATCCTAAAACGAATAGATAAATACTCCATACTTTAATACTTAATTCTGTTCTTTTCATACCAGTTTAGTTAAAATTTAAGATTTGCAATTACAATTACACTCACATTCATAAAAAAGGAGCCCAGAAGCAACCATTTGTTTTGCCTCATACTCCCTATAAATCCCGTTAACAGGGAAACAACAACCAGAAAAAACTTTACCTGCAGCCACAAAGGAGAATGAAAATGGTAATAGTGTACAAACAGGTAAATACCAGCAACTATCCCTGCTCCGCCTAATATAAATGCCGAAAGCCGAATAATCTTATACTTTAGGGGTGGCTTTTTTAACCACATCCTGATTACATTCCACAGAATGTAAATGGTAAACAGCTCCATAGCTGCAATGTGTATTATTTTCATTTGGCTTAATTTTTATATTGACAAAATTACTGGTCGAAATACCGGATTAGCTTAACATAGATCAATAAACGCCAACTAGTTAAAATTTTAACCTGTAACTTCTGTTTTAACTTTTAATGGCATTACTTGTTTTGAAGAAATAAGAAATCAGGTTATGGAAGGTCAGGAACTGAACTTTTACAATACAGTAAACCGGTTTGTTCATCCAACAGTTGAAGAATGGACTGCATTTTATTCACGATTTAGCCAGCGACAGGTTAAAAAGAATGAATTACTGCTCTCCCAGGGTCAAGTTTCGCATAAAATCTATTATATAAGTCAGGGTTGTTTCCGCATGTTTCATTTTGTGAATGGAGAAGAACGCTGTAAGGATTTTCAGACCGAAGGCCAATTTACCGGCTCACTTTACAGCTTTGTGAGTCATAAGCCTGCCCTGTTTTATATTGCAGCAGTTGAGAAAAGTGAAATCCTGGAGATTACGCGGGAACAGCTCAACTATCTGTTCGACAATTATAAAGTTTGGGAAAGATTTGGACGCTTATATGTTGAACAGATATTTTTATATAAAGAGCAACGTGAAGCTGCATTATTGAACCAATTGGCGCCATATCGGTATTCGAACTTTCTGAAAGATCATCCCCAATGGGCACAACGCATTCCTCTCAAATATATAGCCTCTTACCTGGGCATAAAACCCGAATCCCTCAGCCGTATAAGAAAGTTAGCAGAAGTTTAATTAATCCCTCTCGCCCGAATTCGTTTTTATTTTATTTATAAATGGATCAGCAATAAGGATGACCTCAAAATCATCCTTTAGGTTGATTTAAAATAAGTATAAAGTCTTACTTCTGCGGTTATGCTAAGCATTAACTTCATAGAACATTAAAACGAAAATCAAAATCTCACTTTAAAATCGTTATGGATAGCACTTTAATTTTTGAATTGGTCCTTCTTGGACTTATCCCAATCTATTGGATTGCAATGAAGATGTTGTTTAAAAAAACAATCATCTTTAAAATCGGAATGGTAATGCTGATAATATTCGAAACCATGCCGTTGGTGACTTTTATTCTGGGAGCCAAGGGCCTTCATCATATCTGGTGGGGATTGCCATTTTGCTGGGCGGGAATCTTCGCAGCATTTTTCATTATGCTGAGAATTATTAAAAATCCACTGCAAAAAATCTCTGAAAAGCTCGATTTGATTTCACAAGGAGATCTCACCGTGGAAATAAATGAAAAAGAACTGGAGGAAAACAACGAGTTCGGCAGAATTTCGAATGCTGTAAAGAATTTATCAGGTCAGATGAAAAGCTCCATTGGAAACATTGTTGGAGTATCTAATGAATTGAAAGTTGCCGGCAAAGAAATAAACGACAACTCGCAGCAATTATCACATATTATTGCTAACCAGGCCGCAGCTATCCAGGAGATTTCGGCTTCTATGGAAGAAATTGCCTCCAGTATTCAGCAGAACGCAAATAATGCGAAAGAAACTGAGAACGAATCGAAAATTATCGGAGAGCAGATTAAAGCTATCCTCCAAAAATCGGAAGAAAGTCTGTTAGCCGTAAATAACATAGCTGAAAAAATTAGCATCATAAATGATATTGCTTTCCAGACCAACATTCTGGCGCTGAATGCCGCTGTAGAAGCGGCAAGGGCAGGAGATCACGGTAAGGGTTTTGCTGTGGTTGCAACAGAAGTGCGCCGTTTGGCTGAGAAGAGTAAAATTGCTTCGGAGGAAATTCAGAACCTTTCCCGTCAAAGCTTGACAATTACAGGAGAAACAAACCAGATTATCGAGGAAATTGTTCCTCGGATCCAAAAATCGGGAACGCTTATTAACGAAATAAGTATGGCTTCTCTGGAACAAAATGCCGGGGCTTCTCAAATCAATTTATCTATTCAGCAGCTCAATAACTCGTCACAAATGAGTGCAACTTCTTCCGAAGAATTGGCTAATACAGCGCACAATGTGGATACTCACAGTGAAAAACTGGCTGAGTATACATCATTTTTTACAATCTGATAAAAACAGGACTGTAAAGATTTCTCAGATACAATTAGAAATAAGGTTCTTTCGTTATGGGAACCTTATTTCTTCTTACATAACGATTGTGTAACCGCTTTCAACGCTTTTGGCATAAAATCAGGCAAATTGGTGCACCATTTTGCGGCATTCTTCTGCGCACATGCTGCAAGCCTGTGCGCAGCGCTGGCAATGTTCCATCTCTGCATGGCTGCGGCATTCTTCGGCGCAGGCATCACATATGTTAGCACACACCATACAAACTTCGTTTACAAATTCGCTTCCGCCGGCCATAAATTCGGCAGCTAAATTGCAAATCCGGGCACACTCCTGGTCCAGCTTAATACAGTGGGCCATCATTTTTACATTTTCTTCCTGCAAACATGCATTTGCACAATGAAGACATTCTATAGCACATTCCTGACATGCGTCAATGCAATTTTGATAATTTTCGTGGCTCATAATCAATAAGTTTTAAGTTTAAGAAGTAATTAATTGTTCAGTAAAAAGACAACAGGTCTGCCAATTTTATGTTTTCTGAGAAATATATATTTAGCAGCATGGATCAAGTACTTAGCTTGACGGAAGAGTTGTTTTTTATATCTATAACTATTGAGAATTAAAGATCTGTTGAATTTTTTCCACGAACCGTATTTGGCGATGAACCGTTTAGATTAATTAATTCCAATTTTACAGTTTGTATATTGTTGATTTATTGAATGTACCTACAAAGTGATTTATAAACCAAAATTAAAGGAATACTATTTGACTTCTTTTGAAAAAGTGGTTATGAAAGCAAAAACAGGCGAAAAGTGTCCAGTTACTGGAATATGGGAAGTGCAGGACTGCCCGTCTATTACCTTTATTTTTAACGAAGGCAGCATTATTCCCGATTACAAAGGGAATCAGGTTTACTGGGAATTTAAAGATTATATTTCAGGTTAACTTAAAACTAAAGCCATGGAAGTTCATGCATGTTTTGAAAATTGTGAAAGAGGGTTATTTATAGCACTCGATAACAACACCGAAAGAGTAGATCTTGATATTAATCCCCGGATTGATACAAATATCGAAAAGAAAATCCTCGACGAATTTAAAAAAGCTAAGTTCGATTTGCTGAATGACGATCTTTCCATAGCAAAAACCGAGAATTTTATTTTCAGAAAATATGAATCGGAAAAGGATGATAAAATAATTTGGGTAGAACCATTGATTTTACAGGAATCGAATAAAGTGATTCTGTAATATGAGTTTATATTTCCCTACGGCCTAAAACCTATTTTACCTTTACCGCTCTCCAGCCTGAAAATCCGGCTAATAAACCCCGGCAAATCATCCGGATTGTGACTTACAAATATTAAAGTTTTATCCCGGCAGCAAACCTCAGTGAGTTGTTTGCATTTTGCAGTCAATTCAGCATCAAATCCCTGAAAAGGTTCATCAAGTAGTATCAAAGGTGCATTACATGCCAGCGTTCGTAAAAACAAAACCAAACGTTGATGAACACCCGATAAATGGTTAAGAGGAATATCGAGCTGGTCTTTGCTGAAAAACAAAAGAAAGAGCTTTTGAGCAAAGTCCTCAAGTTCCTTATTTTTTATTCCCTTTTTAAAAGGGTGAAAATAGATTCCGCTAAAAAGCGCTTCCCTGCAGGTTACAGACTTGTCGAAATAATGACACAACTCAGGCGAATAAAGCGACATTTTCTCCTTAATGTCCCAAATGGATTCACCGCTGCCTCTTTTCCTGCCAAATAGTTCAATATCATTAGCGTACGACTGAGGGTGATCCGCATAAATTAAGCTCAGTAAGGTCGATTTACCAGCTCCATTGTTGCCTTTTAAAATCCATTTTTCTCCGGATTTAATACACCAATCGATATTTTTTAGCACATGTTTTTCGCCATAACTTACCGAAACTTTGTTGAGTTTAACAATATCTTCGGAACTTATTCCGGTAACAGCCGGTAGTTCAATATTAAAAAGCAGATTTTGATCAGCTTTTGCTGTTCTTAACTTTGCTTTGTATTCCCTGGGTGAAAAAACTTCCACTTCTTCGGGAGAATTTATCCATAAAACATGCGCAACCAGAGCAGGAACTTCTGAATTGCCTAGCAGAATTAGGTTTAATCCATCGGCCACCAGATGATGCAGGAGTTTATCGAGTTCAGGTACAGTGTTCTGATCGATGCCTGCGAACGGATTATCGAGAATAAGTACTTGCGGATTCGATAACAAAGCTTTTAAAATAGTTGCTTTTCGTGTTTCGCCATTCGATAGTTTTATAACTTCTTCGTTGAGTAAATGCCGTAAATTAAAAGTATTCAGCAGGTTGTAATTCCTGTGAACAGCGCTGAAATTTGCATCTTCACCAAAAAGATATTTTCTCAGTGTTATAATTTCATCTACTTCGGTTGCATGAAATCTTTGCTGGTAATACGTCGCATGCTTATCGGCAATACTTTCCCGGTACGAAACATATGCTGTTTTAAAAGGAAAACCAAACGAAGGAATTCCTGCCTGTCTGAGGAAAAAAGGAGTTAAACTGACCTTGTTTCTTAATAATTGTATTATTTTTTCGCTCGCTTCACGCCACATACCTGTTATCATCCATGATTCTTCAAACTTATATTCTGGAGAGAAAACCCGGGCCACCGTTCTAAAAAGTTTGTATTCTGCTTCAATTATGTCCATTTGATAAAACTATTATATAGGTAAAAACAAATCATTTTGATTACAACTTTGACAAATTTAAAAGTAGTTGGTTATATAAGAAAATCAGATATTCGACCTAAATCACTCCAAACGCCAGATTTATGAAATTGCGCGAAAAATCACACGAAATTAAGATTTCAGAGATAAAGAAGGATATCCTAAAGCTTCAGAAAGAGCTGGACGACCTTTACAGCGAACATAACATTCAGATTAGCGCATCCGGTTTTTCTTCTTCTCCGGGCGATTCGGACAATACCTCCTCTGGTATTTCTCCTGAAGATCTAAAAAGAAGTGAAAAGCTTTACCGTCAATTGGTCGAATCGGCCAATAGTATTATTATACGATGGGATATGAACGGTACCTTGCTTTACGCGAACGAATATGCTCTTCGGTTTTTCGGTTACAGTTACAGTGAAATGATTGGTAGCGACGTGCGGATGTTAATTCCTTTAACCGAAAATTCGGGAAGGATTTTAAGTAATCTGGTAGAGGATATTATTAGTTCACCGGAGAATTATTTGCAATTCGAAAATGAAAACATACGAAAAAATGGAGAGCATGTTTGGGTGAACTGGGCCAACAGGGTTATTACCGACGAGCAAGGTGATTTTTCGGAGATTCTCGCCATTGGTAACGATATTTCGGGAATAAAACGAACCGAAGAAAAGCTGGCACGTGAACGTGAATTGTTCGAAGGAATTTTTAACAATATCCCGGTTATGATTACGATTTACGATCCAATGCTTCAGAATTTCAGGTTTAACACCGAATTAAAAAGACTCACCGGTTGGACCGAAGATGATGCTGCTGATGGAAACTTTATCGAAAAGGTATATCCTGATCCTGTCTACCGCCAGGAAGTGGTCGAATATATGCAATCGCTTGAGTCGGGCTGGAAAGAATGGGAAATGACCACAAAAAGTGGTACAAAACTGATGAGCTCCTGGGCAAATATACTGCTGGAAAATGGTGTTCAAATAGGGATTGGAATTGATATAAGGGAACGTAAACAAGCTGAAGCCACACTAAAGGAGAACGAACAGCGTCTGCGTGCAACCTTTAATAATGCTGCCATTGGCATAGTTGAAGTAGACCCGCAAGACATGTTTATCAATGCTAATAACAGGATTTGCGAAATGCTGGAATTCGAAAAATCTGAGCTTCTTGGTAAAAATGTTCATGACATAACAGCTCCCGAAGACAGGAGCGAAAGCGATGTTATTAATGATAAGATCCATAAAGGAGAAGTAAAAGTTCACGACTACGAAAAACGTTACATCAAACGGGATGGTTCTGCCATATGGGTCCATGTTACAGTTTCAGGGGTTTACGACTCCAGTGGTAAACATCTCAATTCGATTGGAACAATTGAAGATATCTCTGAAAGGAAGAAGACAGAGCAGGCCCTCCGCGAAAGTGAGGAAAGACTTCGGCTGCTGGCCGACAATATTTCCCAAATGGTATGGATTTCGGATCCTGCCGGTATGCCGGTTTGGTTTAATAAGCGCTGGTACGATTATACAGGTATTAATCTTGATCAAATGCAAAATGGCGGCCATCTGCTGGTGAATCATCCCGATCAGAGCAGCCATATATTCGATAATTACCTGAACTCTGTTCAAAATGGAAATGTATGGGAAGAAACTTACCAGATGCGCAGTAAAACCGGAGAATACCGGTGGTTTCTTACCCGGATGGTTCCTGTATTTGACAATAAGGGCAAAATCACTATGTGGTTCGGGACAAGTACCGATATTGACGAGAAAATTCAAAGTGAAGAAAGTCTCCGGAAAAACGAGCAACGATTAAAAGGTATCTTCGATAATGCTGCCATTGGTATCGTCGAACTCGACAATCAAAACCGGTTCATTATGGTTAACGACCGGGTTTGCGAAATTCTTGGCTACACCACGGAGGAATTGCTAAATAAATCAATTCTGGAAATTACAGCATCCGAAGACAGGGAACACACCAAATATTTATATGAAACTGTTTCAAAAGGCGAAACAAACATATTGAATTATGAAAAACGATATTCAAAAAAAGACGGGAACCTGCTTTGGGTGCACATTTCAATATCGGCTATCCGCAATGAACGTGGTGAATACATTCGTTCTATCGGTACTGTAAAAGATATTTCGGAGCGGAAAAATACCGAAGAAAAACTTAAGGAAACCCTTAAGATAGCCGAACAAGGAAAGAATATTCTTACGGCTTTAATGAAATATGTTCCCATGGGAATTACCATTGCCGATGCTCCTGATGTTACCATCCGGATGATAAGTAAGTACGGCGAAGAGCTAACAGGAATGCCTGCTGAAGAAAGTTTGGGTATTCCGGCCCCAGAGCATGCTGCAAAATGGAAAGTTTATCATATGGACGGCGTTACACCGGCTCAAACCCACGAATTGCCATTATACCGATCGGTAAAATCCGGAGAAGTTATTAAAAATGAAGAGTGGTTCATCATTATTAACAATGGCACTATGGTACCGATTTTGTGCCAGTCGGCTCCGATCAGAAATATCGATGGGAATATCACGGGCGCAGTTATGGGATGGCAGGACATAACCGAAAGAAGAAGAATAATGGAAGAACTTCAAAAAAGTGAAGAACGTTACCGTACAGTAATTGAGGCCGCCGACCTTGGTACATGGGATTTTGATATCGAAACCGGTGTTGCAATTCATTCTCTGCGGCATGATCAAATATTTGGATACACTGAGCCCCAACCGGTGTGGTCGTACGAAATTTCCGTTAAGCATATTCTGCCAGAATATCATAAAACAGTGCGCGACGCAGTTGCCCGTGCCATCGAAACAGGCATGTTGGAGTATGACGCTAAAATTGTGTGGCCCGATGGTTCAGTTCGTTGGATTGGACCCCGCGGACGGGTAAAATACAGTGCAGAAGGGAAACCATTGCGTATGTCGGGCATTGTAGCCGATATTACCGATCGTAAAAATGCTGAAGAAGCTGTAAAAGAAAGCGAAGAGAAGTTCCGGTCGTTATTCGAAAATATTACCGAAGGAGTGGCTTTGTACGAAATTGATGAAGAAGCCGAACAACAAGCAGAAATCAGAGTAATTGATGCAAATCCTGCATTCAAGGAATCCACATCCCCCAATTCTGAGCTGGATGCTCTTAACCTTTTCGAAAACAGCGAGAACACGAACCGCCAAAATTTTATACATGTAGCCCAAACCCGTGAGCCACTTAAATTCGAAGCCAACCTTTCAACGTTAAACCGGTATTTTGTCGTAAATGTAATTTCCCCAAAAAAAGGTCAGTTTGCTACAGTGCTGGAAGATATCACCGAGCAGAAAAGAGTTGAACAGGAGCTTAAGCAAAAAAATGATGAACTAACGAGGTTTATCTACACTGTTTCGCACGATTTAAAAAGTCCTCTGGTAACAATTAAATCCTTCACATCCTTTTTAAAGGAAGATATAGCAGCAAACGATACCGAAGCGCAGAATAAAGATATTACCTTTATCCAGAATGCGGTGGACCGCATGGGGAAACTTCTTGATGAGTTATTGGAACTATCGAGAATTGGGCGGAAAGAAATCCCGAAAACGTATGTAAGTTTGAAAGAAATTGTCCGATCGGCTATGGAAATGGTAGCAGGCCGTTTGTCACAGAAGAATGTTCTGGTTAGCTTTACAGGTCCATCGGTTATGCTCTATGGACATAGCGAACGTTTGATACAACTCTATCAGAATTTGCTCGACAATGCCGCAAAATTTACAGGAAACCAGCCCCAGCCTCAAGTCGAGATTGGTTCTTTTACAGATAAGGATAACCAGGTTGTTTTGTTTGTAAGGGATAACGGTCTGGGGATTGATCCCAAGTATCATCACAAAATATTCGGATTATTCGAAAAGCTGGATGTAAGCACCGAGGGTACAGGCATTGGCCTTGCGTTAATAAAACGCATTGTAGAAGTCCACGGAGGAGTTATCTGGTTCCATTCGGAAGGTATTGGCAAAGGCACAACATTCTTTTTTACACTGGAAAAAACCAGATTGAGTAGTGAGGGAGAATTTTTTTAAGCCCCTAAGGGATTATTTGTTAAGTAAAGGTGGGGTATGTGCGACCCTGGCCAGGGTCGTATCTTATCGTCAATACATTATTTCTATAAACATACGACTTCTCCGAAGTCGGGAATACAAACTTCATTAATTTATGAGACTATTTATAATTATTGAAATTTGAAGCTTGATAGAGCGATCCTGCACAGGTTGGTTTCATTCATAAATCCATTTGAACAAATACTCATTTTTAAATTCTATTTCAAAGGCATTTAAGAAAGCAAGATACTCTTCCTTAAATGTTCTCTTTTTATGATGCTCTTTTTGCTTTTCAATGTACTGAATTACATCTGTTAACTGTGAATGGCTATAAGAAAATGCCCCGAAACCTTCCTGCCATTGAAAGTTGAATTGGGTAAGTTTTTTTTCTTTAATGAATGTATTTGATGACTTTTTTATTTCTCTCATCAAATCGGATAAACAGCAGGTAGGCTTCATTCCAATTAAAAAATAAACATGGTCTGATGTGCCGTTAATGGTCAGCATTTTTTGACCTTTATTTTGTATAATCCCGGTAATGTATTTGAATAATTCTTCCTCCCAGGCGGGTTGAATAAGAGAATTTCGGTTTTGTACAGCAAAAACTGAATGGATGTAAATTTGTTAAAAAGTATCTGCCATCTTTAGTCGTTTAAAGGTTGTATTTATCTTAATCCCAGAGGGATTACATGTTTAGTGTGCCGGGCATGTTGCAATTCTAAAGGGTGCGGGAGAAATCCCAAGTCCCGAAGGAGCCGTGATGACCGGAATTCTTTAGCGCAAAGCAAGGGTGCTCAGGGTGACCTGGGATCTGAAGGCAGCTGAAAGCAAAAGTTTGATAAGACGAACAGAAACCGGATATAAGGCCTGTCTTTCCGGGTAAC
>JAEYWD010000061.1 GCA_023429135.1 Bacteroidota bacterium | reverse complement strand
GGGGCTCTGTTCATTGCCCCCCCCCCCCCCAAAAAACCCCCCCCTCCACCAAATATCATCTACTTATTGTCATTCTGAACGAAGTGAAGAATCTGTTGCTTTTCGGACAAAATTATTAAGAGCCTTTAAAAGGCAAGTGTTCCTGACTGTAATCAAACCGATAATCAGTTTTTTTCAATGCCGGTTACATATAATTATTTGAAATTATTTTTCTGATTTTCAGTCGTATTGAGCGCCAATACGTCTCTTCGGGTGATTGCTTATGAAGAAAATTTTCAAAAAAAATTAATTACCCTGTTTGCAGGAATGATTTTTTAGATATATTTGCACCACCAAAAAATTACTGACGGTTACAATTGAGTACTGCAAAGCAGTTGAAGTTGGAGGGACAGTAAAAAATGCGGAAGTAGCTCAGTTGGTAGAGCATAACCTTGCCAAGGTTAGGGTCGCGGGTCCGAGTCCCGTCTTCCGCTCCAAATAAGGGCGTCTAGTTTAGGTAGCCCTTTTTTTTCAGGTTCTTGTTTAAAATTTGAAAAATAAAAACCTTCCGCCCGGGTGGTGGAATTGGTAGACACGCAGGACTTAAAATCCTGTGGCCAGTGATGGTCGTGCGGGTTCAATTCCCGCCCCGGGTACTTAAAGCTTCGCATTTGCGGAGCTTTTTGCGTTTATACAGGGTGGTTTTATTTACTTTTCCTCTCCTTATAAAGATAATTTACTACATTTAATTATCTTATAAAACGAACCTACTTTGAAAAAACGCTTGCTAATAGTTCTACCCGACGGTCGAATTCACCGTATTAGAATCGGCTCTTATTCACGATCGTTTCGTGAGGCTCCACTCACAGCCACTGCTTTGGCAGCTCTCGTTCCCGAAGAACTGGATTTTGACATCAGCATTGCCGATGAGAGTATTGGTCAGAATCCCATCCGCGATAATGTTGAACTTGTGGCTATAAGCTTGTTAACTGGTACTTGTATCCGTGGTTACGAAATTGCTGATTATTACCGTAGCCGTAACGTTCCGGTTGTTTTAGGAGGAGTTAATGTTACGCTTTTGCCTGAGGAAGCTAAACAGCATGCCGTAAGAAAACGGGAACAGTAAAGCTGTCGGTTTTGAGAAAAGAGCCGGTGGCGAGTGATTAAGTTGTCCGGAATTCTTTTTATTTGAGGTTGAACAATGTTTAATTCTCCTCCAGAAACTCTTTCCAATCCTCCTTCGAGCCACGGAAGGCATTCATATCAATCCAGCCATCGGCGCCATGGAGTTTCGTTGTATGCGAATATTGCCAGAATACCCAGTCGCCGCCTATCTCGGGCTTCCTGTTAAAGGAACATATCCATATTTTCCGGTCGAAATTGTTGTGGATGTATTTATAATACCCGCTTTCGTTGGTGTAAAATACAATTTTGCCACCTCTTCTTTTTTCGACAATCTTCACAAACGACCGTATTTCGGAGATAATTACACTGGCTTCCGTGCCACGGTAGTTTTTCCATTCTTCAACATCGAGCACCAGTGGTAAATCGAATTTCTTACCACGTATGCAGCGCAGAAAGTTTTCGGCCTGTTCCTTGCCGGTAACGTTAAACCTGAAAAAGTGATAAGCGCCGGTAGGGATTTTATTTTTGCGTGCATTAATGTAATTGGTTTCAAATTTATTATCCACCAGCCTCCGGCCTTCCGATGCTTTGATGTAAACAAATCCTATTTTTTTTTCGTGTTTATCCTTTAACTTTTTAAAATCGACCTTGCCGGTATGTTTCGATACATCAATCCCGTGAATGGGGTACCGCATCTTGTCAATAGCAGTGAAATGCGAGATGATAAAGTAGACAACGATGATAAAGATGACAGTTATAATTATTAAACTACCTCTACGGCGTTTTTTCATATACAAGTTTAGTTTTGAGGGGCCAAAAGTATGGATAGTTGAGATAAGTTCAAAATATGAGTTGATGTCGAGGTAGAGGAATAAAAGTAAATAAATCCTTTTATACAAAAATGGAACGTTTCCTCTTGCTGCGATGTCGGCTACATTGCTTTGATGGGAAACGGTCGTGCCGCCAACATTCACATGGATATTCTTTTCAAAAAAAATGGAACGCCTACAGCCTTCAGAAAAAGGATTGTAACATTGTCAGTATTTGACACTAAATATGCCGGAACCTTGTTGAGTCTGTCCGCCATCGGCAGAGTTCCAATATTGCTCTGTAGATTTTCATTGTTATATTGTTATTGTCTTCTGGGTTTATGTCTCTCGTTCCACTCATTGGCACTTAGGGCATAAATTACATCGTCGACCCATTTCCCTTGAAAAAATAAGCTTTTTTCAAGATACGCTTCTTTTCTGAACCCTAATCGTTCAATTAGTCTGATCGAATCAGAGTTTGTTGGATCTATTGATGCAGTTATCCGCTTTTTATGCAAACCGGTGATAAGGAAATCAATAATGGCCGTTAATGCTTCGGTGGCGTATCCTTTTCCGCGAAAATGCTTATCCAAGGTATAACCAATCTCAACTTGGTTGTTTTCAGGATCACTTTCCAAGAAGTGAATCCCAATATCGCCTATAAGCAGGTTCGAATTTTGTTCAATAACCACAAATTGAAACCAGGTTCCCGGAATATTTATATTGCTGGATGTTTTTTGAATAAACTCAACGATATCCTCTTCTGATTCCGGGATTAAACTCAAATACTTATTGGTTTCGGGATCGGAGCGATATTTGAACATTGGCTTTTTGTCTTCAATTTTTACCGGCCTTATATGTAAGCGATTTGTAAAAAACTCCATGTTTATTCTGTTATGGATTGATGTTTGGTTCCAAGCTGAATTAAATTCAGCTTAGCTGAAGGTTTTATTTTGGAATGGTTATACCTATTATAACGCCAAAATTTCCATCTGTTTGGATCTGTTTTTTTTTCGGGTAAATACATTCGCGAAACAAACCCGTCCAGGTATAATGCGTTTTTACACCCTAATTCCTTAAAAAAATAGGCGAACTCATAAAAACTGATCTCTTTTTTGGATATCGCAAATATAATTTTAGAATTGGGCAATATTCCTACTCCGTTTCTGATATTCAGATTTGTAGAACCTTTTCTGAATTCAGGATTAATGCATCCATTGATAACCAACATAGGCCCCGATTGTGTTGCGTATTTTATCTGGCCGGTAAACTTAAATTCGGATGTTTGGCATACGACCGGCACATTAGAGGTTGTTAAATAAAATACACCGTTGGGCTTTAAATAAAAATTACCCATACCCGATGAAGTATCCAAAGGAACAATCATATTTTTCTTTTGAATAAAAAGACCTTTGGGGGAGAAGTCTACGTTGAACATTCCTCCATTCATGGCAAACTGTAAGTGTTGCTGTTTGCTTTCTACGTAGGTTTTTAGGTTTTGAAAGCTCTTAAGGTTTTCGCCTTTATCATCTTTCCAGAACAGTTCAATATTTTGAGTTTTTGGATCGGCCGTAAAGCTGACAATTACCGGATCTTCCGATAATTTGAAAGCTAAAAAAGAAATGATTATTACGAGTATGGGAATAAAACTTATTCTTTTCATATAAAAGCGCTTCATTCAGTTTCTTCATTTAGGTTTGTTACCCCTTTACTTTCAATCATTTTATTAATCTTTGGTTGGATGACCCAAATTCCTATCGGGAAAAACCAAATCAAAAAGAACTCTCCGGCGAAATCGGAAAAAGTAACCTTTCTTACTAATTCGGCAGTCTTAAAAACTTTTGCTACAAAGTATAAACAATAAAAAATGCAAAACATTGAAAATAAATGGAGCGGAAAAATCAAGGCGAACATCGCCGGAAATGTACTACTTTCATTCTCAAATGAGCCGTTTATTGCTGAATCCAGAAAAACAAAGAAAATTAAAATATAGATAACCGGAAGTAGCATGAAAATTTTGAATTTGGCTGTGCTGAGCTTTAAATCGTCTGGCAGTATCCGCTGAAGGTTAACTGCTATTGCCCAAAACCAGCCAAAATATCCTGCTAAAAATAAAATCATAATTAAAGGCATGATTTTCACTACCATCATGGGATTATTCCCAAAAATCATAAAAGGCATTGCGATAATTTCAATCATAAAAGGCAGTCCGAATGTTAACATAAAAATCTGCCAATGTTTTGCTGTTAGAAATCTTTCCATTTTTTAGCTTTAATGGTCAGTAAATACACTTCTATTTCTGATTCTCCTTATTTCTTAAAATCTCAAGTATTTTGTCCAACTTTTCTTCAATTTTTTTGCTTGGGGTGCCAACAAGATACCACAGGGTAAATATATTCACCAATGGTATGCAGCTTAATACGGTCCACAAAGGAACATTTTTGCCTTTCTCTTTGGCTAAAACATATGCCATAATTGCAACTGGTATCGAAATTAAAAGAAGTGGCAATAACGATAATGCGGGATTTGGTTGATATTCCATGATCATTAGATTTTAGTTGTGATTGTAAATATATTGATTTTTAGTTTGTAAATATGTTGATTAGGTATAACCAAAACCTGGGCTAACCAAGAATATCGATAAAAGCTCAAAATTCTATGGAATGCCTTCGCCAGAACACTAATCCTTTCTTACTTTATATAGTTTTCAATTTCTGGGGCACCATAATATCCTAATCATCAGGCCTGGTTTTTAATGGTTATTGCCGATTCAATTTCATCTAAAGTCATTCCCTTTGTATCAATCAAATACTTGCGGGCAATCAGGTAACCGGTTATAATTATTCCAAATAATACAAACGAAGAGATTGAAAGGGTATATGCGGACTTCACATCCAGTAAATTAATGTAAACCCTGTTTAAAACAAGGGGTATCCAGCTCACAATAGAATATATAATTAATCCCCTGCCACGGTATCCTGATGGCAGATACTCCAACACAATGATCCTTATCGACATGCCAATTGTAAGAGAAAACAAAAAGAAATAAAGGCTTACCAAGCCAAATACTACATAGAAGTTGCTCAAAAACAGGAATACAAATGAGTTAACTAAAGAAACACCAATTAATGCTTTACAGCCAAAGAGAAATAGTTTTTTGCGCCCAACACTATCTATCAAAAAAATACCTAAGACAGAACCCAATGTACCACTTAATGAAGTTATTGTCCAGATCCATTCCAGCCTATTTTCAGATACCAGGTGCGAGGTTGCAAAAAAATACACGCCAGCATTTCCAAATACCGCCATGGTCGACAGTAAGACCAGTATAACCGGAATGAATTTTTTGTTCCCTAAGAACACACGCTTCAAGCCGCCATCCTTTAAATGGTTGGGATATAGTTTATGGGGAATATGTCTGATGATCAATAAAACAAGTAAAGGCAAAACAGCAAAAGGAAGTTGTGTTAAACCATATTTTAAGTCCGAAAGATTGCCTTCAATTGAGAAAACGGGCTGCAATGCATAAAAACTAAACCCTCCAATACTTCCTGCTAAAAAGAATAATACCAGGAATTTACCTTTATGATAAGTTGGAACCATTTCGAACAAATAAATCTGGAACAGCACCATCAGTAAACCCAGAGAAAATCCCAAGATAACGTGATGACCTATAATTAAAGCTGTAATATCCCAAAACTGTATTATTCCACTAGGTATTACTATTGACAAAATACTGTAAACTACAAGTTTTTTAGGATTCCATAAATCGATTCCTATCCCTCCCAGGAGACTGCCCATGGCAAATCCCAGAGCGAATAACATATCAAATAGTTGAATTTGAGCGTTATTAAGCGAAAGGTTATTAAGGATGATTTCAAATATTCTTGAAACACTGGAATTGTATCCTTTTAGTAGGGGAATCATACTGATAAAGACAAGGATCAGCAGGCTTTTCTTGAATGTCATATTCCGGAGTATTGTTTACTTTTCATTGTTTCACTGGCCTGATGTGGCTGCGTGTTTACAAAACCATTTCTTTCCCCGTTAATGGGTTCTTCATTACTTTATGCAGTTTGATTTGCTGCCTTTATTTATAAAGGTTAATCATACTATCCAACCTTTCTGTTTGTGGTCCTGCAAAATAATCTATTACCAGCCCCTCTTTATCAAGGATAATGTGTTGGGGAAATATAAACTGAAAATTAAATAATTCATTTAACCCCCGGTCGGTCCACACTGTTTTATATTTGAAATTGATATGATTAAACAATCTCACAAAAGCAGTATCCTTAAAATCCAATTTTTCGCCGGCACCTATCAATGAAAGAAATTTAACAGGTTGATTATCATATTTATCAACTAACTGATTAAGCTTTGGCATTTCTTCCATACAAGGTTTGCATCCAAATGCCCAGATATTTATGGCCACCACATTTCCTTTGAGTGATTTTAAATCGAATTGTTGGTTTAAACTATCGGTAAAAACAAGATTACCAAACTCTTTTCCCAGCATTACCGAGCGCAGGCTGTCAAAGTATAAATCAATTGGATCGTTTGTAACCTGGAGGTTGTTTTGAGAATGATTTTTACAAGAAAAAATCAAAATACCCGCTAAAACGATATAAATAAAAATCAAGAATCTTTTCATATGTTAAATAATTAAATATCAAACCTTATGTATGAGTTGTCTTTGGGGGTAAGGTTGGCGGTTCTTTGCGTTTATCTTTTGTCAACATACTTGAACTTTTTATGTCCGTCTTGTACTTCAATCAATTTGACATTTTTAATCGAGACGCCCTTTCTAAATCCCAGAAATCTGGATCGATCCCCAATAATCAAAGTATCTTGCAGATGAACCCGATCAAAATAGTAAATTGTCCGTTTATTGTTCTTTTCAGTAATTCGAATCTCAATTGATGGACTATTCTTTAATTCAACTGGATTATTATCCTTATCAACACATTTTATATAATCTATTGGGTTTGCCAAATATTCAACAACATCGCCAAAAGGTCCACGTGTATTAACTAATCTGAGTTTTGTAGAATCAATCCCTTTGAATTGAGTTTTAAAACTATCAATGGGAATATAGTAGGTTTTACATCCAACTAGCCCTAATATTATCAGGATGCTAAGTCATGCTTTAATCAAAAGTGTGTATTTCATGAATCTATGGTTATTTCTGGCTAATTATTATAAAACGTTTTAATTTTAAATTCATTTTCAATTAGTCCAATAGTTAATTCTAATCCATTTGAGTTTTGAAGTTTCTGTGAAATCTCCCGGGCATTTATCTTGTATTTCTCATTGGTAACACACTCATTAATTGCAGATATTAGAGCAGATGCTGATATTTTTTTGAAATCACAAGCATTTGGTCCTAATCCTAATTTTACAATTTGTTTGCGATTTTCAAACTGGTCTGCCATAAATGGAAATGCAACTTGTGGGATTCCTGCTCTTGCTGCTGATGCCATTGTTCCTGTTCCTCCGTGGTAAACTACTGCTGCCAACCGAGGGAAAAGTAAGTCAAAAGGTACTTCGTCAACATACAAAACATCAGAAGTATTATTCTCGGGCAAATCAGCCCAGCCTTTGGAAACTATCAATCGTTGACTGGTTGCTTTTGAAACCTCACCAAAAATCTGGCTATATTTTTCAGGTCGTGATACTGGATTGCTGCCAAATCCGATAAATACAGGTGGTTTCCCGGAATTAAGAAATTTTTCCAGATTCTCAGGTAATCCGGTTTGTGAAGGAAGTAACAAAAATCCAGTTTGAGTGAAGTTGAACGAAACGTCCTCACGAACTGCGTTCAATTCTTTATCACAAGCAACAATAACATGGTCGCCCATCCAGTTTGACCAAACATCTTTGATTGGCTGTAGTCCAATGCCAGCACGTTTTTTATTAATAAAACTTTTCATCACCATATTTGTCATTGACTTACCAAACCCAAATAACACACGATTTAAAAAAGGATCTGTTTTACTAGTCCCTAAAAGTATCGGATAAAAAATAACAAATCGGTAAGGAACTTTCAATATGTCGGCAACGGTATGCACTCCTAAAACAAATCCTACTCCCAATACCAAATCAGCTCCTTTTAGTAATTCGGGAAGAAGATTTATTTGGTTTTCAGTTTCTTTTTTCATTTCCTTAGGAGAAGGTGATTTAGTTGCTCCACCTTTCATTTGCGCATTTAGTTTGAAAAGTTCTTTATAATTCGGACCAAATGCCACAAAAGGGCAATTATATTTTTTTACCAATTCTTCATTTTCGGGTGGCGCACAAAAGATTATCCGATGTCCGTTTTTAAAAAGCCCGTTAGCCAAAGCTAGCATGGGTTGTACATCTCCTCTCGTTCCGTTAATGATAATAGCTATTTTCATTGCATTGAGATTTATTAGAATTTAAATCCAAATGTGGAACAAAAAGTAAACATTTCTTTTGACATTAGGTCAAATAATTGATGCCCTGATGCGACTTAAAGTTTCCTGACTAACATCTAAAAACGAGGCTATGTGTTTCAACTTTGCTTTTTGCATAATTTCAGGAACCAATGCCTGCATCATCATATATTTTTCCTTTGCTGTCATTAACTTGAGTCTATAGTTGACTTCATCAACTCCAGCAAGATAATGCCGTAATTGTTTCAAATGAAATTTCGCAAATAATGGATATTCTTCTAAAAGCTTTTGTTCACAGGGAAAAGAAAGTGATAAAACAACAGTTTCTTCACAGGCTTGTAAGTACTCATAAGCAGGTTTTTGTTCAAAAAAACTGGGCATGGAAGTTGTCATTTGCCTTAGACCATAAAACCAGATTGTTACGTCTTGATCATCGTTATAAAAAAATCTACGAACAAAGCCCGTTTTAATGAAGAATACCTTGGAACATACTTTTCCTGATTCAACTAAATATTCATCTTTTTTATATGTTTCTTCGATAAAAAGTCTCTTAATAGCATCCTCTGTTTCACTATCCAGTTGCTGAAATTTGTTTATAAATTCTATCAATTCTACCATTCCGCGATGGTATTTAAACTGCCACACCAATTGGTAATATAATCCTCATATCATAACAACCAGAGTTTTTCATTTTCCAGAAGTAGGGATGGCTGAACGTTATTGGAGCGGAATGCATAAGGTATTAGCAGACTTTGGGTTTTTAATGGTTTTATTTTGCACAATTTACAAATTTTGGGGAATCGGGGAGAAGGGGGAAAGGTTAATTATTTCATATTGTTTTAAATTTTATGTTTTTCGACCGCATGCTTCAACAAGCCGTAGGTCAGGTGTTGGCTATTAAATTCGAGATGGAATTCGAAGACTACAGTTATGGCTTTCGGCCAAACCTCAATGCGCAATATGCTGTACTCAAGGACGGTCTACTCGATTGCCAGCATGTGCTTCTTTAGGCATAATAATTCCAGGTTTTATTGTCAATATTATAACTACCCCAGTATCCTCCGAATGAAAAATAACTTATATAACAAGTTGTGGTACTGCCAGAAGATATGTGCTTTTCATAATTAAATTTAGTACCAATGTATGATCTTTTAGGAACACCTGAAAAAAAATCTGAGCTCAAGTTGTCAGGATAAAAACCTTTCTCATCTTTATATTTTTGGATTAAAAGTCCTATTTTTTCGCCTTGTTCTTCACTTTTTCTTATCATCCAATCTCTTAGAGGATAAGAAATAAGTACATATATAGTCATTAAAGTAATAGTAATAATTATGTACTTTTTTAATCCAGTCCGATATCTTCTATCGATAAGAAAAGCTTTAATACCTATAATAATCAAAAGGATATATATTGTTACAAGATAAAAATCAAAGTCAAGAAACCATTTAAACGAAAGTGAATATAATCCAGCCAAAATTATCGGGCTTATTAAGAGACCATAAACGATCAGGATGCCAATTTTGGGCATTAGAATCTTTGCTTTCATTCTCTTTGTCAGGTAACTTATGCGGATTACTCCGCCCTTGTCCCTAAGAACCGTACGTGATAGTTTACTCCCTTTGGTCGTGAGACCACTTCGTTCAGTTCACCTCATACGGCTCAAGCTCTCTAAAGGCGGATTAATTCCACCCGACAAAATACGAAAATTCAGGTTAAAATTCTACAACATTTTCTTTTTGCAAAATATGCATCCGAATGTGGATCAAATGGGTTGGCTTTGCCGCAAATGAGCTTGTGACGTTTTATGTGGAAGTATCCAAACATACGCAACAGAATGATTTTGCCATTGTTGAACTTTCCAAAGAATTGCCACTTTCGTTTACCGATACTCATAAATATTAGCGAAGCAATTTTCGTGTATCCAAGGTTGTTGTGTCTTTTTCGCGCCCAATTCCAGATGTTTCGCCACAGTATCCTGTCCAGTTTATAAAATGTACTTTTGGAGCAGGCATGCTTAAGGTAATTTGCCCATCCGGTGATTACAGGGACGGTGCACGGCAAAAAGCTGTTACACTCACGGGCGTGGAGTTTTTGCGGCGGTTTGCTATGCATATCCTGCCGCACCGTTTTGTGAAGATCCGGTATTATGGTATTTATGGAAGCCGTTACAAGTCATTGGCCCGAAAACAGGCCGTAAAGAAAATCGTTATCCGTATGGAGGAAACGCCACAGCAGCGGTTGTTAAGGCTTACCGGAGTTGATGTATACTTGTGCCCCCATTGCAAACAGGGACAAATGACCACAATCGAAATCTTCCCCCGGATACGATCGCCTTCAGCAGTGTTTTCCAACTATAAAACCGCCTGATTGCATCACCAATAATCCCGCCTGTTTTGCGGGAAAGGGCTGTGCTTTGCCCAAAGAACCGAAAATGAGCAGAAATTGAATAAAAAAGCACTGCCAAATAAACCTGTAAGAGTTAAAAAGCAAGAAACCCAGGTTTGGATGACACGGAAAATCAAAAACCAACAAGAAAATCTCAACTGAAGAAAAGTATACCCACCCCGATAAATACATAGACGCTGGTGCTCCGATTGAAAAATGGATTTCGTTTCAACCGGGAGCTCAAGCTGGGTCGTGCCGACCACTTGAGCTCCTATTTATTAGCAGCTGGGCATTTTTAATCTCATCATATACATTCAACTATAATAAAAACATCTTTTTCATTGTCAATTTGTAGCCTAATTTCATTGTTTTCATCTCTATAATAAATGTCACCTTTGTATCTATTCTTCTTTACGTTTTTTGGTTGCCACCACTTTAAATTCTTTTCAACCTCTTTATATGTCACAAATTCGTTATATAAATCCCAATCATGATAGTCAGAACTGCTAAATTGCTTTAATGAAAGTTGCTTAATGATTTTATCTATTCTTGTTTTATCTGATTTAAAGTGAATGTAAATTGATCGTTGAGGCTATGTTGTATAATAATGTAGATTCGTTTTCATAGTCCCATAATAGACGTCATTGTTAGAAAGAATCCGGTATGTTAGCTCCTGGAGGTCTTTAAATTGAGTAAATGCTTTAAAATAGTTTACAT
>JAEYWD010000049.1 GCA_023429135.1 Bacteroidota bacterium | reverse complement strand
GGTAAAGAATATTTCGTTCATGTATCTGGTCTTGTAGACGAAATCAGAGAAGATGACGAAGTAACATTCGATCTTCAAGAAGGAAGAAAAGGATTAAATGCAGTAAATGTTAAACTCGTATAAGTTTGCAACAACATACACTTTAATTCTAAGAGCTCCGGTATCACGGGGCTCTTTTGATTTTTAGCTATTTCGTAAAAATTATCTTTATACCTAATAATACCAGCAAACTTCCAAAAAACCTGTTGAAGTATTTTTCGGCTTTGGCAAATGCTTTTTGAACCCTGTTTTGAGTAAAGAATATGGCTACAATAGTAAACCAGCCGATAGCAGTAAAAATCATTATCAAGGCAAGGACAGCAATAATTGAGAGAGGAGTATCGGGTTTCACCACAAAAGTGAACAGTCCCAGAAAGAATAAGGTAGCTTTAGGGTTAAGCACATTCGTGAGAAATCCTGTTTTTAGCGCTTCAAAACGTGTTTTGTCCTTTAATGTCTTTGTACTTTCTAAATCTATATTGGTTCCTTTTGAAAGGAAACTCATGACACCCATGTAAATGAGGTAAGCTGCTCCCAAATATTTAATTATGTTGAATACCAGAACCGATTTTGAGATAATGTACCCTATACCAGCCGCACAGTAAAGAATGTGTACGCCAATTCCCAAACCTATTCCTATTGCGGTGTATATACCGGTTCGGCGGGAATATACAAGTGAGTTTTTAACCGCCATTACAAAGTCGGGTCCGGGACTCATGGCAGCAAGCAAATTTAAAAATGCTACTGTCCCGATAAGATGCATGTAATCCATGAAATGTCAGTTTATAATGAATTTTAGGCTTTATAATTCAAAATGTAAAGAAAATATATTTTGACATGAATTGTTCCCGCTTTTTTTAGTAATTTCAATTAATTGTTAATTGAAAAACCTTATTGACTTATTCCAATATGACATTCAACAGATTTCGTGACTTATCTATTAACTGGAAAATTGGTTCCTTATTTACATTGTTGTTATTCTTAACATCTCTGGATCTGATTTTTTATTTTGCAGGACGCAGTGAAAAAACGCACTTATTGGCTGATGTATCTAATGAAAATAAAGTGTTGTCGCAACAAATAGCATATTACAGCGAGGCTGTTGCAAGAGGAGAATCGGGAGCGCGAGATAAGCTAAAAACTCTTGTTCAGCAGCACGAAAATAATCTGGCAATAATTAAAAATGGCGGGCAATGGAACTATTTGGACAAAACCTATAACCTGCGAGGAATCTATTCCAGGATACCTGCAATAGTTGATCGGGCGGGGAATACCTGGAAGACTTACAGGCAAAACACAGAAGGAGTCACTTCTCCGGACCATGAAACCGTGCAACAAAGCCTGAAAAACATTTACAGGCTTTCGGCCGAAATGCTGAATGCAAATATTGATTTGTCGCATGCCATCCTTAATATCAGCAGAAAAAGAGAGAGTATCAGTAACACAATTTATGTAATTATAATTTTTACCATCATACTTCTTATTGTTTCCAGCATTTTCATCATCAGAAAATTTGTATCCATGCCCGTACGGAATATCTTGCCGGTGTTTATGGATATGTCGAACGGGATGCTTGGAGAAAAAATAAAAATAGTTGCCAATGATGAAATTGGTTCGTTAACCGGATCGTTCAACCGTATGAACGACAATCTTGCCAGAATTATGAAGGAGATAACTCTGGGTACCGACAGTATTGTTCAGGGAAGTGCTCAGATAAGCGATGCTTCACAAATGCTTTCACAGGGAGCCTCAGAACAGGCTGCGTCGGCAGAGGAGGTATCGTCGTCGATAGAGCAGATGGCCGCCAATATCCAGCAGAATGCCGAGAACGCAAAACTTGGTGATAAAGTGTTTACCGAAGCCGGAGTTAAAATGCACGAAATGGCATCTTCCAGCAAGGAAACGTTGGCTGCCATCCGGAATATTTCTCAAAAAGTTGCTATCATCAACGATATAGCCTATCAAACAAATATCCTTGCTTTAAATGCAGCAGTAGAGGCCTCGCGTGCAGGCGAACAGGGAAGAGGTTTCGCAGTTGTTGCCTCCGAAGTACGTAAGCTGGCCGAAAACAGCCGTCAGGCCGCCGACGAAATAATAGCCCTCTCTCGATCGACCGTTAAAATCACAGAAAATACTGAGAAACTTGCCGAACAGCTTGCCAGCGAATTTGAAAAATCGTCGCGAATGGTAAAGGAAATTGCTGCATCCAGTGATGAACTTTCTACCGGTGCCGAACAGATTAACACCGCCGTGCAGAAAATGAACGAAGTAACCCAGCAGAACGCTGCCGCTTCGGAAGAACTGGCAACAAGTGCCGAAGAATTTTCGGGTCAGGCTGAACAATTAAAAGAAGTGATCAGCTTTTTCAAAGTAGCAAAAAAAGGAGCAAAGGGGCATGAACGTTCGGGTAAGCTAATTGAATGGGGCCCCAATTTCTGTATTGGAATCAGAGAGATTGACGATCAGCATAAAGTGCTGGTAGATATTATTAACAAGCTTTACGCTGCATTCGGATCAACCAATAATAAAAAGGAAATCAGGAAAAATCTGAAAGAGCTGATTGATTATACTGTTTACCATTTTGGCAATGAGGAGAAGTATTTCAAAGAGTTTGCTTATAAGGATACACCTCAGCACATACAACAGCATCAGAAATTTGTTGAAAAAATCAAGAATTTTGCCAATGAATTTGAGAGTGGGGATGCAACGGTATCGCTGGATATTATTAACTTTTTAAAAGACTGGCTGATTAATCACATTCTGAAAATTGATTCGCGATACGTTACATTTTTTAAAGAGCATGGGGTTAAGTAGGAGGAATGAAGGAAAAAGTCGACAGTGGGCAGACCTCGGACGTCAGTAAAGACAAAATAGTCGATAGTCCATAGTGGCTATGTTGCATAGATATGTAGATTTGATTTTATGTTTTTTAAGGCTGAAGGCCTTGGATAACTCAGCCCAGGGCAAAGCGAAGCGGCGCCCTGGGTTAATCAAACAGAATTTTTTTTGGCGGCGTGAAAATATGTTAAAAAA